>JBGOSS010000063.1:0-21888 GCA_041476105.1 Gemmatimonadota bacterium
ACAGGAACGCCGTTCCTCATAGCAGAGGTCGTGCCAGCAGACGGATTATCAGTAACTCCTTACAGGGCAAGGGATTCGCTCGAAGCACGCCGATCCGTCCCGCCGTTTGCACATGGGCGCGCACATGGGCGCACATGTGCACACGCCGCCAGACCATGATGTTGACGTATGCCCCCGCGTGCGGCATTCTCACCGCATGCACACGCTCTCCTTCACCGCAGGGACATAGATGCCCGGCCCGGGCGCCCTGCCCTTCCTGGTCGCGGGCGGCGCGATCGCTACGGTCGGCGGCGTTGTGTACGCCGTCTACCTGGGCGAGAAGAAGCGCAACGCCGCGATGCAGATCGTGGCCCAGACGATGGGCTTCAGCTATGAGGAGGCGTGCGACGGTGACTCGCTCGCCCTGCTGGGCGGCGACCTGCCCGTCTTTCAGCGCGGCCACTCGAAGAAGGCGAAGCGGGTGATGCGGGGCAAGCTCGCCGATCGCGACGTCACACTCTGCGATTACACCTACACGACGGGCGGCGGAAAGAGCAGCCACACCCACCGGCAGACGCTGCTGCTCTTCACCGACGGCGCGCGCGGCATGCCGGACTTCGCCCTCTCGCCCGAGAACGTCTTTCACCGGCTCGCCGAGATCTTCGGCTACCAGGACATCGACTTCGACCAGTATCCCGAGTTCTCGAAGCGCTACCTGCTGCGGGGCGAGGATGAAGCGGGGATCCGGCGCGTCTTCACCTCGGAGGCGCTCGCCTTCCTGGGCGGCACGACCGGCTGGTGCGTCCAGACCCGCGGCGGCCGGCTGGCGATCTTCCGGGAAGGGAAATACATCGAGCCCGGTGAGGTCCCCAGCCACGCGGCCGAAGCGCTGCGGATCGCCGGAGTGCTCAAGCCGGCATCCTGAGGGCCCGGGCGGCCGGTTACCCCGCCCGCGCCTTGCGGATCGCCTCGGCGAGGAGCGGGAGGATCTCGAAGGCGTCCCCCACGATCCCGTAGTCGGCCACCTTGAAGATCGGCGCGTCGCGGTCCTTGTTGATCGCCACGATCACTTTGGCGGTGCGCATCCCGGCGAGGTGCTGGATCGCGCCGGAAATGCCCACGGCGATGTAGAGCTGGGGGCTTACCGTCTTCCCGGTCTGGCCGACCTGCTCGCCGTGCGGGCGCCAGCCGGCGTCCACCACCGCGCGCGAGGCGCCCACCGCCGCGTTGCCGAACGCCTTCGCCAGCTCCTCGATCAGGTGGAAGTGCTCGGGACCCTTCATCCCGCGCCCGCCCGAGACGACGATGGACGCCTCGCCCACGTCGAGCGCGCCCTGTTCCGCCGCCTTCAGCTCCTTCACCCTGACGCGCACTGTCCCGGTCTGGGCCGCGACGCTCTGCACCACGCCGGCCTTCCCGGCCGCGACCGGCGCGAAGGTGTTGGGACGGATCGCGACCAGCGCCGGCGGGCCGTCGAGCACCACCTGCTGGATCGCCTTGCCGGCGTAGACCGGCCGCGTCGCCACGACCTTCCCGCCCTCCACCGCCAGCGCCGTCACGTCCATCGCCAGCGGCGCATCGAGCTGGACCGCGAGGCGGGGGCCGAGGTCCTTGCCGCTCGCCGTGGCCGCAAGCACCACTGCCGCGTAGCCGTCCTTCGCCTGCGCGGCGATCGTCGCCGCGTACCCGTCGGGCGCATAGCGGTCGAAGGAGTCGTGCGACGCGACCAGCACCCGATCGGCGCCGGCCTCGCCCAGGCCCGCCGTCTCCGGCGTGCCCGCGCCAAGGACGATGGCGTCGACGCTCGCGCCCATGGCGGCGGCGAGGGCGCGCGCGGCCGCGACCGCCTCGCGGCTCACCTTCCGCAGCGCGCCATTCTTGGTCTCGCAGACCGCCAGGATGCGCGCCATCAGAGGACCTTCGCTTCCTGCCGGAGCAGCCGCACCAGCTCCGATACCGCGTCGGGACCCTCGCCGACGATGCGGCCTTCTTTCCGGTCGGGCGGAAGACCCAGGCTCTTCACGCTCATCCGCACCGGGCCGAGGGCGGCGGCCCTGGTTTCGATCGGCTTCTTCTTCGCGGCCATGATCCCCTTGAGCGCCGGATACCGCGGGGTGTTGAGCCCCTTGTCGCAGGTGATCACCGCCGGCAGGGCGCACCCGACGACCTCGAGGCCGCCCTCGACCTCGCGCTCCGCCGTCACCGAGCCGTCCGCGATCTCCAGCTTGACCGCCGCGGTCACGCACGGGAGCCCGAGCAGCTCGGCCGTCATCGTCCCGACCTGATGGTTGTAGTCGTCCACCGCGACCTTGCCGAAGAGGATGAGGTCGTAGCCGCCGCCCCGGAGCTCGGCCGCCAGCGCCTGAGCGATCGCGAGTCCGTCGGGAGGGATCCGCTCGGCCTTGAGCAGCACCCCCCGGTCGGCGCCCATCGCGAGCGCGGTCCGGATCGTCTCGGCGGCGGCATCGGAGCCGAGGGTCACGATCACCACTTCTCCGGCGCCGGCCTTCTCCCGGCGTTGAAGCGCCTCCTCGACCGCGAACTCGTCGAAGGGGTTGAGGATGAACTTCACCCCTGCCTCGTCGATGGACGCGCCATCGGCGCCCACCTTGATGCGGGTCTCGGTATCGGGCACGCGCTTGACGCAGACCGCGATCTTCATTCGAACGCCGCCATCCCGGTGACGTCCTCACCGAGAATGAGGGTGTGCATGTCGTGGGTCCCCTCGTAGGTGTAGACGCTCTCCAGGTTCGCCATGTGCCGCATCGCGCTGTACTCGACGAGGATGCCGTTCGCGCCCAGCAGCCGCCGGGCCTCGCGCGCGACTTCGCAGGCCACGTTCACGTTGTTCCGCTTGGCCAGCGAGACCTGCTGGGGCCGCATCGTCCCCAGGTCCTTGAGACGCCCCAGGTGCAGGCAGAGCAGCTGGCCCTTGGTGATCTCGGTCAGCATCTCGGCCAGCCGCGCCTGCTGGAGCTGGAAGCCGGCGATCGGCTTGCGGAACATCACCCGCTGCTTGGCGTAGGCCAGCGCCTCCGCGTAGCAGCCCATCGCCGCGCCGAGGGCGCCCCAGGAAATGCCATAGCGCGCCTGCGTAAGGCACATCAGCGGCGCCTTGATGCCGCCCGACTTCGGCAGCAGCGCGTCTTTCCCGACCTCGACGTTCTGGAGCACCAGCTCGGAGGTGTCGGAGGCGCGCAGCGAGAGCTTTCCCTTCTGGTCTTTCGCGCTGAAGCCCGGCGTCTTGGTGGGCACGACGAAGCCGCGGATCGACTTCACATCGTCCAGGGCGCCGGTCTTGGCCCACACGATGGCGACGTCCGCCATCGAGCCGTTGGTGATCCACATCTTGGCGCCGTTCAATACCCAGCCGGCCGACGTTTCCTTCGCCGTGGTGATCATCCCGGCGGGATTCGAGCCGTAGTCGGGCTCGGTAAGCCCGAAGCACCCGATCAGCTCGCCGCTCGCGAGCTTCGGTAGCCAGTGCTTCTTCTGCTCCTCGGAGCCGAAGGCGTAGATGGGGTACATCACCAGCGCGCCCTGCACCGACGCGAAGCTCCTCACGCCCGAGTCGCCACGCTCCAGCTCCTGCATGATGAGGCCGTAGGCGACGTTGTTGAGCCCCGCGCAGCCGTACTCTTCGGGCAGGTTGGCGCCGTAGAAGCCGAGCTCCGCCATCTCGGGGATGAGCTGCTTCGGGAAGCGGCCGGCGATGTAGGCCTCGTTGATGACCGGCAGCAGCTTGTCGTCCACCCACTGGCGCACCGTGTCGCGCACGGCGCGCTCCTCCTCGGAGAGAAGGGAGCTGATGTCGTAGAAGTCCACGCCCTCGAAACGGCTCGCCATGTCGCTCTTTCGCCTGAAGGGTCTAGAGGGCCAGCGCGGGCTGCCGCGGCCGGCGCGGCTTACGCACCCAGCGGCGGGCCGAGGCGGCTACTCCCGCCTGGCGCGCCCTGGCCCGGAATGCCGGTCCGTGATCGACGCGCTGCCCGGTGGCGCACTGCCACAGGTGCACCATCTCGTGCAGCAGCGTTTGCCCCACCTCGTCCCAGCCGTGCTCGGCCAGGTGGCGCCGGCTGATGGTGATCTCCGTGGGACGCCCGTCGTCGGCCAGGGAGAGGTGGCCGAGCCGGGTGCGCATCCGTCCCGAGAGCCGGATGGGCACGCGCGGCAGCGCGCCGAGGAAATGTCGCCCGTTGTAGTCGGAAAACAGGACGTCCAGCTTTGCGATCGCCTCGGCGTCGCCGGGAAGCGGCCGTTCGCAGCGTCGCTGGGGAGGCTGGACGGCCGGGCCGGCCGACGCGTGATAGGAGAGGATCTCGCGCTGCGCGATCTTCCGCATGTCGCGCGTCGCGCCCGGCGAGACGAAGCGGACGATCGCCTGGAGTACTCCGTCGGGCGCCGCCGCAAAGCCGCGATGCACGCTCAGGACGCGTTTGCGCGACAGCGACACCATCACGGTACGATTCTCGGTCACCCGCAGCCGCGCCACGGGGCGCAGGCCCTGGTCGGCCAGCCGACGGCCGAGCCGCTCGACCTCGTCCATCGTGTCCACCGTCACCGGGCCGTGCCCGCCGGGCCGGCCAGCTCCGGCCGCGCATCGGGCTCGGCACGCCCGTAGAGCAGGGCGTAGATCGCGAGCTCCAGGCGCTGCGAGAGGCGCACCGAGGTCCGGAAGGTCTCGCGGGCCAGCGTCGGCAGCTTGATCGAGCGGACCTGCGCCATGTTGGCCCCGGCGACGTCGGTGAAGTACTGGTCGCCGATCATCACCACGCTCCCTCCCGGAACGCCGAGCTCCCGCAAGGCATAGTCCACGAGGACGCGGCTGGGCTTCCGAATCACCCGCGCCCCCGCCGCGATCTGGCGCTCGACGTCGTCGGCCGTCCAGGTGTCGTCGGTGCCCCGCCGGCGACGGTAGAGCACCTGGTCGCCGCGCGTGTAGGCGCGGAGAATCGGCAGTTCGGGGAACATCGTGCCGAGCTCGACGTAGCGCGCCTCACCGGCATTGGAGAGCACGACGTGCTTCAGACCCGGCATCGCGAGCAGGGCGCGGAACGCGGCGTTCGCCCCCTGGTCCACCGCGGGCCGCCGGTCGCCGGTGAGCGTGCCATCCACGTCCCAGACCAGGCCGCGGATGCCGTTGGCGGACACGAACGCCGCGTCCACGTCGGCCAGTGCGCCGAGATGCCAGGTGGGGCGCATGCGCCTGATGACCGAAACCAGTCGCGGCGCCATCTGGAAGAACGTCGAGAAGGCGGAGTTGCCGGTGGCCAGGCTCTTGACCATCGCCTACCAGCGCGCGCGGATGCGATACTCGAGCGATGCTGCGCCGCCCGCGGGGACGCTCACCCGGAAACTCACCGTCGAGGCCGACGGCTGCTCGCCCGGCAGGCTGCTCGAGACGATCTCGCAGCGCGCGGGACAGGCGTCGGTCACCAGGACCGTCACCGACTGCGTCTTGGCGTTCTGGAGGTCAACGCGGTACGCGCTCTCCGATTCCCGGTCGCCACGGCGCACAAAGGCGGTCTGGGTGCGCGTGGCGGTGACATCGAACGCCGTACCGGTGGTAACCCGCACATCGCGTCCCGCCGGCGAATGGCCGATGGCCGCCTCCCCGACCAGCTGGGGGCGCCCCTCGGCATCGGGCTCGAATACCCGCATGGTGCCGGCCGGCAGTGGTGTGCCGCCGAAGGGCGAGGCCGCGGGACGCCGGATGCGGTAGGCGATCTCGGGATGCTGGTCGCGCTGGGCGTCGGGCCATTCGTTCACGACGCCGTAGCCCTGGTTGCGCAGCGCGAATTCCGGCTCGACCGCGGCGGCCGATGGCGCAAAGAGCGCGATGGTGCGGGTCTCGCCGGGCGCGAAGTCCACGGTGCCCGGCAGGGTGTACAGGTGCGTTCCGCCGAGCGCCTCGCCAGTGGCCTCGCCAGTGGCCATGATCTGGCTGACCTGGACCCGCTCCACGACGCCGGCCTGGAGTCTGAGTTGCGGTGCGGCGCGCCGGACCTCGCCGGCCAGCAACTGGACCTGGGCGCCGCGCAGCGTGAGGGACGCGCCGTTCGCGATCTGCGCCGTCCCCGTGACGGTGCCCTCCCCGGCGCCTCCCGGCGGAAGCACCAGGGCATACGAGGCCTGCCAGTTGAGGCCGGTGCTCATGTACATCAGTCGCAGCGCGCTCGCCGCACGCGCCGCGTCGATCGTGACCTCGACGCGCGGCTCGAGCTGGACCATCGAGTCGGGAAAGACCGGCGTGCCCGGCATTCCGTACAGCACGTACCCGCCGACCCGCACCGCCGGCGGGTCGAGGGAGAGCAGCGTCCCGCGCACGTAACCGGGCGCCGAGTCGGGACCGGTGCGGAAGACGACCTCGCGGCCGACCGAGCGGCGCAGCGAGCCCTCGAGCCCCACGGCGCCGAAGACCCGCACCCCCTTCACCTGCACGCCGTCGTCGAGTGACGTGATGCTGGCCGGGTCGGCCTCGCGCACGCCGAGGTCGGCCGCGATCGTGCTCACGCCGCGCGCCACCGCTACCGGCAAGGTGCGCCGGACCAGAAGGCGCCCGTCGCTGTAGACGGTGAGCGATGTCTCCTGGGCCGAAAGGCGTGGGAGTGTGGGAGAGTGCGAAAGAGGGAGAGTGAAAACCAGCCCGACCAGCACCGTTCCAGCGCCCAGACGCGCCCACGCTCGCATGATTCTCATTTCACCCTCTTTGCCACGGCCTTGGCGAACTCCATGGTGCCCGCTGTACCGCCGAGGTCGCCGGTGCGGATCTTGTCGTCGCGGATCGTCCCGACCACCGCCTCGCGCACCCGCTGCCCGGCATCCATCTCGCCCAGGTGCTCGAGCATCATCGCCGCCGAAAGCATCAATGCCGACGGGTTCGCCTTGCCCTGCCCCGCGAGGTCGGGCGCGGTGCCGTGCACCGCCTCGAAGATGGACGCCCGGGTGCCGATGTTCGCGCTCGGCGCGAGCCCCAGCCCGCCGATCAGGCCGGCCATCAGGTCGGAGAGGATGTCGCCGAACATGTTCGTCGTGACGATCACGTCGAGCGACTCGGGCTTCATCACCAGCTGCATCGCGGCGTTGTCGATGATCATCTCGTCGCACTCGATGCGCCCCTCGTACTCCCTGGCGACCCGCCGGCCCTCCTCGAGGAACAGCCCGCTCACCATCTTGAGGATGTTGGCCTTGTGGACCAGCGTGACCTTGCGCCGCCCATGGTGCACCGCATAGTCGAAAGCGAAACGGCAGATCCGCTCGCACCCTTCGCGCGTCGTGATGGCCGTGCTCTCCGCCACCGCGCGCGGATCGTCGCCGATCTGGACGAAGTGCTCGACCCCCGCGTAGAGCCCCTGCGTGTTCTCGCGCACCATCACCAGGTCGATGTTGTCGTAGCCCCGGAACGGCACAATGGTGCGCACCGGCCGCAGGTTGGCGTAGAGGTGGAATTCCTGGCGCAGCGCCACGTTCACCGAGCGGTACCCGCCGCCCACCGGCGTTTCCAGCGGCCCCTTGAGGGCGCACTTCGTCATCCGGATCGATTCGACGGCCGGATCAGGCAGCGGATTGCCGCGGCGCTCGACATCCATCGCGCCGGCGCCCGCGGCCTGCCGGTCCCAGGCGATCTCGACACCGGCGGCCTCGAGCACCAGCAGCGTCGCCTCGGTGATCTCGGGACCGATCCCGTCGCCAGGGAAGAGGGTGACACTGTAGGCCTGGGCGAGGCTGTGGCGCATGGCGCGCATCCTGTCGATCAGTGGAGTGGTGTGGCGAGGAGCGAAGCGGCGGCGGCGGCGAGCGCGGCCTCGGCTGTCGGTGCGGCGGCACCCTGGGCCCGAACCCGCAGCAGCACGCCGCCGGATCGCGCGTCGGCGAGCACCACGACGTACGCGGCAGTGAGCGCGCCGGGAGCGCCGGAGATCTTCACCCCCGCCGGCGCCAGGACGTAGCGCGCGCTGGTCAGCGCGGCCAGGGTGCGGATCTGCGACCAGAGCGGATCGGGAATCCGGTCAATCTTCGGATCGAAGAGGTACTGCGTCGCGAACCGCTCCGGCTCGATGCCCAGCGTCGGATTGCGGCGCGCCGCCCGGCTCTGCTCGTCGAGACCCAGCCAGTTCACCTCGCGCCCGTCACGCCGCAACGCCGAATCGATGGCGGCGTATGCCACCTCGACCAGAGCGGTGTGCCGTCCGGCGAGCTCCGGCAGCGGGTGCGCCGAGTCGCCGACAACCAGACCACCAGCCGCCAGCAGTAGCACGTTCGTGCCCGCCAACGGCGCCACCGACATCTGGCTAACCGCAATCTGGGTAAAGGGATCCGATGGGGCGACGTGGCGCTGCGAATGGCCGCAGCCGGAAGCGGCGAGCGTCGTCATCATCAACACAGCATCGCGACAGTAACGCGACATTCAGTTGGTTTCCAAGGCTGGACGTGATCGGGCGCGAAAGCTAACTGAGCGCCTGACCCCCGTCTACGCGGATGACCTCGCCGGTGATGTGCCGCGCGGCGTCGGTACAGAGAAACACGATGAGCTGGGCCACATCGTCAGGCTCGGCGACCCGGCCCAGCGTGGTCTGGGCGCGGGCCCGTGCCGCCAGCTCGTCGAAGAGATGGCCCGTCAGCTCGGTCTTCACGAAGCCCGGGGCCACGGCATTCACGTTCACGTTGGCGGGCCCCAGCTCGACGGCCGCGGCGTGGGTGAGCCCGATGAGACCGGCCTTCGAGGCGGCGTAGTTCGCGACGCCGAAGCCCGGCTTGATCGCCATGATCGACGAGACGTTGACGATCTTGCCGTAGTGCTGGCTGCGAAAGGTCGGTGCCACCGCCTTGATCATGTTGAACGCGCCGGTGAGGTTGGTGTCCACCACGTCACGCCAGGCTCCGTCGTCCGTCTTCCAGAGAGCGGCGTCGCGCGAGATCCCGGCGTTGTTGACCAGGATGTGCACCCCGCCGATTGCCTCCTTCGCCGCCTTCACGAACTTCTCGACCTCGGCGCCCTGCCGCACGTCGCAGCGGTCGCAGTAGACGGGCACGTTGAGGCTCTTGAGAACCGCCTCGGTCATTGCCGCCTGCACCGCGACATCGCGGCCCGGCAGCTCCACGTAGTTGAATCCGACGGCGCAACCGCGGCGCGCCAGCTCCAGCGCGGTGGCCCGGCCGATACCCGTCGCGGCGCCGGTGACGATGGCGCAACGGCCGTGGAGGTCGCTCTTCCCGGCGGCCGACAGCTGCGGCTGCTCCCGGTGGGTGACCTCCTCGAGCAGCGCCGTGACGGCGTCGGACTTCTCGCGCTTGGATTCCATGGTCAGGACGGCGAACGTATCCCGCGCTGAAACGAGCCGCAAGGCGCTCCATTGACCCGAGGACCGTTCCAACCGTATGCTAGCGGCCAACATGCATCCACTGGCACGACGGCTCGGCTGGCTCGCGGTCGCCCTCCTCGGCGCGGCCGCGTTCGTCGTGCTCGCCCTGGCCCGGGGGGAGAGCGTCAACGCCGCCTGGATTGTCGTGGCCGGCGTCTGCTCGTACGCCATCGCGTATCGCTTCTATGCGCGGTTCCTGGCCCTCCGGGTCTTCGCGCTCGATGACCGGCGCGCCACGCCGGCCGAGCGGCTCAGTAACGGCCGCGACTTCGTGCCGACCAACAAGTGGGTGCTCTATGGGCACCATTTCGCGGCGATCGCGGGTGCGGGGCCGCTGGTCGGTCCGATCCTGGCGGCGCAGTTCGGCTACCTGCCCGGGACGCTGTGGCTGATCTTCGGCGTCGTCCTCGGCGGCGCGGTGCAGGACTTCACGATTCTCTGCTGCTCGTTGCGGCGTGACGGCAAGTCATTGGGCCAGATGGCGACGGAGGAAGTGAACGGCGTCGCGGGCCTCGCCGCGTCGGTCGCGATCCTGGCGATCATGATCATCCTCCTCGCGGTGCTCGCGCTGATCGTCGTCAATGCCCTGAAGTCGAGCCCCTGGGGGCTGTTCACCATCGCCTGCACGATTCCGATCGCCATGCTGATGGGCTGGTGGATGCGATCGTTCCGCCCGGGCAAGGTGCTCGAAGCCTCGGTTATCGGTGTTAGCCTGCTGTTCCTGGCGCTGGTGGGCGGCGGATGGATCAACCACCATCCCGTCTTCGGCCCGATGTTCACCTGGACTGGCACTTCGCTGGCCTGGGCCATCATCGCCTACGGTTTCGCGGCGTCGGTGCTTCCGGTGTGGCTGCTCCTCTCGCCGCGCGACTACCTCTCGACCTTCCTCAAGGTCGGCACCGTCGTGGTGCTCGGCCTCGCGATTCTGGTGCTGCTGCCGCCGCTCCGGATGCCCGCCATGACCCGATTCGTGGACGGCAGCGGGCCGGTCTTCGCGGGCAAGCTCTTCCCCTTCGCCTTCATCACCATCGCCTGCGGCGCGATTTCGGGATTCCACGCCCTGGTGGCGAGCGGCACCACGCCCAAGATGGTGACGCACGAATCGCACGCGCGGCTGATCGGCTACGGCGGGATGCTGACCGAGAGCTTCGTCGGCCTCATGGCGATGATCGCCGCGGCGACGATGGACCCCGGCGTCTACTTCGCGATGAACACGCCGGCGGGCGTCCTGGGGACCACGACGGCGAGCGCGGCGGACGTGGTGAGCCAGTGGGGCTTCAGCGTCACGCCGGGGGTGCTGGAGGGATGGGCGCGGCAGGTCGGCGAAGCGTCGCTCCTCTCGCGGGTGGGTGGCGCGCCGAGCCTGGCGGTCGGCATGGCGAACCTTCTGCACGGTGCCTTCAGCGGCGCGGGGCTCGCGCTCTGGTACCACTTCGCCCTGATGTTCGAGGCGCTCTTCATCCTGACGACAGTGGATGCCGGCACCCGGGTCGGACGCTTCATGCTCCAGGACCTCATCGGCAACCTCTGGAAGCCGATGCGCGAGGTGGGCTGGGGACCGGGCATCTGGGGAGCGAGCGCGGCGATCGTGGCGGGGTGGGGCTACTTCCTCTACCAGGGCGTGGTGGACCCGCTCGGCGGCATCAACTCGCTGTGGCCGCTGTTCGGGATCGCCAACCAGCTCCTCGCCTCGGTGGCGCTGTGCGTCGGCACCACGATCATCATCAAGATGGGGAAGGCGCGCTACGCCTGGACGACCCTGCTGCCCCTGGCGTGGCTCACGCTGGTGACGATCACCGCGGGGTGGCAGAAGGTGTTCGCGCCCGACCCGCGCCTCGGCTTTCTCGCGCAGGCCCGCGCTCTCGCCGATGCCGCCGCGCCCGGCACCGCGCAGCGCATCTTCAACAACAACCTCGACGCCGGCCTCACCCTCTTCTTCATGGCTGTGGTGGTGGTGGTGATCGTGGCGAGCGCGCGCGAGTGGTGGCTGGTGCTCTCGAAACGCCAGGCGCCGCGGGTGAACGAGACGCCGTTCGTGGAGACGGCGCTGGCGGCGGGAGACTAGTCGCGGCTCACGACCCCGCGAAGACCAGGCTGCAGCAGGTGACCGCGCCCTCCGCCTTCTGAAGCTCCGAGACGTCCACCACCGTCACCGCGATCCCGCGAGCGGCCAGCAGCGCCAAGGTTCGCGGAAAGGCCGCGGAGTAGATCACGCCGGGGCCCGCCATCAGGGCGTTCGCCCCGTGCGGCTCCGCGGGATCCACCGCGACGAGCTCGAGGCCCCGGAAAGGGGCGACGTCGGTCCATGCCGGGTTGATCAACAGCGCATCGGGCGACACCTGGGTGACCGCGGATTTCAGGTGCAGGCATCCCCGCACCGCCACCGGCCGCACCTCGTACCCGTACCCCGCGACCAGCGCCCGAAGCTGCTCCACACCCCCGCCGTTGGTGCGCCCGGAGAGCCCGACGTACAGCGTCCGGCCCACCCGCATGACGTCGCCCCCCTCGAGGGTGGCTGGCGGAGCGATACGAACCAACGGCCGCCACGGCTCGAGCGCGCGCGCCACGGACTCCGTCTCCGGCCGGCGCGAGAGCGCCCCGGGATGGGCGATGACGGCAATCTCGTCCAGGACGATGGCGGTGTCTTCGACGAACACGGCATCAGGCAGCCCGGCTTCGGCTGGCAGGGTAACCACCCGGCAGCCCAGCGCCGAGAGGGCCCGCAGGTAGGCCGCGTGCTGGACCCGTGCCCGCCCGACGTCGATCTCCCGGCGGGGCAGGTACGCCAGCTCGCACTCCCCAAGCTGCGGGCTCACCTCCCGCGCGATCGCGACCGGCACGGCGGCCCTCCGTTGGCGATGCGACGCGGCGTCAGGGTTCCCCGAGACCCATCCCCCACCGGATGAGCGAGACGGGCAGTCCGCCGTAGGTCATGACTTCATCGTGGAAGCTGCGCAGCGAGAACGACGCCCCGGCGCGCCGCTGGTAGTCCTCGCGCAGCTTCACCAGCTCGCGGCGCCCGACGGCGTAGCACAGCTGGTACGCCGGCGCGCCGCAGTACCGCGCGACCTCGGCCTCGGCGCTGGCGCGCCCGATGCCCAGCGTCTCGGTCATGTAGCGGACCGCTTCGGCCGGCTGCATCCCCGCGGTGTGCAGGCGGATGTCGAGGACGATGCGCACCGCGCGCCACAGCAGGTGCAGCCGCTGGAAGAACTGCTCCTCCGGCTTCGCCAGGAAGCCCTGGTCGGTCATCAGCTCCTCGCAGTAGAGGGCCCAGCCCTCGACGGTGAGCGGCGAGCTGACGACCCGTCGCACCGGCGATGCCTGCCGCTGCGCGACGAGAAACTGGAGGTGGTGGCCCGGATAGCCCTCGTGCAGGGCGGTGCAGGCGATCTCGTGGACGCAGTGGTCGCGCAGCTGTGCCGGCGAGGGGACGGTGACGTAGAACCAGCCGCGCCGCGCCTCGGCGAAGGCGCCCGGCGGATCGTAGGCGGCGAACGGCACCAGCGGTTTCATGAACGACGGCGTCGCGATCACTTCGAGCGGACCCTCGGGGATGCCCACCAGGCCCTTCGCGGCGACGAACGCCCGCGCCCGCTCCATCTCGCGCGCGTAGAACGCGACCAGGCCGTCGGCGTCGGGCGTCTCCTCGCGTAGCCGCTCCGCGAGCGCGCGCCAGGGCGTTCCTGGCGCCAGCGCTTCGGCGCGGCGCACCAGGTCCGCCTCCAGCTCCTCGACCAGGGCTTCGCCGTAGCGCAGCAGCTGCGCGGACGACTCCCGCAGGGCGTGCTCGAAACGCAGCCGGAACTCGAAGGCGTCGGCCCCGATGGCGAAATCGCCGTCGGAGCGATCGGTCAGCTCGCCGGCGAGAAAGTCGCCGAAGTCGCGCATCGCGTCCCGCGCCGCCGGCAGCGCCGCGGCAATCTCCTCGCGGACCGCCGCGGGGAGGCCGGCGGCGAACTCGGGGATGGCGTCGCGCAGCAGCCCGTGGCCGCCCTGCACGACCGAGAGCGCCGTTTCGGTGAACACCGGCGCCGCGCGGCCGAGGGTGGCCCGGGCGTCATCGAGAAACCGCGGCGTGTCGAGGAGCCGCCCCGCCAGCGCATGCCCGCGCGCCTCCACGGGACGGTCGGCCCGCATCAGCAGGGCGAAGAGCCCGCCCAGCAGGTGCGTGAGGTGGAACTCGGGATTCACCTCGTGCGGCTTCTCTTTCTCGAAGCGCGCGATGGTGACCCGGAGATCGTTGAGGACGGCGGTGGAGTCGATGGTGTCGTTGAGGTCGTCGAGATCCAGCGCCTCGAACGCGCCGGCCATGGACTTGAGCGCGGCCAGCGCGATCTTGACGTCGGCGCGCGCGAACTGGCCGAGCCGCGCGTCGTGGTCGCCGACGCCGGCCTGCGTCGCGCCCACCGGGTCGAGGCGCCACCGCAGGTCGAGATACGACCGGACCAGCTGCCGGTATCCGTCCTCGCTCATGGGCCTCGCGCCAGGGCGTGGCACTCCTCATCGGAGAGGACGCGCTCGGCCCGCTTCGCCGCGTCGAAGAGCGCGCGGGTGGCGCGCTCGTCGGTGGGGTCGTAGCCGTGTGCCTGGAGCCAGTACTTCACGTTCGACAGCCCCGAAACCGGCGAGATCTCGATGGTCTGTTCCATGCCCAGCTCGCCGGCCGGCACGCTGGAGTACACGCGGTCGGCGAGCCAGTCGTCGCCCTTGGCGCGCGCCTTCACGATCGCCGCGGCGTGCACGCCGGTGCCGGTCCGGAAGGCGTCGGCGCCCATCACCGGGTAGTCCACCGCGATCGGCCGGCCCACCGCCACCGACGCCAGCCGGCAGTAGTCGGGGAGCCGGGTCAGGTCGCCGCGATACGCGCCTAACAAGTGGAGATTCACGATCAGCAGGTCCATCTCCGCGTTGCCCACCCGCTCGCCCACGCCGAGGGCCGTGGCGTGCACCCGGTCGGCGCCGGCCATGATCGCGGCCAGGCAATTGACCACTCCCAGGCCGCGGTCGCGGTGGCCGTGCCAATCGAGCTTCACCGCCTCGCCCGAGGGCCCGATCACGTCTTCGCGGATGAAGTGGATCAGATTCTGCACCCCCGACGGCGTCGCGTGACCCACGGTGTCGGCGAGACAGATCCGGCGGGCACCCCAGCGGATCGCGTTGCCGTAGAGCGCCTTCAGCGTTTCCGGCCGGGCCCGGGTGGTGTCCTCGGTCACGAACATGACGGGCAGGCCGTGCTTCACGGCGAAGGTGACCGCCTCCTCGCTCGCCTTCAGCATCTTGTCGAGCGTCCAGTCCTCGGCGTACTGGCGGATCGGCGAGGAGCCGATGAAGGTCGCCGCCTCGATCGCGATGCCCACCTGCTGGCTGATGTCGACGATCGGCTGCACGTCGGCGAGCACGGTGCGCGCGGCACAGTTCGGCGCGATGGGGAGCTTCGCGCTCACGATCTCGCGGGCCAGCGTCAGGACCTGCTCGCGCACCCGGGGCCCGGCGCCGGGGAGCCCGATGTCGGCCGCGACGATACCGAGGTCGGCCATGAGGTGCAGGAGGCGCACCTTCTGGTCCATGGTCGGGTCCTTGACCGACGGGCACTGGAGACCGTCACGCAGCGTCTCGTCGTTGAGATCGAACCGCGCGGCCCGCCAGTCGAAGCGGTCGCTGCCCTCCGCATTCCAGTCGTGGATCAGGTCACGGTATTCCACAATGTGACAGTCTGCCGCGTGCCCCGGTGCCCGTCAAGCGCGCTTGCCGCACTCCGGGCGCGCGGTTAGGCTCCGCGCGTGGAACGCCGCATCAACGGGCTCCAGGCCCGCGCCGACGTGAAGGCCGCGTGCGACTGGATCGAGGAGACCGACGCCTCCACCATCGCTCTCCAGCGCGCCATCGCCGCCATCCCCGCCCCCACCTTCGGCGAGGAGCGCCGCGGGGCGTTCGTCAGCGACCGGCTCCGGGCCATCGGCCTGTCGGAGGTCCGCACCGACGCGATCGGGAACGTGATCGGGCGCTATGGCGACGGCGACGGCCCCGGCGTCGTCATCTGCTCGCATCTCGATACCGTCTTCCCGGCCGACACACCCCTGGAGGTGCGCGCCAGCGGCTCCCGCCTCACCGCCCCCGGCATCGGCGACAACGCCAGGGGCATGGCCGCGATGCTGGCGCTGGCGGAGGCCTGCGTGCGCTGCCGAATCGTGACCGCCGGGCCCATCACCTTCGTCGCCTCGGTCGGCGAGGAGGCCCAGGGCGACCTCCGCGGCGTGAAGCACCTGTTTGCTGACAGCTGGCAGCCGGCGGCTGGCGGCCAGCAACACCCGGCCGCGTTCATCGCGCTCGACGGCCCCGGCCTGGACCGCATCGTCCACCGCGCTCTCGGCTCGCGGCGCGTGCGGGCGACCTTCAGGGGCCCGGGCGGCCATTCGTGGGCCGCGTTCGGCGTCGCCAACCCCGCCCACGCCGTCGGCGCCGCGGCGGCCGGCATCGCCGAGATCCCGTTGCCGGCCTCGCCCCGCACCGCGCTGAGCGTGGTCCGGATCGGCGGCGGCCACTCCCTCAACACGATCCCGGCCGAGGCCTGGCTCGACTTCGACCTGCGGGCCGAGTCCGATGTCATCCTCCGGGTCCTCCACGAGTCGGCGACCTCGGCCCTCCAGCGCGCGCTCGAGCTGGTGAATCGCCGGCGCAGCCCCGGCACCGCGCCCCTGGTGCTCGAAACAACCTCGCTTGGCGAGCGGCCCAGCGGCATCACCGACGAAAGCCACCCGCTGGTCCAGGCCGCGATCGCGGCCACCCGGGCCGTGGGGGGCACACCGGCCCTCGCCGCGGCCTCGACCGACGCCAACGTGCCGATCAGTCGGGGGATCCCGGGGATCGCCCTGGGGGCGGGCGGCAAGGGGGGCGACGCCCACCTGGAGTCGGAGTGGTACGAGAACATCGCCGGCTCCGCGGGAATCGTCCGGTGCCTGCTGGTGGCCCTCGCCGTGGAAACCACGTAGTCTTCAGCCCGTGAATCCGTTCGAATCCTCCCCCAACGAGCCCGATCTCCTCCGCAAGCCCATCAAGGACTTCGGTCTGCGCATCGAGGGCTCGCCCCTCGAGAAATACGTGCGCCAGCTCTACAAGGAACTGGACCGGAAGGGGCTCAAGCACTTCAAGCCCCGCTGCTACCTGACCGACGAATGGGGTTGCCCCGACCAGGAGCCGGTCATCGGCATCCCGTTCTATCTCGCCGATCCCAAGCTCGCGGCGCTCGAGAAGTCCATGAATGATCTCGAGGACGAGCGCGAAATCATGATGTACCTGCGGCACGAGGCGGGGCACGCCTTCAACTACGCGTACGAGCTTTTCAAGCGCGAGGACTGGAAGACACTGTTCGGCCCTTTCCGCCGGCCTTACCGCGAGCGGTACCGCCCGGTGCCGTTCTCGCGGCGGTTCGTGCGGCACATGGCCGGGTGGTACGCGCAGAAGCACCCCGACGAGGACTTCGCGGAGACCTTCGCCGTGTGGCTGACGCCGCGGGCCAATTGGCGCCATCGCTACAAGGGCTGGGGCGCGCTCCACAAGCTGCGCTACGTCGACCGTCTCGCCCGGCTCTACGCCGACCAGGAGCCGGTGCGGCCGCTGGGCGAGACCGACGTGACGGTGGACGAGATGGAGGTGACGCTGGAGGACTTCTACCGGCAGACCACGCCGGACGAGTCGCACGCCATCGCCGATCTCGCGCTCGACACCGACCTCGCCGACATCTTCGTCAAGGCGTCGAAGCGCCGGAAGCGCGGGATCCGCCCGGCGGCCGACCTCATCGCCGAACGGCGCAAGGAAATCGTCGACAAGGTCACCTACTGGACGGGCGTGCGGCGGCCGCTGGTGAAGCGACTGGTCGAGTCGATCGAGGAGCGAGTGCGCGCCCTCGGCCTCGCCGTGGCGGCGGTGCGCGAGAACTCGAGCGTGGTGGAGATCACCGCCTACACCACCACGCTGGCGATGAATTACCTCACCCGCGGGCGCTTCACCCAGCCCTAGGAGGCGCGTGGCGCAGTCCGGCCTGAAGATCGCGATCCTCTACGACACCTGGGACGACGGCGCCGAGGAGCCGACGGCCGACGTCCCCGAGGAGGAGTCCGTCCCGCGGCGGCGGCGCAAGGGACGCAAGAGCACCAAGATCAAGCGGCCCAAGCTGGACCGCGAGGAGATCTTCGAGGCGCTCGAAAAGCTCGGTCACTCGCCCAGCTACCTGGTGCTCGACGGCGCCGACCCCTCCCTCGTCGCCCTCGCCCGGAGCCGCCACGACCTGATCTTCAACCTCACCGAGTCCTACGCCGGCGACGACACCAAGGACATGAACATCGCGGCGTACCTGGACCTGATCGACCTTCCCTACACCGGCGCCGGCCCCTACGGCCTCTATCTCGCGCAGAACAAGGCGCTCGCCAAGAAGATCTTCCACTTCCACGACATCCGGACGCCGTTCTTCGCCGTCAGCTACAAGGGACTGAGCGAGCACGCGCACGACATCGCTTTCCCCCTGATCGTGAAGCCGCAGTCGGAGGACGGTTCCATCGGCATCGACAACGACTCGGTGGTCAGCACCGTGCAGGACCTGCTGGAGCGGATCCACTATATCCACGAGCAGTTCGACTCGCCGGCCCTGATCGAGGAATACATCGAGGGGCGCGAGATCTACGCCGCCGTCCTCGGCAACGACAAGCCCGAAGCCCTGCCGCTGGTGGAGCTCGACATGTCGAAGCTCCCCGAGGGGACGCCGAAGATCGCGGGGACCGAGGTGAAGTGGGAGAAGGACAGCGAGTCCTACAAGAAGACCGTCTCGCGCATCGCCGAAGACCTCGACGAGGAGACGGCCGAGAACCTCAGGCAGACCGCCGTCGCGGCCTACCAGGCCCTCCAGCTCAGGGACTACGGCCGCATCGACATGCGGCTCACGCCGGACGGCCGGATCTACGTCATCGAGGGCAACCCCAACCCCTGGCTCAGCTCGGGCGCCGAGTTCGCGATGGCGGCGCGCAAGTCGGGACGGAGTTACTCGGAGACGATGGGCGAAATCGTCCAGCTCGCGATGGCGCGCTACGAATAGCGGATGGAGGATCGCGATCCTCCATCCTCCATCCTCGTCCTGTTACATCGAGTGCCCCGTCGGCGTCGGCGCCATGATGTGCGCGTACGGCGTGTTGGGGAACATGACGAACGGCTCGCCGGCGCGCGGCTCGGTCGGCAAACCCGCGTACAAGCGGTTGTTGGGCGCGATGATCATGATGTGCGGGCCGGAATGCACCCAGCTCTTGCCGGAGTCGGGCCTGGTCGCGAAGGGATCGGTATTGCTCGCGTCGTCGGCCCCCTGGAGCATGTAGGCGATCCCGACGGCCGTGATGTTGGGCGGCTTGTGCCCCATCCAGGCGCCGAACCAGTTCATCCACTGGCCATCCACGCAGATCGGGTCCGGACTCGGCGTCTCCGGCGAGTCGGGCAAGCAGGTCCAGCCGTTGGTGCCGGCCCGCAGCTGCGTGGGCTGGGCGGTGGGCGTGGCGGGATAGTCCATCACCGCCGCGGCGCGCGCGATCTCGGCAGGTGCGGCGCTGATCGCGCTCTGGATCTTCCACTCGGGAGTGCCCGGGGCCGGACCCACGGGCTGGGCTGCTGCCTGGGGCGGCGGCTCGGCCTTCTTGCAGGACACCAGGACGAGCGCGGTGAGGATCAGGGCGGTGGATCGGCGCGACATGGGACCTCCACGGTCCGGAAGGGATTGGGAACGTGGCAGCGATGATGCCGCGCCCCGGCGCGCTCCGCAAGGTGCCTCCCTAGCTGACCACCTCGCAGTGCGACCCCAGCGACGCGCTCCCCTTGAAGCCGATCAGGGTGACGTGGTCGCCCAGGATCCCGTCCTTCAGCTCGGTCCGCTCGATGGTGCAGTGCTGCCCGACGATCGCTTCCTCGATCGCGCTGTCGCGCACCACGCAGCCCGCGTCCATGGCGACGTGCGGCCCGATGGTCGAACGCTCGATCGTCACGCCCTCCCCGATCAGGCACGGCTCCACGATCTTGACGTCCTTGGGGTAATTGCGGGGCCCACCGCCGCCGGTGCGGTCCAGCAGAATCGCGTTGGTCTCAATGGTCGTGCCGTTCGCGCCGCAGTCGTACCAGCCGCCGACCTCGGCCGTCTTGATCTTTCGCCCGTGCTCGATCATCCACTGAAAGGCGTCGGTCAGGTACCACTCGCCCTGGTTCTTGGCCGTCGCCAGGACATGGTCGATGCCCTGCCACAGCCCCGCCACGTCCCGGATGTAGTAGAGGCCGATGTTCGCCAGCTTCGAGATGGGCTCCTTCGGCTTCTCGACGATCTTCGTCATGTAGCCCTGCGCGTCGGTCACCACCACGCCGAACCGCTGGTAGTCCTCCACCTCCTTCGCCCAGATGATCCCGTCGGCGTCGGTGGTGTTGACGATCGAGAGGTCGGCGTCGAAGACGGTGTCGACGAAGATGATGAAGACCGGTCCCTTCACGTACGGCCGGGCCAGGTTGATCGCCCCCGCGGTGCCGTCCTGCACCTTCTGCTCCACGAAGCGCGCGGGGATGTTGTAGGTCCGGCGCGTGTACGCCTCGACCTGGTCCTTCAGGTGGCCGGTGATGAAGATCAACTCGGTCACCCCCAGGCCCTCGAGCTTGTCCATCACCCAGTCCATCACCGGACGCCCGGCGACCTTGATGAGCGGCTTCGGCGTGATGTGGGTGTGCGGGCGCAGGCGGGTGCCCTTCCCCGCCAGCGGAATGATGACCTGCATGTCAGGTTCTCCCGTACCGGTCCTGGAGCCGGACCACGTCGTCGAGGTGATTGGTGGACGCCTCGAGCACGTCCGTCGTCTCGAGCGCTTCGAACTGGTGCACCCTGCCCGCCGGCACCTGCTGGGCTTCGCCCCCGCGCATCTCCCGCTCGGCGAGGGCGCCCGCCTGGTCCCGGTAGCGGAAGATCATCCGGCCGCTCAGCACGTAAATAGACTCGTGCTTCCGCTCGTGGTACTGGAGGCTCAGGAGGTGGCCTTTCTCGATATGCAGGATCTTGCCGACGTACCGGTCGGTGTGAGCCCACAGGATCTCGTAGCCCCACGGCTTCTCGGTCCGCTGCGGCGTGAATCCGTCGGGATGTGTCAGACCGCCTCCAGCAGTGTGAGTCTCAGCGACGACGGACTGGTGACGCAAGCCCGCACGCAGACACCGCAGCCGACGCAGCCGGCCAGGATGACGGGCCGGCCCTGCGCGTCGAGGTCGATCGCCTGGGCGCCGACCGGGCAGGCGCGCGCGCAGACCCCGCACTCGATCCCCTGGAAGGCGATGCAGCGCTCGGTGTCGAGCGCAAGCTCGCCCAGGCGCTCCGTCGCCCAGCCGTCGATGGGCGGCACCAGCGCGCCCGTGGGGCAGACGTTGGCGCAGAACATCCCCTCGCAGGCGATGCAGGGCTGTTGGAGCGGATCGATCACCGGCGTCCCCGCCGCCAGCCCGGCCGAGGGCGGGGCCGGGGCGATCGCGTCAGCCGGGCACGCCTCCGTGCAGTAACCGCAGCGCGTGCACGCCGCGAGAAAGGCCGGCTCCAGCAGCGCGCCGGGGGGTCGGAAGTGGCGGCGCGGCGCCATCCGCTCGGCCAGGAGGGAGCCGGCCTGCTGGGCGACCAGCTTGAACGCCTCGCTGAGAAAGCCGCGACGGGAAAAGGCGCCGTCGGCCGGGCCGCTCAGAACGCCTCCTCCAGACTCCACACGAATCGGAACGCCGCTCGGCCGTCTCCGGCCTTCGCGTTCACCGCGAGCGCCGGGGCGCTCACCAGGATGGGGAAGTCGACGCGCGTCACGAACGTCGTCGGCCCGATGCGATGCGACGCGCGCACGCCCAGCCCGGCGTCGGCGATGGTGCGCGGAACCGGGGACGCCGTGAACGCCGCGGGTGCGCCCATCCACGCCGCGTCGCCGAAGGCGGCGACCGACAGGCTCGCGAAGACGCGCCGCTGCGCGCGGAACAGCGGCCGCACCAGCTCGGCGTTGACCGCGAGCGCCCAGGCGGCGGTGAGATTGGTCGCGAAGGCCCGCAGGCCGGCCCCGCCCGGCGCCGAGTAGTTCACGCCGGGGCGGACCAGGAGGGCGCCGCGGCTGCGGAGGAACGGGTTGTCGAACGTCTCGTAAGGGTCCGCGCCCGCGAGGTAGAGCGCGCGCTGGAGTGGAGTGCCGAGGCTGTCGTGCCGCACGGTGGCGGCACCGAACAACCGGCCGCGCGCCTCGAATCCGGCGAGCCGGCGGCGGTGGCGCAGGTCGATGGACGCCAGGCCGTAAAACCGCGGTGCTCCGAGGCCGACCCTGCGTGGCTGGCCGGCGATGCCGGCCAGACCGCCGAGGCGCAGGTCGGTGGAACGCTCCGGCCCGGACCAACGGCCGGCCAGGAACCCGTTCAGCTCGGTGGCGGCCAGATCGCTCCAGAGCGTGGTGTCGACGTAGAGCGGCGTCACGACGTTGGAGTACGAAAGCGCCAGCCCGGAGGTGAGCCGCGGGCCGAAGGT
>JBGOSS010000064.1:0-21813 GCA_041476105.1 Gemmatimonadota bacterium
GCGCCGCGCGCCGGCTTCGGAATGACCGTAGTGGATCGCGGTGTGGACGCCGCGGCTAAGGAGTGCCTGCGCGATCACCTGGCCGACGCGGATACCGGCGCCGGTGACCAGGGCGC
Source organism: Gemmatimonadota bacterium (assembly GCA_041476105.1). GTDB lineage: Bacteria > Gemmatimonadota > Gemmatimonadetes > Gemmatimonadales > JACORV01 > DASXPG01. The sequence goes on from JBGOSS010000064.1 coordinate 117, forward strand.
GCCGGCCCTGGAGCTCCACCGCCTAGACCTCGCCCCGCGACACCGGGAGGACGTGGCCGGTAATGCCGGCCGCGGCGTCCGACGCGAGGAACAGCACCGCGTTGACGATGTCGGCGATCTCGACCCAGTGGGCCGGCGCGTCGCCCATGGAGGCGCGGTTGTCGCCGGTGCGCACCATGCCCGGCGCCACCGCGTTGACGCGGACGTTGGCGTCGCGCAGCTCCAGGGCGAGGCTGCGGGTCAGCGCGGCGACGCCGGCCTTGGCGGCGGAGTAGGCGGCCATCGACGGCTTGGCCGACAGGGCCGCGATCGACGCGAAGCTCACGATGGCGCCCGAGCGCTGGGGGACCATCACCTTGGCCGCCGCCCGCGAGACCAGGTACATCGTCTTCACGTTGATGGCGATCTCGCGGTCGATGACGTTCTCGTCGGCCTCGGTCACCGTCCCGATCCCGGTCAGTCCGCCGGCGACGTTCACCAGCACGTCCACGCGCCCGAAGGTCTGCATCGCCTGCTCGATGATCCAGTGCGCGACGTCCGGCTCGGTGAGGTCGCCGGCGGCGGCCCGCACGTCGGCACCCCGGGCGGCGAACTCCTTGGCCCGGGCCGCGACCCCCACGGCGTTGACGTCCGAGATCACCAGCTTGGCACCCGCGCGGGCGAAGCCGTCCGCCACGGCGTGTCCGATCTGGCCCACGCGGCCGACGCCGGTGACCACGGCGACCTGGTCGTGCATATCGAACCCGGTGCTCACCGGGTCAGGCCGGGGGCGGGAGCGGGGCGAGCACGGCCTCCGCGGCCGGGGCGCCGCGCTGGCCGAAGAGAATCCTGCCGTTGGTGCCGATCAGGTACACGGTGCGCAGTATCCCCTTTCCATCCGGCTTGAGGGCGCGGTAGGAGCGCGCCACCGTCCGGTCCGGATCGGACGCCAGGGGAAAGTTGAACCGGAATCCCTGGGCGTACTTCTCGTGACTGGCGACGGCGGCCGGGTTGACCCCCAGCGTCGTCACCTTGCTGCGTCGATACGTGGTCTGCTCGTCGCGCACGGCGGAGAGTTGGCGGTTTCAACCGGGGGTGTTGTTGCCCGGATAGAAGAACAGGGCCACCGGTCCCTTGTCGAGCAGCGCCGACAGACGGATCCGCGCGCCGCCCGTCGCGTTGAGCTCGAAGTCGGGTGCCATGTCGCCGGCCGCCAGCGGCTCGTCAGCGAGCATAGTTCAGCTCCGGGCTGGTCCAGTCCGGCTGGCTCTGCCGGAAGAACGTGGTGAGGTCGGCGTCGGTGAGCTCGGCCAGCGCCGCGGCCCGGCTGCGTGCGCCCTGGGGCGAGAACCGGCTCACCCGGCGCTGGAGCTTGCCGTGCTCGTCGCGGCGGGCGTACACCAGCGAGAACTCGTCGAGATCGTAGACCGTGACCCGGCCCGCGAGCGACACCGTCCAGGCCTGCCCGTCGATGGTGATGGTGCGTTCGATCATGCCGTGAGCTCCTCGATCGGGTATTCCACCAGCGACCGCACGCGCTCGAACCGCCCGGCGAGCGAGCGCAGCTCCTCGATTTCGGTTCCGAAGATCGGACGCTCCGGACCGCCGCTCTGCGGGCCCTCGAGAAACAGCGTGATCTCGTTGGCCGCGATCTCGTTCCGGTACGCCCAGCAGTGCCACCCCGCGGCCTCGGCCCGCCCCCGCGCGTGCCGCAGCACGCGGTCCACCTCCGGCTCGCGGCCGGCCGCCGGCTCGAAGATGAGGACGATGAGATTCCGCCTCAGACCGACGCCTCGGGGAAATGCTCCAGCATCTTCTTGACGTCCCCGAAGAACCGGTCGGCGTCGGCGCCGTCGACGACCCGGTGATCGTAGGTCATCGAGAGCATCGTCATCATGCGGGGCACGATGGCCTCGGTGCCGTCGGGCATGGTGACCACCCGGGGACGCTTTTCGATCGCGCCCACGCCGAGGATCGCCACCTGCGGCTGGTTGATGATCGGCGCGCCGATGTACGAGCCGAACACTCCCGGGTTGGTGATCGTGAAGGTCCCCTGCTGCACTTCGTCGGGCTTGAGTTTCTTGGTCCGCGCCCGGTCGGCGAGATCGTGCATCGTTTTCACCACGCCGAGCAGCGACAACTCGTCGGCCTTCCTGATGACCGGCACGATCAGGCCCCAGTCGAGCGCCACCGCGATGCCGATGTTGATCTGGCCACGGTAGATGATGCTGGTGCCCTGCACCGCGGCGTTCACGACCGGGTGCCGGCGCAGGTTGTCGGCGACGGCCTTCACGATGAAGCCGAGGTAGGTGAGCCGGGCGCCGCGCTCCTCGTACAGTCTCTTGTGCTTCTCGCGCAGCCTCTGGATCTGCGACATGTCCACCTCATAGTACGAGGTGACATGGGCCGAGGTGCGGCGGGAGAAGATCATGTGCTCGGCCGTGAGCTGGCGGATGCGGCTCATCGGTTCGACGCGGTCGCCCTCCCAGGGCGTCGCGTCCCACGCGGGATTCGACGCGGCGGGGGCGCCTTCGGGCCAGGCCGGCGGCTGGCGGCCGGCGCCCGGTGTCGAGGTGACGGCGGTGACGGAAGGTGCTGCCGGCGCCCCTTCCAGGAACCCGAGGATGTCTTTCTTGGTCACGCGGCCCGCGTGCCCGCTCCCGGGAATCCCGGCGATGTCGACCTGGTGTTCGGCGGCGATCTTGCGCACCAGCGGCGTGGAGAGCCGGCGCAGCCGCTCGTCGGCGGTCTCCGTGCCGTTGCCGGACGTCGCGGTCTGTCGTGTCGAGGCCGCCGCCGGCATGGCTTGCGGAGCCGGAGCGGTCGCGGCCGGCGCCGCCTTCGGCGCGGGGGCGGTCGCGGCGGAGTCGTTCACGACTTGCTGGGGCCGAGCCGGCGCTTCAGCGCGCGGCGGCGCCCCCGGGCTCGCGGGCGCCGCCGGCTTGGCCACGGCCCCGGCTTCCGTCTCGATCACCGCGACGATGGTCTGCACCGGCACCGTCTGGCCTTCCTGCACCCGGATCTCGGCGAGCACGCCGGCGGCCGGCGCCGGAATCTCGGCATCCACCTTGTCGGTGCTGATCTCGAAGATGGGCTCGTCGCGCTTCACGGTGTCGCCCGCCTTCCTGAGCCACTTGGACAGCGTGCCCTCGGCGATGGATTCGCCCATCTGGGGCATGATGACGTCGATTCTAGCCATGGTCCGGCTCCGGTTCGTGGTGCGCACCCATCAGTAAGCCGCCAATTTCCGGGCCACCTGCACCAGGTCTTCGGTCTGCGGCAAGACATAGTCTTCCAGGGTGGGCGCGTAGGGCAGCGGCACGTCGGCCGCTGTCACGCGCAGCACCGGTCCGTCGAGCCACTCGAAGGCCCGCTCGTTGATGCGCGCCGTGATCTCGCCGGCCACGCCACCGGTGCGCGTGTCCTCGTGCGCGATCAGCACCTTGTTGGTCTTCCGCACCGTCGCGAGGATCGCCTCGTCGTCCATCGGCAGCAGGGTGCGCAGGTCGAGCACTTCGACGCTCACGCCGTCCTCCCGCTCGAGCCGCTCGGCGGCCTCGAGCGCCTTCCAGACCATCGCCGACCAGGTGATGATCGAGAGGTCCCGGCCTTCCCGCGCGATCCGTGCCTTGCCGATCGGCGTGACGATGTCCTCGTCCTCCGGCAAGGTTTCCTTGATGCGCCGGTAAAGGTACTTGTGCTCGAAGTAGAGCACCGGGTCGTCGTCGCGGATCGCCGCCTTGATGAGGCCCTTGGCATCACGCGCCGTCGCCGGGCAGACGATCTTCAGCCCCGGCGTGTGGAGGAACGCCGCCTCGGGATTCTGCGAGTGGAACGGCCCGCCCCGGACGTAGCCGCCGCAGGGGCCGCGCACCACCATCGGCGTCGGCAACCCGGCTCGGTAGCGCGCCGTCGCGACGTAGTTGGTCAGCATGTCGTAGGCGCAGGAGATGAAATCGATGAACTGCATCTCGGCCACCGGCCGCAGGCCCATGTGGGCCGCGCCCGCCGCGGCACCCACGATCGCCGCTTCGGCGATGGGGGTGTCGACGATGCGGTTCTTGCCGAATTCCTCGATGAAGCCCTCGGTGACCTTGAACGCGCCCCCGTAGGTGCCCACGTCCTCGCCGAGGATGAACACCCGCTCGTCACGCCGCATCTCTTCGCGCAGCCCCTCGCGGAGGGCCTCGAGGTAGGTGATTTCAGGCATGCCGGTACCAGAGGGGCTCGATGCGCGCGGGATGCGCGTACACCCCGTCGAGCGCCGTCTCGGGCTCGGGGAACGGCTCGTTCTCGGCCTGCGCGATCACGGCGTCGACCTCGGTCTCGATGCGCGCGCGCACCGCGGCGCGCTCCTCCCGCGTGACCCAGCCGGTCTCGTCGAGCTGCCTGTCGTACCGGTCGATGGGGTCGTTCGCCTCCCAGCGGGCGATCTCCTCTTTCGGCTGGTAGCCCTGGGCGTCGTGCTCGGCGTGGCCCTTGCGCCGGTAGGTCATCAGCTCCAGCAGCGTGACGCCGCCGCCGGCGCGCGCCTTCTCGACCGCGCGCTTCGTCACCTCGTACACCACGAGGACGTCGTTCCCGTCGACGCGCTCGCCGGGAATCCCGTAGCCCTTCGCCTTGTCGACGAGCTGCTTCACCGCGGTCTGCTGCTCGGTGCGCGTCGAATAGGCCCAACCGTTGTTCTCGACGATGATCACCATCGGCAGGCGCTGCACCGCGGCGAAGTTGATGCCCTCGTGGAACGCGCCGGTGCTGGTCGCGCCGTCGCCGACGTAGACCAGGCAGACGCGAGGCTCTTTCCGCATCTTGAACGACAGCGCGATGCCCGCCATGACGGGCACCATGTCGCCGAGGTGCGAGATCTGCCCCACGTAGCCCTTCTCGAGGTCGCCGAAATGGATGTTGAGTTCGCGCCCCCGGGTCGGGCTCTCAGCCTTGGCCATGTACTGGCGCACGATCTGGAGGGGCTCGGCGCCCTTGACGAGCATGGAGCCGAGGTTGCGGATCAGCGGCGAGAGAAAGTCCGCGGGCCGCAGCGCGTAGGCGCTGCCGACGCTGTCGGCCTCCTGGCCCAGCGATCGGAACAGCCCGCCGATCACTTTCCCCTGGCGGTAGAGGTTGGTGAGTTTCTCTTCGAGCGTGCGGGTGAGCCGCAACCAGTAATACAGCTCGACGAGCTGTTCCCTGCGCAGGCCGGCCGGAATGGGAGGCGAGGCGGCGGCGACGCTCGCGGCGCGTGAGGTCATGAGCCGGGAAACGTCGCCGGGAGAAGAGGTTACGTCAAGTTTCCGGGGTCCGGAGAACCGGCCCGGACGCCCTCGATGCGAGGGCCCGCAGCCTCACTGCCGCGGGCCCATCGTGCGGTGTCCGGGTCAGCTCAACGCGACGCCTTCCCTGCCCTGGGGCCCGGCTCGTACTCGGCGCCGCCGCTTCCCGCGCTGCCGAACTTGGGCGAGACCATGCCGGCCGCCTTGGTGTGCGGCGGCTCGGAGGTCTGCGGACGATCCGGAGCCGCGACGAACTTCGCCGGGTTGGCCTCGAATGTCTTCCGGCACTCCGACGCGCAGAAGTAGTAGTCGATTCCCTGATGGGTCGTGCGAAACGCCGCCTTGTCGATATCGACCATCATGCCGCAAACGAGATCCCGGGCCTGCTTCATAACGACCTCCGTGCGAGGACGAGGTGATGGCTTACGTATCGGTCCAAACTGGGCATGGACCCTGAAAGCAGCCTGAAGCGCGTGTGAGGAGGCTCACCGGACGGCCACCCGCACGCCGTCCACGACCCGGTCTCCCGGATAGAGAACGACCGCATCCCCGCTCTCCAGACCCGCGCGCACCTCCGCGACGGTACCGGTGCGGTGGCCGACGGTGATCTCGCGACGGCGCGCGCGGCCATCGGGGTCGACGAGAAAGGCCGCCCAGTCGTCCCCGACGCGGAACAGCGCGGAGGCCGGCACGCGCAGCACGGAATCGGCGGCCCAGATCACGATCCGCACATCCACGCGGTAGCGGTCCCCCAGGGCGGACTCGGGACGGTCCAGATCGCCGATCACGTTGACGCGCTGCTCCTCGACGCCGAGGGCCGAGACCCGCGTGAAGCCGGACGGCTCCACCCGCCGGACCCGGCCCGCGAGCCGGGGCCCGCCCCACGACTCGACGCGCAACGGTTGGCCGGCGCGCACGCTGACGGCGTCCGACGACAGCAGATCCACCACCACCTCGATGCGGCGGGCATCGCCCAGCTCGAGGAGGGGCGTGCCCGGGGCGACGACCCGCTCGCTGCGTTCTGGGATGCGCAACACCCGCCCGCCCGACGGCGCGCGGACCACGACCTCGTTGCCGCTGCCGGCCAGCAGCGCCGCGCGGGCGGCCTCCACGTCGTGCGCCGCGGCGCGGGCGCGGAACTCCGCCGACTCCAGCTCCCGGGCCCTGCCACCGGACTCGGTCTCCGCGCGCTCCCGCTCTTCCGGGGCGACGAGGTTACGCCCGGCAAGGTCGTTGAGCCGGTCGCTGGTGCGCCGGGCCTGGAGTTGCGCGGCGCGCGCCTGCTCCACCAGCGCATCCATCGCGCGCTGGGCGTCCTCGGCCTGGGCGACCCGCGCCAGCGCGGCCTCCCGGGCCCGGGCGTCGAGCGGCGAGGGGAGGATGCACGCCACCGTCGCTCCGGCACGCACCGTGTCACCTTCTCGCAGATCGATGCGGGCCAGGCGGCCCGCCACCGGCGCGGTGATCACATACCGGTCGCGGACCCGGGTTTCCCCCTCGTCGTCAATCGTCACTTCCATGGGGCCCCGCGTCACCCGGGCGGCGTCCACCAGGACCGGTGACGGACGGAGGAGCAGGTACACCGTGGCCAGCAATACCAGGAGTCCCACTCCCAGGGCAGCGCGACGATGCAGGTGACGTTTCATGGGATCACTCCCGGGTCTTGAGAACGGCCACGAGATCCAGCCGCCCGATGCGCCGATGCACCAGCAGGCCGGTCGCGGCGGCCGCCAGCGCGACGACCAGGATGGCGAAGGCGTAGGTGCGATCGCTGACGAAGAGCGGGATGCGGAACATCTCCCACTGGTAGAGGCCGGCCAGCAGCGCGCTGAAGCCGTATCCCAGGCCCAGACCGGCCGCGATGCCGATCAGGGTCAGCAGCGCCTGCTCGCCGAGCATCATGGCCGACACCTCGCCCCACGTGAACCCGAGGACCCGCAGGCTGGCGAGTTCGCGGGACCGCTCGGACAGCGAGATCCTCGCGGCGTTGTAGACGATGGCCACCGCGAGGGCGCCGGCGAAGCCGATCAGGATACCGGTCATCATCCCGATGCTGCGCGCCAGCGTCTCCTCGAAGCTGGCGAGGGCGGCGTCCCGGCTCGCGACGCCGGCCACCGCCGGCAGCCGCTTGAGCCGCGCATTGAGGGCCTCGGCCCATCGCGGATCCACGCGCAGGTGCGCACCGGAGAGCGAGGGACTCTCGCGGAGCAGCCGGGAGAGCGCGGCATCATCCATGTAGGCATTCAGCCCGAGCAGCTCGTCGACCAGGCCGGTGACGGCGACGCGCCGCACCGCTCGCGCCGCCTCCAGCACTTCGACGGCTACGGAGTCGCCCGGCGCGAGGCCCAGCACTTCTCCCAGTTTGGCGGTCAGCAGCAGTCCGTCGGGCTGCGGCGCCATCGGCGCGAGGTCGCGGCCCACCACCCGGCGCAGCTCGGCGTCCCGCGGGACGCCCGTGAGGACGACGCGCCGGCTCCGGTTGGCGGCGCGCAGTCTGACCGCGACCGACCGGTACCCCTCGACCCGCAGCACCCCCGGAAGGGCCGCCAGCGCGAAACGGGCGTCGGTGTTCCGCGGCCGGTTGAACACCACGGTCAGGTTCTCCCGTTGCGCGTGGCGGAACTGCTGGTCGGCCATCAGCAGCATGGCATCGATGAAGAACCGGCCCACGACGAGGATCGCCGCCGCGAGGGCGATGCCGAGCGACGTGAGCGCGGCGCGCGCGGGGCGCCGCTCGAGGTTCCGCGCGATGATGCGTCCGGGCGCGGTGAGCAGCGCCGTCAGCCCCAGCCGCTCCAGCGGCCCGGCGTGAAACCGCACCGGCGGCTCGGGGCGCATCGCCTCGGCCGGGGGCAGGCGCACCACGCGCCGCACCGCCCCGACGGCGCCGATCGTCGCGGCGACAGCGGTCACCAGCAGCGCGGCAACGACCGCCGTGCCGTCCACTCGGAAGGCGAAGGTGGGGAACCGGTAGAACTCGGCGTAGCGGGCGTTCACCCGGGAGGCAAACCAGAAGCCGACCGCCAGGCCGCCGAGCGAACCGCTCAGCAGCGCGGCGACCGAGAACTTGAGGTAGTGCCAGCCGACGGCCCAATCGCCGTAGCCGAACGCCTTCAGCACCGCGATCTGCTCGCGCTCGGTAGCCACCAGCCGCGCCAGCACCACGCTCAGCAGGAAGGCCGCCACCCCGAGAAAGACCGCCGGGACCACCGTGCCGGAGACCCGGTTCTGTGCGATCTCGTCGTTGAGGAAGCGCGCCGACACCTGGTCGGCGCGGCCGTAGGCGCCCAGGCCGCCGTAGCGCTCCAGCTCGCGATCCACGCCGGCGATGACGTCGGCTTCCCGCGCGCCGGGCAGCAGCGTCAGCGACACATCGTTGAAGGCCCCGCTCATGTTGAACGCCGGGGCCAGGGTCGCCTCGCTCATCCAGATCACTCCGAAGCGGCGATTGTCGGGAAACAGCCCGCCGGCGCCGATCTCGTACACGTACTCGGGCGACAGCACCACTCCCACCACGCGCAGGCGGTCCCAGCGGCCGTTGATCACCGCGCCGAGCGAGTCGCCGGGCCCCAGGCCGTTGGCCGTCGCGAACGCCTCGCTGATCAGCGCTTCGGCTCTCGCTCCCGCTTCGAGCCACCGGCCGCGGCGCAGGTACAGGTCGTTCAGGGCCGGCCGGCCGCGCGCGGGCACCGAGATGAGGCGCGCCGTGGCGGGTTCGGGCAGTCCGGGGACGTCGAGCGTCACGTCGGCGACCACGCGGCTCTCCACCGCGGCGACGCCGGGCAGCGCCGCGAGGCGGGTGCGCACCGCCGCGGGCGCGCGCACCAGGTGCCCGAAGACGTCGGCGAAGCGGTAGTCGCGGTAGTAGGACGCGCGGGATTCGAGCAGGGAGGTGTAGGAGGTGCGGGTCGTCACGACGATCGCCACGCCGCACGCCGCGACCAGCGCGATCGCGGCGACCTGGCCCCGCAGCTGCCAGAGGTCGCGCAGCAGCTTGCGGTCGAGCGACCGCAGCCGGCTCACCACGACAGGTCTCCCGCCGACGCGCGATGGGCATTGGTCTGGATGTCGGTGATCGACCCGCTGCGCAGACGGATGACCCGATCGGCCATCGCGCCGATGCCGGCATTGTGGGTGATGACGGCGGTCGTGGTGCCGAGCTCGCGGTTCAACCGCTCCAGCGCATCCAGCACCAGCTTGCCGGTCTCGTAGTCCAGCGCCCCCGTGGGCTCGTCGCACAGCAGGGCATCGGGCTGCTTGGCGATGGCGCGCGCGATCGCCACCCGCTGCTGCTCACCGCCCGAGAGCTGCGCCGGGAAATGATCCTGCCGCGCCTCGAGGCCCACCAGGCGAAGGGCCTCGGCGGCGTCGAGCGGATGCTCGGCAATCTCCGTCACCAGCGCGACGTTCTCGCGGGCGGTGAGGTTGGGGAGCAGGTTGTAGAACTGGAACACGAAGCCCACGTGCTCGCGGCGGAAGCGGGTCCGCTCGCGGTCGCTTGCCGCCGTGAGGTCGTGATCGAAGAAGTGGACCGAGCCGCTGGTCGGCACGTCGAGGCCGCCGAGGATATTGAGCAGCGTCGACTTTCCACTGCCCGACGGACCCAGGATGACGACCAACTCGCCCCGGTGGAGATCGAGATCCACGGAGCGCAGCGCGGGCACGTCGACGTCGCCCATCCGGTACACCTTGCTGACGCCTCGCGCCCGAAACACGACCTCGGGAGGCGCTGCGATCGTCATGCCGCAAATCTGCCGCCGGGCGTATGGCCGGACGCTGAGGCTCTCCTGAAGGTGCGGTCATGATCCGCGGGGCGGACGGCCCGCTTCTTCATCGGCGCTTCCCGATTCTTTCAGGGTCCCCGGGGAAGCGTTGATGGGGTGGGTGTCATGGCTGCCGATCCCGGTCTCTCCAGCGCCGAAGCGAGCCTGCGGCGCCAGCGGTGCGGGCTCAACGCGCTGCCGCGCCAGCGGCGGCCGCCGCTGGCGTTGCGCCTGCTCCGGCAGTTCCACAGCCCGCTCATCTACATCCTGGTGTTTGCCCTCCTGGTCGACGTCGCGGTGTGGATCGCCGGCGGGGCCGCCGGCGTCCCCTTCGAACCGATCGGCATTGCCGCGATCCTCGCCCTCAACTCCGCCCTCGGCGTCTGGCAGGAGCACAAGGCGGAGCACATCCTGGAGAGCCTGACGGCGCTCGCCGAGCCGCGCGTGTGGGTCTGGCGCGACGGCCTCCTCGCCCACCGCCCGAGCTCGGAGCTGGTCCCCGGCGATCTCATCCGCCTCGACCCCGGCGACCGCGTGCCCGCCGACGTGGTCGCCCGCGAGGCGGTGGGCATCGAGGTGGATGAGTCGGTCCTGACCGGCGAATCGCTACCGGTGGAGAAGCACGACGGTGAGGTCCTGCTTGCCGGCACGCTGCTGGTGCGCGGCACGGTGCGCGCGCTGGTGGCGCGGACCGGCGCCGAGAGCGCCCTGGGCCGCCTCTCGGTCATGATCGGCACCGTGAGGCGCGAACGGACACCGCTCGAACGCCAGCTCGACGTCTTCGGCCGCCGCGTGGCGCACTGGGTCATCGCCGTCGCCGCGCTGCTCGTCGTCGCCGGCCTGCTCTCGGAAGGCGTGTCCCGCGCCGGCCACGTGGTGCTGTTCGCCGCGGCCCTCGCCGTCGCGTCGGTGCCGGAGGGCCTCCCCGCCGTCATGACGCTCACCCTGATGCGCGGCGTCCAGCGCATGGCGCGCCGCCAGGCTCTGGTGCGCAGGCTGCTGGCCGTCGAGGCGCTGGGCGCGGTCACGGTGATCGCCACCGACAAGACCGGGACGCTCACCGAGGGCCGCCTGGAAGTGCGATCCCTCGACGCCCCCGACGAGGCCGAAGCCCTGGAGGCCATGGTGCTGGCGAGCGAGGCCGACGCCGCGTCGGGCGCGGCCGATCCGGTCGACGTGGCGATGCTCCGTTTCGCCGGCCTGTCCCTGGATTCCGCGGCGTTGCATGCCGGGGCGCCGCGACGGTCGGCGCGTCCCTTCGACGCCACCGCACGCTTCACGCGCGCCACGGTGCACCGGGACGGCGGGATCGTCAGCTACCTCAAGGGCGCCCCGGAGGTCGTGCTGGACCGGTGCGCGGCCTCGCCGGAGGAGCGGGAGCGCTGGCACGCCCGCATCGAGGCACGGGCCGCCGAGGGCTTCCGCGTGCTGGCGCTGGCGAGGGGCGATGGGGAGCGGGAAACGGACCTGCGCTGGCTGGGACTCGCGCTGCTGTGGGATCCTCCGCGGCCCGAGGTGCCGGGAGCGGTGCGGCGAGCCCGCGAAGCGGGGATCCGCGTCCTGATGCTGACCGGTGATCACCCCGGCACGGCGCGCACCGTCGCGCGGGATGTGGGCATCGACGACACCGCTGTCCTCACCGGCGCCGAGGTGGACGCCCTGTCGGACGAGCGGCTGCGCGAGGCGGTCGGCGCGACCACGGTCTTCGCCCGGTTGAGCCCGTCGCACAAGCTCCGGATCGTCGAGGCGCTGCAGGCCGCGGGCAATGTGGTCGCGGTAACCGGTGACGGCGTCAACGACGCCCCGGCACTCAAGCGCGCGGATGTCGGCGTCGCCATGGGCGAACGCGGCAGCGACGTGGCGCGGGAGGTCAGCGACCTGGTCCTGCTCGACGACAACTTCGCGACCATCGTGGCGGCGGTCGAGGAGGGTCGGGGCATCTACGAGAACATCCAGAAGTTCGTGCGCTTCCTGATTTCCACCAACCTGAGCGAGCTGCTGCTGGTGGTCGGGAGCGCGGCCGCCGCGTTTACTCTCGAGCTGCGCGATGCGGGCGGGGCGCTGCTGTTGCCGCTGACGGCCATTCAGCTGCTCTGGATCAACCTGGTCACCGACGGCCTCCCGGCACTCGCACTGGGCCTGGACCATAACCCCGACGCCATGCACCGTGCTCCCCGCGCTCCGGATTCGCCGCTCCTGGACCGCCGCTCTCGGCAGTTCATCTTCCGGACAGGCGGCTGCCTGGCGCTGCTGGGCCTGGCATTGCTCGGCGGTCTGCCGCGAGCGCTGGGCGTGAGCCTGCCACAGGCCGCGACCGCCACCTTCGTGTTCGTCGCGGCGGCGCAGTTGCTGGTCGTGTATCCCGCGCGGCGCACCGACCTGCGTCCGCCGCCCAACGGCGTGCTGCACGCCGTGGTGTGGATCACCATCCTGCTCCAGCTGGCGCTGCCCCTCCTGCCGGACGGACGCGAAATCCTGGGACTGGTTCCCCTGCCGGGGTTGGCGTGGGTGGCGGTCCTGGCGACGCTGGCGGTCGCAGCCGCCGCCATCGCGCTGCTGCAACGGGTGGTGTGGCGCCCAGCGGGCGCGGCCGGCTCAGGCCCGCGGAGAGCGGGAGACTCGTCGCATCAGGGTGAGAGCCGCCCGAGCGCGCGTTCACCAACCGCCACACGGCTCACCATGCCGCCGGCAGCCCGCGGCCGGCGATCGCCACCAGCACCGTGAACGCGGCCAGCAGCGCCAGGGCGACGAGCACCCAGTACTGGAGGTCGTACAGCTTTCGGATCTCGGTCAGGGCGCGCATCAGGTACGGGATATCGGTGCCCTCGGTGCGGACCACGCGCTGGAGTTCGATCCCGGCCCGCACGCTCCAGAACCCGATGCAGCCCAGGACCGCGGCGCCGATCCAGATCAGCGTCCCGAACTCCACCGATCCCAGGACGGCCCGCAGCACCAGGAGGGCGGTGATGACGATGAGTCCCGTCCCCACGGCCCGCATGCGCGAGGCCAGGTGACGGACGATTGCGTTCTGCTTCGCTGTGAACTCGTAGACGGGAATGAACACGACCGGGGGCGCCGTTGTCATAGGACCTCCATGGGACCCGCGAGGTTCTGCCAACATCGTCGGGACGCCATGAAGGGGCCATGAAACGGCGGCCCCGGAAGCTTCATCGGTCGGGGCCGGAGGCCGGAGGCCGACGGTTGCCTAGTACGCGCCTCTCACCACATGCCCCGGTTCTTCCGTCTGGTGCAGCTCGGCGAGAAACCGCTTGGCCACCTTGTCGACTTCGGATTCGCCGACGTCGGGCGTGGCCGCGGTGACCCGGACGTAATGGCCACCCTCGATCTCGATCTGCACTTTCACGACGCCGCGCGGATCGGTGAAGGTGACCGCGTCGCCCGAGCCGGCGGCATTGAAACCGCGGCCGCCGAAGAAGGCCCGCGCGAACTCCATCACCGCGTCGGGGCTGCGATGGGCGCGATAGAAGTATTGCACGCGCTACCGTACGCTGAACGGCATCGAGGCCCGGATGGTGTCCCAGTCCAGCTGCAGCACGCCGCCCTGGCCGACCGAGACCACGTTGATGGTGAAGCGCTCGACCGGCTGCGGCAGCGTGCTGCTGGCCATGGGCAGCTGGAAGAGGTCCTTGGTGCCGTCGTGCGCGGTACCCCACTGCCCCGTCTGGCTGTTGATCAGGAGCCTCCAGCCGTCCGGCGCGGGAATCGCCCACAGCGTGTAGAAGCCCGCCGGCACGACCACGCCGCCCATCTCCAGCGCCTTGTCGGTCCGGAACTGCGTCGCGGCGTTGGCCCCGACGCGCCACACCTCACCCCAGGGCACGATGGTGCTGCCGAAGATCACGCGGCCGCGTTTCGCGGGGCGGCTGTAGTCCACCAGGAGGCTCGCGCCCGCGACGCTCGCCCGCACGGTGTCGCGCGGCGACAGGAGGCCCAGTGACTGACCCTGGGTGTCGCGCGCGGCAAACGCCGTCCCCAGCGCGTTCAGGTCGAGCGAGGCGACGCGGGTGACGGTGAACTGCTGGGTGCCGCTCAGGGGCACCGCGCCGACGATCCGTCCGTCGCGATCGATCTTCGCGTGGAAGACGTCGTTGGCGTCGTACAGCCAGACCGAGTCACGGCCCAGCGGCTTGATGCTCCAGGTGCCCGCCGCCCCGGCGCCGATGTTGTAGACCGGTACGGCGAGCGAGTCGCTGTGGCTGGCGCGAAGCCGCGCGACCATCAGCTCGAAGGCGACCCACGACGAAGCCGCGCCGGCGATCACCGGAACCGCATTGGAAGGAACGGCGATACGGCGCGTCTGGACGGCGGTATCGCGCCGAACCTCGACCACCGCGGAGTCCCGCATGAAGGTCACGACGGCGCGCTGCACCGGCGCCGCCCCGGCCGGCGCGCCGGGCCGCGTGATGACGACCTCGGCACGCGTCATCTGACCGTTCGGCCCGAAGTCCACCGCAAAGTGTCGCAGCGCCGTCCGCGGCGCGCGCAGCACGCCGTCACCCTCGAGATGGGTGGCGGTCCGGGTGAACTGCTCCACGGCCGTGGTGTCGCGGCCGAGGCGCACGACGAAGGCGCCCTGCTGCGCGAGGGCGGGACCGGCCGCGGCGGCCGCGAGCATGAGGGTGACCATGACCGGACGGGAGAAGCGCATGGCGTGACTCCTCTTCAGGATGAGAGCGTCGGCGTGAAACGGCGCAGGCGCAGACTGTTGGTGACCACGGTGATGGACGACAGGGCCATCGCGGCGCTGGCGAAGACCGGCGACAGCAGAATGCCCGAGAAAGGGTACAGCACGCCGGCGGCGATGGGAATCCCGATCACGTTGTAGGCGAATGCCCAGAACAGGTTCTGCCGGATGGTACGCAGGGTACGCCGCGCGAGTTCCAGTGCCGCGACCAGGCTGGAGAGGTCTCCCCGCATCAGCAGCACGTCGGCGGCATCGATCGCCACGTCGGTGCCGGTACCGATCGCGATCCCCACATCGGCGGCGGCCAGGGCGGGCGCGTCGTTGATCCCGTCGCCGACCATCGCCACCCGGTGCCCGGCCTGCTGCAGCCTGCGGATCACCTCGACTTTGCCGGCCGGGAGCATCTGGGGCTCGACGTCGTCGATGCCGACCTCTCCCGCCACCGCGATGGCGGCCTTGCGGATGTCGCCGGTCACCAGGACCAGGCCGAGGCCCATCTTGCGCAGCTGCCGCACCGCCCCGACCGCCGTGGACTTGATCGGGTCCGCGAGACCGAGCAGCCCGGCGGGTTTCCCGTCCACGGCGATCAGCACCGGGGTGCGCGCCTTCGCGGCCAGGGTGTCCACGGCGTCGGTGAACGGCCCGATGTCCACGCCGCTCTCGATGAGGTGGGCGGCGCTGCCGACGGTGACATGACGGCCCGCGACCAGCGCCGAGGCGCCCCGCCCTTCCTTCGCTTCGAACTGCGACGCGGGTGGCAGCTCCAGGCCCCTCACACCCGCCTCGCGCACCACCGCGGCCGCCAGCGGATGCTCCGACCACTGCTCCACCGCCGCGGCGTATCGGATCACGTCGTCGGACGAGAGCGCCTCACCCTCAGCCTTCCCGTTGCCGCCCCTGCCCGTGGTGATCACGTCGGTGACCGCCGGCCGCCCCTCGGTCACCGTACCGGTCTTGTCGAGCACCACCACATCCACGGTGCCTGCCGCCTCGAGGGCCGCGCCGCCCTTGACCAGCACCCCGGCCTCGGCGCCGCGGCCGGTGCCGACCATGATCGCCGTCGGCGTCGCGAGTCCCATCGCGCAGGGACAGGCGATGATCAGCACCGTGACGAAGACGGCCGTGGCGTAGAGCGCGGCGGGCTCGGGACCGACGTCGAACCAGATCACGAAGGCGGCGATCGCGGCCGCGACCACGACGGGCACGAAGATCCCCGCCACGCGGTCGGCGAGGCGCTGGACCGGCGCCCGGCTGCCCTGCGCCTCCTCCACCAGCCGGACGATCCGCGCCAGGGCGGTGGCGGCGCCGACGCGGGTCGCCTCGAAGGCGAACGCCCCGGTGGTATTCACCGTCCCGGCGAACACCTCGCTCCCTTCCTCCTTCTCGACAGGAACCGGCTCGCCGGTCAGCATCGCCTCGTTGACCGCCGAGCGGCCTTCCCGCACCACGCCGTCCACGGGGATGCGCTCGCCGGGGCGCACTCGAACCACGTCGCCCACCGCGACATCGGCGATCGCCACCTCCAGCTCATCGCCCCCGCGGACCACGCGCGCCGTGCGCGCGCCCAGCTCGGCGAGGCGCCGCAGCGCGTCGCCGGTGCGGCCCTTGGCGCGCGCCTCCAGCCAGCGTCCCAGCAACACCAGGGCGATGATCGTGGCGACGGCCTCGAAGTAAACGTCCGGCGGCAGCCCCGCCTCGCTGAAGAGGCCCGGCACGGCGGTCGCCGCGATGGAGTACAGCATCGCGGCCCCGGTGCCGACCGTCACCAGCGTGTTCATGTCGGCGCTGCGGTGGCGGAAGCCGCGCCAGGCGGCGGCGAAGATGCGCCGACCGGCCCACGCCATGGTGGGAAGGGTCAGCGCGAGGAGGAGCCAGCGGAGCGTGGGCGCCTCCAGGAGGTAGAGCTGCGGCAAGGTGCGCTGGAGCGCGGCGCCGGCGGGCATCAGCATCCGCTCGAGGAGATCGGTCCCGCGCATCGTCTGGGCGCTCATCAGCGGCATCGACAGCAGCATCGCCGCGAACGCCACGGTACCGGCGACCAGCGCACGCACGCCGAGGTCCCGCTTCTCACGCCTCAGCGCCAGCCGCTCCCGCTCGACCGGGTCGGTACCGGTCAGCGGCGCCGAAAGCACGAACCCGGCACCCCGCACCGCCGCGGCGATCGCGTCCGGGCCGGCGAGCCCCGAGACCACGGTCGCCCGCACCGTTTCGGCGGCCGGGTTCACCTGCACCGACTGCACGCCCGCGACCGCGGCCACGGCAGCCTCCAGCCGCCCCGTGGACGCGAAGCGCAATCCCGCCACCGGCGCGGTGATCACGTCGGTCGCGACATCGTAGCCGGCCGAACGCACCGCCTCCACGAAGAGCGGCGCCGCGCCGCCGTCGCCCTCCCAGTCCACCGTCGCCTTGCGGGTGGCGAGGTTGACGGCCGCGTCGCGGACGCCCGGCACCGCGGCGAGACGCTTCTGGACGCTCGCGGCGCAGGCCGCGCAATGCATGCCGGTGACCGGAAAGACGAAGCGGGTACTCACCGATCGGGCCGCGGGCCGGAGACAGCGGACGGGGCCAGGAAGTACCAGAGAACCCAGACGATGGCCGCGATACCGAGGAGGGTGACGACGAGCTTGGCGGGGGTCATGCAGAATAATACAGACAGTAACAGACAAAGACAGACAACAGCCTACTCCGAGGCAAGCACCTCGACCGGCCGGATGCGCGCCGCGCGGAGTCCCGGGACCCAGCACGCCACCAGTGCCGTCAGCATCAGCAGCGACGCGACCCCGGCGATCGTCGCCGGATCGGTCGCGGGGACCTGGTACAACAGCGCCCCCAACCAGCGAGCCTCCAGCAGCACAATGCCCACGCCGAGCACGACGCCGAGCACGGCGAAGCGCATCCCGCGCCGGACGATCAGCAGCGTGAGTGACGACGGCTCGGCACCCAGCGCCAGGCGCACACCGATCTCCCGTCGCCGCTGCCGGACGACGTACGACATCAGCCCGAAGATCCCGAGTGCCGCCAGCAGCAGCGCCGCCGCCGCGAAGGCGCCCAGCACCGCGGTCCAGCGTCGCGGATCGGCCAGCGAGCCGTTCAGCTCCGCCTGGAGCGTCGTTTCGACCACCGGCAGGTCGGGATCGAGCCCGCCCACCACGCGCCGCAGCGCGGGCAGCGCGGTCGCCGGGGGCGCCGCCGCATGCACCACGACGCTCATGCTCCGCGTGTTGCTCTGCGTCAGCGGACTGTAGACCGCTTCGCCCGACCCCGCGATCCCCGCGTACTTCACGTCGCCGACGACCCCGACGATCGTGGTCCGCGGGCAGTCGTAGCAACCGCCCGAGATCAGCTGCCTGCCCACCGGCGACTCGCGCGGGAAGAAATGCTCGGCCCACGCCCGGCTCACCACCACCACCGGCGGCGCGCTGGTCGAGTCGCCCGCGGCGAACAGCCGGCCGTCGACCAGCGGCACGTCGAGCGCCCCGAAGTAGCTCGCCGTCGCGGCCAGCCACGGCGAAACCGGCTCGGCCTCACCCGGCGCCACCGGGTGATCCACCAGGTTGAAGTTGTTGGTGCCACCGCCGTTGTCCGGCGGCAGCGTGCTGGTCAGCCCGACGGCGACGACGCCCGGCAGCTGCGCCGCGCGCTGCTCCACCTGCTGGAAGAAGCCCTGCACCGCCGCGAAGTCGGGATAGCGCGCATTGGGCAGCGCCACGCTCACGCCGAGCATCCCCGCCGGATCGAACCCGGGGTCCACGCGCTGCAATCGGACGAAACTGTTCAGCAACAGCCCCGCGCTGACCAGCAGCGGCAACGCCAGCGCGAACTCCGCCATCACCAGCGCTCCACGCACCAGGTTGGTGTGCCGTCCGGCTCCCGCACGCCAGTCCTCCGGCCGCGCCGAGGCCGTGCCTCGCGCGGCCAGCACCGCCGTCACCGGAGAGAGGCTGACCAGGACCCCGCTGATGGCCGTGGCGATCGCCAGGAGCACCAGCGCCCGCGCATCCAGTGTCACTTCGGCGAGGCGCGGCAGGTTGGGCGCGACGAGTGGGACGCCCCGCAGGCCGAGCGCCGCCACGCCGAGGCCGACGATCCCGGCCAGCGCCGTGAGAACGCCGCACTCGGTCACCACCAGCCCCGCCAGCCGGCGGCGCGACGCGCCAAGGGCGGCGCGCACCGCGAGCTCATGCTGGCGCGCCGTCGCGCGTACCAGCAGCAGCGTGGCCACGTTGGCGATCGCCACCAGCAGCACCAGCGCCACCGCCACGGCGAACAGCGTCACCGGTCCCTCGGCCCGGCGCACCATGGCCTCGCGCAACAGGCCCGGCGTGAGCAGCGCCGTGCTGTCGTGCCAGTCCGAGTAGAGCGGCAGGAGGCGGCGGCTGATCCCGGCCAGGTCCCGCTGCGCGTCTTCGACGGTGAGCCCGGCGCGCAGCCGCGCGATACCGCGCAGCCAGAAGGGGCCGCGCCGCGTGGGAGGCGGGGGCTGGAGCGCCGGCCAGGCCGCGGCCGGGACGCCCGCCAGGGCGTTCACGCCGGCGGGCAGCACGCCGATCACCGTGTGACTCACGCCATCGATCGTGACCGCGCAGCCCAGCGCCGCGGCCGCGCCGCCGAGCGAGCGCTCGGCGAACGCGTGCGACACGACCACCACGGCGGGCGCACCGACGGGTTCGTCCCGCGCCTCCACCAGCCGGCCCAACTCCGGCGTAACGCCCAGGGCGGCGAAGTAGCCCGCCGTCGCGCGACCGACATGCACCAGCTGGGGCGATCCGGCTCCGGCCAGCGCCGCCTCGCCGCGCTGCACCACGCCGAAGGCGTCGAAGCTCCGCTGCTGGTCGCGAATCGCCTGGTAGTCCACGGTCGAGAGCGCCCAGAGGTTGGTCGGCGAGTTCTGCTCGACGATCCGCACCAGGCGTTCGGCATGGGGATAGGGCAGGTCGGACAAGAGCACCGTGTCTACGACGCGAAACACCGCCACACTGGCGCCGATCCCCAGCCCGAGCACCAGAGCGACGGCG
The DNA here is from genome assembly GCA_041476105.1 of Gemmatimonadota bacterium. Lineage (GTDB taxonomy): Bacteria > Gemmatimonadota > Gemmatimonadetes > Gemmatimonadales > JACORV01 > DASXPG01. Next base: position 19,849 of record JBGOSS010000064.1, read on the forward strand.
GCCGTGAAACCCGGGTTGTGGCGCAGCGCCCGGAGTGCGAAGCGCAGGTCGGCGGCCAGCTCCTCCAGCGGCTGGACGCCGCGGGCCTGGCGCACGTCGTCCTTGATGCGCTCGACGCCGCCGAACGCGACCAGCGCCTCGCGCCGCGGGTCGGCGCTCCCGGCCCGGGCGCGCGCCTCCTCCTCGCGCTCCAGGTGAAAGCGCAACTCCTCCTCCAGCTCGCGCTCCTGCCGGCCGCGGAACACCAGCGCCCGCAGGCGCTCGATGCCGTCCGACAGGACGCTCAGGAGCCCTCCGCCAGGCGGACGCGCAGGATGCCGTTCACCGCCGCCGAGGCGCGCTGCCAGGTCGCGGTGTCTTCGGCAAACTGCCGCTTGCCCGCGGCGGTCAGCAGGTAGTAGCGGGCGCGACGGTGGTGCTCGCTGACGCGCCACTCGGAGCGGATCAGGCCCTTGCGCAGCATGCGCTGGAGCGCGGGATAGAGCGAACCCTGGTGGACGCGGAAGACGTCGCGCGAGAGCTGGTCGATGCGGTTGCCGATGCCCCAGCCGTGCATCGGCTCCAGCGACAGCGCCTTTAGCACCAGCAGCTCCAGGGTGCCCTGGAGCAGGTCGGAACGTTCTTCGGCCACCGCACTCTCCTCTAGAGCGTCTGGAGCAGACTACCTCTACTTCTCCAGACGGTCAAGAGGAGCGGAAGGTTGCATGACGGCTGATGGCTGATGGCTGATGGCTGATGGCCAACAAACAGGAACCCCGGATGTCCGGGGTTCTTGTCTGCCATCAGCCATGAGCTATCAGCTATCAGCTCGCGCTGCTCCCTTCGATCCGCATCCCGTAGAAGCTCCGCCAGACGAACACCATCGAGAGCGCCAGGAAGATGGCCGCGAAGGTGTGGGTAATGCCGGTCCCCTGCTCGGCCGACAGCGAGACGGCGAGCTCGACGGCCAGGAGGCCGAAGAGGGTGGTGAACTTGATGATCGGATTGAGCGCGACCGACGAGGTGTCCTTGAAGGGGTCGCCCACGGTGTCGCCGACCACCGTCGCCGCGTGCAGCTCGGTGCCCTTCGCCTTCAGCTCGGTCTCCACGATCTTCTTGGCGTTGTCCCAGGCGCCGCCGGCGTTGGCCATGAAGATGGCCTGGTAAAGGCCGAAGATTGCTATGGAAATTAGATAGCCGATGAAGAAGTACGACTCCAGGCAGGAGAAGGCCAGGGTGGAGAAGAAGACCACCAGGAAGATGTTGAACATCCCTTTCTGCGCGTACTGCGTGCAGATCTCGACCACTTTCTTCGAGTCGGCGATGGAGGCCTTCTCCACGCCCTCGAGCTTGATGTTCGCCTTGATGAACTCGACCGCGCGGTACGCGCCCGTAGAGACCGCCTGGATGGACGCGCCGGTGAACCAGTAGATCACCGCGCCGCCGGTGATGAGCCCGAGGAGGAAGGGCGCGTGCAGGATGGAGAGGTTCTGCATGTACTGCGCCTGCAGGCCGTTGGTCAGCACCATGATGATGGAGAAGATCATGGTGGTTGCGCCCACGACTGCCGTGCCGATGAGCACCGGCTTGGCGGTGGCCTTGAAGGTATTGCCCGCCCCGTCGTTCTCCTCGAGGAAGTGCTTGGCCTTCTCGAAGGAGAGGTCGAAGCCGAAGTCCTTCTTCAACTCGGCGGCGATGTTGGGGATGTTCTCGATCAGCGACAGCTCGTAGACGGACTGGGCGTTGTCGGTGACCGGGCCGTAGGAGTCGACCGCGATGGTCACCGGACCCATGCCGAGCAACCCGAAGGCGATGAGGCCGAAGGCGAAGACCGCCTCGTGGCTCATGTAGGCCGAGAGGCCGTGCAGGCTGGTGAGATAGCCGACCAGCATCAAGCTGGCGATGGCCAGTCCCTTCCAGAAGCAGGAGAAGTTGCCGGCCACCAGACCCGACAGGATGGTGAGCGATGCGCCGCCCTCCCTCGAC
>JBGOSS010000065.1:0-21592 GCA_041476105.1 Gemmatimonadota bacterium
CAAGGCGCTGCTGGTCGGCGCCACCGGCGACGTCGAGGCGGCGGCCACCACCGAGATCCCGCTCAGCACGCCGCGGCCGGGGTGGGCCGAGCAGGATCCGGAGATCTGGTGGGACGCGGCGCTGGCGTCCATCCGGCAGTCTCTCGCCAAACGGCCCAGTGCGCGCGTAGCGGCGATCGGGATCGCCGGGCAGATGCACTCGTCGGTCTTCCTCGACCGGGAGGGGAAGGTGATTTGCCCGGCGCTGCTCTGGTGCGACGGGCGCACCACCGCCGAGTGCCGCGAGATCACCGAGCGCGCCGGCGGGGAGGCGCAGCTGCGCGACTGGACCTGCAACCCCGCGCTCGAGGGGTTCACGCTGCCCAAGGTCCTGTGGCTGCGAAACCGTGAGCCGGCGGCGTTCGCCCGCCTCGCCACGGTACTCCTCCCCAAGGACTTTCTCCGCTTCCGCCTCACCGACGCTCTCGCCTGCGAACCCTCCGACGCCTCCGGGACGCTGATGTTCGACACCGCGCACCTGCGGTGGAGCGCCGAGATCATGGCCGCGGTGCGCTTGCCGATGTCGCTCCTCCCGCCGGTCGGCGGATCGTCGGAGATCCTCGGCCGGCTGAGCGCCGGCGCGGCGCGGTTGACGGGTCTCGCCGAGGGCACCCCGGTGGTCGGCGGCGGCGCCGACAACGCCTGCGGCGCCGCGGGCGTCGGGGCGGTCACGCCCGGTGAGGCGGTCGCGAGCTGGGGGACGTCCGGCACGGTGCTGGCGCCGACGGCGCAGCCGAAGGTGGATCCGGCGCTGCGCGCTCACACCTTCTGCCACGTGGCGCCGGGCGTCTGGTACGTGATGGGCGTAGTGCTCTCGGCGGGGGGCGCCTACGCGTGGTATCGCGACCGCTTCGCGCCCGACCTGGCGGACACCGACCGCAACGACAATCGGCTCTCGAGCGAGGCCGCGGCGGTGCCGGCCGGCGCCGACGGCGTGACCTTCCTCCCGTACCTCCAGGGAGAACGCACGCCCCATCGCGACGCTTCGATCCGCGGCGCGTTCGTCGGGCTCAGCCTGGCCCACACCCGCGCCCACCTCACCCGGGCGGTGCTCGAGGGCGTGTGCTTCGCGCTGCGCGATTCGCTGGCGATCCTCCAGGAGCTGGGGCTCTCCCCGGCCAGCCTGCTGCTCACCGGCAAGGGTGCCCGCATCCCCTTCCTGCGGCGCCTCCAGGCGGAGATCTTCGGGTTGCCCGTCCGCACGGTCAACCGCGAGGAAGGGCCGGCCTACGGTGCGGCGTTGCTCGCCGCGGTCGGAGCCGGAGCGTTCCCCGACCTCGCCGCCGCCGCGCAACAGACGCTGACGCGCGGGCCGCTCGAGCACCCCGACCCGGGAGCACAGACGGCCTACCAGCAGCTGTACGCGCGCTTCAAGGCCAGCTACCACGCGGCCCGGCCGGCGGACGCGGGGGCCCGCTGAACCCGATCGTCCGGCGCGTCCTCGGCGCGCAGGAAAGCGGGCTGGTGCTGGTCGTCGCCGTGGTCACGGTGGCGCTGGTGCTGCTCGCCGGCTCGCACGCCGACCGGGCCACCGGCGAGCAGGTCAACAACTTCTGGAACTCCTACACCCTCATCCAGACCGCGACCGACGCCAGCTTCTTCGCCATCATGGCGATCGGGGCGACGCTGGTCATCGTCTCGGGAGGGATCGATCTCTCGGTCGGCTCGACCTACGCGCTCGCCGGTGTGTCCACGGCGCTGCTGCTGCGCGCGCTCGGCCCGATGCCGGGTGGCGCGACGGTGCTGGTGACCCTGGCCTCGTGCGTGGGCATCGGCCTGTTGTGCGGGCTGCTCAACGGGGTGCTGGTGGTCGGACTCGGCGTGCACTCGTTCATCGTGACGCTGGGCACGATGTGGATCCTGCGCGGCGTCGCCTTCGTGGTGAGCAAGGCCGAGAGCATCCTGCTCCCCGCCCCGCTGACCACCGCCGTCAAGGCGTCGCTCGGGCTGGGCGGCGGGCTCTACCCGGTGCCGATGCTGGTGATGCTGGCGTGCACGCTGCTCGGCACCGTGTACCTGGGCCGCACCGTCATGGGGCGACACGTCTTCGCGTTCGGCGGCAACCTCGAGGCGAGTCGCTTCGCGGGGCTGCCGCTGGCTCGCATCCAGGTCGGCGTCTTCGCCGTCTCGGGGCTGATGGCGGGACTCGCCGCCTTCCTCGGCGCCGGCTTCTACGGATCGGCGTCGTCGGCGGACGCGCAGGGCTACGAGCTGTACGTGATCGCGTCGGCGGTGGTGGGCGGCGCCAGCCTGATCGGCGGCCGCGGCAGCGCGATCGGCGCGACGCTCGGCGCGCTGCTGATCGTGCTGATCCGGCAGTCCATCCGGACGCTGCACTTCGATCAGAACTACGAATGGATCGTGGTCGGATGCGCGATCATTCTCGCGGTGGTGGTGGACCAGTGGAGCACCCGGCTCACGGCACGGCGGTTGAGCCGCAGCGCCGGCGAGACGCGGCATTCCGCCTGAACGTCGGAACGGAGGCAGCATGAGCAAGCGGACGGTGGGATTCCTGGCAGCGCTGGCGGCCATTGGTGTGGCGGCGAGCGGGTGCGGCAAGCAGCAGGCGCGCAGCGGCAGGTCGGCGCACCCGGACTCGATCACGATCGCGCTGATCGCCAAGAGCTCGACCAACCCGGTGTTCCTCTCGGCCCGCACCGGCGCCGAGGACATGGCCCGGAACCTGTCGGATTCGCTGCACATCACGGTGCGCGTGGTGTGGCTGACGCCGCCGCAGGAGGACGGCCAGCTCCAGGCGCAGCGGATCCAGCAAGCGGTGAACGACGGCGCCGACGCGATCCTGATCTCGTGCTCGGATGCCGGCAAGGTCACCGGCGCCATCAACGACGCGGTGGACCGGGGCGTCGCCGTGATGACGTTCGACAGCGATGCGCCGGAGTCGAAGCGCTTCGCCTACTACGGCGTGGACGACATCCAGACCGGGCGAAGCGTGATGTCGGAGCTGGCGGCGGTCATGCACGGCCGCGGCAAGGTCGCCATTCTCGCCGGGAATCAGAACGCGCCGAACCTCCAGCACCGCGTGCAGGGTGCGCAGGAGGAAGCGCGCAAGTACCCGGGGATCTCGATCATCGGCGTCTTCAACCACATCGAAACGCCGCAGGACGCCGCGGCCGAAGTCATCCGCGTCAACAACGCCTATCCCGACATCCAGGGCTGGGCGATGATCGGCGGCTGGCCGCTGTTCACCCAGACGCTGCTCACCGACCTCAACCCGGCGCGCATCAAGGTGGTCTCGGTGGATGCGCTCCCGGCCGAGCTGGCGTACGTGGATCGCGGTGTCGTGCCCGTGCTGCTGGCGCAGTCGGTGTACCTGTGGGGTTCGGTCGGCGTGCAGACGATCGTGGCCAAGCTCCGTGGCGGCGCGCAGCCTCCGACCAACATCCCGATGGCGCTGGTTCGGGTGAGCAAGGAGAACCTCGGTGCGTGGGCCCGCCAGCTCAAGGCGTGGGGCTTCACCGACGTCAACGAAGCCTACCTGACGCGGTAGGGGCCGGCGGCGATGACGGCGCCCGCGGTCCGCTTCGAGGGGATCGTCAAGCGGTTCCCCGGCGCCTTGGCGCTGGACGACGTCACGCTGGAGGTCGCCGCCGGCTCGTGCCACGCGCTGTGCGGCGAGAACGGGGCCGGGAAGAGTACTCTCGGCAAGATCCTCGCCGGCATTCACGCGCCGGACGCGGGAACGCTGTCCATCCACGGCCGGCCGGTCCGCTTCGCCGGCCCGCGCGACGCCCTCGCCGCGGGCGTCGGGATGGTCCACCAGGAACTCGCCTTCTGCGACAATCTCAGCGTCGCCGAGAACCTCTGTCTCGGCGCGCTCCCCGCGCGTCGCGGCCTGGTGCGGCGCGCTGAGACGGCCCGGCGCGCCGCCGCGATCCTCGCCGAGATCGGTACCAGCCTCGACGTCCAGCGCCCGCTCGGCACCCTCACCATCGCGCAGCAGCAGCAGGTGCAAATCGCCGCGGCCATCGGCGGTGGCGCGCAGATCATCGTCTTCGACGAGCCGACCAGCAGCCTGAGTCAGCCCGAAGCGGACCGGCTGTACGACCTCATCGGCCGGCTCACCCGGCGGGGCGTCACCTGCATCTACGTCTCGCACCGCATGCCGGAGATCTTCCGCCTCTGCGACCGGGTCAGCGTGCTGCGCGACGGCAGGCACGTCGCCACGCGGCCCACCGCGGGGCTGACCGAGGGCGACCTGGTCCAGATGATGATCGGGCGCCCGTTGGCGGAGTATTTCCCCGCCAACCCGCGCGGCGCGGCCGGCGAGGAGCTGCTGCGGGTGGAGTCGCTCACCTCCCGGGGCAAGTTCCACGAGGTGTCGTTTACCGTGCGGGCCGGCGAGGTCGTGGGGCTCGCCGGCCTGGTGGGCGCGGGGCGATCGGAGCTGGCACGGGTGCTGTTCGGTGTGGAGCCCGCCGACAGCGGCCGGCTCTACATCGGGGGCCGCGAGGTCCGGGTCCAGAGTCCGCGGCAGGCGATCGGGCTCGGGATCGGCCTGGTCCCCGAGGACCGCAAACGCCAGGGTGTGGTGCCCGGCGAGAGCGTGCTGCACAACGTGTCGTTGCCCATCCTGCGCCGGATCTCCCGCATGACGTGGATGCGGCGGTTCCTGGAGCGCGAGACGGTGGGCACCTTCTGCAGACGGCTGCGCGTCCGCGCTCCAAGTCTCGATGTCGCGATCGCCGGTCTCTCCGGCGGCAACCAGCAGAAGGCGGTGCTCGCCCGCTGGCTCGCGGCGCGCTCGCGGGTGCTCATCCTGGACGAGCCGACGCGAGGTGTGGACGTCGGAGCCAAGGCCGAGATCCATGCCCTGGTCGGCGAGATCGCGGCCGAGGGGAACGCGGTGCTGCTCATCTCGAGCGAGTTGCCCGAGGTGCTGAGCCTCTCCACGCGGATCCTGGTGTTGAGGGCCGGCCGCCTGGTAGCGGAGGTCGGGCGGGACGCCACCCCCGACGTGCTGCTCCGCCTCATGGCCGGCTTCGGCGACCCCTCCTTGCCGGGGGGGGCTGGAAACGCCGCTTTGCAACAGGACTTCCGCCCTTCTTGACACGGTCAGGTCACGGCGTAGTATCGTGGTGACCTTATCACCTCATAACTTTGCCGCGCCACGTTCCTGCGGGAGGGGCCTGCGTATGAGACGCTGGAATCTTGTTCTGGCCACGCTGTGCGTCGGAGCTTCAGTCGTCCAGGCACAGACGACGGGTCGGATCACAGGCACCGTGACGGCCGAGGATGGCCGGCCGATCGCGGGCGCGAACGTGACGATCGTGGGGTCGAATCGCCTCAGCCTCACCGAGCCCAACGGCACGTACACCATGACGGAAGTGCCGGTCGGCACCCACCAGGTCCGCGCGCGGTCCATCGGCTACGCCGCGAGCACCCAGCAGGTGACGGTGACCTCGGGGGCCAGCGCGACCGCCAACTTCCGCCTGACCTCGGCGCCGGTGCAGCTCGAGGGTGTGGTGGTCGTGGGGTACGGCACGCAGGAGCGCCGCGACCTGACCGGCTCGGTCAGCACGGTGACCGCCGAGCAGCTCGCCGAGACGCCGACCAGCAATCCGATGCAGGCGATCCAGGCGCGTATTCCCGGTGTGGACGTCGTGACGGGCGGCAGCTATCGCCCGGGAGCGCCGATGAATGTGCGTATCCGCGGCGTGCGCTCGATGGTGGCGACCAACGAGCCGCTGTACGTGGTCGATGGTGTGCCGCTGTCGGGCGGCATCGAGGACTTCAACCCGGCGTTCATCCAGTCGATCGACGTGCTGAAGGACGCCTCGGCCACGGCGGCGTACGGCAGCCGCGGCGCCAACGGCGTCATCCTCATCACCACGCGCCGCGGGACCGGCGGCGCGCGCGTCACCTACGACGTCCAGTACGGTGCTCAAAGTGCGCTGCACCTCGTGGACATGATGGATGGCGAGCAGATGGTCAACCTCAAGCGTGATGCGTACCGGCACGATGGTCGCAGCACCGCCTATTCCAGCGCCTTTACACCCGACGAGCTGCCGGCGGTGTATTGCGCCGACTCGGCCGGGTATGCCGCGTCGCACCCGGGGTGCTCGACGGGAACAGACTGGCAGCGGCTGGTTCTCCGGCGCGGGTCACTGACACGGCACCAATTCGGGCTCAGCGTTAACCCCGGCAATTCCAGGATTGCACTCACCGGCACGTACTTCAACCAGGACGGCATTACCATCGGACAGGGGTACAACCAGTATTCCGGCTCGGTGAGTTTTGAGACCACCTACGGACGCTTGCGCGCCGGCGTCACGACGACCGGCACGCGTTCGGTCGCGAACATCGGCTCCGACGCAAGTCTGTGGGGTGAGGCGCTGGCGAACAACCCGCTGGGCCTGCCGTACGATAGCTCCGGCACTCCTTATGCCACGCTCTGCGGCGTCTGCACGGTGAAGGTGAAACCGACACCCGACCCGTTGCGCGTCAACCCATTGCGGCAGGAAGAGGGCTTCGTCCGCCAGCAGACGCGCAATCGGCTGTTCGGATCGGTGTTTGCGGATCTTGATCTGGGCCGCGGCTTTTCGTACCGGATGAATTTCGGGCCCGATCTGTCGGAGCGCATGGATGGTCAGTTCCAGGGCGCGAACGTCGTGGTGAATCAGGCTCCGCTCGGCAATGCCCAGGCGCAGCGTCTCGACGAAGAGGACTTCGCCTACACCCTCGACCACATGCTGCTGTTCAATCGAGCCTTCAACAATCATCGATTCGACGCCACGTTGCTGTACGGAATTCAGGCAGACCGCTACACCTCGACCCTCGCATCAGCGCAGAACCTTCCCTACGATCAGCAGCTCTGGTACAACCTGAACACCGGCGAAGTCCCGCAGCCGCCGCAGAGCGCGCTTTCGCAGTGGGCACTTCGCTCGTACATGGGCCGTGTCAACTACGCGTTCAACAACCGATACCTCGTCACGATCACGGGCCGCTACGATGGGTCGAGCCGCCTGGCCCCGAAGCATCGATGGGCGTTCTTCCCGTCGCTCGGCCTCGGCTGGCTGATCGGTGACGAGGCGTTCATGCGGAACGTGAGCTTCGTCTCGGCCCTCAAGCTGCGTTTCAGCGTCGGGACGGTGGGCAACACCGGTATCAATCCGTACCAGACTCAAGGCGGACTTGATCGGACGCGATACAACTTCGGCACCGGCAGCGCCGCCGGGTACCGGCCAGGTCAGATCCCGAATCCGAACCTGGTGTGGGAGCGTACCAGCCAGACGAACTTCGGTGTGGACTTCGCGCTCTTCAGGGACCGGCTGAGCGGCACATTTGAAGCGTACAAGGAAATGACCAGCGACCTCCTGTTGGCGCGCCAGTTGCCTGCCTCGACGGGGTTCACGCAGACGCTCCAGAACATCGGCAAGACGGCCAACCGCGGCTGGGAGCTCGGCCTGAGCTCGGTCAACATCCCAGGCAGTGGCGGTGGCGTGCGTTGGACCACCGATCTGAACTTCACCCACAACCGTAACTACATCGTCAGCCTGTCGAAAGGCGCGACAGACGACATTGGCAACCGGTGGTTCATCGGCCAGCCGATCAACGTCGGCGGAGCCACCAACACCGACGGATTGCGCAATGTGTTCTATGACTTCGATTTCCTGGGAATCTGGCAGCTGGCCGACTCGGCCATCGCCCGGAAGTACGGCCAGGCGCCCGGCGACATCAGGGTGCGCGACATCAATGGTGACAGTGCGATCACTGGCGCTGATCGGATCATCAAGGGCAACACGTACCCGCGCCTGATCGTCAGCGTGTATAACCGGCTCTCCCTGGGGGGCTTCGACCTGTCGTTCCTGGTCCAAGGCCGCATCGGGTACACCTTCAGCGATCAGTTCGGCACGGCGAACAACAACCTGTTCGACCGCTTCAACAACCTCGACGTCCAGTACTGGACGGCCGAGAAGTGTGATGGGGGCCCCAATCCGGCGGTGCTCGACGGGCCGGTGGGAGTGACCGGTGCACAGCAGTCGGCCATTGCTGGATGCAGCGAGAATCCCGTACCGAGCGCCGCTCGGCAGGCCCCGATCTACATCAGCACCAAGGCCTACCGGACCGGAACACACTGGCGGGTGCGCAACATCACCGTCGGCTACACCCTGCCTCAGAGCGTTGTCCGGCACTACCGGTTCAGCTCGGTCCGGCTGTACGCACAAGCGCAGGATCCGTTCGTGTTCACGAGCTACTACGGTTACGACCCCGAGGCCGGAAGCTCCTCGACGCCCCCGAGCTATCGCACGCTCCTGTTCGGCGCGAACCTGGGCTTCTAGGCGCCTTCACACAAAATGAGGCTGACCGACATGAACCGGAATCACTTGATGTGCGGCCTGGCGCTTATGGCGGGTCTCGCGACGACGTCGTGCGTAGACCTGGGCGAGAAGCTGGTCGGCACCGTAACGACGCAGTACTTCAGCACCCCCGCAGGGCTGGATGCCGCCGTCAACGGCGGCTACGCCCAGCTCCAGGGCTTCTGGGGGCGGGAGGAGTCCATGGCCATCACCGAGTTCGGCATGGATCTCATGACGGCGGGCGACCAGCCGGCGTACACGTTTCTTACCACGTATGCGGCCGGCCTGAATGCCAGCATCGATCAGGTGCGGTTTCCGTGGAACAGCTTCTACCGCGGTATCAACACGTCCAACGCGGTGATCGAACGGGCCCCGATCGTGACCGGGATGGACCCAGTGGTCAAGGCGACGCGTATCGCCGAGGCGAAGTTCCTGCGTGCGCTCTCGTTCTTCTACTTGGTCGAGATCTACGGACCGATTCCCATTCCTACGGCCGAGGCCCAAGGCGCCAGCACCGAGGCCCACCGCTCACCAGTGGACTCAGTGTATCTCCAGATCGTCAAGGATCTGCGGGAGGCAATTCCGGACCTGCCGATTGCTGCGGCGAACCCGGGACGGGCGACGCGTGGCGCAGCGCGACACCTCCTCGCCAAAGTGCTGCTCACCAGAGCCTATCGGCCTCGCGCGTACGAGGTGGCGCCGTTCTATATCACGACCTCGGGCAGCTTTGTGCGGGAGGCGGGGGCGACCGCTGCGACCGACTTCGCGCAGGCCCGGGCGGAGGCGGATACCGTGATTTCCAACATCGGCGGTGGTGCCTACACGTTGGTAGCGAACTACGTGGACCTGTTCTGCGCGCCCATGGGCGCTCGCGGACCGGGCGGCTTCTGCTCCACGGGCACTGGATTCAACGAGGCGAATACCGAGAACATCTTTTCGGTGCAGTTTACCATCACCGCCGGGCAGTTCACGACCGGTAGTGGGAACAGCTATTTCGTGGACTACCTGTCATTCTATGATGACCGGCAGGGCTTGGCGCGCGACTGCGACAACGGCCGTGCCTTCCGCCGCGCCCGCCCGACGCTGTATGCGCGAAATCTGTGGCAACGCTGGGTCGACTCCACCCACACCACCACACTGGACACGCGCTACGACGGCACGTTCCAGAGCGTGTGGTATTCCAACGCGACCAACGCGGGTGCGTGCACCCAGACCCAGGGGGCGGCCCGCATGGCTGCATATACCACGGGCACGTGCGCTTCAGGCGGGCTCCCGTCGTTCGGGACACTGTGCACCAACGGCGCCGCCTTCGTCCTCGGGGATACGGCGGTGTTCCAGCCGGGGTTCCTGGTCGGCCAGGCGTACCGCCAGTCGCACAAGTACGCCGTGTATGAGCCCTGCAACGCGGAGCCATGCCCCATACAGACAAACACGGGCATCTACGACAATTTCCGATACCCGACGCTGAAGAAGTTCCAGGACAACCAGCGTCCGGACTTCAACAATCTCGATGGTGGCAGGGACTTTATTCTGATGCGCCTCGGCGAGACGTACCTCATCGCCGCGGAAGCCGCCCTTGGTATGGGTGACCAGGCCGGCGCACGAGCCTACGTCGTTTTCCTGCGCCAGCGTGCCGCGTCGGGCGCCACGAACAAGACCATGATCGTGGACGCGGCGCACATGCCGGCCACGGTGGACCTCAACTACATCCTCGATGAGCGGGGTCGAGAGTTGAACGGCGAAATGATGCGTTGGTTCGACCTGGCTCGCACCGGTCTGTGGACGCGCATCACGCAATACAACACGCAGTCGACCTTCTTTAGCGAACCCAAACACCACTTGCGGCCGATCCCGCAGACTCAGATCGACCTCACCTCCACCCCGTTCCCGCAGAACACCGGCTACTGATGACCCACGCCGGGCTGGTACGGGACTGATCCATGCCTCAACCGTTTCTCGATCCGGCTGCGATTCCCTCGCAGCCGGATCGCTTCTCCACCCAAGAGGAGCGATCCGGGGTTCCCCGGTACAAGCTGCCTGATCTGGCCGCCGACGAGCGCGTCCGGGATCTGCTGCCCCGGATGACGCTGGAAGAGAAGGCGGCGCAGATGATGTGCGTCTGGAAGTCCAAAGCCGACACGCTGGTGAACGACACGGGCCGCTTCGACCCCGCGAAGGCCGAAGCGGCCTTCGCGGCCGGCCACGGCCTCGGGCAGGTCGGCCGGCCCAGTGACGCCGGCGGCGGGCAGTCACCCCGCGCCACCGCCGAGCTCACCAACGCCATCCAGCGGTTCTTCCTCGAGCGCAGCCGCCTGGGCATCCCCGTGATCTTCCACGAGGAGTGCCTGCACGGCCACGCCGCGATCGACGCGACCAGCTTTCCGCAGCCGATCGGGCTGGCGGCGACCTTCGACGACGCGCTGATCGAGGCCCTGTACGTGATGACCGCCACCGAGGCCCGCGCCCGCGGGACGCACCAGGCGCTGACGCCGGTCGTGGACGTGGCGCGCGACCCCCGCTGGGGCCGCGTCGAGGAGACCTTTGGCGAGGACCCCTGCCTGGCCTCGCGCATGGGCGTCGCCGCCGTCCGTGGCTTCCAGACCCGCGTCATCGCGACGCTCAAGCACTTCGCCGCGCACGGGCAGCCGGAGTCCGGACTCAACTGCGCGCCGGCGGAGATGTCTCCCCGCACCCTGCGCGACGTGATCCTCCCACCCTTCAAGAACGCGATCGTCCAGGCCGGTGCCATCAGCGTCATGGCGTCGTACAACGAGATCGACGGCCTCCCCTCCCACGCCAACCGCTGGCTGCTCCAGGACGTGCTGCGGCGGGAATGGGGTTTCACCGGCTTCGTGGTGTCGGACTACTACGCCATCTGGGAGCTCGGGTACCGTCCGGATACGCACGGGCACTTCGTCGCCGAAGACAAGAAGGCGGCCTGCGCGCTCGCGGTGAATGCCGGCGTGAACATCGAGCTGCCCGACCCGGACTGCTACCTCCACCTGGTCGAGCTGGTCCGCGACGGCACGCTGCGGGAATCGCAGCTCGACGAGCTGGTCGCGCCGATGCTGTTCTGGAAGTTCCAGCTGGGGCTCTTCGACCGGCCGTACGTCGATCCCGCCGAAGCGGAGCGCCTGGTCGGATGCGAAGAACACCGCCGGCTCGCGCTCCGGGCGGCGCGGGAAACCATCGCGCTGCTGAAGAACGACGGCGTGCTGCCGCTCGACCCCGCGGCGCGGCAGTCCATCGCGGTCATCGGGCCGAACGCGCATCGGCAGCTGCTCGGCGGCTACAGCGGTGTGCCGAAGCACCACGTGACCGTCCTCGAGGGGATCAAGGCGGCGGTCGGCCCCGGTGTCCGGGTGAGCTACAGCGAGGGCTGCGGGATCACCGTGGGCGGGTCGTGGGCCGAGGACCGCGTGGTTCCCAGCGATCCCGACGAAGACCGCCGGAAGATCGCCGAGGCGGTCCAGGTGGCGAAGACCGCTGACGTGGTGGTGCTGGTGATCGGCGACAACGAGCAGACGTCGCGCGAAGCCTGGTCACACGAGCACCTCGGCGACCGGGCGAGCCTCGACCTGGTCGGCCGCCAGGAGGAGCTGGCCCGCGCCCTCCTCGCCACCGGCAAGCCGGTGGTGGTGTGCCTCTTCAACGGACGGCCGATCTCGATCCGCGATCTCGCCGAGCGGGCACCGGCGATTCTCGAGTGCTGGTACCTGGGACAGGAGTGCGGCACCGCCCTCGCGGACGTGCTGTTCGGCGCGTTCAACCCCGGCGGAAAGCTGCCGATCACCGTCCCGCGCTCGGTCGGGCACCTCCCGGCCTTCTACAACCACAAGCCTTCGGCGCGGCGCGGGTACCTCTTCGACGACGTGTCGCCGCTGTGGGCGTTCGGGTTCGGGCTGAGCTACACCACCTTTGCGGTGACCAACGTCCGGATCGACCAGCCGACGATCCGGCGCGGCGGCTCGACGCGCGTGCTGGCGGAGCTCACCAATACCGGAGCCCGCGAAGGCTCCGAAGTCGTGCAGCTGTATATCCGCGACCAGGTGAGCTCGGCGACCCGGCCGGTCAAGGAGCTGAAGGACTTCACCAGGATCTCCTTGAAGGCCGGGGAGGCCCGGACCGTGACCTTCGAAATCAGGCCCGAGTCGCTGGCCTTCCACGACGCCCAGATGCACTACGTCGTGGAGCCCGGCGATTTCACGGTCATGGTGGGCACCTCATCGCGTGACGAAGACCTCCAGCGCGTGACGCTCACGGTCTCGGCATGACCGAAGCTCAGAGCCAGAAGCTCTCGTTCGTCGAAAAGGCGGGCTACAGCCTCGGCGATGCGGCGGCGAACTTCGTCTTCATGACGATGATTCTCTTCCAGCTGAGCTTCTACACCGACACCATGGGTATCGCGGCGGCCTCGGCGGGGACGCTGCTGCTGGTGGGTCGCCTCTGGGACGCCTTCTTCGATCCGATCATGGGCGTTCTGGCGGACCGCACCAATACGCGATGGGGCAAGTTCCGGCCGTGGGTATTGTGGACGGCGGTGCCCTGGGCGGTCGTTCTGGTGCTGGCGTACACCGTCCCGGGCTTCAAGGGCACCAGTCTCGTCGTGTACGCGACGGTGACGAACATCCTGCTCATGACGCTGTACTCGGCGAACAACACGCCGTACTCGGCCATGACCGGCGTCATGACCGGAGACGTCAACGAGCGCACCACCCTCTCCTCGTACCGCTTCTTCGCGGCCATGATCGCCCAGCTCGTCGTGGGCGGCTTTACGCTTCCGCTGGTCGCCAAGTTCGGGCACGGGGACAACGCTCGCGGCTGGCAGATGACGATGGGCCTGTGGGCCGTGCTGTGCGTCGTGTTCTTCGTGACGACGTTCCTCACCACCCGCGAACGCATCCTGCCGCCACCGCAACAGCAGTCCTCGCCGCGCGAGGACTTCGGCAACCTGCTCCGGAACGGCCCCTGGATCGCCATGTTCGTCCTGACGCTGTCCCACTTCGTCTTCGTGGCGATGCGCGGCGGCACGATGTTCTATTACTTCAACTATTACGTCGACAAGCCCGAGCTCTATGCGTTTCTGCGGCACGTCGGGCTGGGCAACATCGCCGCCGGCACCGGCGGGCTGGGTCACTATCTGCTCGATACCTTCGGGCTGATCGTCAACCAGACCCGGAGCAACGTCGCCTCGGTCGGGTTCAGCTTCTTCCAGATCTCCAGCCAGGTCGTGACCATCGTCGGGGTGGTGGCATCAGCCTTCCTGGCGAGGCGCTTCGGCAAGCGCACCCTGGCGATCGTGGGCTTTTCGCTGGCGACGGTCTTCCTGGCGGCGTTCATCCTGTTGCCCGCCGACGCCATTTTCGCGACCTACGCACTGGAGTGGGTGCGGGCCCTCAGCTACGCGCCGACCATCCCGCTCATCTGGGCGATGTTCGCGGACGTCGCCGACTTCGCCGAGTGGAAGACGCACCGCCGCATCACGGGCATCATCTTCGCCACGATTCTCTTTGCCCTGAAGACGGGCCTGAGCCTGGGCGGCGCGGTCGCGGGCTGGCTGCTGTCCGGTTACGGATACCAGGCCAACGTGGAGCAGACGCCCCACGCGCTCCTGGGCATCCGGATGACCGCCAGCGTCTATCCGGCCATCGCGCTCGCCGTCGTGGTGGTGTGCCTGCTGTTCTACAAGATCACCAAGCAGCTGAATCTCCAGATCCAGGACGAGCTCGCGGAACGTCGGAAGCAGTACGCCACTGCGGGCGCACCCGCATGAAGACCATCCGCATCGCAGCGCCCGCCGGCCTCGCGTTGGCGTCGGCCGCCGTCCTGGCGCTGGGCGGCTGTGCGCACCACGCCGCCGCTCCCGGAGAGGCCATGCCCCCCACGCTCAAGGCCGCCTTCGAGGGGGCCTTCATGGTCGGTGCCGCGCTCAACGCCGAGCAGTTCTCCGAGCGCGACACGCTCGGCGCGGCCCTGGTGCGCGCCCAGTTCAACACCATCACGCCCGAGAACGTGCTGAAGTGGGAATCGGTGCACCCGCGGCCCGGGACCTACGACTTCGCCGCGCCCGACCGGTACGTGGGATTCGGGGAGCGGAACGGGATGTTCATCGTCGGCCACACCCTCGTCTGGCACAACCAGACCCCGCGCTGGGTATTCCAGGACGCGGCCGGCAATCCCGTCAGCCGCGACACGTTGCTGGCCCGCCTGCACGAGCACATCCTGACCGTCGTGGGGCGCTACCGGGGACGCATCCGGGGCTGGGACGTGGTGAACGAGGCGCTGAACGAGGACGGCACGCTGCGCCGCACGCCGTGGCTCACGATCATCGGCGAGGACTATCTGGTGCAGGCGTACCGGTTCGCGCACGAGGCGGACCCGCAGGCCGAGCTCTACTACAACGACTATTCGCTCGAGAACGAGCCCAAGCGCCGAGGGGCCGTGGAGCTGGTCCGCCGGCTCCAGGGCGCCGGCATCCCGATCGCCGCTGTCGGGCTCCAGGGCCACGACCGACTCACCTGGCCCTCGCCGGAGCAGCAGGACAGCACCATCACCGCGTTCGCGTCGCTGGGCGTGAAGGTGAACATCACGGAGCTCGACATCGACGTGCTGCCGCGGGCCACGCGGCCGGGGAGCGCGGACGTTGCCGCGAACGCCGAGTACCAGGCCAGCCTGAATCCGTGGCCGAACGGCCTGCCGGATTCCGTGCAGCAGACCCTGGCGCGCCGGTACGCGGACCTGTTCGCGATCTTCCTGCGGCACCAGGCATCGGTCGACCGGGTCACGTTCTGGGGAGTCACCGACGGCGACTCCTGGCTCAACGGCTGGCCCATCCGGGGCCGCACGAGCTATCCCCTGCTCTTCGACCGCCAGGGGCTCCCCAAGCCGGCCTTTCACGCGGTCATCCAGGCTGCGCGCCAGTCCGCGGGGCCGTAGGCATTCCGTCGGAGCACGGCCGACGGCGCGCCGGACGGCTGACGCCGTGGCAGGCTGTACATTCAATACCCAGGATATCATGAGTCCCGTGAATTCATGGGAGAGGACGCAATGAGCAACGCATTCACACCGGTGCTGAAGCAGAGCCTGTCGGACCGGTTGGCGCAGCGCATCAGGTTTCTCATCCAGCGGGGTGACTACCGGGTCGGCGACCGGCTCCCCGCGATCATGGAGATGGCGAAGAATTTCGGCGTCGGGCACCCGACGGTCCGCGAGGCCCTGAAGAAGCTCGAGACGGTTGGCGTGGTGGAGATCCGCCACGGCTCGGGCGTCTACGTGAGCCGGAGCGAGGAAGTGCTGGTCCTGGCGAGCCCCGACTACGCGGGCACCGTGACCAAGAAGCTGCTGGTGGACCTCATCCGGGTCCGGATCCGGCTCGAGGTGCAGTCGGTGTCGGACGCGGTCGAGAACGCGACCGAAGGGCACCTGAAGGAGATGCTGCGGCTGCTCACGAGCGCCGGCGAGAACTTTGAGGACAACGAGGTCCAGCACACCTCCAACATGGGCTTCCACCGGCAGATCGCCCTGGCCTCAGGCAATACGGTGCTGGCGCAGCTGATCGACGTGCTGATCGAGCTCTTCGCGGCCGAGCAGCGCCTGATCCTCGGGATCTTCTCCCGCAAGCGGGACCATGAGGAGCACCTCTCCATTCTCGAGGCCATCAGCAAGCGGGACGCGGCGCTCGCCGTCGAGCGCATGCGGACTCATCTGGAAGGGGTGGAGGACGCGGTGCAGCGATGGGACCCCGAGCATCATCCGCTGGATTGAGCCGCGTGCCCGGCGGGCGCCGCCCGCTGCTCCGGACCCGCCTTGCGCTGCTGGCGATCGTCTGGGTCGGCGGGTGCGGCTCGGACGATCCGGCCGGGACCATACCCACTCCGCCGAACCAGCCCGGCCAGCCTGGCCAGCCCTCTCTTCCCGCCACACCCACCCCGCCGCTGCGCGATCTCGCGGCCGGCGTCGGGCTGCGGATCGGCGCGGCGGTTGACCAGGAGATCCGCCTGACGGGCCAGGCGGGGACCAACGCCCGCACCGTGCTGGTGCGCGAGTTCAACGCGACCACGCCCGGCAACGTGATGAAGCACGACCACATCCACCCCTCACCCACCACCTACGCCTTCCAGGACGGCGACTCGCTGGTCGCCTTCGCCGAGGCGAACGGCATGGTGGTCCGCGGCCACACTCTGGTCTGGCACAACCAGCTCGCATCCTGGCTCACCGGCGGCACCTGGACCCAACCCCAGGCGGAGTCACTGCTGGTCACCCACATCACCACCGTGGTGTCGCACTACCGGGGCCACGTCGTGGCGTGGGACGTCGTCAACGAAGCCCTCGCGGATAACGGCGCGAGGCGCGCGACGTTCTGGTCCAACGCGGTCGGCCCGGCGTACATTGAGAAGGCTTTCCGCGCCGCGCGCGCCGCCGATGCCACGGTGCTCCTGTTCTACAACGACTACAACATCGAAGGCACGGGACCGAAGGCCGACTCGGCGTACGCGATGCTCAGCGACCTGAAGAGCCGCGGCGTGCCGGTCGACGGCATCGGCTTCCAGGCGCACTTTCAGGTGGGCGGCCTGCCGACCCGCAGCGACATGATCGCCAACTTCACGCGGTTCGCCGCGCTGGGGCTCAAGATCCACATCACCGAGCTCGACGTGCGCGTCCCCCTCCCCGCGACCGCCGTGAGCCTCCAGACCCAGGCGCAGAACTACCGCGACGTGGTGGACGCCTGCCGCCAGGTGTCCGCCTGCACGATGGTCGTGCTCTGGGGCTTCACCGACGCGTATTCCTGGGTACCGAGCACCTTCAGCGGCTGGGGCGCCGCGCTGCCGTTCGACGCCTCGTACAACCCCAAGCCGGCGTACCAGGCGCTGCACGACCTGCTGTCCACGACGACACAGAGCCGGGCGTGGTGACGCGGTACGCCCTGCGCGCGGGACCCTGGTTGCTCGCCCTCCTGCTCGCCGCGCCCGCCTACGCCGACGAACCGCTGCTGCACGCCATGTTCCGGGATCACGCCGTCCTCCAGCGCGATCGGCCCATCCGCGTCTACGGACACGCGGCGCCCGGGGAGGTGGTCCGCGTGTCTCTCGGAGCCGCCACGTCCGCCGCGAGGGCGGACACGCTCGGACGGTGGAGCGCCACGCTGCCGCCGCTGGGGGCGGGAGGGCCCTATACGCTGCTCGCGCAAAGCGCGTCGGGCGCGAGCCAGACCGCCAACGACGTGCTGGTCGGCGACGTCTTTCTCTGCTCCGGCCAGTCGAACATGGTGCTCCAGGTCAAGTACACCCTCAATTCGTGGGCCGAAACGCAGAACTCGGCCAACACCACTATCCGCATGCTGACGGTCGGGAACGCGATCAGCCCGGCGCCGCAGGACACCTTCGCGGCGCCCGCGGCGTGGCAGATCGCCGCGCCGGCGACGGTGCCCGATTGGTCCGCCACATGCTTCTACTTCGCGCGCGACCTGCAGAAGACCGTGAACGTCCCAATCGGCCTGGTCACCTCCGCCTGGAACGGCTCGAATATCCGCCCCTGGATGAGTGAGGCCGCGCTCCGGGCCGCCGGCGGGTACGAGGAAGGCCTGGAGGTGCTGAATCTCTACGCGCGCGAACCCGCTGCGGCGGTCCGGCGCTGGGGCGAGATGTGGCAGAACTGGTGGCGAGGCCGGGCCTCCAACGGCGCGACCGGAGAGCCGTGGGCGTCATCACCGGCGTCGAACGGCGGCTGGCGGGCCGCGCCGGAGGCGCTCGGATTCTGGGAGTCGTGGGGCGTTCCGGAGCTGGCCAATTTCAACGGGATGGTCTGGTATCGCACCAGCGTCCGCCTCAGCGCCGGGCAGGCCGCGCAGGCGGCGACGCTGTCGCTCGGGTTCGTCGACGAGATCGACCAGAGTTGGCTGAACGGCTTGCCGGCAGGGTACACCTCGGGCCCCGGCACACCCCGCAACTACCCCGTGGCCGCCGGCGCCCTGCGCGAGGGCGAGAACCTGATCGTCGTCAACGCGCTCGACACCTATGGCACCGGCGGCATGTACGGGCCGCCAGATCGTCGCGCCCTGCGCCTGGCGAACGGCGAGACGATCCCCCTCACCGCGTGGCAATACCAGGTCGTCCCCGCCGGCGTTGGCCGGCCGCCGCGCGCGCCATGGGAATCCACGGGCGGGCTCACCACCATCCGCAACGCGATGATCGCCCCGATCGGACCGTATACCTTTCGGGGCGTGGTCTGGTACCAGGGCGAATCGAACACCGGTGAAGCCGGCCGGTACGAGCGCCTGCTGGCCGGACTCATGGCGGATTGGCGCGGCACCTTCAACCCCGACCTCGCGTTCCTGATCGTCCAGCTCGCGAACTACGGCGTGCCGCACACCGCGCCGGTGGAATCGGGATGGGCGAGCCTGCGCGAAGCCCAGCGCCAGGCGGTGCTGCACGACGCGCATGCCGGGCTCGCGGTCGCGATCGACATCGGCGACCGCTACGACATCCACCCAGCCAACAAGCAGGAGCTGGGGCGCCGCCTGGCGCGGGCGGCACGGCACGTGATCTACGGCGAGGCCACCGCGCCCTCCGGGCCGGTGCCCCTCTCGGCGCGACGCGACGGCAGCGAGGTGGTCGTCACCTTCGGCGACGTCGAGCGCGAGTTGGTGGCGTACAGCGCCGATGGGCCGGTGGGCTTCGAGCTGTGCGGAAGCGCCGTTGCCTCGTGCCGTTTCGTGACCGCCAGCATCGATGGGGCGCGCATCCACCTGCCGATCGGCACCGGAGAGGCGGCACGGGTGCGCTTCTGCTGGGCCGACGCCCCGGTGTGCACGCTCTTCGACCGCGCGGGCCTCCCGGCCGGCCCCTTTGAAATGCCCGTCCCGTGACCTCGTTCCGATGGCGTTTCGTCTTCGCGCTCGTGGCGGCAACCGCGTGCGCGCCGGTTTCGCGCCGGGCGCCGACGCCCGGCCCCCAGTGGGTCGGCACCTGGATGGCGTCCCCCCAACTGGTGGAGCCGCGCAACCTCCCGCCCGCCCCGGGTCTCGCCGGCAGCACGCTGCGGCAGGTTGTTCATGTGTCCGTCGGTGGGCCGCGGGTACGGGTGCGGTTCTCCAATACGTTCGGCGGGAGCCCGTTGGCCGTCGCAACCGCCCACATTGCCCGGTCCCTGGGCGGTGGCGCCATCGACTCGGCGAGCGACCGCGCGCTGACCTTTGGCGGCCTGCCCTCGATCGTCATCATGGCGGGCGCGATGGCCACGTCCGACCCCATCGACGACGCGATCCCCCCGTTCGGCGACCTCGCCGTCAGCATTCAGGTTGCTGCGGCCCCGACCGAAGTGACAGGACATCCCGGCTCCCGCACCACCTCGTACCTCCAGAGCGGCAACTGGGTGACCGCCGGCGCACTGCCGGACGCGGTGAGAACCGAGCACTGGTACATCCTCTGCGGCATCGATGTGACATCGGTCGGACCGGCCACCGCCATCGTGACGCTGGGCAACTCCATCACCGATGGCCGCGGTTCCGGGACGGACCGGAACAACCGCTGGCCCGACAACCTCGCGCAACGCCTCCAGGGGGATCCACGCACCCGTCAGGTCGCCGTCCTGAACGCGGGCATCGGGGGCAACATGGTCCTGGAGGGCGGGTTGGGTCCGCCGGCGCTCACCCGGCTGGATCGCGATGTGTTCGAGCGGGACGGGGTCCGCTGGCTCATCGTGCTCGAGGGCGTGAACGACATCGGTGCGGCCCGCACACCGGGAGCCGCAGCCACCGTCGCGTCCAGCCTGATCCAGGGCTACCAGCAGATCATCGCCCGGGCCCGCGCTCATGGCTTGCGCGTTTACGGCGCCACGATCCTGCCCTTCGGTGGGTCATTCTACGATGACGCCGAGCGCGAGGCCGCCCGCCAGGCGGTCAACCAGTGGATTCGTACCGGCGGCGCCTGGGATGCCGTCATCGACTTCGACGCCGCCATGCGGGACCCCGCGAATGTGCATCGCTTGCTGCCTGAGGCCGACAGCGGCGACCATCTCCATCCCGGCGAAGCGGGGTACCGCATCATGGCGGCGATGATCGACCTCGAGTTGTTCACGCGCTGAACCGCCACGGCAGGCCAGACTGGGAGTTGTCATGATTCGAGCGTTCCCTCCGGCCACGGCCGCCGCCCTGTGCCTGGCGCTTGGCACGCGTGCCCTGGCGGCCCAGGCCCCGCGCGCCGAGGCGCGCTTCGACTGGTTCTCCTACGAGGGCCACGACGCAATCCACGAGCGCACGCCCGCCGGGCGAGGGGAGTACCGGAACCCGATTCTCAGCGGGTTCTACCCCGACCCGACGCTCTGCCGCCAGGGGACCGACTACTACCTGGCCGCGTCGAGTTTCGCCTACTTCCCCGGCGTCCCGCTCTTCACCAGCAAGGACCTGGTGCACTGGACGCAGCTCGGTCACATCCTGACCAGACCGTCTCAGCTCAACGTCGACAGTGCCGGCGTGTCGCGCGGCATCTTCGCCCCGAGCCTCGCCTGCCGGCCCGGCAAGCTCTGGATGATCACCACGCTGGTGGACCGGGGCGGCAACTTCCTGGTCACGACCGCCGATCCGTCGGGCGCCTGGTCGGACCCGGTGTGGCTGGGCTTCGACGGCATCGATCCCTCGCTCTTCTTTGACGACGACGGCAAGGTCTACATCGTCAATAACGGGTTGCCTGAAGGCCCGCAGCTCTACGGCCAGGGCCATCGTGCGATCTGGGTCCAGGAATACGACACCACCGCGCAGCGCATGGTCGGGCCACGCCGGATGATCGTGAACGGCGGCGTGGACCTCTCGCAGCATCCAATCTGGATCGAGGCCCCACACCTCTTCCGGAAGGAGGGGTGGTACTACCTGATCTGCGCGGAAGGCGGCACGGCGGAGGAGCACTCGGAGGTGGTCTTCCGCAGCCGGTCGGTCTGGGGACCCTTCGAGCCGGGGCCGATCAACCCGATCCTCACCCAGCGCCACCTCGCTCCGACGCGACCCGATCCGGTCTGGACGGCCGGGCACGCCGACTTCGTCGAGACCCAGAACGGCGAGTGGTGGGCCGTCTTCCTCGCCACCCGTCCCTACCAGGACTACCTGTACAACATCGGCCGCGAGACCTTCATGCTGCCGGTCGCGTGGCACGAGGGGTGGCCGCTGATCCTGACCGGAACCGAGACCGTCCCCTACGTGCACGCGGTGCCGAACCTGCCGCGCGACCCCCGCCCCGGCGCGGGAC
>JBGOSS010000066.1:0-20809 GCA_041476105.1 Gemmatimonadota bacterium
CAAGAAGTACGAGGACCACCACCGGATCGTGGTGCCCGACGAGTCGCTGGAGGCCGCGGCCAAGCTGTCGGAGCGCTACATCACCGACCGCTTCCTGCCCGACAAGGCGATCGACGTGATCGACGAGGCCGGGGCCAGGGCCCGCATCGGCGCCCAGGTGCCGCCGCCCGAGGTGGCGGAGCTGAAGGCCAAGCTCGAGGGCATCAACCGCGAGAAGGAAGCCGCCGTCCGGGACCAGAACTTCGAGCGCGCGGCGAGCCTGCGCGACGCGGAGCGCGACCTCCAGGGCCAGATCATCGCCCGGCAGGAGGCCTGGGAGCGGGAGCGGCAGACCCGGCGCCCGGTGGTGGGCGAAGAGGACGTCGCCTTCATCGTTTCCCGCTGGACCGGCATTCCGGTGATGCGCCTCCAGGAGGCCGAGAGCTCCCGGCTGCTGCGCATGGAAGACGAGCTGCACGAGTCCGTGGTGGGGCAGAACGAAGCGATCCACGCGATCTCGCGCGCCATCCGGCGCTCCCGCGCCGGCCTCAAGGACCCCCGGCGGCCCATCGGCTCGTTCATCTTCTGCGGTCCGACCGGCGTCGGCAAGACCGAGCTGGCGCGCTCCCTGGCGCGCTTCCTCTTCGCCGACGCCCAGGCCCTGATCCGGGTCGACATGTCGGAGTACATGGAGAAGTTCTCGGTCTCGCGGCTCATCGGCGCCCCTCCGGGCTACGTCGGCTACGAGGACAGCGGCACCCTGACCAAGGCGGTGCGCCGCAAGCCCTACTCGGTCGTCCTGCTCGACGAAATCGAGAAGGCGCATCCCGACGTCTTCAACATCCTGCTCCAGGTGCTGGACGAGGGGCGGCTCACCGACAACTACGGCCGCGTGATCGACTTCAAGAACACCGTCGTCATCATGACGTCGAACGTCGGCGCCCGCGACATCACCAAGAACGCCACCCTTGGCTTCGTGCAGGCGTCGACCGAGGGGGCCTTCACCAAGATCGCGGAAAAGGTCAAGGAAGAGGTCAACCGCACCTTCAATCCGGAATTCCTCAACCGGCTCGACGACGTCATTGTCTTCCACCCGCTGTCGCGCGAGCACATCACGCTCATCGTGGCGGTGGTGCTGAAGGAGCTGATGACGCGCCTGACCGAGGAAGAGCTGACCCTCAAGCTGACCGACGCGGCGACGGACTTCCTCGTCCAGCACGGCTACGACGAGCACTACGGCGCGCGGCCGCTGAAGCGGGCCATCCAGCGCTACATCGAGGACCCGCTCTCCGAGAAGATCCTGCTCGGTGAGTTCAGCCGTGGAGACGAGATCGAGGTCGATGCCGCACCGGATGGCGAGCGCCTGCAATTCCGCGCGCTCACAAGCTCCAAGGCCTAGCGTCCGCACCGGGATGCGACGGCTGATGCGGGCGGCCGCGTGCGCGGCCGCCGCGACCTGCGTGCCCGTCCTGCTGCACGCCCAGGACGCGCCGGGGGCCACCCCCGGCGGCATCATCGACTCGATCGAGGTGAACGGCACCAGCCGCGTCACCACCGCGACGGTGCTCAACACCCTGGCCCTCTCGCTCCACACCACGGTCGGTTTCCGCGACATCCAGCGCGCCATCCGCGCGGTGTTCGCGCTCCAGCAATTCGACGACGTCCAGGTTCACCACCGCAGCGGCGCGCAGAACGAGTCCATCCTCGTGGTGGACGTGCGCGAGCGGCCGCTGGTGCTCCGGACCGCCATCCACGGGACCGACAAGCTGTCGGAGCGCTCGGTGCGCGACCGGATGGACATCCCCACCGGCCGGCCCCTCGACCCGGCGGCCATCGCCCGCGCCCGGCAGCGCATCGACTCGCTCTACGAGGCGGCCGGCTACTACCTCGCGGAGGTGCGGCCCCAGGTGGTGACGATCGACAGCGGCCACGTCGCCGTGGTCGTCGACGTCACCGAGGGACGCCGCGTCGCCATCGCCGCCGTCGAGATCGAGGGAAACCGCGACTTCACCGACGCCCAGGTGGTCGGCAAGATGCACACCCACCCCGAGGGCTTCTTCTGGTTCCAGAGCGGGGAGTACGCCGACAGCCGGGTGCGCGAGGATCTCGACAAGCACATCCCCGAGTTCTACGGGAGCCAGGGCTACGTCGACTTCCGCATCCTGCACGACACCTTGCTGGTCGACGGCCGGAGCGGCAAGGCGACGCTCCGCATCGAGGTGGCCGAGGGGCGCCCCTACCGGGTCGGCACGGTCACGGTGGACGGCAACCGGTTCTTCACCACCGAGCAGGTGATGTCGCTGAATCCCTTCCGCGGCCGCAGCACCTCGGGCCTGCGGTGCTTCGTGCGGCGCTGCGCCGACTCGACGGCGAGCTTCTTCGACCAGGTGGCCTGGGACGACGCCACGACGAAACTGCGCACCCAGTACGCCAACGAGGGCTACATCTACGCCGACGTCCAGGCCAACGTCGAGCGGCTGCCGCCGGCCGATTCCGACGGCGTCGGCACCGTCAACCTGACGTGGGCCGTCAACGAGCGGCGGCCGGCGATCATCAACCGGATCGACATCGTCGGCAACGACGTCACCCACGAGCGGGTGATCCGCGAAGCGATCGTCATCCTGCCGGGCGACGTCTTCGCGCAGGACCGCATCGTCCGCTCCTACCAGAACATCTCCAACCTCGGCTTCTTCCAGCAGCCGATGCCGTTCCCCGACACCAGGCCGCCCGACGAAAACGGCGACATCGACATCGTCTTCCGGGTCCAGGAGAAGCACACCGGAAACGTGAACTTCGGTGCGTCGGTCGGGCAGGGCGCGGGGATCGGCGGTTTCCTGGGACTCGAGGAGCCCAACCTCTTCGGGCAGGGCAAGCACGGCCGGCTCCAGTGGCAGTTCGGCGCCAACATCAACGACTTCTCGCTCAGCTACAGCGACCCCTCGCTCTTCGGCGGCCGTATCTCGGGCACCGGCGAGGTCCACAACTCGCGCATCCGCTACACCGTCGCCGACCTCGGCCAGATCACCAGCCGGGGCACCAGCCTCCAGCTCGGGTTCCCGCTGCCGCGCAGCCGGTACAGCCGCATCTTCCTGAACGGGGCCCTCGACTGGGAGAAGTACTCGGGCGCCTCGACCACGCTGAACTCCGCCTTCGCGTGCACCGACTGCTTCCGCACCTCGATGGGCGCCCAGTTCGTGCGCGACACCCGGATCGAGCTGCCGTTCCCGACCGGGGGCTCGCTCCACCAGGTCGGTGTCACCTTCAACGGCCCCTTCCGCACCGGCTCGGCGACCTTCCAGCGCTACGACCTGGAGGGGCGCTGGTACACGCCGGTGGCACGCATCGGCGGCGGCCCCACGGTGGGCGGCGTCAAGCTGGTCATCGGCCTCACCGCCAAGTCGGGATTCGTGACCGGGAACGCCGGGCCCTTCTTCCGCCAGCTCTTCGCGATGGGCGGGACCCAGTACGGCATCCCGTTGCGCGGCTACGACGAATTCTCGATCACGCCCTCGGGCTACAACCCCTTCGCGACCACCAGCAGCGTGCAGCGCAGCTCGTTCGGCTCCTCGTACTTCGCCACCACGGCCGAGTTCGGCGTGCGGCTCACGCCCCAGATCTACGCCTCGTTCTTCTACGACGCCGGCAACGTCTGGGCCAACGCCTCCAGCTTCAACCCGACGCGCCTCTTCCGCGGCGCCGGCTTCGGCGTCTCGCTCATCACCCCGCTCGGCCCCCTGGGCCTGGACCTCGCCTACGGCTTCGACCGGGTGGACCAGTTGAACCAGCCGGCGCCGGGCTGGAAACTGCACTTCAAGATCGGCAACTTCTTCTAGGAATGGACCTTCGCATGGAGCAGATCATGGTTCGGGTGTTACGCGCCGCCCCGGCGGCCGTGCTGGCGTTGGGCCTAGCGACGGCCGCGGCCGCGCAGCAGCCGGGACAGCCGGTCCAGGCGCTGCGCTTCGCCTGGCTGAACTCGCAGACCATCCTGGCGGCGACGCCGGGACGCCCCGCGGCCGAGTCCCTGTTCGCGCGGGAGATGGCGGGGGCCCGGGCGGAAGTGCAGCGGCTCCAGACCCAGCTCGACAGCGCCGTCGCGACCTACAACCGCGCCATGGTCACCATGTCGCCCGCCATGAAGGCGACGCGCGAAGAGGAGCTGCGGCAGATGGAGGCGCGCAACCGCCAGCGGGCCCAGGACCTCGACCAGCAGATGCAGCAGCGCGAGAGCGAGCTCACGGCGCCGATCATGCAGCGCGTCAACGGCGTGATCGAGGGCGTCCGGGCGGAATTCAACTATGCCTTCGTCTTCGACGTGGCGGCGCAGGGCAATCCGATCGTTACCGCCGACCGCACCCTCGAGATCACGAACCTGGTGATCCAGCGGCTCCAGGCGGCGGGCCCCGCACCGGCGCCCGGCCCGGCTGCCGCCCCGGGCGCTCCCGGCGTGGCGACGCCCAATCCGCCGCCGCTCGGCACGCCCGCCACGCCCGACAGCACCCGTCCGGTGGCACCGGTGCAGCCCCCCGCCGGGCCCCGGGTACGCCCGCGCCCGTAGCGGCGCGGGACGCTCGGGCGGCGCTTTGACGCCCTCGCTCAGCGCGGCCGAGATCGCCGCTCTTGCCCAGGGAGAGTTGGTCGGAGACGGCGCGCTGCGCCTGAGCGGCCTTGCGCCGCTGGACCGCGCCGGCCCCGCCGACCTCTCGTTTCTCACGACCAACCGCTACCTGGGACAGTTCCGGGTCACCCGCGCCGGCGCGGTGCTGATCACGGAAGAGAACCGTGCCACCCTGGGCGGGCCCGCCACCCGCATCATCGTGAAGAGCCCGCACCGCGCGATGCTGGACATCCTGCGGCTGCTCTTTCCTGACCCGCCGCGGCCCCGGGGCATCGAGCCCACGGCCATCATCGGCAAGGGCGCGGTCATTGGCCAGGACGTGTATCTTGGGCCCTACACCGTGATCGGGGCGGGTGCCAGGATCGGCGACCGGACGGTCGTCATGGCCCACTGCGTGATCGGCGACAACGTGCCCATCGGCGTGGACTGCACGCTCCACCCGCAGGTGGTGCTGTATCCGCGCGCGGTCATCGGCGACCGCGTGATCCTGCACGCCGGGGTGCGCATCGCGTCCGACGGCTACGGCTACCAGCGCGGCCCCGAGGGACACGAGCGGATTCCGCACGTGGCGCGCTCGGTGATCGAAGACGACGTCGAGATCGGGGCCAACACCTGCATCGACCGCGGAAGCGTGTCGGACACGGTGATCGGGGCCGGGAGCAAGCTCGACAACCTGGTCCACATCGCCCACAACGTGAAGATCGGCAAGCGCTGCCTGATCATGGCGTTCGTCGGCATCGCGGGCTCGACCATCGTCGAGGACGACGTGGTGCTCGCCGGACAGGTCGGGATCACCGGGCACCTCACGGTCGGGAAGGGCGCCGTCGTCGCGGCGCAGAGCGGCATCATCGGCAACGTCGAGCCGGGGGCCACGCTGTCGGGATTCCCCGCCCGCGACCACCGCGAGCTGCTCCGGCAGGTGGCGGCCCTGAAGAAGCTCACGCCGATCGCGCGCCAACTGGAGAAACTGGTGGAACGTGGCAGGCACCAAGCCGAGTAGCCAGCCGCGGCGCACCGTGCGCCAGGCGGCGAGCCTCGAGGGCGTCGGGATGCACACCGGCGCCCACACCCGCGTCACCTTCCGGCCCGCTCCCCCCGGCCACGGCATCGCCTTCCGCCGCACCGACCTCGACGGCGGCCCCCTGATCCCGGCCCGGCTCAACAGCGTCGGCGCCCTGGAGCGTCGCACCGCCCTGGCCGCCGGCGGGGCCGAGGTGCATACCGTCGAGCACCTCCTGGCGGCGGTGAGCGCGCTGGGGATCGACGACCTGGTGGTGGAGGTCACCGGGCCCGAGCCGCCCATCGCCGACGGCTCCTTCCAGCCCTTCCTCGACGCGCTGCGCCGGGCCGAGCCGGTGGAGCACGGGGGCGAAGCCGACGAGTTCATCGTGCGCGAGGCCTTCAGCGTGACCGAGGGTGACTCGAGCTACCTGGTCGGTCCCGCGCCGGGCCTCGTCCTCTCGACCACCATCGAGTTTCCCCATCCCCTGATCGGCCGGCAGTCGGCCAGCTTCGACATCGACGAGCGGACCTTCGCCGAGGAGCTCGCCCGGGCCCGTACCTTCGGCTTCGTGCGCGAGGTCGAGGCGCTGCGCGCCAAGGGGCTGATCACCGGCGGGACGCTCGACAACGCGATCGTGCTCGACGAAGCGTCCATCGTCGGCTCCCCGCTGCGCTGGCCCGACGAATTCGTGCGCCACAAAGCGGGTGACGTCCTGGGCGACCTGGCGCTGGTGGGGGGGCGGATCCGCGCCCACGTGGTTGCGGTCCGGCCCAGCCACCGCGGCAACGTGGCGCTGGGCCGCGCCATCCGCCAGCGGGCGCAGCGCGGCGGCGCGCCGCTGATGGACGTGCGCCGCATCCTCGAGGTGATGCCGCACCGCTACCCGATGCTGCTGGTGGACCGGATCATCGAGATGGAGGACAAGAAGCGGATCGTCGGCATCAAGAACGTCACCATCAACGAGCCGTTCTTCCAGGGCCATTTTCCCGGCCACCCGGTGATGCCCGGGGTGCTGATCATCGAGGCGATGGCGCAGGCGGGCGGGCTCCTGCTGATGTCGCTGGTGCCGGCCGACGACCACGCCAACAAGGTGGTCTACTTCATGTCGCTCGACAGCGTGAAGTTCCGGCGCCCGGTGGTGCCCGGCGACCAGCTCCGCTTCGAGCTCGAGATGCTGAAGTTCGGCGGGAAGATGTGCCGGATGCGCGGCGAGGCGTTCGTGGACGGGAGCGTGGTCTGCGAGGCCGAGATGATGGCCCGCGTGGTGGATCGCTAGCATGGGGCGCACCATTCACCCGACGGCCATCGTCTCCCCCGATGCCGAGCTGGGGGAGCGGGTCACCGTCGGGCCGTTCGCCATCGTGGGGCCGAAGGTGACGGTGGGCGACGACTGCGTCCTCGCGGCGCACGCGATCCTCGAGCAGCACGTGCGGCTCGGTGCGCGGGTGAAGGTGGGCTCGGGCTCGATCGTGGGCGGCGACCCGCAGGACCTCAAGTACAAGGGCGAAGAGACCTGGGCCGAGGTCGGCGACGACACCGTGATCCGCGAGTTCGTCACCGTGAACCGCGGCACCACCCACTCGCTGAAGACCCGGGTCGGGACCGGCTGCCTGCTGATGTCGTACGTGCATTTGGGCCACGACTGCCACCTCGAAGACGGGGTCATCGTCTCGAGCAGCAGCGGCCTGGCGGGGCACGTGGAGATCGGCGAGCGCGCGATCATCAATGGCATGACGGGCATCCAGCAGTTCGTCCGGATCGGGACCTTCGCCTACGTCGGCGGGCACTCGGCGGTGCGCAAGGACATTCCGCCCTACTGTCGCACCGACGGCGAACGGGTCCTCGGCCTCAACAAGATCGGCCTGGAGCGCAATGGCTTCTCGAAGGAGGCGGTGGAGGTGCTCCAGCAGGCCTACCGCTACTTCTTCCGCTCCTCGCTCAACATCAGCCAGGCCATGGAGCGCGTCCGCTCCGAAGTGGCGTCCTGCCCGGAGCTCGAGACGCTGATCCGCTTCATCGAAACCAGCGAGCGCGGAGTGATGGTGTGACCGCGGCGCCGCTCGCCGTCGGCGTCGCCGGGGTGGGCAGCCTGGGATTCCATCACGCGCGGCTCTACGCGGCGCTGCCCGAAGCCCGCCTCGCCGGCATCTTCGACACCCGTCCCGCCCGGGCGAAGGAGGTCGCCGACCAGCTCGGCACCACCGCCTTCGCGAGCCTCGAGGCCCTGCTCGATGCGGTGGATGCGGTGTCCATCGTGACGCCGACGCCCGCGCACCACGCCGCGGGGATGACGGCGCTGGCCCACGGGCGGCACGTGCTGATGGAGAAACCGCTGGCCGCCACGATCGCCGAGGCCGAGGCGCTGGTGGCGGCGGCGGAGCGGGCGGGTGTGGTGCTCCAGACCGGGCACGTCGAGCGCTTCAACCGGGCGGTGCGTGCGGCCGCGCCGCACCTGGCCAGGCCTCGCTACATCGAGTCGGACCGGGTGGCGCCCTTCGGGCTGCGGGGCAGCGACGTCGCGGTGATCCTCGACCTCATGATCCACGACCTCGACCTCGTCCTCTCGCTGGTGAAGGAGCCGGTGCGCGACGTGCGGGCCTCGGGGATCGGCGTGCTGACCTCGTCGGTCGACATCGCCACGGCGCGCATCGAGTTCGAGAGCGGCGCCGTGGCCAACCTGACCGCCAGCCGGATGGCGAGGGAGCGGGTGCGGACCCTGCGCATCTTCCAGCCGACCGGCTACCTGTCGCTGGACCTCGCGGCCGGGACGGGGGAGTTCTTGCGGCTGCGCAGCGACGCACTCCTCCAGTTCGCGGCCATGTCGGCCGCCG
Organism: Gemmatimonadota bacterium; assembly: GCA_041476105.1. Classification (GTDB taxonomy): domain Bacteria; phylum Gemmatimonadota; class Gemmatimonadetes; order Gemmatimonadales; family JACORV01; genus DASXPG01. Next base: position 8,432 of record JBGOSS010000066.1, read on the forward strand.
CCGCGGCCGGCGGCAACGGGCCGCCCGACCTCTCCCGCATCGTCGAGGAGGTGGCCATCGACGCGCCGGCGGGCGAGCCCCTGGCCCTGGAGCTGGCCAGCTTCGTGCGCGCGGCGCGGGGGCTCGAGCCGGTGGCGGTGTCGGGGCAGGAAGGGCTGGACGCGCTGCGGCTCGCCTTTCGTGTGATGGAGGCGATGGGGCCCGCCGCGCGCCTCGTGCCGTGAGCGCCACCATCTTCGTCTCGGCGGGCGAGCCATCGGGCGACGCCCACGCGGCGGCGTTCGTCAGGGAACTCAAGCGGCAGGTGCCGGGGGTGCGGGTCGAAGGATTCGGCGGCGCGAAGATGGCCGCCGAGGGCGTCGAGCTCATGGAGCGCATGGAAGGACTCACCGTCATCGGTTTCGTCGAGGTCCTGAAGAAAGTCCCCGCGCATCTGCGCCTGCTGAAGCGCATCGAGCGCCGCCTGGAGCGGGGCGACGTGAACCTGGTCGTGCTGGTGGACTACCCGGGCTTTCACATGCGGCTGGCGCGGCTGGCGAAGCGGCTTGGCGTGCCGGTGCTCTACTACATCGCGCCCCAGCTCTGGGCCTGGCACGAGAACCGGGTGAAGGCCATGGCGCGGGACGTGACGGAGTTGGCGGTGATCCTGCCGTTCGAGGAGGAGTTCTTCAGCCGCAGGGGGCTGAAGACGACGTTCGTGGGGCATCCCCTCATCGATCGCCCCGCGCTCGCCGGCGATCGGGGTGCGATCAAGGCGCGCCTGGGCCTGGATCCGGCGCGGCCGGTGGTGGGGCTGTTTCCGGGCAGCAGAAAGCAGGAAGCGTCGAAGCTCTGGCCGGTGTTCCGCGACACCGCCCGCATGCTTCCAGCCTTCGACGTGCAGTGGCTGGTGGCGGCGTCCTCCGCCGCGGAGTACCCGGGGGCCGGAGGGATCCACGTCATCCGCGATCGCCCGGCGGAGTGCTTCGCGGCGGCGGATGTCGCGCTGAGCAAGTCGGGCACCACCACTCTGGAGGCCGCGCTGGCGGGCGCGCCCCAGGTCATCGCGTACCGCTTGAACCCGGTGAGCTACTTTCTTGCCCGGCGCCTGATCCGGGTGCCATACGTGGGTCTGGTGAACCTGGTGGCGGGCCGCAAGGTGGCGCCGGAGCTGCTCCAGCGCGACGCGACCCCCGAAAAGCTGGCCCTGGCGTTGCTGCCCCTGCTGAACCAGCGCTCGGCCGAACGTCGAGACCAGTTGGAGGGCGCCGCCGAGGTGCGGCGCAGACTCGGCGAGCCCGGAGCGGCATCGCGCGTGGCCGCGATCGCGCGGCAGATGCTGGCGGCGTGAACGGCGGACCGGATGCCGCGGTGGACTGGGTCTGGCGCGCGCGTTCCCCGCTGGCGATGCTCACCCGCGCGGCGCTGCTGCCGGCCGCGGGTCTTTATCGGCTCGGGAGCTCGGTCCGGAACGCGGCCTACGACGCCGGCCTGCTGCGCTCCAGCGCCCTGCCGGTTCCGTCGGTCGGCATCGGCAACCTGTCGGTCGGCGGTACCGGCAAGACGCCGCTCGCCATGTTCGCGGCCCAGGAGCTGTTGGAGCGCGGCCTGCGGCCGGGCATCGTGCTGCGAGGCTACGGCGGCGACGAAATCGCGGAGCATCGGGCCGCCAGCCCCTCGGCGGTGGTGGAATCCGGCGCCGACCGGCACGCCGCGGCCGCAGCGGCCGTGGAGCGGGGCGCCGAGGTGCTGGTGCTCGACGACTGCCTCCAGCGGCGGGACGTCGTGCCGGACGTCATGCTCGCGCTGGTGAGCGCCGAGACCTGGACGGGATTGCGCTGGCCGCTGCCCGCGGGCCCCTGGCGCGAGGGGGTGGGGGCGCTGCGGCGCGCCGACGCCGTGGTGGTGACGCGCAAGCTGGCCTCGCAGCAGGAAGCGGAGCGTCTCGCGGCCGCGCTGGCGGGGCGCACCCGCGGCAGGGCCGGCATCGTGGCCGCGCTCGAGCCCGGCGATCTCGTCCCGCTGCGGGGCGGCGCGCCGCAGCCGGTCGAGTCTTTGCGGGGCCGCGACCTGGTCGCCGTGGCGGGGATCGGCGAGCCCGACATGTTCGCGGCGGCCTTCGAGCGGAAAGGCGCCCGGGTGCGCCTCCTGGCGTTTGGCGACCACCACGCCTACACCGCCGACGAGGTGGCCTGGATCGTGAAGTCGATGCCGCGGGATGGCGTGGCGATCACCACGGCGAAGGACGCCGTGAAGCTGGCGCCGCTGTGGCCGGCCGGTGCAACCGCGTGCCTGGTGGCCCGGCTGCGGGTGACGATTACCGCCGGGGCCGACAGGCTCGGCGAGCTGCTGGACCGCGCTGCGACGGCGGCGCGACGCAAGAACCCCGGGACGGCGGCCGCGCCGTCTGTGAGAGAGTCATGACCGACGATATCCACGACGTGATTCGGGCCGAGCGTCCCAGCTTCCTTGGCGCCGAGAACCCCTTCGAAGCGATGATGTCGCGGTTCGACCATGCCGCGCGCCTCCTGAGCCTCGACGAGGGGCTCTACAAGGTGCTTCGGACCCCGGAGAAGCAGATCATCGTCGCCGTTCCCATCCCGCTCGACAACGGGAAGGTGGAGGTGTTTACCGGCTACCGGGTGCTCTACAACACCTCGCGCGGGCCGGGGAAGGGCGGCATCCGGTTCGACATGGCGGTGACGCTCGAGGAGGTCACCGCGCTGGCGGCGTGGATGGCGTGGAAGTGCGCGGTGGTCAACATCCCGTTCGGCGGCGCCAAGGGCGGGGTGGTCTGCGACCCGCTCAAGATGTCGATCGGGGAGCTGGAGCGGCTGACCCGCCGCTATACCTCGGGCATCATCAACGTCATCGGCCCCGACTCCGACGTGCCGGCGCCCGACGTCAACACCAACGAGCGCATCATGGCCTGGGTGATGGACACCTACTCGATGCACGTGGGGCACACCGTCACCGCGGTGGTGACGGGCAAGCCGGTCGAGATGGGCGGCTCGCTGGGCCGGCGCGAGGCGACGGGCCGTGGCTGCATGGTCACCACCTGCGAGGCGCTCCAGCACCTCGGCATGCCGACCAGGGGCGCGCGGGTGGCGGTGCAGGGATTCGGCAATGTGGGGTCGGTGTCGGCCGACCTGCTCCAGAAGGCCGGCTTTACCGTGGTGTCGGTGAGCGACGTGCAGGGCGGCATCTACAACCCCAAGGGACTCGACATCCAGGACGTGATGGCCTGGCGCAGCAAGAACCGGTACCTGGCCGGATACCAGAAGGCCGAGGCGATCACCAACCAGCAGCTCCTGGCGCTGGACTGCGATGTGCTGCTGCCGGCGGCGATGGAGAACGTCATCACGGCCCAGAACGCCGAGGACATCAAGGCGAAGGTGATCGTCGAGGGCGCCAACGGTCCGACCTCGGCCCTCGCCGACGCGATCCTCGATCGCAAGGGGATCTTCATCGTGCCGGATATCCTGGCGAACGCGGGTGGCGTCACGGTCAGCTACTTCGAGTGGGTGCAGGACCGCGGCGGCTACTTCTGGGACGAGGAGACGGTGAACACCCGCCTGACCCAGATCATGGTGCAGAGTTTCCGCAGCGTGCTCGACGTGTCGAAGAAGCACAACGTCAACATGCGGATCGCCGCCTACACCCTGGCGATCGACCGGGTGGCCGCGGTGCACCGGCTCCGCGGCATGTACGCCTGAGTGCGCCACTCGCTCCCGACACGGCCGCCGCGCTGCTGAGCCTCGCGCGCGACGCGCTGAGGGCCTGGGCGTGGGGGGAGCCGCCGCCCGTGGCCCGGGTTCCGGGCGGCGAGCGGCCCGCCGGGGCCTTCGTGACGCTGTACGCCGGCGACGAGCTGCGCGGCTGCATCGGCCAGATCGAGGCCGACGAGCCGCTGGCGCGCGTGGTCGCGCGCATGGCGGTGGCTGCCGCGCGCGACGACCCGCGCTTCGAGCCGGTGACCCGGGCCGAGTTGGGCGGGCTGCGTCTCGAGATCTCGGTCCTCACGGAGGCGAGGCCGGCGTCCCCCGCGGAAGTCGTGCCGGGCCGCGACGGCGTCCTGGTACGGCGGGGTGGGCGCCAGGGCGTCCTGCTGCCCCAGGTCGCCACGGAATGGGGACTCGGCCGGGAGGCGCTGTTGTGCATGGTCTGTCGGAAGGCCGGCTTGTCCGACCGCGCCTGGCAGGATGACGCCACGGAGCTGCTCACGTTCCAGGCGGTCGTCATCGGGGCACCGGTGACGTGAGCGAGTGGTTCGAGCACTGGTTCGGCGAGGCGTACCTCGAGCTGTACCCGCATCGCGACGACGCCGAGGCGGCGCGCGTGGTAGCGTTGCTCGCGCGGCTCGGCGTGGTCGCGCCCGGTGCGCGGATTCTCGACCTGGCCTGCGGCGCGGGGCGTCACAGCGTGGCGCTGTCGGCCGGGGGCGCCACGGTCTGCGGCCTGGATCTCTCGATGCCGCTGCTGCGCGCCGCACGCCGGCGCGGCGTGACCGCGTCGCTGGTGCGGGGCGACATGCGCCGCCTGCCGCTGCGCACGGCGGCCTTCGACACGGTGGTCAACCTGTTCACCAGCTTCGGGTACTTCGCCGACGACGCGGACCACCTGGCCGCGCTGCGCGAGGTGGCCCGCGTGCTGGCGCCGGGCGGCCGCTTCGCGCTCGACTTCCTCAATGCGCCGGCGGTGCGCTCCGGGTTGGTGCCGCGCGACGAGCGTGTGGTGGGTGGGCGGCGGGTCGTACAGGAGCGCCGGTTCTCCGATGCGGGACGGACCGTCGTCAAGTCGATCGACCTCGTGGATGAGGGGCGCACGTACATGGAACGGGTGCGGCTGTTCGAGCGCGCGGAGCTGGAGAGCATGATGAAGACGGCGGGCCTGCGGGTGGACGCGGCGGTGGGCGACTACGACGGGGGGCCGCACACGGCGGCATCGCCGCGGCTGATGCTCCTGGCCACGCGCGCGTGAGCGTTCGCTTCCTCGAAACGCCCCTCGCGGCCGGCCCCACCGGGGACCTGCGCGCCGCCGCCGAGGCGCAGTCCGCCCGGCGGCGGGACGGCGCGCTGGCGCCCGCGCTGCTCGCCGACGGAGCCGCGGCCCCCAATGTGCCGGCGCTGCTCGAGGGGTCGGCACTCGCCGTCACCTCGGGGCAGCAGGCGGGGCTGTTCACCGGTCCGCTGTACGCGGTGCACAAGGCGCTCAGCGCCGCGGCGCTCGCGCGCGAGATGGCCGAGGCGGGGATGGGTCCCGTGGTCCCGGTGTTCTGGGTCGCGGGCGACGACCATGATTTTGCCGAGATCAACCATTGCACGGTCGTGAATCCGGAGGGCCGGCCGGCGCGCGTCGTGATCCGTGAGCGGGCGCCGGAGGCCGTCATGCTGCCCGCCTATCGCGAGCCCGTCGGCCCCGAGGGCGCGGCGGCCCTCGCCGCGCTCGAGGCGCTTCTCCCGCCCGGCGACACGCGCACCGAGACGCTGGGCTGGCTTGGCCGGGCCTACCGGGTTGCACCAAGCCTCGCGGAGGCCCACGCCCGGGCGATGGCCGAGCTGCTCGGCCCCTACGGCGTGGTCATTGCGCGAGGCTGGAGCGGCGTCCTCAAGCGGGCCGCGCGGGACGTGCTCACCGCGGCGGCGGAACGCGCCGCTGAGCTCGACCACGCTCTGGTGGCGCACGCGGCCCAGCTCAAGGCGCGCGGCGCGCCGGTTCCGGTGGACGTCGGGGATGGGCTGGCACTGCTGATGCTCGAAGGTTCGCAGGGGCGCGACCGCCTGCGCATCGCCGGCGAAGGCCGTTTCGTCACCCGCCGCGGCAACGAACCGGTTTCCATGGCGGAGCTCGAGCGCGTCATCGAGACGGCGCCGGAGCGGGTGTCGGGCAACGTCCTGCTGCGGCCCGCGATCGAGGCGGCGGTGTTTCCCACCGTTGCCTATTTCGGCGGCCCGGGCGAGCTGGCGTACCTGGAACAGACGGCGCCGGTGTTCGCGATGCTCGGCGTCCCGCGGCCGGCCCGGCTGCCGCGACTATCGGGGCTGCTGATCGAGGCGAAGGTGGACCGGGTGCTCGAGCGCTACCAGCTCGCCCCCTCCGATCTGGCCCAGGCCGAAGGCGCGCTCGCCTCCCGCATCGCCCGCGAGTCGCTCCCGGAGAGCGCCATGCGCGCGCTCCAGGAGCTGCGCGCCGCGATCACCGAGCGCTGGGCCGCCGTCCAGGCCGAGGCGGCGCGGATCGACAAGACGCTGGAGAAGCCGGCGGAGAATGCCCGCAACCAGGCGCTGGTCGGCACCCAGGAGATCGAGAAGAAGCTGGTCGCCGCCCTCAAGCGCGGCAGCGAGACGGCGATCCAGCAGGTGACGCGCGCCCGCGATCAGCTCTATCCCGAGGGCCAGCCGCAGGAGCGGGTGATCTCGGCGGTGTCGTTCCTGGCCCGGCACGGCCGCCCCGTGCTCGACCTGCTCTTTGCGGCCGCACGCGCGCACGCGCGGCGGCTCCTTGAAGCCCCTCGCGTGCACACCTAGGTTTCGCCGGTGCTCTGGCTCACGATCCTGGTCGCCCTGGCGATCCCGCTGGCGGCGGTGATCCTCGACAGCCCCGTGGTGCGCGCCCTCGCCGACCGGACGCGGCGCGGCGACGCCGCGCCCTCGGGGGAAGTCAAGCAGCTGGCGCAGAAGGTCGAAACCCTGGAGACCGAGATCGAGGTCGTGAACCGCGAGCTCGCCCAGCTCAAGGAAGGCCAGCAGTTCCTCCAGCAGATGCTCGAGAACCCCGCCACGCCGCGCGAAGCGCCCAAGCTCCCGAAACCCCCCGCCTAGCGGATGGCCCGTTCCAGCGGGCGCTCCGCGGCCCTGGTCGGCGCCGGCATCTTTCTCAGCCGCATCGCCGGCCTGGTCCGCCAGCGCGTTTTCTCGCACTACCTTGGCCTGCGCGACGAAGCCGACATCGTGACGGCGGCTTTCCGGATTCCCAACCTCCTCCAGAACCTCTTCGGGGAAGGCGTGCTGGCGGCGTCCTTCATCCCGGTCTACGCCCGGCTTCTCGGCAAGGGCGAGGAGGAGGCGGCGGGGAAGGTCGCCGGCGCGGTGCTGGGCCTGCTCACCTTCCTGGTGTCGGTGATCGTGCTGGCGGGCGTCGTCGGGACGCCGGTGGTCGTGGACGTGCTGGTCCCCGGCTTCACCGGACACAAGCGTCTGCTGACCATCACCCTGGTGCGCATTCTCTTCCCGGCGACGGGGCTGCTGGTGCTGTCGGCCTGGTGCCTCGGGATCCTCAACAGCCACCGCCGGTTCTTCGTTTCCTACACCGCGCCCGTGGCCTGGAACCTCGCCATCATCGTCACGACGGTCTGGGCCGCGGCCTCCCACTCGACCGACGCGCTGGTCGTGTGGATCGCCTGGGGTGCGGTGGCCGGAAGCCTGCTCCAGGTCCTGGTCCAGCTCCCGACAGTGGCCACCTTGCTGACCGGCTTCAAACTCGCCGTCCGGACCACGACCCCCGAGGTGCGCACCGTCGTCCGGAACTTCTGGCCCGCCCTGATCGGCCGCGGCGCCAACCAGATCAGCGCCTACGTGGACGGCATCATCGCGAGCCTCCTCAGCACCGGGGCGAACGCGGCGCTGGGCAATGCGCAGCTCCTCTACACGCTGCCGGTCAGTCTCTTCGGCATGTCGATTTCCGCCGCCGAGCTGCCGGAGATGTCGGCCACGGGGGGAACCGATGCGGAGCGGCACGCCGTGCTGCGGGAACGCCTGGAGGCCGGTCTGCACCGCATCGCCTTCTTCATCGTTCCCTGCGCGGTGGCGTTTCTCTTCCTGGGCCAGGTCGTGGCGGGCGCGGTCTTCCAGAGCGGCCGCTTCCGGGCCGAAGACAGCCGCTACGTCTGGGCGGTGCTCGCGGGCTCGGCCGTCGGCCTCCTGGCGTCGACGCTGAGCCGGCTCAGCTCATCCACCTTCTACGCTCTCGGGGATACCCGCACACCGCTGCGCTTCGCGCTGGTGCGCGTCGTGCTGACGACGGTGCTGGGCCTCGCCGGCGCGATGCTGCTCCCCTGGGCCCTGAGCGTCGAAACCAAGTGGGGGGCCGTCGGGCTGACCTCCACGGCGGGGTTCGCCGGCTGGGTGGAGTTTCTGCTGCTGCGACGCCGGCTCGCCGCCCTGATCGGCCCCTCGCGCTTCCAGCCGGGATACCTGCCGCGACTGTGGACCGCCGCGCTCGCCGGCGCCGCCATCGGCTGGGCGATCCTGCTTGGGGTGGGCACGTCGGGCTCGCGCCCGCTGCTCGCCGCGGTGCTGGTGCTGATCCCGTACGGGCTGGTCTACGGGGCCATTACGCTGGCCTTCCGCATCCCGACGGCCGTCGCCCTGGTGGCCGAGGTGCGGCGCCGTGCCTAGCGAGCAGCTCGACCGCCAGCTCGAGACGCTCCCCGACGCCCCGGGGGTCTACATCTGGAAGGACGCCGCGGGCACGGTGCTCTACGTGGGGAAGGCCAACAGCCTTCGCTCCCGCGTGAAGTGGTATTTCGGCGGCGACGCCCAACTGGACCCGCGCCTGGCCCTCCTGGCCACGCGGATCGCCGGGCTCGATACCATCGTCGTGCAAAGCGAGATGCAGGCGCTGCTCCTCGAGAACAACCTCATCAAGGAGCACCAGCCGCGCTTCAACGTGAACCTGCGCGACGACAAGCGGTATCCGTGGATCGCCGTCACCCTCCAGGAGCCGTTTCCCCGGATACTCATTACCCGGCAAGCCGCCGACGACGGGGCCCGGTACTTCGGCCCGTACACCGACGTCGGCGCGCTGCGCCAGACGCTGCGGATCATCCGGCGGATCTTCACGGTGCGATCGTGCAGCTACGGCCTCCCCGACGACGCCCCCGAGCGGCCCTGCCTCGATTATCACATCGGCAAGTGCAAGGCGCCCTGCGTCGCGTACGAGTCGCGCGAATCGTACCGGCGCATGATCGCCGATGTCGTGCTCTTTCTCGAGGGCAAGACGGTGGAGGTGCGCTCCCGGCTGCGGGAGCGGATGCAGGCTGCGGCGGTGGCCACCGACTACGAAAGCGCCGCTGAGCTGCGCGACGCGTTGCGGCGCCTCGACCAGATCGAGGAGCCGCCGACCGTCGAGCGGGTCGGGGGCGGGGACTGCGACGCCATCGGGCTGGCGCGCGACGAGGACGACGCCTGCGCCGTGGTGATGCGGATCCGCGAGGGCAAGGTGATCGGGCGCGAGCACACCTTCCTGGTCGGCGCCGAAGGCGTCGCGGAGGGCGATGTGCTCACCTCCTTCCTGGTGCGCTACTACCTGCCGCGCCCCTGGCGGGCACGGCTCGCCGTGCTGCCGGCGGCCCCCGCCGACGAGGAAGCCCTGCGCCAGGCCTTCGGCGACGGGCAGTTCACCGTGCCCCGGCGCGGGCTCTACAAGCGTCTCACCGACCTCGCCGACCAGAACGCGATCCACCTCCTCGAGACGCTGCGCCTGGAGAGCTTCGAGGGGGAGGAGCGAGCCGACGATCCGATCTACGCGCTGGGGCGCGACCTCGGCCTCTCGGCGGTGCCGCGGAGCCTCATCTGCGCCGACATCAGCACCGCGCAGGGGAAGGACACCGTCGGCAGCATCATCTGGTTCGAGAACGGGCGCCCCAAGCGCAGCGAGTACCGCACCTACAAGATGAAGACCGTCGAGGGGCAGGACGACTTCGCCTCGATCCACGAGATGCTGACCCGCTACTTCACACGCCGTATCGCCGAGCAGAAGCCGCTCCCCGACCTGGTGGTGATCGACGGGGGCAAGGGCCAGCTCGGCGCCGCCCTCGCGGCGGCCGCGGCCACCGGCGCCGCGATGCCCTTCATCTCGCTCGCCAAACGGGACGAGGAGATCTTTCTACCGGGCCGGGCGGAGCCGCTCAGGCTGCCACGCCGCAGCCCCTCGCTGCGCCTCCTCCAACGCGCGCGCGACGAGGCGCACCGGGTCGCCGTCACCTTCAACCGCAAGCGGCGATCGGCGCGCACCATCACCTCGGCCCTGCTGGAGATTCCCGGCGTGGGCCCCGCGCGCCGCCGGGCCCTGCTGGAGAAATTCGGCTCGCTGGCGGGTGTGAAATCGGCGAGCCTCGAGGAGCTGAAGCAGGTCGAAGGGGTGTCGGATGCGATGGCGTCGAGGATTCATGATGCGGTGCACAAGGACTGACAGGGGAGACAGGGAGACAGGGGAGACAGGGGAAACAGGGGAGACAGGGGAGACAGGGTGGACTGGTCATTGTATTGCTCACAGTGCAGTGCGACGGCGTCAGCCGATGGGCTGCCCACCGTCTGCGCCGATTGCGGGTCGCCGTGGCTCGTGAAGTACGAGCGACGCATTCAGGCTGCCGATCGCGCCGCCCTCACGGTGCGCGGCCACAGCATGTGGCGCTATCGTGAGTTCCTGCCCCTGGCCGGCGCCGAAGAACCGGTATCGCTGGGCGAGGGAGGCACGCCGCTGCTGCGCGCTCGGCGGCTGGCCGAGCGCCTCGGGCTCGCGAGCCTCTGGATCAAGGACGAGGCGGCGAACCCGACCGGCTCCTTCAAGGCCCGTGGGCTGTCGGCCGCCGTGACGCGCGCGGTGCTGGCGGGCGCGACGCGATTCACGCTCCCGACGGCCGGCAACGCGGGCGTCGCGGCCGCGGCCTACGGGGCCCGCGCCGGCGCGGTCGTGCGGGTGTACGCCCCGCGTTCCACGCCCCAGCCGCTGCTCGCGCAGATGGCCGCCTACGGCGCCGAGGTGATCACCATCGATGGGCACATCGGCGACTGCGGGCGGCTCTCGCGCGAGTACGCGGCGCAGACCCTCGCCTTCGATCTCTCGACGTTGCGCGAGCCGTACCGCATCGAGGGGAAGAAGACGCTGGGGCTGGAGATCGCCGAGGAGCTGGGCTGGAGTCTGCCCGGCGCCATCATTTACCCGGCCGGCGGCGGGACCGGACTCATCGGCATGTGGAAAGTCTTCACCGAGCTGATCGCCTGCGACTGGGTAAAGGGACCCATTCCGAAGCTCTTCGCGGTCCAATCCACCGGCTGCGCCCCGGTGGTCAAGGCGTTCGAGGCGGGGAAGGACCGCACCGAGCCTTGGGCGGACGCCTGGACGGTCGCCTCGGGGCTGAGGGTGCCCGGGCCGCTCGGTGGGCCCCTGATGCTCAGGGCCATCAAGGAGTCGCGTGGCGGGGCCGTGGCGGTGTCGGACGAGGTCCTCACGGCCGCGGCCAGGGAGCTGTCGTCCCTGGAGGGCGTGGACGCCTGCCCGGAGGGCGGGGCGGCCGTGGCGGCGGTGCAGGTCCTGGTGGAGCGGGGTAGAATAGCCCGGGACGAGAAGATCGTCGTTTTCAACACCGGGGCCGGAGTTCTCTACGGCCGCAGCTTCACGTAACCCGTTGACGCAACGACGTAAGACGTGGAAATTACAGGACTTGGGGGGCGCATCGTCAGTGCCGCCCGAAGCCCGGTGTCGTCCGACCTGACAGGAGAACATGTGAAGATCATGACTCGCTCGGCCATCTTGGCGTCGCTGATTGCACTGGCTGTGCCCCTTCGGGCCTCGGCCCAGGATTCCCAGTGCCACAACCTCAAGTTCCGGTCGAATTTCCGGCTCAATGGGGCCATGCAGCACATCACCCAGGCCGAGGCGAGCGCGTTCGCGGACGTGAAGCGGGGCAGGGCCAGCAACGCCCTGAGCGTCCTCAACGAGGCATCACAAGCCGGCGGCGCCGACCTGCCCACCCTCTGGTACATGTTCGGCCGCGTCTACCTGATCCAGGGCGACCTGGTCGGCGCCGATTCGGCATACACCAAGGCTGCCGCGCTGATGCCGACCGATACCCTGTGCCTCAGGGAGATCGCGCGCCAGCGTAAGAACGTCTGGATCCCGATCCTGAACGATGCCGTTGGGCAGATGCAGTCGCAGAACTACGACTCGGCGATCGCCCTGTCGCGCCGGGCGGGGCTGATCTACCGCGATGATCCGGGCGGCTACCTGAACATGGCCAGCGCCTTCATGGCCTTGCAGAAAGAAGACAGCGCGGCGGCCATGTACCGGCTGGCGGCGCACGCCGGCACCAGCGCCGACCGGGCGGACTTGCGGGCCACCGCGGCGTTCAACGCGGGCCGTCTGCTGGAACGCAACCAGCATTTCATGGCGGCCGAATCGATGTACCGGGAGTACGCCGCGATGAAGCCGCGCGACATGGAAGCGCGCGGCAGCCTCGCCGGGGTGCTGACGCGGATGAACCGCGGCACGGAGGCGGCGGCGATCTACGATTCGATCATGGCCAACGCCGACTCGCTCGATTCCTTCAGCCTCTTTGGCGTCGGCGTGGCGCTCTTCCGGCAGGGCCAGGTGGATACGTTGCCGGCCAATGCCGCGCGC
>JBGOSS010000067.1:0-20495 GCA_041476105.1 Gemmatimonadota bacterium
ATCTCGCTCGAGCTCGCCTGGTAGAACTTCGCGTCGGGCTTGGCGAGGCGGACGGCGTCCAGGAGGCGGGTGACCCCCAGGGCCGTGAACTCCCCCGTGAGCACCGGCTGGTTCCACGAGGTGGGCACGAAGGACTGGGCGGCGAGGTTGTAGATCTCGTCGGGCCGGGACTCGGTCACCACTGCCTGGAGCGAATGCTGGTCGAGCAGATCGGCCGCGACGATCTCGACTTTCCCGACCAGGTGCTGGATGCGCTCGTAGCTGTCGTGACTGGTACGGCGCACCATTCCCACGACCCGGTACCCCTTCTCGAGCAGCAGCTCGGCGAGGTAGGACCCGTCCTGCCCGGTGATGCCCGTGATCAGCGCTGTCGGCAAAGTTTTCCCGTCCCGGACCGTGGGGCGGCCGCGCCGGTGCCGCGAACCGCCAAACCCTTGTCAAACTTGGGCAAAGCCGGTTAAACTTAGCGGCTCAACGACGGTTTTTGAAGCGGAGAGATCATGGCTCGTGTATGCGCGGTGTGCGGGAAGGGGCCCACGTTCGGGCACAATGTCTCGCATGCCAACAACAAGACGATTCGGCGCTGGTACCCCAACCTCCAGGTCATGCGGACCAAGGTCGCGGGCGAGACCAAGCGCATCCGGGTCTGCACCTCGTGCATCCGGTCGAACAAGGTCCAGAAGACGGTCTGACGGCTGAAGGCTGAAGGCTGAAAGAAGAAGCCCCGCGACTGAGGTCCGGGGCGTTTTTCTTTAGCCTTTCAGCTTTCAGCCTTCAGCTATTCCGCCAGCAGCTCGATTCGCGCGGTCTCGGCGCCGTCGCCTTCGCGATGGCCGAGGCGAATGATGCGGGTGTAGCCGCCGGGCCGCGCCGCGAAGCGCGGGCCGATCTCCTTGAAGAGCGCGCTGGACACCTCTTTGTCGCGGATCCGCCGCTCCACCAGCCGGCGGGCGTGGAGGTCGCCGCGGCGCGCGAGGGTGATCAGCTTCTCGGCCACCGGACGCAGCTCCTTGGCCTTGGTGACGGTCGTGACGATACGCCCGTGCTTGAAGAGGCTGGTGGCCATGTTGGAGAGCAGCGCGCGGCGATGCGACGAGGTCCGGGACAGCTGCTTGTGCTTGGCGCGATGCCGCATCCTACGCTTCCTTCCCCGCCTCGGCGACGACCGGACGGACCACCGGCACCATCCCCCGCTCCGTGATCTTGAGCCCGCTCTCGGTCTCTTCCCACTGCATCCCGAAGTTGAGCCCTTCGCGCAGCAGCAGCTCGGCGATCTCGGCCACGGCCTTCTCGCCGACGTTGCGCACCTTGAGCAGCTGCTCCTCGGTGTTGCGGACCAGGTCGCCGAGGGTGCGGATGTTCGAGTTCTTGAGCGAATTGATGGAGCGCACCGACAGCCCGACGTCGTCGATCAGGCGGCCCAGCAGGGCCGAGAGGCGCGCGGTGTCGCCGTCGGGCGCGCTGGCGGCTTCGGCCGCGATCATCGGCACCTGGCCGAAGGACACGAAGTAGCCGAAGTGGTGCTGGGCCAGCGCCGCGGCGTAGGCGACGGCGTCCTCGGGACTGATCGCGCCGTTGGTCTCGACGGTGACCGACAGGCGGTCGAAGTCGGTGCGCTGACCCACGCGGGTCTCGGCCACCACGAAGTTGGCGCGCCGCACCGGGCTGTAGATCGAGTCGATGCGCACGACGTCCACCGGCATCGAGCGGTCCATCGGGTGCTGGTCGGCCTCGACGTAGCCGCGGCCCTTGTTGACGTACAACTCCACCTCCAGCGACTTGTCGTCCTGGAGCGTGAAGAGGAGGTGGTCGGGGTTCACGATGCGCACCGAGCCGTGCAGCTCGATGTCGCGCGCGTAGACCGGGCCCGCGGCGCGCCGCTGGATATGCAGCACCGCCTCGTCCACCTCGGGCACCACGACAACCGAGAGCGCCTTCAGGTTCTGGATGACCTGGTGCACGTCCTCGACCACGCCCTGCACCGTCTGGTGCTCGTGCTGGACGCCGTCCATGCGGAAGGCCCAGACCGCCGAGCCGCGCAGCGAGGAGAGGAGCATCCGCCGCAGGGCGTTGCCCAGGGTGTAGCCGAAGCCGCGCTCCAGCGGCTGAAGCCGGAACTCGGCGCCGTTCGGGTTGTCCTCCCGCTTGGTCATCTCGACCAGGTGCGGGCGGACCAGGCCGGTCAAATCAATCGTCATGGTCACTTGGAATAGAGCTCGACGATCAGCTGTTCCTCGGCCGCCACGGGGATCGTGTCCCGGGTCGGCCGCTCGGTGATGCGGCCGGTGCGCGCCTCGCGGTCCACCGCGAGCCACGACACCGTCTGCCCCTTGGAGGCGAGATCGAGCGACGCCGCGACGGCGTCCAGGTCCTTGCTGGCCGGGCGCACACGGACTTCGTCGCCCTGCTTGAGGCGATAGCTCGGCACGTTGACCCGCCCGCCGTTCACCTCGACGTGGCCGTGCGTGACCAGCTGGCGGGCGGCCTTGCGGCTGGACCCGAAGCCCATCCGGTAGGCCACGTTGTCGAGACGCATCTCCAGCGCGACGAGGAGGTTCTCACCCGTCCGGCCGGTCTCGCGCGCGATGCGATCGAAGGTATTGCGGAACTGGCCCTCGGTCAGGCCGTACATGCGCTTGACCTTCTGCTTCTCGCGCAGCTGCCGCGCGTACTGCGAGGTCTTGCGGCGCCGCGCCGTCGACTGGCCGTGCTGGCCGGGGGCGTAGGCGCGCTTCTCGACCGCGCACTTCTCGGTGAGGCACCGTGCGCCCTTGAGGAACAGCTTGGTGCCCTCGCGGCGGCACAGCTTGCAGTTGGCATCGATGTAGCGGCTCACTCAGACCCTGCGCTTCTTCGGGGGGCGGCAGCCGTTGTGCGGAATCGGCGTCACGTCCCGGATGGACTTGATGGTCAGACCCGCATTGGCGAGCGCCTGGATGGCCGACTCGCGGCCGGCCCCGGGCCCCTGCACGCGCACGTGCACGCGCCGGACGCCGAGGTTGTAGGCGTCGCGCCCCGCCTGCTCCGCCGCGACCGTCGCGGCGAACGGGGTGGACTTCTTCGATCCCTTGAAGCCGGCCTTGCCGGCCGTGCCCCACGCCACCGCGTTCCCATGCAGATCGGTGATGGTGATGAGCGTGTTGTTAAAGGTCGCCATCACGTTGGCGATCCCCTCGCTCTCGACCACGCGCTTGGCGCGCTTGGCGGCGGGTGCCTTCTTCGGCTTCTCGCCCTCGGCGGCCGGGGCGGGGGCCGCGGCACTCTCCGTCACCGGCGTCGGCTTGTTCTCGTCAGCCATCCAGATCGTACTCCCAGAGTGTTTGCTGCCAGCTGGCAGCTGTCAGCTGTCAGCTACTTCTTCAGCGTGGCCTTCTTCTTCCCGGCGATGGTGCGGCGCGGACCCTTCTTGGTGCGCGCGTTGGTGCGGGTGCGCTGGCCCCGCACCGGCAGCCCGCGGCGATGCCGCATGCCCCGGTAGCAGCCGATGTCCATCAGCCGCTTGATGTTCATGGCGACCTCGGTGCGCAGCGCGCCCTCGACGCGCAGATCGCGCTCGATGGCCTGGCGCAGACGCGCGACCTCCGCGTCGGTGAGGTCGCGCACCCGCGTCGACGGCGCGATGCCGGTGCGCTCCAGCACCGTCAACGCCGTGGCGCGCCCAATGCCGAAGATGGCGGTCAGGCCCACTTCGACGCGCTTCTCGCGCGGAAGATCGACACCCGCGATGCGTGCCATCGCCTAACCCTGCCGTTGCTTGTGCTTGGGGGAGCGCTTGCAGATGACGCGAATCACACCGCGGCGCTTCACGACCTTGCAATGCTCACAAATCGGCTTCACACTGGTACGTACCTTCAAGTCGGCTCCGGAATCGGGTCTGGACAGCCTCTAAACCTACCCGGCCATTGGAGTTCACGCAACGCCCCGGCGACCGTCCCGCGCCGGGGTGGGACGCCCCGGCCCCGCGCCGCCGGAAGCGGCAACCTGCGGACACCGGGAAGGGGAGCGGAACGCCGGAACCCACCGCCGAAAATAAGCCGTCACCTCGCCCGTACTCTCCTTTGTGACCGCCTCCTCGGACGCCGCCCTGGTCGCCGCCTTCGCCGCGGGCGACCGGTCCGCCGGCGATGCGCTGTTCCACCGGCACCTGGGCGACGTGCGGGCCTATCTGATCGTGCGGTGCCGCGACCCCGACTTGGCCGACGAGCTGACGCAGGAGGTGGCGACCCGGATCAGCGTGGCGGCCCCCCGGCTCGACCCGGGCGGCAACGTGGGCGGCTACCTGGTGCGGGCGGCGGCGAATGTGTGGCGCGACTGGCTGCGTCGCGAGCTGGTGCGCCGGCGCGAAGCCGATGCGGTCGCGGCCGAGAGCACGACCCTGGCCCCAGCCGCCGACGCGGCGGTCCTTGCCCGCGAGCTCCAGGAAGCGCTGCGCCGGGCCATCGCGGCGCTGCCACCCGCCCAGCGGGCGGTGGTCGAGCTGCGGCACCGCGAGGACCTCACTTTCCAGCAGATCGCCGACCGGCTGCGGCGCCCCCTCGGCACCGTGCTCACCCAGATGCGCTCGGCGCTGGAGCGGATGCACGACACGATGGAGGCGCATCGATGATTCATCCCGACGACGACCAGCTGCTGCTCCTGGCCTACGGCGAGCTGCCGGTTGCCCGGCTGCCGGCCGTTGAGGCGCACCTTCGCGAGTGCGCGGACTGCGGTGCGCGATTCCGTCGGCTCGAAGAGTCGCGGATCGCGCTCGACTGGGGCCTGGAGCGCGGGCCGGTGCACCGCGCACCACGGGCCTTGTGGCTGGCGTTGCCGCTGGCCGCCGGAATCGGTGCCCTGCTGCTCGTCCACCAGCACAATGGATCCGGCCGCGTGGAACGAGAGGCGTGGAAGTCGCATCTCGTCGCCTCGCCGACGGCAGGCTACGTGACCGGAGGCGCGGCCTTCATGGCGATCGACTCACAGCTCACCCGTCTCGAACAGGAGAGGCATCATGGCTCGCTTCGGAACTAGCGGATCGCGCATCGCCCTCATGGCAGTGCTGGGTCTGATTACGGGTACGCACCCTCTCCCTGCGCAGGGTTCGTATCGGCCGACCCAGGGACGCATGGTCGTGATCAGGCCGCCCTTCGAACCCCAGGACGTCCCCGACCGCGCGGTGCTGGACCAGATCCAGAACATCGTGCGCGACCGGCCCCCGCAGGCCGAAGCCGCGGCGCGGGCCTTCCTTTCCAACATCGCGCGAGAGCGGGTCGGCGAAGGAGAGGGTCCCATTACCGTTCCGGTGCTCGACCGGCTCAAGGCGACGAACCCCGACGCCTACTGGCGTGAGATCGCCCAGCTCGTCACGCAGTTCGAGATGTTCCAGAACGTCTTCCTTCGTGACTCGGTGCGGGCTCGCAGCATGGCCGCGATGTTCGGCACGGAGTTCGAAGCGCGGGTGTTGCAGCGAGCCTGGCGTGACGCGAGCGAGGCCGAGCGGCGGACGATGCGCGGGCAGCTCGAGGCCCTGATGACGCGGCACTTCGAGGCCGAAGACCAGCTGCGGGCGCTGGAGATGCAGGATATCGAGCGACGGCTGGCCGACGCGCGGGCCGAGTCCGAGCGGCGCCGGCAGCGCCGGGCCGAGTTGGTGCGGTGGTCGGTCGACGACATCATCCTCCAGGCCGTGCGGCCGGATTGACGAGACGCGTGCCGCGGGCTGAGAGCCCGCTCTCGGACTCTTAGTCCGCGGCGGCGATCTCGGCACGGATCGCGCGCACCACCGCGCCGGGGTCCCGGGCCTCGGTGATGGGACGCCCGACGACCAGCAGATCGCTGCCGGCGCGGGCCGCCTCGGCCGGCGTCGCCGAGCGGCTGTGGTCACCGGCCGAATCTCCCGCCGGCCGGATGCCGGGCGTTACCAGGAAGGCCGACTCGCCGGCGACGCGACGCACCCGCGCTGTTTCGGACGGTGCCGCGACGAAGCCGTCCAGTACGCCAAGGCCCAGCTCCATCAACCGCTCCTGCTCCTCGGCCACCTCGCGCACGTCGCGGCCCACCACCCTGCTGAAGGCCGCCGCGTCCAACGACGTCAGCACCCCGACTCCGACCAGGCGCAGTCGTGAGCTCCCCCGCCCCTCCGCCGCCGCCTCGAGCATCCGGCGGCCACCCGCCAGGTGCACCGTGGCCAGCGACGCTCCCACCGCCGCGGCCGACGCCACCGCCCCGGCGACGGTATTCGGGATGTCGTGCCACTTGAGGTCGAGGAACACCGACTTGCCGCGCTTCACGAGCTCGCGGACCAGCGCGCTCCCATCCGACAGCGCGAGCATCGAGCCGACCTTGTACCAGGATGCATCGTCCCCGATCGCCGCGACGAGGGCCAGCGCGTCCTCCGGCGTTGCCAGGTCGAGAGCGACCGCGATCTCAGGCCGTCGCAACGGGCACCTCCGTGCGGCCGAGCCGCTCGAGCCCGAGGACGATGCGTTCCGGGGCCCGCGGATCGGCGAGCGCCGCCGTCCCGACGGCCACGAGGCACGCGCCCGCGGCGAGATACTGGCGCGCGTCGCGCGCTGTGCGGATCCCTCCGGTGCCGATCACCGGCTTGCCCGTCGCCCCGGCGACCAGCCGCGTGATGCGCACGCCGACCGGGAGCAGCGGCGGTCCCGACATGCCGCCGGCGCCGTTGCCGAGTCGCGATGCGAGGGGCGACTCGTCCTCGTACAGCAGCGCCGGCAGCGTGTTGATGCAGGTGAACCCGTCGGCTCCCGCCGCCGCCGCGGCCTCGGCGATACGCACCGGATCGGCGAGGGCGGGCGACAGCTTGACCACCAGGGGGCGATCGGTCACGGCGCGCGCGCGACGCACCAGGTCGCCGAGCGTCGCCGCGTCGGCGCCGAACTCGAGGCCGCCCTTCTCGACATTGGGGCAGGAGACATTCAGCTCGAAGGCCGTGATCCCCGCCTCGGCGGCGAGTCCGCCTACGACCGTGACGAAGTCGGCGACAGTGGCGCCCACGACATTGACGAGCACGCGCAGCTCGGGGTAGTGCGCGTGCAGCCAGGGGAGATGCTCGTCTTTCACCGCCTGGAGTCCGGGATTGGCCAGCCCCACGGAGTTGAGCATGGCGCCCCGGGTTTCGGCGACGCGCGGGGCGGGATTGCCCCGCCGCGGCTCGGGGCTCACCGACTTGGTCACCAGCCCGCCCAGCGCCGACAGATCGATCACGCCGGCGACCTCCCGGCCAAAGCCCGCGGTACCCGCGGCGAGGAGGACGGGGTTTCGGAAGCGCGCGCCAAAGACCGCGACGGCGCTCACGGATCGGCGGTCGGGCGCGTCGTGGAGCGGGGCGGCGTCGCGGGCCGGGGCGGCGTGACGCCCCGCTGGGGCACCAGGCCCGGCTCCGCTTCCGGCGGCGCATCGGGTCGGGCCTGGGGCAGCGTGGCGAGCACGGTGCGCAGCGAGTCCTCGAGCATCGCAAAGCGCTCGGGGTCGTCGCCCCGCCCTTCGGCGGCCATCGTGTAGGGGCTGGTGGCGTAGGCAGCGAGGAGCAGGGCGCGCAGCGAGTCGGCGGCCGGATGGTCGAGGGCGATGGCGGCGAGCACGCCCTTGGGGGTCCACGGAGAATCGGGGAAGCGCGCCGGCATCGTGGCGAAGGCGTCGGCGGCCAGCGCGCGCGCACCGAGCGAGTCGCGCAGCAGCTCGCCGCGCAGGAACCAGAAGGCGTCGGAGGTGCGCGGCGACGTCGCCAGGCTGTCGGCGAAGTCGAGCAGGCGCGCCAGGTCCTGCGCCTCCCGGCCGGGAGTGCCACCGAGCGTCGTGATGCCATCGAGCCGGCGCCGCACCAGGGCGAGATCGGCGGGTGCGCCCGCGGCGCGCACCTCGAGCCGGGCGAGCCGCACGTCGGCGGTGCGCGCCTCGACGCTGTCGGGCACCAGGCGCAGCGCGTCGCGGAAGCGGTGGGCCGCGGCGGAATCGTCGCCCGCCTCGAGACGACGCTCCCCCTCGGCCAGCAGCAGACGGGCCCGGGGCCCGCCGCGCAGATCGGTCCGCGCGACCAGCCGGTCGGTCAGCCGCGCCGCATCGGCCCCGCGTCCCGTGTGCGCGAGGCTGTCGAGCAGCATCAGCCACTGGGCTTCGAAGAACGGCCGATCGGCCAGGGTGTCGGCGTAGCGCGCGGCGAGCGGCCCGTCGCCCGCGGCGAGCGCGGCGCGGGCCCGCTCGAAGGCGGCATCGCCCTCGGTGGACAACCGGAAGTCCTCCAGCGCTTCGACGGGCCGCCCCAGGGCAAGGTGGGCGCGGCCGCGCGCGAGCAGCGCGGCAGAGCGGCGCCGCCCGTTGGCGGACGCCGCGGCCGAATCGAGCGGGGCCAGCGCGTCGGCGGTCCGGCGCTCGCCGATGCGTGCCAGACCGAGATAGAGCCACGCCTCACGCCGCGCCTCCTCATCGGTCGTCATGCCGGCGGCGAGCTCGGCGGTGCGCGCCGCGTCGGCCCACGACTCGAGGTGCACCAGCGCCCGGGCGCGGAGGAGCATGGCGTCGTCGGCCCAGCGGGAGTGCGGGTGCCGCGTGACCACCGACTCAGCGTGGATCGCCGCGACGCGCCAGCGCTCGGCCGCCTCGCTGGTTCGTCCCAGCCGCTCGGAGCGCTCGGCCTGTTTCGCGAACCGCTTGGCGTTGTACATGCCGTTGTAGTAGGCGCAGCCGGAGACCAGCAGGCAAAGCGCTAGACGGCTTGACGGCTTGACGGCTCGACCGAAAGGCCGCCTCGCCGCGTCGAGCCGCCCAGCCGTCCAGCCGTCCAGCGGCTTCATTGTCCCGCCGCCACGCGCCGCTCGTACTCGGCCAGATACCGCTCGACGCCCTCGGCCACGGCGCGCGCGATCCGCTGCTGCCCGGCGGCGCTGGTGAGATAGCGCGCTTCCGCCGCGTTGCTGCCGAATCCCGTCTCGACCAGGATCGCCGGCATGTAGCTGGTGGCGAGCACCATGTACAGCGCCTGCTTCACCCCGCGGCTGAC
Source organism: Gemmatimonadota bacterium (assembly GCA_041476105.1). Classification (GTDB taxonomy): domain Bacteria; phylum Gemmatimonadota; class Gemmatimonadetes; order Gemmatimonadales; family JACORV01; genus DASXPG01. Next base: position 8,999 of record JBGOSS010000067.1, read on the forward strand.
GGCGGGATGGACGTGACCCAGCGACTGCTGCACCAGCTCCGCCATCTGGCTCGACTCGCGCAGGTGCTCGTTCTGGGCCAGGTCGGCGAGGATGAACGACATCGGGTCGCCGCGCTCGGCACGGGCATTGGTCTCGAAGCGCACCGACGCGTTCTCCATCGCCGCGACCCGGGCTTCGTCCTCGGTGCGGGCCTCGGCCAGGAAGTAGGTCTCGAAGCCGCGTGCGCTGGCGGCGTCCGGCCAGCGCGGGTTGGCGGCGTTCACGTGGATGGAGACGAAGACGTCGGCACCGGCGCGACCCGCGATGCGGCCCCGATCGCCCAGCGCGATGAGCGTGTCGCGGTCGCGGGTGAGCACCGTGGTGAAGCCGCGGCTCTCGAGCTCGGCCGCCACGTCGCGGGCGATCGCCAGCGTCACGTCATTTTCCTGAAGGAAGCGACGCCCGCCCAGCGGGCCGGTCATCCCGACGTCCACGCCGCCGTGGCCGGCGTCCACCGCGATGACGCGGCGGCGTGGCCCCGGGGTTCGCGGGCGGCGGTTGACAGGTGCCGGCGGGCGCGCGGAACCGGGCGCCGGGTCCGCGGCGGCGAACCGCGCGTCGGGCGCCGCTTGCCGGCCGTCGGCCCGATCGGGAAGCTCGTCGAGGCGGCGGCTCGCGGCATCGTAGCGATAGCGGCCGGTGAGCCGCGGCAGGTATTCCACCACGAACTGGAGCGGGACGAAGAGCGAGTCGCGCGCGATGTAGGGAACGGCGGCGAGGGTGAACACGCGATCGCCGCTGCGGAAGTAGCCGGCCTCGAGGACGAAGACGAACGACTCGCCCCCCACCCGCAGCGTCACCGTGCCGGCCGGCGAGGGCGCGCTCTCCCAGGCGAGCACCGCGCCCATCTGGGCCGACGCCACCGCGGGAAAGCCCCGCTCCACGAGCACCGGGACGTGGCGCACCCCGCGGGCTGACGCGACCATGAGGGTGTCGGGACCCCGCAGCGGCGCCAGCACCGTGAGCATCACCAGCAGCGCTCTCATCGGCGCTTCAGCGCGCGCGCCATTTCGCGCTCGGCTTCCCGCTTCTTGAGGTCGTCGCGCTTGTCGTGCTCTTTCTTGCCGCGCGCCAGGGCGATGATCACCTTCACGTTCGGGCCCTTGAAGTGGAGCTCGAGGGGCACCAGGGTGTGACCCTTCTGCTCCACCGCGCCGATGAGCCGCTCGATCTCCCGCTTGTGCAGCAGCAGCTTGCGCGCGCGCAGCGGCTCGTGGTTGTGGATATTGCCCTGCGCGTACGGCGGAATCTGAATGCCCTCGATCCACACCTCGCCGCGACGCAACCGGCCGAAGGCGCCGACGATGCTCCCCCGCCCCGCGCGCAGCGCCTTGACCTCGGTGCCCTGGAGCACGAGGCCGGCCTCGTAAGTGTGCAGAATCTCGTAGTCGTGCCGTGCACGGGGATTGCGGGCGATCACCTTGATCGGCCGTTCTTTCGCGCCCGGACGGGGCGTGAGCTGGGGCTTGGAGACGGAGGGCACGTGGGTCGTAACCCGAAGATAGGCGCGGAGTTCCGGGGGAACAAGGCTGAAGGCTGAGGGCTCAAGGCCGGGTGCTGCTGCCTTGAGCCTTCAGCCTTCAGCCCTCAGCAATCAGGATGCCGAAGGTGGGACTCGAACCCACACGGGCTTGCGCCCACTGCGCCCTGAACGCAGCGCGTCTACCAGTTCCACCACTCCGGCGGGAGGCGAAAACTACTCACAATCGCAGGCCGCTGAAAGTGGTTTCTCAGTACCGCGCCATCGAGGGATCGACGTCGACCGCCCAGGCTTCGACGCCGCCGCGCAGGCTGCGCACCTGGGCGACGCCGTTGGCCTTCAGGAAGCGCGCGGCCTGGAGCGAGCGGCCGCCCTTGTGGCACACGGTCACGTAGGTCGTCGACGCCTCGATCTCGCCGAGCCGGTCGGGGAGCAGGCTCAACGGGATCAGGGTACTGCCCTCGATGTGGCACAGCTCGTACTCCCAACTCTCGCGCACGTCCAGTATCGTGACGGCGCGTCCCTGCGCCAACTCGTCCTGAAGCTCCAGGGCCGTCAGCTCCATCGGTACTGGCTCCTTGGGTACGGAGGGGGTGACGCCGCAGAAGGCGTCATAGTCGATCAGCCGCTGGACCGTCGGCCGGGCGCCACACAGCGGGCAGGCGGGATCCTTGTCGAGCGCGAGTTCCCGAAAGGTCATCGCGAGGGCGTCGAAGAGCAGCAACCGCCCGACGAGGGGGTCGCCCACGCCGAGCACGATCTTGATCGCCTCGGCCGCCTGGAGCGATCCGACGACGCCCGGGAGTACGCCGAGCACGCCACCCTCCTCGCACGAAGGCACCAGCTCGGGCGGCGGCGGATCGCGGTACAGGCAGCGGTAGCAGGGTCCGCGCTCGGCCCAGAACACCGAGACCTGGCCCTCGAAGCGGTGGATGCTCCCATAGACGTCGGGCTTGCCGAGCAGCGCGCAGGCGTCGTTGACGAGGTAGCGGGTCGGGAAGTTGTCGCTGCCGTCCACGACGACGTCGTAGTCGGCGAGGACCCGCATGGCATTCGTGGACGTGAGGCGGACGTCGTGCAGCTCCAGCCGCACGGCGGGATTGAGATCGGCGAGCCGGGCCCGCGCCGACGCCAGCTTGGAGGTACCCACCGCGCCGGTGCCATGGAGCACCTGGCGCTGGAGATTCGAGGCGTCCACCGCATCGTGGTCCACCAGCCCCAGGGTCCCGACGCCGGCCGCGGCCAGGTAGAGGGCCGCGGGCGAGCCGAGGCCTCCCACGCCGACGATCAGCACCCTCGCCGCCTTCAGCCGCCGCTGGCCCTCGAGGCCGACCTGCGGAAGCGTGATGTGGCGGGCGTAGCGCTGGAGCTCCGCCGGGCTCAGGCCGGGGAGCGAGGGCGGCATGCTGGTGACCATGGGATCAAAGTAACGCGCGGCGGAGCTATTTTGGGAATCATGCGCCGCGCCTCCCTGCTGCTCCTCGCGCTCGCCGCCCCGTGCCCCGCCCTCGCCGCGCAAGCGGCGCCGCCGCGGGGCGACGTCATCCTGGCGACAACGACCTCGCTCTACGAGACCGGGCTGATCGACACCTTGGTCTCGCTCTTCGATCGCGCCACCGGCTACCACCTGCGCGCCGTCGCGGTCGGCTCAGGGCAGGCGCTCAAAATGGCGGAGCGGGGCGACGCCGACGTGGTCTTCGCGCACGCGCCCGCGGCCGAGGCGGCGTTCATGGCCGCCGGGTTCGGCACGCGCCGGCTGGTGGTGGCATCCAACTACTTCACGATCCTGGGGCCGTCCGACGACCCGGCGCGGGTGCGCGAAGCGCGCAGCGCCGGCGAGGCGCTGCGGCGCATCGCCGACCGGGGAGCGGTCTTCGTCTCGCGCGGCGACTCCTCGGGCACCCACCAGCGCGAGCTCACGCTGTGGCGCTCGGCCGGCGGCCGGCCGCCCTGGAGGAACTACCTGGAGACCGGCCAGGGGATGAGCGCGACGCTGCTGGTCGCGCACGAGCGGCGCGGCTACACCCTCGGCGATCGCGCGACCTTCGGAGCGCTGCGCGCCCACGTCGACCTGGTGCCGCTGCGGGAGCGGGACGCCGATCTGCTCAACGTGTATCACGTGATCGAGGTGAGTCCGCGCGGACGTCCGCGCATCAACGCCGCCGGCGCGCGCGCGTTCGCGGACTTCGTGGTATCGGGCGAGGTGCAGGATCTGCTGGCGCGCTACGGCGCGGATCGTTTCGGGGAAGCGCTGTTCGTGCCCGCGCGGGGCGTGGAGCCCTAGCCGCCGGAGCTCAGCCCCTCGCCCGGGACGCCGAGCTCGGTCATCTTGCGCAGGTCGAGCACCTCGTTCAGCTCCTTCCCCTTCAACACGCCCTTCTGCTCGACCAGCTGGCGCACCGTCACGTTCTTGGCGAGCGACTCCTTGGCCATCTTGGCCGCTTCGGCGTAGCCGATCTTCGGCGCGAGGGCGGTGACCAGCGCCGGGCTGCGCTCCAGCCAATGGGCGCACATCGCCTCGTCGGCCGCGATGCCGCTCACGCACTTCTCGGCGAAGATGCGCGCCGCGGAGGTCAGGATCCCCATGGCGAAGAGCAGGTTGTGCGCCACCACCGGCATCATGACGTTCAGCTCGAGCTGGCCCGCCTCGGCGCTCAGGGCGATCGTCTGGTCGTTGCCCATCACCTGGTAGCAAACCTGGTTGACCATCTCGGCGATGCTGGGGTTCACCTTCCCCGGCATGATCGAGCTGCCCGGCTGGACGGCCGGGAGCACGATCTCGGCGAAGCCGGTGCGCGGGCCCGACGCCAGGAGACGCAGGTCGTTGGCGATCTTCCCGAGGTCGATAGCGAGCGCCCGCAGGGCTCCGCTGAGGGCGGCGACGTCGCCCAGCGACTGCATCAGCTGGACGCGGTCCTCGCCGGCGCGCAACTCGAGCCCGGTGTTCTGCTTCAGGTACTTGACCATCAGGGCGGGATACGCGGGCTCGGCGTTGAGACCGGTGCCGACCGCGGTGCCGCCGATGCCCAGGTCGCGCAGGTCGTCGGCGGCGCGCTCGATGCGGCGCCGGGCCCGCGCGATGGTGTGCCCGTAGGCGGTGAACTCCTGGCCCAGGCGAATCGGCGTCGCGTCCTGGAGGTGGGTGCGCCCCGACTTCAGGATGCCGTCGAACTCCTTCCCCTTGGCCAGGAAGGCGTCCGCCAGCGTGCCAAGGGCGGCGCCGAGCGGCCCGAGCAGCGCCAGCCCGCCGAGGCGGATCGCCGTCGGGATCACGTCGTTGGTGCTCTGGGCCATGTTGACGTGGTCGTTGGGATGCACCGGGGTGTAGGCGCCCCGCTGCCCGCCGAGCAGCTCGTTGGCGCGGTTGGCCAGCACCTCGTTGACGTTCATATTGTGCGACGTGCCGGCGCCGGCCTGGTAGACGTCGACGACGAACTGGTCGCGGTACTGCCCGCCCAGCACCTCGTCGGCGGCTTTGATAATGGCGTCGGCGCGCTTGGCGTCGAGACGCTTGGTTTCCTTGTGGGTCTGGGCCGCTGATTTCTTGATCCACACGACCGCATCGACGAACGCCGCCAGGGGCCGGAGGCCGGAGACCGGGAAGTTCAGCCGCGCGCGCTGGGTCTGGACGCCGTAGAGGGCGTCGGCGGGGACCGGCAGCTCGCCCAGCGGGTCCTTCTCGATCCGCGTGTCGCTCATCGGTGGGTTCCGTTTTTCGAGAGGTGCGTCAGTGGACAGCCACGAGTCGCCCATCGCCGCCTTCCTGCCGCGGGTCGCCGAACGCGCGAGATTCGCGGCCGACAAGATGCAGAAGCTCGACTGCTTCGAGACGGGCCGTCTCCTGCTCGGGCTCAACTGCTTCGAGCCGGGGCAGAGCCAGAAGGTCCACGCCCATGCCGGTGCGGACAAATTCTACCTGTTGCTGAGCGGGAAGGCCAAGGTGGTGGTTGGCGCGGAGGCGCGGGATGTGGGCCCCGGCGACCTGGTCCTCGCGCCGGCGGGCGTTCCGCATGGCGTCGAGACCGCCTACGAGCAGACCGTCATGCTGGTCGGGATCACCCGCTAGAGCCGCCGCAGTGCCGACCGGGCTTCGGTCACGTACCCCTGAAGACCGGCATCGGCGTTGCGCCAGACGTCCGCCACATACTGGTAAGCCCTCCGCGCCGCGTCGCGACGGCCGAGGCGCTCGTTGACCCGCGCGCGTTCGAGCATCCAGAGAATCTCGATGAACTGCACATCGGCTGACTCGGCTACCAGATCGCCGTCGAGCAATGCGACCGCCTCGGCGTCTCTGCGCGCTGCCGACAAGAGCAGCGCATGCTCCAGGCGCTCCGATGCGCACGCGGCGCACGCGCTGTCGTTCAGGCTGCCGAACCCGCGCAGTGCGGTGGCGGAGTCGTGGCGCGCCAGCGCATGCCAAGCCGCGGCAGCCGCCGACTCGAAGGCCCCCCGGTCCGCGCCCAGCCTGCCCCGAAGTCGCCCCGCCTCCGCCTCGGCCCTCCGCCCCAGCACCGCCAGACTCGTCGTGTCCCCAACGGCGGACCACCAGGGCGCCGCGCGGAAAGACAGCGTGGCCGACGACGGACCGGCGAAGAGGCGTCGCGCGGAATCGGCCGGTAGCACCCCTGCCAGCGCGAGGCCGGTGCGCTGCGGGAGGTCGTCCAGGGTCGCCGGCACCGCTTGCAGCGCTTTCCACGCCTCGGCGACATGACCTCGGAATGCCAGTTCAGCGTTCAGGGCCCGCCGCACATACCGGCCCAATCCACCCGGGCCGGCGTTGGCAACCGCTTGTCGCAGCAGCCGGACGGCGGTCTCGGTGGAATCTGGCCACCTGGCGAGGTCAAGCGCTGCGCCCGACAGCGGGCCGGCCGACATCGCGGCGATCCGCTGGTCCAGAGCCGCCGGTAGCGCCGGAGCGGCCCGCAGCAGCTCGGCGACGAGCCGGGTGCCGTCCGCCTCGGCGTCCCGACTGGCGTTCGTCGGATCCAGCGCGACGTAGGCGTTTGCGTACCGTCGTGCGGAGTCCAGGCCGAAGAACTCGAGCGAGAGTTCGACGGCATGGTAGTACGACGGCCCAAAGGCGGGGTCCAGGGCGATGGACCGCTGCCAGACCTCGAGTTCACTCCGGCGCGAGACGAGCAGGCCGACCGCGTGATGCATGAGTTCACCGAGTTCGTACCACACCTCGGGGTCATCGGCGTACCGCGTCGTCATGGCCGTCAGCAGGCGAAACTCCCGGCGGGCCAGGGCCGCGTTCGAGTCGCTGTCTGAGCCGTCGCTCAGTTCGCCTAGCTGGAACGCCAGGAGCAGCAGGCTGTCGCGAGGCGAGAGACCATGGTTGAAGTCGCCCGCCCGGGTGCCTTCCGGAGTTGGCTGCCGGAAGCTCTGCCAGCCCCGCGCCAGGGACACCCGGCGGCGCGCCAGCGCGAAGGTGCTGTCGAGCTGCACAGCGCGCGTGGCGTAGTACTCGACCGAATCCCACGCCGTGCGCCGGTAGAACTGCTCGGCGCGCAGAAAGGCCTTGAGGGCCGGCAGCGACCGCGATCCCAGCGACACGGCGCGCACCGCGCCGATGGTCCGCACCCGCGACAGCTCGTTCAGGAGGACCACGGTGGCCGAATCCACCAGCAGGTCCATGCGCTCCGCCGATCCGCGGATCTCCCGCTCGGCGAGGGTGTGGCCGGACTCGACGTCGCGCAGCGCCGCCAGCAGACGCACCGAATCCCCTCCGGCGCGCTCGATGCTGCCGAACACCACCAGGCCGGCTCCGGTGCGCTGGCCCAGCGCGTCGGCGGAGGCCGGATCGGCCCTGCCCTCCCAGCGCCGAACCACCACAGTGGGCGACACGGTACGGAGCGGGCCGGCGTCGTCGAGCCCGCGGGCCAGCCGGTCGGCCATCCCCTCGTGCCAGACCTCCTGGCCGGGGGCGAGCACCTCGAATGGCGCGATGGCGATCAGGTTCGGGTTCAATGCCGCATGAGCCGGCCGTTTCACCAGGAGCAGTGCGGCGGCGGCCACAACGACAAGACCGGCGGTGCCAAGGAGCGCGCGGCGGAAACGCCGCACGGGAACCGGCAACGACGGTACCGCGTCCGGCACCCCGAGCGCCTCGGCGAACTGCGACGCCGTCGCGAAGCGATCGGCCGGCGCCTTGGCGAGCGCGCGCTCGATGACGCGTTCCAGCGTCGCGGTCGCCGTGGGCCGAATGGTGGTGACCCGCGGGGCCGGCGCCGCCACGTGCTGGTGCAGCACGCTCTCGGCCGTCGGTCCGACGAACGGTGGCTGCCCGGCAACCATCTCGTACAACACGCAGCCCAGGCTGTACAGGTCGCTGCGCCCATCCACCTCGCGCTCCCCCGCCGCCTGCTCCGGGCTCATGTAGACCGGTGTGCCCAGCGCCACGCCGGTGGCCGTGAGCCGTGCGCCACCCGCCGCGTCGAGCGCGCGGGCAATGCCAAAGTCGGCCACCACGGCCTCGCCGGCCGTGAGGAGGATGTTGTCGGGCTTGATGTCGCGGTGGACCACGCCGCGCGCGTGGGCGTAGCTCAGCGCACTGGCGACCTCGCGGGTGATGCGCAGCGCATCCTCGAGCGGCAGCTGCCGCTCGCGATCCAGTCGGTCGCGAAGGGACTCCCCCTCGACCAGGGGCATGACGTAATAGAGAAGACCGTCGGCTTCACCGGAATCGTACAGCGGCAGGATGCGCGGATGCTGGAGGCCGGCGGCGATCTCGATCTCGCGCAGGAAGCGCTCGGGGCCGATCGCGGCGGCCAGTTCCGGGCGCAGCACCTTGATCGCGACGGGCCGGCGGTGCTTGAGATCGCGGGCGCGGTAGACGGTTGCCATCCCGCCCTCGCCGAGCGCGCCCTCGATGGCATAACGATCCGCGAGGGCGGTCCGCAAGCGGTCCGGCGCGGGCTGCATCAGTACAACGTTAGCGTTCGCCGCGCCGCTCGGCGAGCGAGCCGGCCGGACGGCGGGGCGAAGGTCCGGCTAGCGTCGTCGCGCGCGCAACGTATCGGCCCACTCCCGGCTTCGCGCGATCGCGTCGCGTCCGGGCATCCCGGTCACATATGCCATCACCGCCAGCCGCTCCCAGCCGCCCAGGTCGCGCGCGAGACCGGTCATGGCGGTGCCGTCGATGCCGCGCGTGATGATCGCGTAGAGCACGGCCGGGCCCGGCGGCTCGCGCATCCCGGCGAACTCCGGCCGCGTGAAATCGTAAGGTCGCGGATCCGCCTGGGCCGCGCCCGGCCCGTCGCCCTTTCCCTGGTCTCCGTGGCAGCTGGCACAGGCCGTCGCGTAGAGCGAGCGCCCCGCGGCGATCGCCTCCGAGTCGCGCTGGAGAGGATTGCACCAGGTGCCGCTCGCCCCCGGCAGATTCTCGGGCACCAGGTGCGCCCACACCTCGTCGCCGTCCTGATGCCCGATCAGCGGCCACACCGAGTCGCGAATGGAGGACCATTGGGAGACGCGCGGGGCGGGACAGGACTGCTGGCTGATGGCTGAAGGCTGAAAGCTGAAAACGGCTCCAGCAGCCAGCGCCATCACCCCAGCCAGAACGCTCCTATTCGGCATTCGCACCTTTCCGCCTTGAGCCTTCAGCTTTCAGCCCCTCAGTCCGAACAATCGCCGAGCGGATAGACGAAGCCGCAGTTCGCGCAGGGGTTCTTGCATCCGAGTGGCTTCGGCCGCACCTCGGCGCCACAGCGCAGGCAGGCGTTGACTCCAGGCACCAGCTTCACGAAGGGATTGGTGCGTTTCTCGGCGCCGATCGTCGTCGCGGGGCCGTGACCCGGGAGCACCGCCGTCTCGTTGGGCAGGGCGTACAGTTTGTCGCGGATGCTCGCCAGCAGCGTCTCGGTGTCGCCGCCGGGCAGGTCGGTGCGACCCACGCTCCCGGAGAAGATCAAGTCACCGACGATCGCCTGGCCGTGGCCGACGAAGGAGACGCTGCCCGGGGAATGGCCGGGCGTATGCAGCACGGCGAAGCGGCACCCGCCGACCGCGAGCGTCTGCCCATCGGCGAGATCGGCATCGGGGGGCGGCGGGGCCTGCGCCGCGAGGCCGAACATCGCCGCCTGCGCGGGCACGTGGTCGTAGAGGAGGCGATCGGCGGGATGCAGGAAGACCGGCGCGCCCGTCGCCGCTTTCAGTGGGCCCACACCGGCGACGTGATCGAGGTGGGCGTGGGTCAGCCAGATGGCCTTCAGGGTCCAGCCCCGGCCGCGCAGCCGCGCCAGGAAGAGGTCGGTTTCTTCGCCCGGGTCCACGATCACCGCTTCGCCGGAGCCCGGGTCGGCGATGATGTAACAGTTCTCGGCGAACGCCCCGTTGGTGAGGGCGACGATCTCAGGCGCCGGCAACCGCTGCGCTCTTGAGCTCGCCGATGTACTTCGCGGCGGCGATGGCCGCGGTGGTGGCGTCGCCGACGGCGGTGGTGACCTGGCGGGTGAGCTGCGCGCGGACGTCCCCCGCGGCGAAGAGCCCCTTGATCGACGTCATCATGCGGTCGTCGGTGATGGCGTAGCCGCCGGCGTCGTGGGCGAAGTGGCCCTTCACGATGCCGGTGTTGGGCTTGAAGCCGACGAAGACGAAGATCCCGCCGACCGGCAGCGGGCCGGTCGTGCCGGTAACGAGGTGGCGCAGCGCGAGCCGCTTCACCGCGCCCGCCTCTCCCTCGATGCGCTCGACGACAGTGTTCCAGACGACCTCGATCTTCGGATTGTCGAAGACCTTCTTCTGGACGATCGCCGAGGCGCGGAACTCGTCCCGGCGGTGGATGAGCCACACTTTCGACGCGTAGCGGGTGAGGAAGTCGGCCTCCTCGCAGGCCGCGTCGCCGCCGCCGACGACGGCGAGCACCTCGCCGCGGAAGAAGTGGCCGTCGCAGACCGCGCAGTACGACACGCCCTTGCCCGCGTACTCCGCCTCGCCCGGGACGCCGAGCCTGCTCGGGGTGCCGCCCGCCGTGAGGATCACGGCCGGGGCCTCCAGCGTCTCGCCCCCTTCGGTGGTGACGGCGAAGCCGCCGCCCTCGCGCTTCTCGACCGCGAGCACGGTGTCGGTGATCAGCTCGGCGCCGAACTTGAGGGCGTGGGCCGCCATCTTGTCGGCCAGCTCGTACCCCTTCACCGACTCGAAGCCGATGTAGTCCTCGATGAGCTCGGTGTTGAGCAGCTCGCCGCCCGGCGCCCCGCGCTCGATGAGCACCGCCTTGAGCATCGAGCGGCCGGCATACAGCGCGGCGCACAGGCCGGCCGGGCCGCCGCCCACGATGATGACGTCGTAGCTCTTCATCGGATGCGGCGGCCGCCGTCGACGACCAGCGTTTCGCCGGTCACGTAGTCGCTCTCGAGGAGATAGATCACCGCGTCGGCGACGTCCTCGGGCGCGCCCAGCCGCTTGAGCGGCGTGGATTCGGCGAAACGCGTTCGCGTCGCCGCATCCCAGTCGTCGGGCAGCAGCACCGCGCCGGGCGCGATCGCGTTCACGCGGATCCGGGGCGCGAAGGCCTTGGCCATGAGTTCCGTCATCACCACGACGCCGGCCTTGCTGATGCAGTGCACCGCGTAGCCCGTCCAGCGTTCGAAGGCGGCGAGGTCGGCGATGTTGACGATCGCGCCGCCGTCGGTCATCGCCGCCGCCGCGCCCTGGGCGACGAAGAAGGCGCCGCGCAGGTTGAGGTTCATGGTGCGGTCCCAGTCGGCCGGGGTGACCTCGGCGAGCGGACGCGCCTCCATGATGGCCGCGCTGTTGACGAGGATGTCGAGCCCGCCCAGCGCCGCGGCGGCCCGCGCCGCCAGCCCCCGGGCCTGCGTGGCGTCGGTGAGATCGGCCTGGAGCGGCGTCGCCGTGACGCCGCGCGCGAGCCCGAAGGCCGCGGTGCGCCGCGCGCCGGCTTCGGAATGACCGTAGTGGATCGCGGTGTGGACGCCGCGGCCAAGGAGGGCCTGCGCGATCACCTGGCCGACGCG
>JBGOSS010000068.1:0-19665 GCA_041476105.1 Gemmatimonadota bacterium
CCATCGAGCAGTTCGAGGCGGCGGCCAAGCTGCGCCCCGAATTCCTGGACCTGCGCTATCGCCTGGCGCGGCTCTATCTCGACGAGGGGCGGCTCGAGCCGGCCCGCGACGAGCTGCGGTCGATCACGGCGCGCCGCCCGGCCTTCGTGGACGCGCACGTCTCACTCGGCATGGCCCACTACCTGATGAAGGACCTGGGTGGGGCCCGTGCCGCCTGGGTCGAGGCCCGCCGGCTCGCGCCCGCCGACGTCCGCGTGAGCGCCTACCTGGCGCTGCTCCAGCGCGTGGGGGGATGAGGCCGACAGTCGACTGTCGACAGTCGACCGTCGACAGCGGATCGCGATCAGGCGTGCATCACGCGTTCGCGGTGGTGGCGTGCCTCGCGCTCGCGGGCTGCTCCCGCGGCACCGACCACGAGCGGCTCGGCGACCGCCGCTACGCCGAGCAGGCCTGGGTCGATGCGGTCGCCGAATACCGGCTCGCCGCCCGGCAGCACCGCCCGTCGCTGGAGCTGCGCGCCAAGCTGGGTGCCGCGGCGCTGCACGCCGGGGCGCTGAGCGACGCCGCCACGGCCTTCGCCGAGCTGGGCGCCGCCGACCACACGGCGGTGCAGGACGCCGCCGAGGGTCTGCTGCGCACCGCGCGCGCGGCCATCGTGGCGCGGGACGTCGGCGCCTTCCAGCTCGCCGTCGGCGCATTGCAGCGGTTCGCGCCGCTGCGCGTCCCCGAGCTGGGGAGCGGCCTGGCGTTCGGGCTCGAGGACCGGCGCGGCCTCGACCGGCCCGACCTCGTACTGGCCGCGGCCGCGGGCGCGTCGGGGCCGGCGGCGGACTCGCTGATGGCGATCTGGGCGGACGCGACGGCCCGCTCGGGCCGCTGCGACGTCGCCGCGCGGGCCTTCGACGCGCTGGCGCGGCGTGCCGCGACGACCACCATCGCGCGTGCCGCGCGTGGCGGGCTCGCCGGCTGCCGCGTGGACGCGGGTCGCGTGGCGCTCGCCGCGGGTCAGCTCGATGTGGCCGAGGAGCAGTTCCGCGCCGCGGTCGCGATCGGCGTGCCCGACAGCACGGTGCGGCTCGCCTGGGTGCTGATCGGCGACACCCGGTGGGCCGGCGGGGACACGGTGGTCGCCATTGAATCGTACCGGAAGGCCATGGTCGGCGCCGACGAGGACAACCCCGTCGCGCAGCGCGCGCGGGACCAGCTGCGCCGCCTCACCGGAAACCCCGACTCCTCTTGAGGGTATCTTTAGGGCTATGCCGACGCTGACCCTCCGCCGTATCACCGCCCCCGTGCTGGGACTCCTGGTGCTGGGCACGGCGTGTCACCACGCCGTCCGGACCATCCCCCCGCCCGACGCGGCCTTCGAGCTGGCGATGCGGGCCTTCCGCGCCGGCCGCTTCGGCGCCGCGCAGACGGGATTCCAGCGGCTGCTCTTCGAGGTCGCGGCGCGCGACACCCTCATGCCCAAGGTGCGATTCTATTCCGCGGAGAGCTACGCCGGGGTCGGGGACATCCTCACGGCGGCCCGCGAATTCCGGCGCGTCGCCGACGACTTTCCTTCCGACGCGCTGGCATCCGTGGCGCTGCTGCGGGTCGGCGACCAGTACGCGCGGCTGTGGCGGCGCGCCGAGCTCGACCCGACCAACGGCGAAACGGCGCTGGCCTCGTACCGGGAGCTCATCGGGCGCTACCCCGAGGCACCGGCCGCCCGGCTGGCCGAGATCCGCGTGCGCACCGTGGAGGACCAGTTCGCGCTCAAGGACTTCGAGAACGGCCTCTTTTACCTGAAGCGGGGCGGCTACGATTCGGCGATCCTCTACTTCGCCGGCATGATCGCGAAATACCCCTCGTCCACCCTGGTGCCCGACGCGTTCATCAAGCTGGTGCAGGCGTACCGGGCGATCGGGTACCGCGAGGAGCTGGAAGAGAAATGCGCGCACCTGCGCCAGTACTTCGGGGGCCGCGCGGACGTGCGGCGCGAATGTGGCAACGGGAATCCTGGGCGGTAGCTTCGACCCGATTCACCACGGTCACCTGATCGCGGCGGACCGGGCGGCCGAAGCGCTCGGGCTCGACACGGTCCTCTTCATTCCGTGCGCCCGCCAGCCCCTGAAGCCGCAGGACCCGGTCGCGGACGCCGAGCGGCGGCTGGCGATGCTGCGCCTGGCGATCCGCGGGTATGCGCGCTTCGCGCTCGACACCTGCGAGCTGGAGCGGCCGGGGCCGTCGTACACCGTGGACACCTTGCGGATGCTGCGCGTGCGGTGGCCGCAGGAGCGGCTGGTGCTCATCCTGGGCGCCGACTCCGCCGCGACGCTGTCGCGCTGGCGGGCCGCCGACGAGATCGCCCGCCTCTCCGAGATCGCGGTGCTGACCCGGCCCGGTGCCCCCGACGTCACGTCGGTCTTCGTCAAGCACCTCGTCGCGACGCCGGCCATCGAGATCTCGGCCAGCGACATCCGGGCCCGCTGCCTGACCGGCAAGAGCATCCGCTACCTGGTCCCCGAATCGGTGGCCCTGTACATCGCGCAGCACGGGCTCTACCAGTGAACGGTCGCCCGACTTAACTGAAGGGTTCGATGCCTATCCAGCAGCTGGTCACCAGGGTGTTCGGGTCCCGCTTCCAGCGGGAGCTCAAGAAACTGCGCCCGCTCGTCGATGCCGTTCACGGGCACGAGGCGCGGCTCAAGGAGCTGCCCGACGACCAGATCCAGAAGCAGACCGCGGTCTTCCGCGCGCGCATCCAGGAGCGGACCGGGTCGCTGGAGGCCGAAGTCCAGCGGCTGCGCGCGGCCAAGCACGCCTGCGCCGACCCCGACGAGCGCGACGCCCTCGACGGCGAGCTGCTCGCCGCGGAGCGGGCGCTCCAGAAGGCGACCGCGGCGCTGCTCGACGAGCTGCTGCCCGAGGCGTTCGCGACGGTGCGGGAGGCATGCCGCCGGCTGGTCGGCACCAAGGTCAGCGTCACCGGCCACGATCTCAGCTGGGACATGGTGCCCTACGACGTGCAGCTCATCGGCGGCATCGTCCTGCACCAGGGCAAGATCGCGGAAATGGCGACCGGCGAGGGCAAGACCCTCGTCGCCACCCTGCCCATTTACCTCAACGCGCTGCCCGGCACGGGCGTGCACCTGGTCACCGTCAACAACTACCTGGCGCGGCGCGACTCCCAGTGGATGGGCCACCTCTACCGCTGGCTCGGCCTCACCGTGGGCTGCATCGACGACACCGAGCCGGGCTCGCCGGAGCGGCGGGCCGCCTATCTCTGCGACGTCACCTACGGGACCAACAACGAGTACGGCTTCGACTACCTGCGCGACAACATGGTCTTCTCGCTGGCGCAGCGGGTGCAGCGCGCCCACGTCTACGCCATCATCGACGAGGTGGACTCGATCCTGATCGACGAGGCCCGTACCCCGCTGATCATCTCCGGCCCCGTGGCCGACGAGAGCGACTCGAAGTACGCCGAGTTCAACCAGCAGGTGCAGGGCCTGGTGCGCCGCCAGAACGAGTCCGCCAACGAGATGATCGCCGAGGCCGAGCGGCTGTGGGCCGACGGCAAGGCCGACGAAGCCGCGGCCAAGGCCTACCAGGTCCGCCTCGGCATGCCGAAGCACAAGCGGCTGATGCGGTTCTTGAACGAGCAGGGGGCGAAAAAGAACGTCCAGGAGATCGAGCTCCAGCACATCGCCGACCGGCGGCTGCCCGCCGCGCAGCAGCGCTTCCGCGACATCGAAGAGTCGCTCTACTTCGTGCTGGACGAGAAGGGCCACTCGGTCCACCTGACCGACAAGGGCGTGGAGATCCTCTCCCCCAAGGGCACCGATCTCTTCATCGTGCCCGACCTCTCGCAGGAAGTCGCGCAGCTGGAGAAGGACGATACCCTCAACGCGCACCAGAAGGTGGAGCGGCGCCTCCAGCTGGAGTCCGACTACGCGGCCAGGAGCGAGAAGCTGAACATCGTCCACCAGTTGCTGCGCGCCCACGCCCTCTACGAGAAGGACGTCGAGTACGTGGTGCAGGACGGCCAGGTGTTCATCGTGGACGAGTTCACCGGCCGCATCCTGCCCGGACGCCGCTGGTCCGACGGCCTGCACCAGGCGGTCGAGGCCAAGGAAGGGGTGCAGGTGAAGGGCGAGACCCAGACGCTCGCCACCATCACCATCCAGAACTACTTCCGCATGTACCAGAAGATCGCCGGCATGACCGGCACCGCGGAAACCGAGGAAGAGGAGTTCTACAAGATCTACGGGCTGGAGGTATCGGTCATCCCGACCAACCGGCCGGTGCGCCGCATCGACAAGCAGGACAAGATCTTCCGGACCCGGCGCGAGAAGTACAACGCCATCACCGACGAGGTCGAGCGGCTGCACGGGCGCGGCCTGCCGGTCCTGGTCGGCACGGTGAGTGTCGAGGTGAGCGAGACGCTGGCGCGCATGCTGAAGCGGCGCGGACTCAAGCACGAAGTCCTCAACGCCAAATACCACCAGCGCGAGGCCGAGATCGTCGCCATGGCCGGCCAGCCCAAGGCCGTCACCATCGCGACCAACATGGCCGGCCGCGGCACCGACATCAAACTCGGCCCCGGCGTCACCCAGTGCGGCGTGTGCGGCATCAAGGCCAAGCAGGTGCCCTACGGGCAGCTGATCGACGCCCCCGACCTGACCTGGGAGCAGATCACCGAACGGGCCTGCATGACGGACCCGCCCTGCGGGCTCCAGATCATCGGCACCGAGCGCCACGAGTCGCGCCGCATCGACCGCCAGCTGCGCGGCCGCTCGGGCCGGCAGGGCGATCCCGGCGCGTCGATCTTCTTTCTCTCCCTCGAAGACGACCTGATGCGCCTCTTCGGCTCCGACCGCATCGCGGGGCTGATGGACAAGCTCGGCGCCGAAGAGGGCGAGGTCATCGAGCACCCCTGGGTCAGCCGCTCGATCGAGGGCGCGCAGAAGCGGATCGAGCTCCAGAACTTCCAGTCCCGCAAGCGGCTGCTGGAGTACGACGACGTGATGAACCAGCAGCGGGAGGTGATCTACTCGCTGCGGCTCTTCGCGTTGGAGGGCGGGGAGGAGCTCAAGGCCGAGGCGATCCGGATGATCGACGGCGCCATGGAGAAGCCGATCGCCGAGGCGACGGCCAGCTCCCGGCACCCCGAGGAGTGGGACCTCGAGACGATGCACGAGCAGCTCCAGATGCGCTTCCTCATCAGCGTGGCGGGGCTGCGCGAGGGCCGGGGCCGGACCGAGGCCGACCTCAGGGAGCTGGTGCGCCACGAGGCCCGCGCGGCATTCCAGCGCAAGGTCGCGGCGCTCGACGAGTACGGGCGCGGGCTGCGGCTGATCGACCAGACGGGCCGCGAAGTGCCGGTCGAGAACCTGGCCGAGCAGATCCTGAGCCAGGTCATGCTGCGCGTGCTCGACGAGAAGTGGAAGGACCACCTCTACGACCTCGACCAGCTGCGCAACGCCATCACCTACCGCGCCTGGGGACAGAAGGATCCGCTGGTCGAGTACAAGAAGGAGGCCTACGACATGTTCGTGGACCTCATGGCCGACCTGCGGGGCACCTTCACCGAGCAGTTCTTCAAGGTCCAGGTGAGCGCGGCCCCGCCGCCCCAGCCCTCGCAGCCGCGCACCTTCAGCGGTCCGGCGATGCCGGGGCAGGCACCCAGGCGCGAGGACGGGAAGGGCGACGGCAGAGGGGCGGCCTCCGGCATGGTGCGCGACGACGCGATCGTCGGTCCCCCGTCGCGCCAGCTTCCCCCCGTGGCTCGGCCGCCGATGGGCCAGGGCGTCGGCGCGGGATTGGCGAGCGGGTGGGAGAAGACCGGTCGCAACGATCCCTGTCCCTGCGGGTCGGGGAAGAAGTTCAAGAAGTGCCACGGGGCCAACCTCTAGCGCGCGCGCGTTTTCGCACCGTCTTGCCGCGCCCGGACGACACACCGTCCGGGCGCTTCTTCTATTAGTGTGCCCATGACCAGCGTTGCCCCTGCGCTCACACCCCCGCGACCCGCGGACCCACCCGCCGCCGACCGGCCCCGCGAACGCCTCTACCGCCTCGGCCCCGCCGCCCTGACCCAGGCCGAGCTCGTCGCCATCCTGGTGAACACCGGGAGAGCGGGCCGCAGCGCGCTCGACGTTGCCGGCGACCTGCTGGCCGCGAGCGGCGCCACGCTGTGCGGCATCGCCCGGCGGCCGATCGCCGAGCTGGCGCGCACCCCGGGCGTCGGTACCGCCAAGGCCGCGCGTATCGCGGCGGCGCTGGAGCTGGGCCGCCGGCTTCTGGAGGAGGGCCGGGGCGAGCGGCCCCGCATCACCTCGCCCGCCGACGTCTTCCGCTGGTTCGCCCCGCGCCTCGGCGACCTGGCGGCCGAGGAGTTCCACGTCCTGGCGCTCGACAGCCAGAGCGCGGTGCTGCGCGACCTGCTCATCACCCGGGGAATCCTGAACGGCTCGCTGGTGCATCCGCGCGAGGTTTTCCGCGGCGCCATCGCGGAAGCGGCGGCCGGGATCATCGTGGCCCACAACCACCCCTCCGGCGACCCGACCCCCTCGGCCGACGACCGGGCCATCACCCGCCAGCTGGTCGAGGCGGGGCGGATACTCGACCTGCCGGTCTACGACCACATCATCATCGGGAACGGGAGGTACACCAGTTTCGCGGAGTCGGGGCTGCTTTAGGCTCATAGCTGATGGCGGATGGCTCATGGCAGGCATGACATGGCCGCGCGTCCCCCTGGGCCTTGCTTGCCATCAGCCATTGGCCATCAGCCATGAGCAGCTGGCCATCAGCTATCAGCCATCAGCCATCAGCCTCTATATTCCGGTCGTGACGGCCGTCCGCATCCCCGCGATTCCGGGGCTTTCCGACGCCCTGGAGCCCTACGCCGAGCGCCTTGATCTCGACCTGATCGAGCGCGCCTGGCAGTTCAGCGCGCGCGCCCACAAGGGCCAGAAGCGCTGGAGCGGGGACGCGGCCATCAGCCACGGCGTCGCGGTGGCGCGCATCCTGGTCGAGCAGCATCTGGATTCGGCGTCGATCGCCTCGGGACTCCTGCACGACGTGGTCGAGGATACCGATGTCAGCGTCGGAGACCTTGAGAAGGAATTCGGCGCCGAAGTCGCCTCGATCGTGGATGGCCTGACCAAGATCAGCTCGCTGACTTTCCGCTCCAGCGCGGAAGAGCAGGTCGAGAACTACCGCAAGCTGCTGGTCTCGGTGGCGCGCGACGCGCGGGTGGTGATCATCAAGCTCGCCGACCGGCTGCACAACATGCGCACCCTCGAGCACCTCCCGCCCGAGAAGCAGCGGCGCATCGCGCTGGAGACCCGGGAGATCTACGCCCCGCTGGCGCACCGCTTCGGCATGGGCCAGGCGCGCGCCGAGCTCGAGGACCTCGCCTTCAAGTTCCTGGAGCCCGACGACTACAAGGGGCTGGCCAAGAAGGTGGTGTCGCGCAAGGGCGACCGCGAGGGCCTCGTCGACCGGATGCGCGAGCCGCTGCGACGGGCGCTGGAGAAGGCCGGGATCGCCGACGTCGAGGTGACCGGCCGGCCCAAGCACCTCTATTCCATCTTCCGGAAGATCCAGACCCGCGACCTGCCTTACGAGTCCATCTACGACCTGATGGCGATCCGGGTGCTGGTCAATTCGGTGCCCGATTGCTACCACGCCCTGGGCATCATCCACGCCCACTGGACCCCGCTTCAGGAGCGGATCAAGGACTACATCGCCCAGCCCAAGTCCAACGGCTACCAGTCGCTGCACACCACGATCTTCGGCCCCGGCGGCCACCTCTACGAGATCCAGATCCGTACCCGCGAGATGCACCACACCGCGGAGTACGGTATCGCGGCCCACTGGCTCTACAAGGAAGGCAAGCCCCGCGACGAGCTGGACCGGCACCTCCAGTGGTTCCGGCAGCTCCTCGACCGCCAGCAGGAGGCGCAGACGCCGCAGGAGTTCCTCGAGTTCCTGCGCATCGACCTCTACCAGGACGAGATTTTCGTCTTCACTCCCGAGGGCGACGTCAAGCAGCTGCCCAAGGGGGCGACGCCGATCGACTTCGCCTTCGCGGTGCACACCGAGGTGGGGCTGCGCTGCCAGGGCGCCAAGGTGAACGGCCGGATCGCGCCGCTCCACCGCACCCTGAAGAACGGCGACGCCATCGAGATCCTGACCTCGCCCAACGCGCGGCCCTCGCAGGACTGGCTCGCCCACGTCCGCACCGGCCGCGCGCGCCAGAAGATCCGCCAGTGGATCAAGCAGGAGGAGCACGCCGCCTCGGTCCAGCTCGGCCAGGAGATCCTGGCGCGCGAGGTGCGGCGCCGGCGCCTGGCGAAGATCACCGACGAGCAGAAGGAGAAGGCGGCCGAGAAGCTCTCGCTCCCCGACGCCAGCTACCTCGAGGCGGCGCTGGGCCGCGGCGACATCGCCACCGGCCAGGTGCTGCGCGCCCTCTATCCCGAGCTGACCGATGAGCAGGCCGAGGCCCCGCCGCCGCCGCCCACCGCCATCGGCCGCCTGGTCCAGCGCATGCGCGTCGGACGCGGCGTGCGCATCCAGGGCGTGGACGGGCTGATGGTGCGCTACTCGCAGTGCTGCCAGCCGGTCCCCGGCGACAAGGTGAGCGGCTACGTGACGCGGGGACGCGGCATCAGCATCCACCGCTTCGACTGTCCCAACCTGTTGGCGCTCGACGACCCCGAGCGGCGCATGGACCTCGACTGGCAGGAGGTGGAGGGCGAGCTCTTTACGGTGCGCCTCTCGATCGCCGGCGAGGACCGGCGCGGCCTCTACGCCGACGTCTGCA
Source organism: Gemmatimonadota bacterium (assembly GCA_041476105.1). Classification (GTDB taxonomy): domain Bacteria; phylum Gemmatimonadota; class Gemmatimonadetes; order Gemmatimonadales; family JACORV01; genus DASXPG01. The sequence goes on from JBGOSS010000068.1 coordinate 8,816, forward strand.
CGGCGATCTCGGGCACGGGGACGAACATCCGGGGCATCGAGCTGACCAGCGGCGAAGGCGGGATGACGGGCTACATGGTGGTCGAGGTCGAGAACCTCTCGCACCTCACCAAGGTCATGAAGGCGGTGCGGCGCATCAAGGGCGTCGTCGACGTCGGTCGCCGCGAACGCGTCGACGCGTGAGCGACCTCAAGGTCGAGGCCCCCTTCAAGCCCGCGGGGCACCAGCCCCAGGCGATCGCCGAGCTGGTGCGCGGCTTCCGGCGGGGCGATCGCTACCAGGTGCTGCTCGGCGTCACCGGCTCGGGCAAGACCATGACGGTGGCCCACGTGATCGAGGCGCTCGCGCTGCCCACGCTGATCCTCTCGCACAACAAGACGCTCGGGGCCCAGCTGTACGGGGAGTTCAAGGGCTTCATGCCCTCGAACGCCGTCGAGTACTTCATCTCCTACTACGACTACTACCAGCCCGAGGCCTACGTCCCCTCGACCGACACCTACATCGAGAAAGACGCGTCGATCAATGCCGACATCGAGCGGCTGCGGCTGCGCGCCACCTCCAGCCTGGTCGAGCGCGACGACGTCGTCACGGTCGCGACCGTCTCGGCGATCTACGGCCTGGGCGACCCGGTCCAGTACCGCGAGCAGATGGTGCACCTCAAGGTCGGCGAGAGCCCGGGGCGGCGCCCCATCCTCGAGCGCCTGGTGGGGATCCAGTACCAGCGCAACGACGCCGCCTTCGAGCCCGGCAACTTCCGGGTCCGGGGCGACGTCATCGAGATCTTCCCGGCCTACGAGGAGCAGGCGGTTCGCATCGAGCTGTTCGGCGACCAGATCGAGCGCATCACCAAGATCGACCCCCTCACCGGCAAGCAGGTCGCGCCGCTCCAGCGCTGCGCCATCTACCCCGCCACGCACTTCGTCACCGACAAGGCCAACCTGGCGCGCGCCATCGCGGCGATCCGGGCCGAGCTGATGGAGCGGCTGAACGAGCTGCGCGCCGCCGGGAAGCTGCTGGAGGCGCAGCGCCTGGAGTCGCGCGCCAGCTTCGACCTCGAGATGCTGCTCGAGATCGGCACCTGCCACGGCGTCGAGAACTACTCGCGGCACCTCTCGGGCCGCGCGCCGGGCGAACGGCCCGCCGTGCTGATCGACTTCTTCCCGAAGGACTTCCTCCTGGTCGTGGACGAGTCGCACGTCACCGTGCCGCAGCTCAACGCGATGTATGCCGGCGACCGCTCCCGCAAGACCACGCTGGTCGAGTACGGCTTCCGCCTGCCGAGCGCCCTCGACAACCGGCCGCTGCGTTACGAGGAAATCCTCCAGCTCGCGCCGCGGATCCTGTTCGTGAGCGCGACGCCGGGGCCCGAAGAGCTGCGGCTCAGCGGGGGCGCCGTGGTGGAGCAGCTGGTGCGCCCCACCGGCCTCATCGATCCCGAGGTGGAGATCCGGCCGGTCGCCGGCCAGGTCGACGACCTCCTCGGCGAGATCCGGCTGCGCGCGCGGCGCGGGGAGCGGGTGCTGGTCACCGTGATGACCAAGCGCATGGCCGAGGACCTCAGCGACTACCTGGCGCAGGTCGGCGTGCGGGTGCGCTACATGCACTCCGATATCGACGCCATCGAGCGCATCGAGATCGTGCGCGGGCTGCGCCTGGGCGAGTTCGACGTCCTGGTGGGGATCAACCTGCTGCGCGAGGGCCTCGACCTGCCGGAGGTCTCGCTGGTCGCCGTGCTCGACGCCGACCAGGAAGGCTTCCTCCGCTCGCGCACTTCGCTGATCCAGACGGTGGGCCGGGCGGCCCGCCACGTGGAGGGCAAGGCGATCCTCTACGCCGACCGGATCACCGATTCGATGCGCGCGGCGATGGACGAGATGGACCGCCGCCGCACCGTCCAGCGCCAGTACAACCTGGACCACGGCATCACGCCGACGTCCATCGTGAAGTCGATCGACGAGATCCGGTTCTCGACCCGCGTCGCCGACGCGCGCGTGGATCCGGTGCCGCGCGCCGAGCCGCTGTCGGTGCTTGCGCAGGCGGGAGGCTCGTGGAGCGACGCCAGCGCCGAGGAGCGAGCCGCCATCCTCGCCGGGCTGGAGGCGGAGATGCGCGCCGCCGCCGCCGACCTCGACTTCGAGCTCGCCGCGCAGATCCGCGATCAGATCATGGATCTCAAGGCCGGCAAGGCGCCCTCCGGCCGCCCGGCCGCAAAGGCCTCGAACCCCGGCAGGGGTGGGCGTGGAAACCGCGCTCGTCGATGAGGCGGCCCTCGCCGCGTGGGGTCGCGAGTTCGCCCGCTCGCTGAAGCCTCCCGCGGTCGTCGGTCTCTCGGGTGAGCTGGGTGCCGGCAAGACCACACTGGTCCGCGCGCTGAGCGCGGCGCTGGGCGTCCGGGAGAGCGTGACCAGCCCGACCTTCGCCCTGGTGCACCGGTATGCCGGCGACGGCGTCACCGTCTACCACGTTGACGCCTACCGGCTCCGCGCCAACGACGAGGCCCGTGACCTGGGCTTCGATGAGATGCTCGCCGATCCGCGCGGCATCGTGCTGCTCGAATGGCCCGAGCGCCTCGGCGCACAGGCGCCGCGGCTGACGCATTGGATTCACCTGGGACATACCGACGATGCCGGCAAGCGAAGTCTCGCGACAGACCAGGTCGACAGTCGGCAGAAGACCGATGTGAATTGCTGTGAACCGCCGACCGTTGACTGTTGACACGATGTATCTCGCCCTCGATACCGCCACCGACCGCCCGACTCTGGCTCTGGGCACCGCGAGCGATCCCGGCGGCGACCGGATCGTCGCGCACCGCCACGATCTGTCGCGCGATATCGACCGGGTGGTGCGCGAGCTGATGGCGGCGCGCGGGGTCGGCGCCGAGGCGCTCGCGGGTGTGGTGGTCGCCGACGGCCCCGGCTCGTTCACGGGCCTGCGCATCGGCATCGCGTTCGCGAAAGGCCTCTGCCGGGCGCGTGGCATCCCGCTGCTTGCTTCCCCCTCGCTCCTCGGTGCCGCGCGGGTGGCTCTGGAGGGCGACGGCCTCGTCGCCGTGGACTACGACGCGCTGCGCGGCCAGGTCTACCGCGCCGTCTACCGGTTCGGCACCGGCGTCGCGGAAGTCGTCCAGGCGCCTGCGCTCGCAAGTCCCGGGGCCCCCGTGCCGGATGGGGCCGCGCGGGCCGGTGCCGAGCAGGCCTCGGCGTCGGCGCTGCTGAGCCTGGTGGGCGTCCGCGGCGGGCCGCAGCGGGTGGCCGATCCGGGATCGTGGGAGCCGGCGTACGGCAGGCCCGCCGAGGCCGAGGCGCGGCGCCTGGCCTCGCATGCGCCCCGTTAAGCTCCGCCCTCTCCTGAATGAGGACCTTGATCGGGTCGTCGAGATCGAGCGCGACACTTTCGCCGACCCCTGGTCCAAACGCTCCTTCGCCGGGATGTTGCGCCAGGCCCACATCCACGGGATCGCGGCAGACGAACCGTCCGGGTTGCTGATCGGCTACGCCCTGTGCTCGGTCGCGGCAGACGAGGGCGAGGTGCTGAACATCGCCGTGGCCCAGGACGAGCGGGGCAAGGGCGTGGGCGCCACCCTGCTCGCGGGCCTCCTCGATTATCTGCGGCGCGGCGGCGCCCGACAGGCCTATCTGGAGGTCCGCCGCTCCAACGAGGCAGCGATCGCCCTCTACCGGGCGGCCGGCTTCAGGTCCTTGGGGGTCCGATCCGCCTACTACACGAGCCCCCGTGAGGATGCGCTCACCATGGCTCTGGAACTTGCGTCACCGACGGCAAGGAAATGATGAGGAAGTGCGTGAAATGGATTGACAAAAGCCCTTGTCATTTCTTAGGTTGAGGTCTGTCCGGGGTACCGAGCTGATCGTGAGGAGGGCGCTGTGAGCCGCAGTCTGAACAAGGTGCTGTTGATCGGGAATCTCGGGGCTGACCCGGAAATCCGTACCATCCCGAACGGGTCCCGCGTGGCCCAGTTCTCCCTGGCGACCAGCCGGACCTGGAACTCGGATGCCGGGCAGAAGCAGGAGAAGACGGAGTGGCACCGCTGCGTGGTCTGGAACGCCCGGCGCGAGGGGACGGGGCTGGTCGAGATCGTCGAGAAGTACCTCAAGAAGGGCGACAAGGTCTACGTCGAGGGCAACATCGAGTATCGGTCCTACGAAGACAAGAAAGACGGCACGACCAAGTACGTGACGGAGATCAAGATACGCGATCTCGTCATGCTCTCGGGCAAGAGCGATGGGATGGGCGGCGAGGGCGGGGGGCGGCGGGCAGCCGCCCCCGCGGCCATGCCTGCGGGCAAGGAAGGGGGCAAGCCGAAAGATGGCGACCCATTCGGGGACTACCCGGAGGCACTCGATGAGGAGGATGACGATCTTCCGTTCTGAACTGACAATCGTGGTCGCGCTGGCGGCGCTTCTCGCGCCCGCCGCGGCGGCTCAGCAGCCACCGGCCATTCAGCGGCCGATCCAGCAGGCCCAACGGGCGCAGCAGCCCCCGGCCCCGGCGCCGGCCGAGCAACAGCAGCCCGCCACGCGCCAGGTCGAGGCGCCGGCACCTGGCGCCGTCCAGGGCCAATCTCCCTCGACGCATGTGGTGCAGCAGGGCGAGACGCTCTGGTCGCTGGCCCAGCAATACCTGGGCGACCCGATGCTCTGGCCCGAGCTCTACCGGCTCAACACCACCATCGTCGAGGATCCGCACTGGATCTATCCGGGCGAAGAGTTGCGGCTGACGCCTTCCGCGGCGGAAGCGGCAGCTCCGGCCCCAGCCCCAGCCCCGGCCCCGACTGCCCCGGCAGCCGGCGAGTCCACGGTGGTCGTGCAGCAGAGCGTCACCGTGACGCCCTCGGCCGACACGACGCACGCAGCCCCGTCTCCGGCGACGGTACCGATGAGCGGTCCCACGATCTTCTCGGTCGCGCCGGCGCGCGCGCGCAGCGTCAGCAACATCGAGGTCACCACCGCCCGGGCGTACCGGGCGGTGCGCGAAGGCGAGTATTTCTCCTCGGGGTTCCTCACCGAGGGGCAGTCGCTCAATACCGGGCGCATCGTCGGCACCGCGGCCGAGACGCGTGACCCCTCGCGCGCCCGTTCGGCGGCGCAGCTCTTCGAGACGCTGGTGCTCACGCAGCCGACCGGCGATCCGCTCCTGACGGGCGATCTGCTGCTGGTGTTCCGCCGCAGCGAAGAGGTGGGCACCTTCGGCCAGATCATCGTCCCGACCGGCTTGCTTCGCGTCAGGGGTGCGGCGGGATCGGGCAACGAACTGGTGCGGGGCCAGGTGATCGCGGTCTACGGGCCCATGGAGAACAATCAGGAAGTCCTCAAGGTCCAGCCCTTCGTGAACAACTCCAATGTTCGCCCGCAGCCCGTGACCGACGGCCTCGAGGGCCGGGTGGTGCGGTTGCGCGAAGCGCATGGTGTCACGCAGATGCAGGACGTTCTGTTCTTCGACAAGGGCGCCAACGACGGCGTCCGCCTGGGTGACATGATGCAGGTGTACGTGGTGCGCGCCGACGAGGAGCACGGCGGCACGGTCGAGCAGGATCAGGCGCGCGCGATCGTCGTGAGCACGCGGTCCCGCACGTCCACGGCGGTCATCGTGGCCCTCTACCGTGGTGACGTAGGTCCCTCGTCGCAGGTCCGGCAGGTCCGCCGGATGCCGTCCTGAAGGCTGATGGCCAATGGCTAATGGCTGATGGCAGACAGATGGCGCCTGGTTTCGGGCGCCATCGTTTGTGTGCCCGGCCGTTCGCCATCCGCTATCAGCCACCAGCCATGAGCCATCGGGAGATTCCCTCGTGAGTCGTCGGGTGCTCGTTACCGGTGGGGCCGGATTCATCGGGTCCCACGTCGCGGACGCATTCCTCGCGGCGGGCTGGGACGTCACGGTGGTCGACAATCTTGCGCGTGGCAGGGCGGAGCAGGTGCCGCGCGCCGCGACCTTCAAGCGCTACGACATCGGCTCCCTGGAAGCCCAGGACCTGGTGCGGACCGGCGGCTTCGAGGTCCTGGTGCATCTCGCGGCGCAGATCGACGTACGCATTTCGGTGACCGACCCCATCCTCGACGCCGAAGAGAACCTGCTGGCCCTGCTCAATCTCCTCGAGGGCGCGCGGGGGGGCGGCGTCAAGCGCGTGGTCTTCTCCAGCTCGGGCGGCGTGGTGTACGGTGAGGGGACGCCACCCCACCTCGAGCGCAATCCCAAGCTGCCCATCTCGCCCTACGGGGTGACCAAGCTCGCCGCCGAATTCTACCTGCACGTCTATCGGACGCTGTACCACCTCGAAGCCTTCTGCCTCCGCTACTCGAACGTCTACGGCCCCCGGCAGGACCCGCACGGAGAGGCCGGCGTCGTGGCGATCTTCGGCAACCGGCTCCGGACCAATCAGCCGATCACGATTTTCGGCGACGGGTCGCAGACCCGCGACTACGTCTACGCCGGCGATGTCGCCCGCGCCAATCTGCTCGCCGCCACGGCGGCCCTTCCGGCGCCGGACGGCACGATCGACCCGTGGGGCATCAACATCGGCACCAACACCGAGACCTCGGTCACGCAGCTGGCCGAGACGATGATGCGTGCCACCGGGGTGACGGTGCCGATCACGTACGCCCCGCCCCGGCCGGGCGAGCTCCAGCGCAGCTCGCTCCAGATCGGCAAGGCGGCGCAGGTCCTGGGCTGGAAGCCCGAGGTGGATCTGCAGGAAGGGCTCCGCCGCACCTACGATTGGATCGTCAAGGCGGCCGGGTGATCCAGGCCGGCAGGGCGGTGCCGACCTCGTCGTGGGAGCTGGTGGTCACGTCGAGCGTCGAAACCAAGGTCGTCCTCGTCATCCTCGCCGTCTTCTCACTGGTCTCCTGGTATCTCATCGTCGCGAAGGCCTGGCAGTTCCGCCGCCTGAAGGAGGCCGGCGCCACCTTCTTTCGCGCCGTGGCCCACGCCACCCGTCTCGCCGAGGCGCGGCAGGCGGTCGGCATCCTGCCGCCGACGCCGTACACCAGGCTCTTCACCGAGGGCGTCACCTTCTACGGCGAGCTGGTGCCCGGCGGAGTAGACGCCGAGGCACGGGTCGCCCCCCGGCTCTCGCCGAGCCAGCTCGAGGCGCTGCGCATGGTGCTCGAAACGCAGGTGGACGCCGAGCACGACCAGCTGGGCAAGTGGATCCCGTGGCTCGCGACCTTCGGCAGCGTGAGCCCGCTGCTGGGACTCCTGGGCACGGTGCTGGGCGTCATGGATGCGTTCATCGGGGTCGCGACCAGCGGGGCGGGGAACCTGGGCGCCGTCGCGCCGGGTGTGGCCGAGGCGCTGGTGGCCACGGTCGCCGGTCTGGCGGTCGCCGTCCCGTCGGTCATGGCCTACAACATCTTCACGGCGCGGCAGAACTTCGTCGCGGCGGAGCTCGAGGGCTTCGCGCGCGAAATGATCGTCACGCTGGCGCGCGAGGGACGGCTGTAACATGCGCCGCGGGCGCCGCAGCCGGGCCCACCTCAATGCCGACATCAACGTGACGTCGCTGGTGGACGTCGCCTTCGTGCTGCTCATCATCTTCATGATCGCGGCGCCGATGATGCAGGGCGGCGTCGAAGTCCGCCTGCCCGTGGCCGCCTCCCGGCCGCTGGAGTCGCGCGAGGGCATCGTCGTCACCGTGGACCGCCGGGGGCGGGTCTTCGTCGACGAGGCGTCGTTCAGCTACGCCGACTTCCGGGCCGGTTTCCGCGCCCTGGTCGCGCGCCGGCATCCCACGGGCATCTACCTGCGCGCCGACCGCGGTGTGCCCTATGGCGAGGTGGTGCGGGTGCTCGCCGTGATCCGCTCCTCGGGCGTCCAGAACGTCGGGCTCGTCACGGAGCCGGAAGAGGTGCCATGAAGACCCTGCGGGACCGGGCGGCGGGGGAGATCAACCGCGGCGCCGGCTTCGCGGGATCGGTGCTGCTTCATGTCGGGGCCGTGCTCTCTTTCGTGCTTGCCGGTCGGGAAGCGGCGCGGGTCTCGCCGCTGCCGGCCTACAGGGTCGAGCTCGTCGCGGCGCCGCGGGCAACGGGCGACGAGACGGCTGGCAGTGTGCAGCCGGCAGCCGCCAGCGAGCGCTTGGCGTCTGCTGCCAGCCGCCAGCCGCCTGCTGCCAGCCATCAACCATCGGCCACCAGCCATCAGCCGCCGCCTGCCAGCCGCCCAGCAACGCGTGCGCCAGCACGGCCGGCTGCCAGCCGCCAGCCGCCAGCCGCCAGCCATCAGACAGCAGCCACCAGCGCTCAGCCGCCCGTAACGAGCCCGCAGCCCGGCCCGCCGGTCGCGTCCCCCAACACCTCCGCCGCTCCAGGCACCGGCACCGATGCCGCGACGATCCGCACCGAGGGAGTCGAATTCCCGTTTCCGGTGTATCTACGCAATCTCGTCGCCCAGGTATACCGGCGCTGGCGTCCGCCAGGCGGGAACGCCGACCTCGAAGCGGAGATGCTCTTTTTCGTGCATCGCGACGGCTCGATCACGGGACTGCAGTTCGTGCGGCGGTCCGGGTCTTTTGCATTCGATCTCGAGGCGCAGGGCGCCGTCGAGGCCGCGGCACGGGCCGGTGCATTCGGCGTGCTGCCCGGCGGGTTCGGACCCGATCTGCTGCCGGTCTCCTTCTTTTTCAGCCCGCGGTCGTTGCGGTGAAGCGGGTCCTCGTCCTGGCGCTGCTCGTTCCCGGAGGGCTCCGCGCGCAGGATTCGACCCAGACCGGCGTGCGGATCGGCATCACCTACGCCCCCGGCACGCGGCCCGCGCTGTCGGTGGTGCCGTATTCGGCCGCCCTCCTGGATACCGCGAGCACCGTCCTGGCCCGGGACCTCGAGCAATCGGATCGCTTCGAGATGATGTCCGCCCCCGCGGCGGCCCGAGGGCAGGAGGCGCGGAATCTCGACCTTCGCCCCTTCACGGCGATGGGCGCCGCCTTCGTCGTCACGCTATCGACCGAGGCTGACGGCGTGTACGCGGTGGTCGTGGATGCGCGGTCGGGGCAGCAGAGCGCACGCACGCTGCTCTTCGATGCCGGCGCGCGCGACCGCCGGCTCGCCGTGCATCGGGGCGCCGATGAGATCGTTCGCGCCATCGCGGGCCAGCCGGGGATCGCGGCCACCCGCGTACTGTTCGTGCGCAACGGACGCATCATGCGCCTCGACGCCGACGGGGCCAACGCCGAGTTGCTGCATACCGCTGGCTGGCCCGCGCTCTCGCCGGCGTGGCACCCCGACGGACGCCGTTTCGCCTACACCGCTTTCGTGCGCAGCGGCCAGCCGATCGTCGTCCAGGACTTCGGGGGCCGGCGCGAGATGGTGCCCGGGACCGACGAGGGCCTCAATATCACGCCGTCGTTTTCACCCGACGGCAGATGGATCGCGTACGCCCACGGTACCGAAGCGGGGATGGATATTTACCTTTCGGAGCAGGCTGGGGGCGGGGGGCCGGAGGGCGGCGCATGGGGACCGCCCCAGCGACTGACGGCCGGCCGGTTCGCCGACAACCTGTCGCCGGTGTGGAGTCCCGACGGCTCGCGTATCGCGTTCATCTCGAACCGGGCGCGCAGCCCCCAGCTGTACGTGATGAGCGCCGACGGGACGGGCCAGGAGGTCCTGGCGCGCTTCGACTTCGGCGCGACCGGCACGACCAGCGCGCCGGCCTGGTCGCCCGACGGATCGCTGATCGCCTTTCACCGGGAAGTGGGCGGCACGCCGCAGGTCTTCGTGCTCGACGTCGCGGCGCGCAGCCTGCGGCAGATCACCGGCGCCTCGCGCAACGAGGATCCGTCGTGGGCTCCCGACGGCCGGCACCTGGTGTTCGTCTCCTCGCGCACCGGACCGCGCGAGCTGTGGATCGTGGACCTGGAGACGGGACGCCTGCGGCAGCTCACGCGACTGGGCGGGACCCGGCTCCCGGCCTGGTCACCGCGACTTTCACCGAGTGAGGGAAGGGAATGACCCTGTCCGATACCCCCAGCCGGGCCGCGCGCCGCCGCGCCGGCACCTTCCTGATCGCGGCCGCGCTGCTCCTCGGCGCCTGCTCCAAGGCTCCGCCGGCCAGCGTCGCGCCGGCCGCCGCCGACAGCGTGGCGCTGCGGGCCCGTGCCGATTCGCTGGCCTCGGCGAGGCGCCACGACTCGGTCACGGCATCGGCCCGTGCCGATTCGCTGGTCCGCGCTCGCGCCGACTCGCTCGCCCGGGCCGCCGAGGCGCACCGCGCCGATTCGGTGCGCGCGCAGATCCTGCGCGACAGCACCGATGCCGCGCCGGGGACGGCGTCGGGCCTGGACGCCGGGTCTGAGGCCGCGATCGCCGCGACGGTGAGCTTCGAGCTCGACCGCTCCGACCTCTCGGCCGACGCCCAGCGCTTGCTCGACCGCAAGGTCGCCATCCTGCGCCTCAGCCCGCGGCTCGAGCTCCAGGTGGAGGGCCACTGCGACGAGCGAGGGCCGGACGAGTACAACCTGGCCCTCGGCAATCGCCGCGCGGCGTCGGTCAAGCGCTACCTGGTCGATCATGGTATCGCCGACGCACGCCTCACCATCATCTCGTACGGCGAAGAACGGCCCGCCGACCCGCGCCCGACCGAGGAAGCCTGGGCGAAGAACCGGCGGGCCGAGTTCCGGGTGACGCGGGGAGCGCGGTGAGGGGCGGCCCCCTGCCACGCCAGGCACGCGTCCCCCCGCCTGCCCGCGGGCGCATGGGCCTAGCTCCGGCCGTGGCCCTGTGCGTGCTGCTCTCCTCCTGCGCCATGCGCAGTGACGTGGCCCGCATCGAGCGCGAGCTGGCCGTGGAGCGCACCGGATCCCAGCGGTCGGACTCGGTCATCGCGGCGAACGTGGCCGGGCTC
>JBGOSS010000069.1:0-19571 GCA_041476105.1 Gemmatimonadota bacterium
GGGACCGGAGGCTGGGTCGCGCGACGATCGTCGCACTGAGGGCAACGTAGGAGTCCCGCATCCGGGACGCAGGGCCTAACTGAGGAGACTCGCTGCCAGGATCACCCGAAACGCTTTTCTACGACTTGCGGGACGCGGCCTGGGGTAGTGGCACAGGTACGGACTATCTCGGGTTCAATGGCGCGGATCGGGCGAGGTGGAAGGGTGCCTTGTGGATGAGTCCGGAAGCCGATCTTTACTACATGCGGAATCGGTGGTACGAGCCCAGGACTGGCCGTTTCCTCAGCGAAGATCCACTCGGGCTCGCAGGTGGGATAAATGGGTACGCCTTCTCCTCGGATGACCCCGTGAATGGAGCGGACCCGTTCGGGCTTTGCACCATATACAAAGGCAACACGAATGAGATTGTGCGCGAGGCGGGTGAGGGTGAGGTTGTGGAGGGGGAAGACGGTAGACCGATCAAGTGCCACAACGGCTCATGGAGTTACGCCGGCGGAGATGGAGGCGGCGGAAGCGGTGGCGGCGCTGGAGGCGGAGCCGCCCCGACGCAGTGCAGGCGTATGGCGCACATGGCAGGGGACATCGCCAGTGGCGTTGATTCGCCACAGGAGTTCGCCGATCTCTTTGGACTGAGGGCTGCAGGGGTGAGCTCAATCCTTCCTTTGATGCTGGGCGGAGGTGGCCAGAATAGCCGTTCACTGGATGGTGGCATCTCAGGGTTCCTTCCGCAGTTTGAGGACGGCTCAGGGCACCAGGCCAGGCACTTTGCTGCAGCAGTCTGGATTGCCGAACGGACGTGGACACCGATGCAGCGGAGTAATTACAACATCATTCGCGAGATATTCTGGCCGAGCGGCAGCCTTGCAGACTTTAGGTTGACCAATGCTGGCTATGAGCTTTATCATGCGCTCACCACTGGGCTGCTCCCGCGCTCCGCCGTGCGACAGTGGATCCTCGATAACGTGTGCGAGAACTAGGGGGGGCAATGAAACGATCTGATCGGTGGGCGGGAGTCTACTTGCTTCATGGGCTGGGCACCTCGGTGATGGTGATTGGCGCCGCCCGATGGATATGCCAGGGCAGCCCGGCTCTCGCAGGCCATGGCGTACCCCTGACGATCGTGGCGCTGGTTGCTCTTGGCGTCGGCCTTTCGCTTCCTCATCTCTTGGCCGTTGCTCTCGTCAGACGTGCGCTGAGTCAGATCACGAATCAGGTCCTCTGGGCTCCGTGGCTCGGTCTTGCCTGCTTGGCATCAGTAGGGACCGGAGTCTTGGGTTTTCTGTTGGCTCAGTTGGCTCAGGTGCCGATGGAAGCGAGGATCAGAGCCTTGGCGGCTGGTGCAGCGGTCTGTTTGGGGTTGATCGTGGGTTTGCCATCTCTTGTATCACGGAGCTCCTATTCCCTCGGCTCCTCCATCAGTACGGGCCTTCATCGTCTCCAGCTCTGGTCGACCTTCGCAGTGCTGGCGGTTCCCGTAGTGTTCCTTCCGTTTGTGCTCGTGCTGGATATGACGTGGTCTTGCCACTCAGAGGACGGCTCGTTGGCCAGCCTCCTCTACGTCGCAGTCTCGCCTGCTCCGATGCTTCTAGTCCTAGCAATCTCGTCCGCGTTGCGATACAGGCTAGGCCGCAAGAGCGCTGGAGGAGCCGCTGCATGACGGCGACCAAACTGAATCAAACCATCATCTCTCTGGTCTTTGGGCCATCAGCATCCGCCTCCATTGCGGAAAGACGTTGGCGACCAACGGAACTGTGGAGCGCGTTCGCCGCATTTCTCCTTCCCACTGACGTGACGTCGAGCGATGAGCGGAAACCGCCTTCAGGAGGCAGCCGTTATCCTCGGCTAGGCCATGGGCCGTGGCTTAGGGAGTCTTCCGCCGACGCCAGTACCGGGTCAGCACGGAGCAATCGATCGCTGGGGGCCAAGTAGTTCTTGGTCACCCGCCGGATGTTGTTGAGGTCGGCTCTCTCCGCCGCCACTGCGCCACTCGCTGCGGGCTTGTACAGCTGGCGAATCGAACCGCACTGGCTTGAGATTACTCGCCGATGGCTAAGAGTGCGGGACCTTCCGAGTGAACTGGAGGGCCGCACGCTCGCTCTGCTCACCGATCTTCACGTTGGCCCCAGAGTCGATGATGAGTACATCGTGAGGGTGTTTCGCCGAACTGTTGCTCTACGACCGGACATTGTAGTAATCGGCGGCGACTTTATCACTTACAGAGGTCCCCCGCAATTCCGGCAACTATTGAATGTCGTCGCCGAGCTGCCGCGCGGCGCCCTCGCCACGATCGGTATTCTCGGCAACCACGACTACGGCGTCGGCTGGTCCATGACTGCAGTCGCCGACCGCGTCGTGGCGATCGCGCGATCCGCCGGCGTGCTGATGCTGCGCAATGAAGTTACCACCATCGCGGGGCTGCAATTCGCTGGCGTCGACGACCTGTGGAGCAGGCGGTTCGATCTGGGGCGGATGCGCCGCGAACTAGACGTAGGAGTGCCCGCCATCGCGCTGTGCCACAACCCTGATGGCGTTGATGATCCAGGCTGGACCGGCTATCGCGGTTGGATCCTGAGCGGGCACACGCACGGCGGCCAATGCAAGCCGCCCTTTCTGCCACCTCCCTTGCTGCCGGTTCGCAATCGGCGCTACACAGCCGGAGCTTTCGATCTCTCCGGCGATCGGCGATTGTACATCAGTCGTGGTGTAGGGCACCTTGCAAGGTTGCGATTCGCCGTGCGGCCGGAGGTCACGCTATTCCACCTGGCGCGTGAGTAGCGGAAGCTTGGAGTTGGAGTTCACCCGCCGGGTCAACTCCAATGCAGGCCGCGGAGGCTGCCCCACTGTCGTCAGGCCGAACGGATCACCCGATCCCACTTTCCCGACTTGCGAGACGCGACCGCGCGGACCCGCCTCGAAGTTGGTCCGCTTAGAGCCGTTGCGGCCGGAGAACTTACATCAGGGCGTGTTATCCACGGGGCGGCCAGCACGCTTACCTTCGCGCAATTTGCGCCGACTGAGTTGATACCATTCTATACAGTACCTCAGGATCTTCGGAGGATAGGAGCCGAGTGCAAGGGCGTCCAATAGGTTTGTCATGAAGGACATCCCAACCGCCTTGCCGGAGCGTAGAGTGCGGACTCTCGTAAGGCGAGCGCGCGCCTGGCTTGCAAGGCCTCGTGCCCGTCCGCTCTTCCTCGGGCTCTCGATGGGATCCTGTCTCTCCTTATGGGCGGCTTTGGTAGTTCTGGTTCGTGGACGAGAAGTCCTCGAAGGATCCGGCTACACTCTGGGATCGATCACTTTGGCCTACCTCTGTGTCAGCCTGATGGGCGGGGCTGCGGTGTCCTTGTTCCAGCCCCTCGTCGCCAGGAGCGGCTTCGCTCCCGTTCTGCTGGGTGCCGTGATAGGGGCGTTCGGCGTTCCGGCCTTCGTTCTTCCTGCGATGTCGGGTAAGGAATGGCTTGAACTCTTGCCATGGTCCGTTGCTCTCGGAGTGTTTGGTGGGGTCTACGCAGCGGTTCGTTTCAGAACCGAGCTGTCCAGCGAGAGAGACGGCGACCCGGAGGAATAGTCGGTCGGCGACATGCATCCGCGACTGATATCCGTCCAGCTGGTCTCTCCCAGCTTGAGCCGTGGAGAGCCTGGGTTGACTGTGCCCCGGCTGAGTTCACACCTGGTCATCTAGCAGGCTCTTGCTCATCCGGAAACCGGCTGGATCAATCTGCTTGTCCCTCATCAGACGATACAAGTCTCGGCGCTTGAGGCGGAGCGCATCCGCCGCATGCGTCACAACACCGCGGTGCGCGGAAAGTGCTTCAGCAATCTCACACGCGGTTGGAAGCAGTCGCGGAATCCCCGAACGACCGGCAGCACCCGACGAGGGTGAGCGGCTCGTCGAGTATCGCGCTACTCGCTCGAACGGTGTATTGCCCAAGCTGACGACGTCGTCATCAGCGACCACGCAAACTCTCCGCACCAGCATTTCCAGCTCTCGGACATTCCCTGGCCAGCGGTAACGCTCCATAGCGTTCAACGCATCCTCGTGCCAGCGGCGCGAGCGGCCTTCGGTTCGGCCAACTAGATCGAGGAACCACCCGGCCAGGAGGCCGATGTCATGCCCCCGGACCCGCAGCGAAGGCAGCGCGATTGGTAGCGTGGCCACGCGAAAGGCGAAGTCGGCGCGGAATGCACCGGAGGTGAGAAGCTCGTTCAAGGGCCGTGACACGGCAACCACGGTGCGGAGGTCGGAACGCACCGTCGCCTTGCCGCCGACCCGCCGGAACTCCCGGCGCTCCAGCGCTCGCAGCAGCTTGACCTGAACGGCCGGGCTCAGGCTGCACGCCTCGTCCAGGAATAGCGTCCCACCATCCGCGGCCTCGAGCAACCCTGCCCGGTGCGTGGCGCCGGTGAATGCCCCGGGTTCGCACCCGAACAACTCGCTCTCAACCAGCCCCTCCGGAATTGCCGCACAGTTGATGTCTACAAAAGGCCCCTTTGCTCGCGGGCTCAGAGCATGCACGGCGCGGGCCACCAACTCTTTTCCCGTCCCGGTCTCCCCTTCGATCAACACCGCCAGGTCCGTCGGCGCGACGCGGCGCACCAGCCGGTACACCTCCCTCATCGCCGGGCACTCGCCGATCATGCCAGGCAGGGGAGCGTCCTCTGCCTCCGCGGCCTCGAGCGGCCGCGCGAGGGTCACGGCCGCCGCCCCGCAGCCGGCGCCGGCAGCGTCACGCCCGCCCCGACGGTCACCGAATCCGTTGCCGCGCCCACCTCGTCATCGGTCCGCAACACCCGCGGCGTCAAGAAGAGGAACAGCTCGGTGTCAGTGGCGTGATGCGACTGGCGACCGAACAGCCCGCCAACGATCGGCAGACTGGAGAGAAATGGCACACCGCCGCTGGTGTTCTCCTTCTGGTGGTCGAGCAGGCCACCGAGCACGATCGTTTGCCCGTCGCGCACCGTCACCTGGGTGGCCGCCTCCCGCGTCGAGATCACCGGGGCGCCGAATGCCGTCTCGGTGGTCGCGTTGCTGACCTCCTGGACCACCTCGAGCGTTACGTAACCGTCGGCGCTGATGGTGGGCCGCACGTTGAGCCGCGTGCCGACGTCCTTGTACTGGACGACCTGGTCGCGGGCGGTGTTGTCGGTGGCCAGCGTCCGGCTCACCTGGACGAAGGGACGCTGGC
Source organism: Gemmatimonadota bacterium (assembly GCA_041476105.1). Classification (GTDB taxonomy): domain Bacteria; phylum Gemmatimonadota; class Gemmatimonadetes; order Gemmatimonadales; family JACORV01; genus DASXPG01. Next base: position 5,190 of record JBGOSS010000069.1, read on the forward strand.
TCCCGACCAGAATCCGGGCGTCGTGGTTGTTCGCCGCGAGCAGCACCGGCCGGCTCAGGATGTTGACCACGCCGTTGCTGGCGCCCGCGCGCAGGGTCGCGTCCAGTTCCACGTGCCCGATGTTCAAGACCCGGAGCACGAAATCACCCAGGCCGCCGCCGGTCTGGGTCGCGTCGACGGTGGTGTTGCCGGTGCCGCGGACGCGCATCGGCGGAAAACCGAGGTCCAGGCCCCAGGCGGTCTGCTGATCGCGGCGCGCCTCCACGATGATGACTTCGATCAGCACCTGGAGCGGCCGCAGGTCGAGCGCCTCGACCGCCTGCGCTAGCAGGGTGGCGTCGTGCGCGGTGGCGCGGATCAATAGTGCGTTCGTGAAGGGATCGGGCACGATCGTGACGCTCCCTTCCAGCACCGCGCTGCGCCCCGGCCCGGGGGCCGGCGCAGCAGGAATGCTCGGCGCGCCGACTGGAGGGACGAGGTTGCGGCGCAGCTCTTCGGAAAGAGTGCCGGGCCTTCCGCCGCCCAGGTCCGCGCCTCCAGAGCCATAGAGGGCGCTCAGCGTCGCGGCGACGTCGGCGGCGCGGGCGTGCCGCAGCCGCACCACGGTGAGTTGAAGCGCGGCGCTCTGCGCGGCGGCGCTCGAGGGCGGTGGCATGACTGGAGCGACGGGCTCGCGCGGCTTGAGACGGTAGAACGCCGAGTCGGGGACGATCACCAGGTTCTGCGATTCGGCGAGACCGCGAAGCAGTGCCAATACGTCAGCGCGTGGAATCGGCCGCGGCGTCTCCAGTGACACGCGCGTCCCTGGGACGCCGGCGAAGAGCACCGGGCGGTCGAGGTACCGCCCCATGGCCTGGATCACGGCGCGCAGGTCGGCGTCCACGAAGTGGATGGCGACGCTGTCGCCGACCTGGCGGACACTGGCGGTATCCTGGGCGCGGGCGCCGGCGGGCAGCGCCAGCGAAGCCGCGAGCAGAGCGGCAAGTCGGCGCGTCATGGCGATGGCGTCCTCAATCGGAGCGTCCAGGTGGTGTCGGGGCCCGCGATGACCACTTCGCCGGCGGCGATGGATCGCAGCGTGTAGGCGCCGAACCGGTCTCCTGCCCGCAGTACCCGCGTGCTCTCGCTCCCCGGCACGCCGTCCAGGAGTGCTGCCGGCTCGCTCCCCGCCACGATGCCGACCAGGACGAGCGCCGGCCGGGGCGGAGCCTGGGGCGGCGGCAGGGCGGGCTGATCGGCGGCGCGCGAGTCGTATCGCACCGACGCGCTCGCGCGGCTGGCGCGGAAGACGTCCCGCCCGGCGATGATGCGCGCCATCGAGTCGGAGTCGGCACGCGGCGGCAGGGCGGGATCCGGCGCCGTCTCGAGCACGGACGCCGGCTCGATCGCGCGCTCGGGCGACGCCAGCGCAAAGCGGGCTGCCAGCGCGAGCGCCGCCGCGGCGCCGAGCCCGAGCAACAACCTGGCCAGCGAGAGTGCCCGCATCTCAGTTCCGCCTCTGCCCGCTCGCCCAGCCCTCGACCACGACCTCGGCGCGCAGCCGCTCGGCCTGGGCCGGCGGCGCCGCGGGCTCGCTCGCGCTGATGGCGAGCGAACGTACCCGGATGAGCTTCGCGCCCTCTTCGAGGTCGGCGAGCCACCCCGCTACGCCGGCAGCGTCACCCTCCGCCTCCACTCGCAGGACAACCCTGGTGAAGATCGACGCCACGGAGTCGGCCCGCGCATCCTGCTGCGCGATCCTCACCCGATGGACCGTCGCCGCGCCGCCGACCAGTGCCGACAGCTCGGCGGACGCCTCGGCCGTCGATCCGCCGGCCAAGAGCTTGGGCGCCAGGGCGACGAGACGGCGACCGCGCGCGGCGAGCGACTCGCGCGCCGCCGGCTCGGCATCAAGCGCCGCCCGGCCTCGCGCCAGGGCAAGCGTGGCGAGCTGGGATCGGGCGTGAAGCAGCGAAGCCCGATGGCCGATCCATGGTGCGACCCTCAGCGCGAGCCAGGCCGCAAGCAACAGTCCCGCGGCGATCGCGATGGTGCGGCGCTCGCGCCGGCTCAGGCGGTCGAGCTGGCTTCGCATCCACGTCATCGGGCCGTGCCCTCGGTTGCGAGAGGAAGACGGAAGCGGATCGCGAACCGCTCCAGCTCGCGGCCGGCGACGACCTCGCGGCTGGTCGGTCCCTCGAGCGTCGGAGTTCTGACGATGCCGCGCCGTTCGAGCTGCGCCACGACCGCGGCGGCGCGCGGCGCGTAGCCACTCAGCGAGCCGGTGCCGTCGGGTTCGAGGCGCAGCCCCACCAGAAACGCCGAATCGGGCAGCGCGCTGGTGAGGCGGGCGAGGAACCGTGCGCGGTACATCTTCCCGGCCTGCGCCGCCGCGATGGCCCCGAGGGCGTCGTGTGCGGCGTCGAGGTCGCGTTGTACCGCGAGGGCGCCGTCGAGCGCCGGCTTGAGCCGCGCCAGCTCGCGCTCGGCCGCCCGCTCGTTGTGCACTTCGGAGCCGAACCAGCTCGCGCCGGCCAGGAGCGTCGCGGCGGCGCAGATCGCCCCCCAGCGCAGCACCGAGCGCTGAAGCGTGGCGCGTGCGCGCTCCCGCATCCGATCGGGTACCAGCGACAGCGCCGTGTCCGCCGCGACGATGCCCACGCAGCCGAGTCCAGCGGCGTTCAGTCCTTCGAGGATCGCTTCGACGATCGGCAGCGGCGCGCCGGCGAGCAGCGCCACCGGCGGTTCGCCGTTCGCTTGGCTGCCCGGCAGCGGCATGGCGTCGGTGACCAGCGCGACGCCGTTCTGGAGGAAGTAGCGGCGCGAATGGAGACGGACGTGCGCCGCCAGGTCGTTGCGCTCCAGCGCGGGCAGGCCTTCGACGGTCTTGACGCGCGCGACGCCCGCCGTCAGGGTCACCGCGGCGCGCCGCACTCCACCCGGCCGCTCGGCGGCCAGCGCGGCCAGCGCTTGCGCGAGGTCTCCGGCGTCCTGGTAGACCGCGTCGGCGGCCCAGACCACTCTCCCACGGCGGAGCACCGCCGCGTGGAGCTGCGCGGGCCCGATCGTCAGATCGACGCGGCCGCCTACCACATCCGCCGCCGGACCAGGGCGGCCCGATTGCCGCCATTCACGATGAGGGTCTGGATGGAGAGCGTACTGCGCGTTCCCGCGACCCAGCCGCGGGCGGTCACGACGAGTGCGGTGGTGCGGAAGGCCGTGAGTGCCGACAGCTCGCCGTAGTGCGCGAGCAGCGCCGCCCGGGCCGGCGGCGACAGCCGACGAGTAAGGTCCTCGAGGCCCGTGAAAGGCCGCCGCCAGGCTCGCTCGTCCGCGATGACGCGCAACGTCTCGGCGCCAAAGCCAGGCAGGGTCGCGAGCACCGCTGGGGGCGCCGCGTTCACGTTCAGGCGGCCATCGCCGTAAGGAGTCAGGAGCGAGTCGTCGAGCCCGGCCTTCATCGCGGGCGCGGCGCTGTCGATGTTGAGCCGGGCCCCGGTGTCGTAGACCTCGGCAACACACCGGGCGCCGTTAGCGAAATACAGCGTGTCGGCCGAGGGCGCCTGGAGGGTGCCCGCACTGATGAGCGCGGCCTCGATCCTCTCCTGCGCGAGTGCGAGGCACCCCTCGGCGGCCCATCGGGCGCGCATCCGCGCCACCCGGTCTCCGGTGACCGACGCCTCGGCCCGCGCGCGCTCCACGGCGCCCGCGGCCAGTGCGGCCAGCGCCACCACCACCCACAGCACGGCGAGCAGCGCGAAGCCTCGGCGATTTGTCATCCGCGCGGTCCGATCACGAACAGCAGCGTGTCCGCGGGCGCGTCGTTATGCAGCAGGCGCAGCCGGACCGCCAGCGGTGCGCTGGCCGGAGAGTGCCAGCTCTGCACCCAGGTCGCCTGCGCGCCGTAAGAGAGCAGATAGTCCAAGGCGACCGCGGTCGCCGGCGCGAGCGTGTCCACTGGAGCGGTGCCTCGCCTCAGCATGAGCCACCCGCCCTCGATCGCGATGGCCACGGGCGCGGGCCGCGTGCCGGTTGGCAGGGTCGCGGAGAAGGCCACACGGTTCGGCTGCCCTTCGAAGCCGGTGGTGCCGGCGAATCCGATTTCCAGACTCCCGAACGCCGGCTCCAGCGCTTCCGCCGTGTGCATCCGGCGCCCGTGCTGGGCGCGCTCGGTGTCGAGCCTGCCGCTCACGTCGATCATCGCGCCGAACGCCTGGTGGACCATCAGCACGACCGCCGAGCCGATGGTGAGCGCCACGATCACCTCGATGAGCGTGAATCCCCGCGCGGCGCTAGCGCGTGGCATCGCGACGCTCGGGCGGACGGTAGAGCAGGGTCACGAGGTCGGGGCCGGTGCTGTCGCCGACCGTGATGCGATACAGCACGGTGTCGGGCCGCTGCACTTCAACCACGTACGGGCCGACGACGCGCCTGCCGAGGCGCAGGTCGAGGTCCGATCGCGTGAGCAGGCTGTACGCGGTGAGGAGGCGATTCTGGTCCGCGACCCGGGTCTCGTCGATCTGCCCGCGCCGCTCGCTGTCTGAGAGCTGCGCGAGCAGGCCGACGGCGCTCACCGCGGCAAACGCGAAAATGGTGAGGGCCGCCAGCACCTCGAGAAGCACCGTTCCTCGCAGCCCCCAGCGGCTGAGAGCCGCTGCTCGGCACGGCGGCGGCTGAGAGCCGCCAAGGCACACCTGTCTGGCGCGCGTCACATTCCCGGCCGGACGCTGTAAACCGCCTGGAGGAGCGCGGCGGCGACAAAGGCGACCACGACGCCGAAGGCCAGGATCAGCAGCGGCTCCAGCAGCGTGACGCCGCGCTGAATCGCGCGCTGCGCCGCGGCCGATTCGAGTCGCGCCGCGTGCTGGAGAAATGCCGCCTGCCGCCCCGATCGTTCGCCAAAAGCGACCAGCCGCAGGGCGACAGGACTCAGCGCCGCATGCCGCCTGACGGCACCAGCGAGGGGCTCACCGCGATCGACGTCAACGCGGGCCAAGTTGAGCCGTTCGCCAACGCCGAGATCACCGGCCGCTTCGGCGGTGAAGTCGAGCGCCGCGAGGATCGGCACGCCGGCTTCCAGCAGGCTGCCGAGAGCGCCGCAGGCCCGCGCAGTCGCGAGCTGAAGCCGCACCTCGCCGACGATGGGCAGGCCCAGGAGCCAGCGGTGCATGGCGAGCTGTCCGGCGGGACTGCGCAACATGCGGACGGAGGCCACGATCAGTATCAGGGCCAGGAAGGCGGCAGGCCCCCCCGCGTGCGACACGATGCCCGATGCCCCGATCAGCAGGCGGGTGCTCGCCGGGAGCGCTCGGCCCTCGCCGCCGAGCAGCGCGGCAAACCGGGGCACCACGAAACCGACGATCGCGATCACCGAGACCGTCCCCGCGAGGAGGAGAAACGCCGGGTAGGTGAGCGCCGCGCGGATCCGGGCCTGCGTCTCGGCAGTGCGCTCCAGCTCCGCGGCGGCCCGCTCGACCGACGCGGCGAGGCGTCCACCGCGCTCGCCGGCCTTGAGGTAGCCCAGGACGATCGGCGGCACTGCCTGCGCGGCCTCGAGCGCGCTCGACAGCGCGGCGCCTTCACGCACCCGCACACCGGCGGCGGCGAGCAGCGGGCCAAGGCGCGGCGACGCGGTTTCCTCCAGAGCGCCGAGCGCGCGATCCACCGGGAGTCCCGCCTCGAGCAACGCCGCCAGCCCCGCCAGCGTCGTCGCCAGCTCGGCGGCGGGAATGCCGCCGCGTCGCCGAGCCGAGGCGGCCTCGACGGCCACCGGAAACAGACCGCGCGCCTCGACCAGCAGGAGCGCGGCGGCGTGCGAGCCCGCCTCGACCGTGCCGTCGAGCAGCTCGCCGTCGGGCCGGGCCGCGCGATACCGGAAGGCGGTCATGGATGCAGCGGGCCGCCCCACGAGGTGATGTCCGCGTCCTCGCCGCTGCCTTGCGGCTGCCCGTCGCGGCCCAGGCTGTAGAGGTCGTAGGTGGTGGGGTTCGCGTCGCCTGGAGCGCGATACACGTATGCCCTCCCCCAGGGGTCTGTGGGCACTTCCTTGCGCAGATAGGGGCCGCGCCAGCGCCGCGCCGCGGGCTCGGCGGTCGGAGCGGCGCGCAGCGCGGCGAGGCCCTGCTCGCTCGTGGGGTAGCGGTCGTTGTCGAGGCGGTAGGCGTCGAGTGCGAGTCCGAACATCTCGATCTGCGCGCGAGCGCCCTGCACCTTCGCGTCGGCGACGTTCCCGAACACCATCGGCCCCACCAGGCTCGCCAGCACCGCGATCACGAGGATCACCACGATCATTTCGATCAGGGTGAATCCGCGCTTCGGCGGCCAGTTGGCTGGCAGCTGGCAGCTGGCAGCTGGCAGCAGACGCGAGCGTCTAGATTTGCACGACACGCAGCACCTCTTCCACCGTCGTGATGCCTGCCTGGACTTTCGCCCAGCCATCCTGTTTCAGCGTGCGCATTCGGCGAACGGCGTGCAGGTCGCGCAGCGACGACCGGTCGGCGCCGCGGCTCAGCGTCGTCTTCAGCTCATCGTCGAACCACAGCACCTCGAAGATGCCGGTGCGGCCCCGGTAGCCGGTCTGCCGGCAGGCCGCGCAGCCGTCGCCCCGCTCCAGGGTCATCTTCCCGACGGGCTGGTCGGCGAGCAGCGCGACCGCCTGCGGGTCGGCCTTGTAGCGCTTGCGGCACTCCGCGCAGGTCTTGCGCACCAGGCGCTGGGCCAGGATGCCCTCGATGCTGGCGGCGACCAGGTAGGCCGGCACCTTGAGGTCGAGCAGCCGCGGGATGGCACCCAAGGCGTCGTTGGTGTGGAGCGTCGAGAAGACGAGGTGACCCGTCATGGCGGCGCGGACCGCGATGTCGGCCGATTCCTCATCGCGGATTTCTCCCACCATCAGGACGTCGGGGTCGTGGCGCACCATGGTTTTCAGGGCGCGCGCGAAGGTGAGGCCGCGTTGCTCGTCCACGCCGATCTGGGTCACGCCGGCCAGCTCGTATTCGACGGGGTCTTCGACGGTGATGATCTTCTCGGCGGTCCGATCGCGCAGCGCCAGCGCGGCGTAGAGCGTCGTCGTCTTGCCGCTGCCGGTCGGGCCGGTGACCAGCACGATCCCGTGATGCCGCTTCGCCAAGGCCTCGCACTGCTCCAGCGTGTCGGGGGCCATGCCGAGCTCCGCCAGGCCCACGGGGCGGCCGCCGCGGTCCAGGAGGCGCAACGTCACGCTCTCGCCGAAGTGGGTGGGCACCGTGGCGACGCGGAGGTCCAGCTCCCGGGCGTCGAGCCGCACCCGGATGCGGCCGTCCTGCGGGAGTCGCCGTTCGGCGATGTCCAGTTCGGCCAGGAGCTTGAGGCGGGAGACGACGGCCGCCTGGTGCTGGCGGGGCGGCGATGGGACGTCACTCAGCACGCCGTCGATCCGGGAGCGGATGCGCAGGCCGCCGCGGGTGGCGTCGAGGTGGACGTCGCTGGCGCCGGCCTCCGCCGCTTCGCGGATCAGCAGGCTCACGAACCGGACCACCGGCGGCTGGGTGGCGAGGTCGCGCGCGTCGGCGAGGGCTCCCTGATCCTCGCTCGCACCGCCGCCATCGATGCCGTCGAGGTCCTTCACCAACTCGACGACCGATTCGGCGGCCGAGGTGGCGCGCCGGATGCCGTCGTGCAGGGCCGCCTCTTCCACCTGGATCACTTCCAGCGGCAAGCCGAAGAGCTGCTCCAGCTCGCGCACCACGTCGCTCGCTGGTTGGCCGACGGCGGCGACGCGCACGCGATCCGGCTCCCGGCTGAGCGGCAGGACGCGGAAGAACTCCATGTACTCCGGCGACAGCTCGTCCGGAATGGCGAGCGACACGGCGAGCGGCCGGTCCGCCTGTTCCTGCATCGTTGGGGTCCCCTGCATGGTTCATCCGATTCGCCGAGCAGGGATCGTGCCGGACGCGCTAACGAGCCCAACCTCTCACCAGGCGGCGGGTCAAGTCGTTCCCATCAAGCGCCTTGAGGCGGACCTCCCTGGTCCGATGTTCGCGAGGCGAAAAGCGCCGCTCGAAAGTTGAGCGTGTCAACTCGACCAGTTGTCGCGGCTCGTGCGCCGGGAGGCCACCGAGGCTCGCCAAAGCGCCGGGCGGGCGCGGGGAGCGAGCACGATTGCCAGCACTCAGGACGAGTTGAACGAATGAAACAGGAAGTGAGTTGTGCGTGACAACTTCGATGGTTGTCACGCCGTTGCGGACCGGGCGCGAATGCCGAAGCGACCGAGAGACAAGCGCTTGCGGGCTCGGCGGCGGATGGCATGGTCCGTGCTTTGGGTCGCAGCGTTCCCAACCGTTCGGCCCACGTCCTCGGTGGAGCGCCGCATGCGCCGACTCGCTGCCGTCACGATCCTTCTGCTGTCCGCCCTGAATGTCACGCTCATTAGCGCGCAACGTCCGCCCTCACCGCCGGCGGGCGGCAGGCCTGGTGGCGGAGGCGTGCAGCCGAACTGCATCGGCTGCGGTGGCGGAGGTTCGCCCTACGAGGTTCTCGACGCGCCCATCGGAAACGTGTTCACCCCGAGTCCGTACATCGACATCCAGTTCTGCAAGGCCAGCTACGGGTTGGACGCCTCCACGCGTCTGATCACGTTGAACGGGGTCGACCGGACCTCCTCATTCTCCTACACCAGTGGAGACCCGCACGCGGATTGTACGGCTTCGTCGGGCAACGCGTACTCCACAACGACATCGCTCACGCTAGACGCTGGGTCGAACACGCTCTATGCCTACATCTGCGACGACCTCAGCCACTGCGGCGGCCACACGTGGACGATCACGTTTATCACTTCTGTCACGCCGACCGGCCCGGTGGTGGCGCGGGACCTATGCCTTACCATCGCCGTGGGGCCCAGCGCCGCGTATGAGTGTGGCGACCTGCGCATCGTGCATGCCCTACCGGCGGTGCGGACGATGGGCAGAGTCCGAGCGCCCACGCTGCTCTATAGCAGCCAGCAGGCGCACCCTTTCCAGTCGCTGTCTGGCGATCTCACCCTGGCGACCTCCAGCACGTCAGACTCGATCATCGCCACGGCGCGGGTCAATGCAGGGGCGGGCTTTGCGCAGAGGGACCGCGAGGTGTGGACCGGCTCGCAGTGGGGGCCAACGGGCCAAGCGGTGACTCGGCGGGTCATGACGGACTTTTCTCTTGGTGATCTTGTAACAGGCATCTACCCATACCAGCTCGAGATCGCCAAGTGGACGGGAGCGGGCGGATACGCAACGATTCGCACCGACACCGGCAGCGTGGTGGTCGTCAATCGCTTCACCAGCCCGTTCGGTGCCGGGTGGTGGCTCGCGGGCTTCGAGCAGCTTCAATTCCCGAGTGGAGGCGCAATCCTCTGGACTGGCGGAGACGGGAGCGTGCGGCGCTACGTGAATGCGGGCTCGTGGAGCGGCAAGACCTGGTACATCGCACGAGCACTGGATGGCCCCGATACCCTGTCGTTCGACGGCTCGACCTACACGCGACTCCTCAAAGGGGGCAACAAGGTCGTCTTCAATTCGAGCGGATTTCACACCCAGACCGTGAGCCGGCTCGGCTACGCAACGGTGTTTGCGCCTGACGGGAGCAACCGCCTCTCGACCATCACCATGCCGCCCTCGACTTCGGGGTTGACGTACACGTTCACGTACAGCGGCCCGAATGGAACCCTCAGCTCGGTTGCGGCACCGGACACCTCGGTGAGCGGCAGCCGGACCACGGCCATCGGTGGAAGCTCAGTGACCGGCGGCGAACGCATCACGACAATCACCGATCCCGGTTCGTCGGCGTACATCCAATTCACCTATGGCAACGGCTCATATCCTGCGGCGATCACGGCGCGCACCGATCGGCGCTCGGCCACGACTTCCTACACGTACGGCACGGGTCTGAAGCTCGTCGGCACGTCGCTGGCGGTCCCCGGGGCCGCGACTATCAGCCTCAGTTTCTGCCCCGCGGAGATCCGCGTCTGGGTGTGTAGCGGCGGGCTCACGAGCCCCGAAAGCACCTACACTGTCTACGACGGCCCCCGCACCGACAGTGCTGATATCACCCACTTCTGGCTGGACACCCTTGGCGCGGTGACCCAGATCCGGGACGCCTACGCCCAGATCACCACGATCGCGCGCGGCGATTCCCGATGGCCGGTGCTGCCGACGCAGGTGACGGCCGCGAATGGGTTCGTCACCCAGGCGACGTACGACAGCCGCGGCAATCTCGCCTCCACGACAGCGGTCAGTCCCCTGGGAGGCGGCAACGCGACGACATCCTACACGTGGGATCAGAAGTGGGATGCGGTGACGAACACCCTCACCCCCGAGGGCGTGGCCACCACCACCAGCTACGATGCGAACACTGGCAACCGATCCTGGATCCAGGACGGAAGCGGCAGCTCCAGTCAGGTCAACTTCTATTACAGCGCCGCGAACCGGGTCATCGCGGTCATGTCGCCCGGCGGGAGCGTAGCCGACTCCATCCGCTACGACACCCTCGGCAACGTGTCGCGGACTCGGTCGCCAATCGGGTTCCAGACGCTCTACGACGGGGACCGCCTGGGCCGGATCACCCGGGTTCGGACTCCCACCGACAGCATCCAGTCGGCATGGCGGGAGGAACGGACGTTCTTCGATGGGCGGGGACTCGATACGCTAACCGAGAGTCGCGGCGGCGGGGACACTGTGCGAGTGCGCAAGTGGTTCGACGCCGAAGGCAATGTGGATTCGCTGCGGCGCTGGGCGGCTCCTGATAGCGCTTCCGTTGGGAACATCACGACTCGGTGGCTGTACGACCTCGCCGGTCGAGCCAATCGCGAGACGGCGCCCGATGGCGTCGCCGAGAACCGCACGTTTGATCCTGCCGGCAACTTGACGCAGGTGGTCACGCGGCGCGGCGAAACGGTCAGCATGCTGTACGATGCGATGGGCAGGCTTCGCCAGCGCATCGTGCCCGCGGTCGTGTACGACAGCAACAGCGTCGGCATCGGGTCGTCCAACCTCAGCGGCTATCACTATTCGTACCCCTGGTACCCGACGGACTCGGTTACGCGGCAGCTACGCATTCCTCGAGACACTGCCACGTTCAGCTACGACGTCATGGGGAACCTGCTCACCGCGCGAAATGCCGTGGCCCGCACGATGCGGCAGTACTTCGCCAACAACCAGCTTCGTCGCGACACCTCGGTCATCCTGTCGTGGACAGGGTCCGACTCGACGCTGCACCGCTACGGGATTTCGTACGGCTACGATCTCGACGGCCGGCTGCGCGTGGTCCGCCATCCCGTTCAGCTCGCTCCCCAGGGCGCGGCCGGGCGTGACACCGTGCTCTACGTCTACAGCACGCGCGGTTTCCTGAGCGACGTGTACGATCTCCAAGGCAATCGCTTCGAGTTCCAATATGACGCCCGAGGGCGGCAGACGGCGATCGTCATGGCCACCGCCGGGATCACCCAGAGCCTGGGGTACGATGCCGACGACCGGCTGTTTCTGGAGGCCATCGCCAACACCCGCAATGACACGACTCAACTGGCAAACCGGTTCCACTTCCCCATGGATTCTCTGCGGGCCCGGACATTCCGCTACCGGGAGCCGGGCCGGGTCTGGCAGGCCAACGACCGGAAGGGTTGGGTGGACTCCTCGACCGCGACATACACGGGTCTTGGCCAGCTGGCCGAATTGTTCTACAAGATCCCCTACGCGATGCCGTGGGGCGGGTCAAGCGTGCAGACCTCGGACGAACAGTTCACCAACGACGCCCTTGGGAACACGACGCAGACCACGACGTCGTCGTCAACCGGCGCCATCCACTATCACTATCAGAGCACCAGCAGTCCCCGCTACCAGCGCTACTACGCCGGCACCGGGCGGCTGCGGGCGACGTCGCAGTTCATCGACGGAGCCAGCCGGCTGGACTCCATGCTTTACGACCCGGCGGGCAATCTCGCGGTGAGTTGGACGGCCACCTGGCAGAGCGCTACGCTCCGTGAGGATCGGGTGAGCTACTACGGCGCCGACGGCATGCTGCACGCTGCCGAGACTCGCTCGCAGACGGGCCAACAGACCGAAGGACCCTGGCAGATGGTGTTCGAGGAGTTCCGCTATGACGCCCTGGGGCGTCGCGTGGCCGTGCGCACCCGGCGGGCCTGTCAGGCCGAAGACAATGCGCCGACGGGGAATGGGTGTTGGCTCGGGACGATCCGGCGCGCAGTGTGGGACGGGGCGCAAGAGTTGTGGGAGATCCAGGCGCCCGGCGGGACCAGCGCCTACGATAGTACTCGGCGCGAGATCGACACCACCCGGATCAACTACGACGTGTACACCAGTAAGGTACCCGCAGATTTCGTGGATCCGGACCGGCAGTTCGGTCGCGTCGGCTACACCCACGCCGCCGGGCTCGATCAGCCGCTCAGCGCCACGCGGCTCGCCTACACGGACTGGATCTGGGACTTGCAGTCAAGCCAATACGTCAAGGTCGACTGGGCACCCTTTACGCTGGTGCCGCTGTGGAATTGGCGGGGTCATCCGGAGCTGACCGTCTTCGCCGACACCGGATCCAACAACGACGGGAACTATCACTACTGCACCAGCACGGCCGCGACGCGGTGCCTGCCGATGCGGTGGCGGCCCGTCGGGACGGCCCAAAGCGGGCTCTCTCTGAATAACGCGCCGTGGCACTGGTTTGCGTGGTACGGTGGCCTCACCGAGCAGAAGGAGGACGGGACCGGTACCTTCTACCGCCGGAATCGCTATCTTGATCCGACGACCGGGCGGTTCACGCAGGAAGATCCCATCGGGTTGAGTGGAGGGTTGAATCTGTACGGGTTCGCCAGCGGCGACCCGGTCAATTTCAGTGACCCGTTCGGGCTCTGCGTGCCGTGGCCCTGGTGCCATGCGCAGGAAGCGGCGGAGTTCTGGGCAGGAAGGTCAGCCGGATCCACCGGGCTGGCGCGTGCCGGCGCGAACCTGATGGGCGGTATGGCGACGCTGGTGTCAGATGGAAAGCGCGCCGCACTCACAGGACTGACGTTGGTCACGGCAGGCGTAGCATCGAGTGTTATCTCGGGGGCTGGAGGCGGTGGGGCGGCGCTTGCCGCAGACGCAACGGCAGCTGAGTCGGGAGTCTCTGAGGGTGCGCTGGGCGCGATGGAGCGCCAGCTCGCAACGGCAGGGCGCAGATCACTTGAGAGAACGATCCGTAGCCTAACGAGCAACATCGCAGAGCACGAGGCGCGGATGGCTGAGTATCGAGCAGCTGGCGGCGACGTCGCTTCGATGGAGCGCGAGGTTAGTGCCTGGCGCCAGACGATCGAGGCTGCACGGAAGGTACTGGGGGCAAACTAATGACTGACCATGCGGCTTCAGACGCGAAGCAGATTCTGGCGCTCTCCGAGCGGTTGCAGGGCGCGCCCCGAGTGCTGCGCCTTGCACAGCCTGGCAACCCGGACGCGATCCGCGACGTCGCCACCGAAGCAGCGCATGGGCTAGTCGATATTCAGCGTTCCTGCGAAGTACTATTCGAGCGGCTCGTGCCAAGACTAAGCTCGCTCTCACCTGACAGCCAGGACTTCGAGGATCTGCTGGACGACATTGCAGAGGAGTACCGGCATATTCACTACCACATCGCGAATACGAGGCTGTTCAACTACGTAGTCGACGCGAGCGCCAACTCGACTACGAGCCCTGCGCGTTAGCTCGCGCACGAGCGCGCGTGCCCGAGGTTCGAGCACGCGCGGCGTGGAGGGCATCGAGGAGCTTGAGGACGGTGCGCTGATCGCCGGCGGGTAGGTCCTCAATCTTCCGGAGCCGTTTGAGGAGGCGCGCGGTCCGAGGCCGTGTCTTGTCCGCGACCTGGCTGGTGCCGAGCACTTCCTCGACGCTGACATGTAGCGCCTGCGCCAGCGACCCGAGCATCGCCCCCGGCGGTTGCGCATCGGCGCGCTCGTAATAGGCGATCACGCACTGCGAGACACCGACGGGCCTTGCCCAGCTCCTGCTGGGTGAGGCCACGGCGCTTCCGGATCATGCGTAGCCGCTCGCCGAATCCCTTGACCACCCGTTCCTTCACGACCGCTACACTCACTGTCATCAGGATCCTCCACGATAAGGGTGGGTAAGCTCCCCCGTCACGTCGACACCTGAAGGTGGTACTCCGGGGAGACAGTTTTCCGGGGACACGTCATGCGTGACGTCACGGACTCTTGGCCCCGTCGCGGTAATCCCGAAGGTCGATCGCGAAGTCCTTCTGCGCCGCCTCAGGGTCACCGGTGTGACACCCAGGATTCCCGCGGCGATCGTCACCCGCCCATCGGCCTTGCGCAACGCCTCGTGAACTTGATCCACCGCCAGCACGACCCGCCGGCCGCGGCCGCCGATCAGGCCCAGCGGCGGCACGATCACCAGA
>JBGOSS010000070.1:0-19333 GCA_041476105.1 Gemmatimonadota bacterium
ACCGGCGCCCCGAGATCGCCGCCCTGCGCGACGCCACGGCGGAGGACCCCGCCGAGGTGCAGGCGCGGGAGGCGAACCTGACCTACATCAAGCTGGATGGGAACGTCGGCTGCATCGTGAACGGCGCGGGCCTCGCCATGGCGACGATGGACCTGGTGAAGTATTACGGCGGCGAGCCGGCGAACTTCCTCGACATCGGCGGCAGCTCGAATCCCGAAAAGGTCGTCAACGCCCTGCGCATCATCACCGCCGACCCCCACGTCCAGGTGATCCTCTTCAACATCTTCGGCGGCATCACGCGGTGCGACGACGTCGCCAACGGCATCGTCGCCGCCACCCGGCAGTTCACGGTGAAGGTGCCGATCGTCATCCGCCTCACCGGGACCAACGAAGCGAAAGCCATCGAGATCCTCAAGGGCGTAGGCATGCCCGCCTTGACCGACATGGACGAAGCGGTGAAGCAGGCGGTCGCGCTGGTGAAGGGCGGGAAGGCCGCGTGAGCGCGTTCATCGACCAGGGCACGCGGCTCGTCGTCCAGGGCATCACCGGCCGCGACGGCAGCTTCCACGCCAAGTCCATGATCGCCTACGGCACCCGGGTCGTCGCGGGCGTCACGCCGGGGAAGGGCGGCCAGACCTTCGAGGGGACGGTCCCGATCTTCAACACGGTCGCGGACGCCGTCCGGGAGACGGGCGCCAACACCTCGGTCATCTACGTCCCGGCGCGCTTCGCCGCCGACGCGGTGTTCGAGGCCGCCGACGCGGGGATCGCGCTGATCGTCTGCATCACCGAGGGAGTGCCGGTCCTCGACATGACGCGCGTCTTTCCGTACGTGAAAGACCGCGGCGTGCGGCTCCTGGGCCCGAACTGTCCCGGCCTCATCTCGCCGGGCGCGTGCAAGGTCGGCATCATCCCGGGGCAGATCTGCGCGCCGGGCCCGGTGGGCCTGGTATCCCGTTCGGGGACGCTGACCTACGAGGTCGTCTACCAGCTCACCCGGGCCGGGATCGGCCAGACTACCTGCATCGGGATCGGCGGCGATCCGATCATCGGGACAAACTTCATCGACTGCCTGGCGGCCTTCGAGGCCGATCCGGCGACCCGGGCGGTGGTGATGATGGGCGAGATCGGCGGGACCGACGAGCAGCAGGCCGCCGAGTACGTCCGGACCCGGATGAAGAAGCCGGTGGTCGGCTTCATCGCCGGACAGACGGCGCCCCCCGGACGACGGATGGGCCACGCCGGGGCGATCATCTCCGGCAGCTCGGGGACGGCGGCCGAGAAAATGGCGGCCTTCGAGCAGGCGGGCATCGCCGTAATGAAGCGCCCCGCCGACGTCGTGGGTCTGATCCGCGAGCGACTGTGAAACTGCGCGAGCTGCTGGATGTCCGGCGCGTCGTCGTGCCCCTCAAGGCGCGCAGTGTGCGCGACGCGACCCGTCAGCTCGCGAAGGCCCTGGTCCAGTCGGGAGCGGTGAAGGACGAGCCG
The DNA here is from genome assembly GCA_041476105.1 of Gemmatimonadota bacterium. GTDB lineage: Bacteria > Gemmatimonadota > Gemmatimonadetes > Gemmatimonadales > JACORV01 > DASXPG01. The sequence continues at coordinate 1,489 of JBGOSS010000070.1, forward strand.
CGATTCACCGAGCTGCTCAGGAAGGAGTGGCCCGAAGACATCGTCTCGGTGACGGGGCGGGTGTTCCTGCCGCACTTCCGCACCGACGCGGTGGGCACCCTGGCGGTGGCCCTCGGTGTGGCGGCCGAGCCGCTCTGCCTGGGGGGCGATCCCAACCGGTGCGCCCGGGTCGTGGTGCTGATCGTGGCGCCGACCGGCGAGCCGTCTGCCTTCCTGCGGGCGATGAGCGCCGTGGCCAGCGCCCTCTCGAGCGACGAGTCGCTCGCCGCGCTGCACGTGGCGCGCACAGCCGACGAGGTCCTGGCGATCCCGTCCATCGGCGACGCACCGGTGCCGCCCGAGGTCACCGTCGGTGACGTCATGTCGAGCGCCGTCACCTCGGTGCGGCCCGACGCGACGCTGCGCGACGCGGCGCAGTTGATGCTGGCGCGCGGGGTGCGGGCGGTCCCGGTCGTGGGGTCGGGCGGAGAGGTCCTGGGGCAGCTCGACGACGGACACCTGCTGCGCTACCTGTTGCCGCAGAAAGTCTCGCAGCTCTCCACCGGGCAGTACCGCGCCGTAAAGCGACCGCCCCGGGGGGCGAAGATCCCGGCGGGGGTGGAGCCCGGGGACGTGCCGGTGCGCGACGTCATGGATCGCAGCGTGCTGTGCCTCTCGGAGGACCAGACCGTGGCCGACGTCGCGGCGCTCATGTTGGCCAAGTCGGTCGATCGGTTTCCGGTGACGCGGGATGGAGCCCTGGTTGGCTTTCTCACGCGTGGGGACATCGTGAGGAAACTGCTGGGAACCTGACGCCGGCTGGCAACCGCCAGCTGTCAGCCACTCCAACCACGGGAGAGAGATGCTGACCCTCGCGATCATCAAGCCCGACGCCGTCGCCTCCGGCAAGGCCGGCAAGGTCCTCGCCCATCTCGAGCAGGCGGGCTTCACGGTCCGCGCCGCCCGCATGGTGCGGCTCACGCCCGCCCAGGCCGAGGCGTTTTACGCGGTGCACCGGGAGCGCCCCTTCTACCGGCCGCTGGTGACGTTCATGACCTCGGGGCCGTGCATTCCGCTGGCACTGGAATCCCCCGACGCGGTCAAGAAGCTCCGGGACACGATCGGCGCGACCGACCCGAAGGAGGCCGCGGCGGGAACGGTGCGGGCGCTGTTCGCCGAGTCCAAGGAGCGCAACGCGATCCACGCCTCGGATAGCGACGAGAATGCGAGGCGGGAGGTCGGTTTCTTCTTTACGGATGCGGAGCTCGCCTAGCCCCTTCACTCAAGCCCCGCAACGAGTTAGCTTTAGCGGCTATGCTTCGCGTGCCCCTTTCTCAGGCGCACGCCGGTCCGGTCGACACCGTCGGCGAAATCGCCACCACTGATCCGGTTTTCGCGGGCCTGGATGTCCAGCTCGCGGCTCCGGTCGCGGTGTCGGGGCGTTTCAGCAGTGCCGGCGAGGAGAAGTACTATTGGCGCGTATCGTTCAGCACGACGGTGCGCACCCAATGTCGCCGGTGCCTGGCGGACGTCGAGGTGCCTGTTGCCGAATCCCGTGGCCTGATCTTCGCCGCGGACGACGAGACTCCGGAGGGTGAGGGCTGCTACGTCATCCCGCCGAGAGTGCAGGTGCTCGACCTCACGGAGCCGCTGCGCGAGGAGATCTTCCTCGCCGTGCCGCACTACGTGGAATGCCGGAGCGACTGCAAGGGGCTGTGTCCCCGCTGCGGCGCCAACCAGAACGACGGGCCCTGCGGTTGCCCGCCACCGTCCGACCCGCGCTGGGACGCACTGAGGTCGCTCACGCGGGGCGACACCTCGACGAAGGGCTGAGAGCCGAGCCATGGCCGTCCCGAAACGACGCACCTCCAAGTCGAAGAAGCGCAAGCGCCGGACCCACTACAAGGCCGTGGCGCCCACGCTCAATCCGTGCCCCAAGTGCGGCGAGCCGCGGCGGCCCCACGTGGCCTGCCCCAACTGCGGCTACTACGCCGGCAAGAAGGTCCTCGACATCAAGGACGAGTGACGGTGATCCGGGTCGCGATCGACGCGATGGGCGGTGACGACGCGCCGGTATCGCCGGTCGCGGGCGCCGCGCTCGCGCTCCAGAGCCTCCCCGACGACGTCATGATCCAGCTGGTCGGCCAGACCGCGGCGATCGAAGCCGAGCTGGCCCGCCAGCAGGTCCCGCGCTCGGCGCGCCTGGCCATCATCGAGGCGCCCGAGGTCGTGGGCATGGGCGAGAAGCCGCTGGCGGCGATCCGCAGCAAGAAGCGCTCGTCCATCGCCGTCGGCCTCGGCCTCCAGAAGGCGGAGCAGTCGGACGCCTTCATCTCGGCCGGCAATACCGGCGCCGTCATGGCGGCGTCCACCCTGATCCTCCGCCTCTATCCCGGCTTCGAGCGCCCGGCGATCGGCACGCCGTTCCCGACCTACAACAAGTCGGTCCTGGTCCTCGATGCCGGGGCCAACGTCGACTGCTCGGCGCAGGAACTGGTCGGCTTCGCGCGCCTCGGGGTACAGTACGCCCGCGACGTCTTCGGGAAGGAGAACCCGGCGGTCGGGCTGCTGAACATCGGCGAAGAGGAAGAGAAGGGAAACGCCGCGGCGAAGGAGGCGCACCGGATGCTGTCGGAAAGCGGTCTGGCCTTCGTCGGAAACGTCGAGGGACGCGACATCCTGCGCGGCCGCTGCGACCGGGGCGAGTTCGAAGTGGTGGTCTGCGACGGCTTCGTCGGCAACATCCTCCTCAAGTTCTACGAGTCGGTGGCGCGGCTCTTCCACAAGCTGGTGGATCGCGAGCTGGGCAGCGACATCGCCGGCGGCGAGGCGATGCAGCGCATCTGGCACATCCTCGACTACGCGCGCTACGGCGGGGCCCCGCTCCTCGGCGTCCAGGGGGTCTCCATCATCTGTCACGGCAAGAGCTCGCCCGAGGCGTTCGCCGCGGCGACCCGCGTCGCCGTCGAGGGGGCGCGCCACGACCTCGTCCAGCACATGGCCCGGGAGTTCTCCGCAGAAGGAGCGGCGCGCTGAGCATGCCGCGGGTGACGCTGGCCGGGCTGGGGGCATACTCCCCGGAACGCATCGTGACGAACGCCGAATTCGAGGCGACGCTCGACACCTCCGACACCTGGATCCGCGAGCGCACCGGGATACGCGAACGGCACCACGCGCGCCCCGACGAAACCACGGCGCAGATGGCCGCCGAGGCCTCGCGCGACGCCCTCACCGAGGCCGGCCTCGCGGCGGACGACCTCGACACCGTCATCGTCGCCACCGCGTCTCCCGACCGGCTGCTGCCGTCCACGGCCTGCGATCTCCAGGCACTCATCGGCGCGAGCCAGGCACGGGCCTTCGACATCGCGGCGGCCTGCTCGGGGTGGGTGTACGGCCTGGTGGTCGGCGAGGCGCTGGTCGCGAGCGGGGCGGGCGAGCGGGTCCTGGTGGTGGGGGCCGAGAAGCTCACCTCCATCATGGACTGGAACGACCGCTCGACCGCGGTCCTCTTCGGTGACGGCGCGGGCGCCGCGGTGCTGACCAAGGGCGAGGGCACGCGCGGCATCCTGTCGAGCTACCTCAAGAGCGACGGCACCCTGGCGGAGCTGCTCTGGCGCCCCGGCGGGGGTACGGTCTGCCCGCCGAGCGAGCAGATGATCAAGGACCGCTCCTACTATATCAAGATGGCGGGCCGCGAGGTATTCAAGAACGCGGTGCGCTCCATGGCCGACGCGGCGAGCCGGGCGCTGGAGAAGGCCGGGATCACCGGCGAGCAGGTGGACCTGCTGGTGCCCCACCAGGCCAACCTGCGCATCATCGAGGCCACGGCGAACCATGCCCACATCCCGATGGAGCGGGTCTACGTGAACGTGGACCGCTACGGCAACACCTCGTCCGCCTCCATCCCGATCGCGCTCGACGAGGCGCGCCGATGCGGACGCCTCACGCCGGGGATGACGGTCCTGCTGGTCACCTTCGGCGCCGGGTTCACCTGGGGCGCGATGGTCCTGAAGTGGTGAAGGTCGCGGTCCTCTGTCCCGGCCAGGGGTCGCAGAAGGTCGGGATGGGGAAGGACCTGGCCGAAGCCTTTCCCGCCGCGCAGCAGACCTTTGCCGCCATCGACGACGCCCTGGGCTTCGCGCTGTCACGGGTGATGTGGGAAGGCCCCGAGGAGCTGCTGACCCGTACCGACCATGCCCAGCCGGCCATCCTGGCCCATTCCGCCGCGGTGTGGGCGGTAGTCGGGCCCCGGATGGCCGGCCAGGTCGCCGCGGGCGCCGGCCACTCGCTGGGCGAGTACAGCGCCTACGTCGCCGCGGGGACGCTCACCGCCGCCGACGGCGCCACGCTGGTGCGGCGCCGCGGCGAGTTGATGCACGAGGCCGGCATGGCGCGGCCCGGGACGATGGCGGCGGTGCTGGGCTTCGACGGGGGGAAGGTCGTGGAGATCTGCCGCGAGGCGAGCGCGGACGGCGGCGTGGTGGTCGCCGCGAACCTCAACGAGCCCACCCAAACCGTGATCTCGGGGGACCCCGAGGCCGTGGCGCGCGCCGGCGAGATGCTCAAGGCCGCGGGCGCCAAGCGCGTGGTGCCGCTCAAGGTGAGCGGCGCCTTCCATTCGCCGCTGATGGCGCCGGCGCAAGCGGGGCTCACCGCCGCGTTGAGTGCGGCGCCGATGCGGGGCCCGGCCTTCCCGGTGGTCGCCAACACCACCGCCCAGCCGGTGCGCGAGGTCGCCACGGCCCGCGCCCAGCTCACCGCGCAACTGGTGAGCCCGGTGCGCTGGATCGAGTGTGTGGGCGCGCTGGCCCGGCTCGCGGACGGCGCGCCCCGCTTCGTCGAGATCGGTCCGGGCACCGTGCTCACCGGCCTCGCGAAACGGATCACGCCCGGGATGACGTACCTGAGCCTGGGGACGGCGACCGACGTCCGGGCCTTCCTGGAGGCGGCGTGAATCTCGGGCTGGGCGGCAAGGTCGCGATGGTCACCGGCGGCACGCGCGGCATCGGCCGCGCGATCGCGGCGACGCTGGCCGAGGCGGGGGCGAGCGTGGCCGTCATCGGCCGCGACCAGGCGAAAGCCGACCAGGCCGCGGCGGCCATCGGCCACGGCGCCCGGGGATTCGCCTGCGACGTCACCAGGGCCGAGGCGGTGGATGCCGCCGTGGGCGCGATCGAGAAGGCGCTGGGAACGATCGACATCCTGGTGAACAATGCGGGGGTGACCAAAGACAACGTCTTCCTCCGTCTCTCGGATGCAGACTGGGACGTCGTGCTGGAGGCCAATCTCAAGGGCGCATTCCGCACCATCCGGGCGGCATCCCGCGGCATGATGAAGAAGCGGTGGGGGCGTATCATCAACGTCTCCAGCGTGGTGGGCCTGATCGGCAACAAGGGGCAGGCCAACTACGCCGCCTCGAAGGCCGGGCTGCTCGGCCTGACGAAGTCGATCGCACGCGAGCTGGCCTCGCGCGGCATCACGGTGAATGCGGTGGCGCCGGGCTTCATCGAGACCGACATGACGGGGGCGCTGACCGCGGAGCAGCGGGACCTGCTGGCGAAGCAGATCCCCCTGGAGCGGCTCGGCAAACCCGAAGACGTGGCGGCGGCGGTGCTCTTCCTCGCCTCCGATCAGTCGGCGTACATTACAGGGCAGGTCCTGGTTGTCGATGGCGGGATGGTCATGCAATAGTACGGCTGGCAGCTGACAGCCGACAGACGGCAGCAGACGGGTTTGCTGCCAACTGCCGACTGCCGGGCGCCATCCAGCAGTCTCACCCATACGCGGGACATTTCGATGGCGGACATGGCGGAACTCGACGGGAAGGTCAAAAACATCATCGCCGAGGAGCTCGGGGTCGAGAAGGAGAAGCTCACCAACGAGGCGAGCTTCATGGAGGACCTGGGCGCCGATTCGCTCGATACCGTCGAGCTGGTGATGGCGTTCGAGAAGGAGTTCGACCTCGACATCCCCGATGAGGAAGCGGAGAAGCTCCGCACCGTCGGCGACGCGCTCAACTACCTGCACACCCGGATGGCGGGCAAGTAGTGAAGCGAAGGGTCGTCGTCACCGGCCTCGGCCTGGTGACGCCCGTCGGCAACACGGTCGAGGACAGCTGGAAGGCACTGGTCGCCGGGACGTCCGGTGCGGCGTGCATTCAGCACTTCGACCCTTCGGGGTTCGACACCAAGTTCGCCTGCGAAGTGAAGGGCTTCGACCCGCTTTCGGTGATGGACCGGAAGGAAGCCAAGCGGATGGACCCGTTCTGCCACTACGCGGTCGCCGCCAGCAAGGAAGCCATCGAGCGGGCGGGGCTGGCCGGTGGGTTTCCGCACCCCGACCGTACCGGCGTCCTGATCGGCAGCGGGGTCGGCGGCATGGCGACCTTCGAGGAACAGTGCTCCATCTTCCTCACCAAGGGGCCGAACCGCGTCTCCCCCTTCTTCGTGCCGATGTTCATCCCCGACATGGCGGCCGGCCTGGTTTCGATGCGCTGGGGCCTCCAGGGCCCGAACTACTGCACCGTCTCGGCCTGCGCCTCCTCGGCCCACGCGCTGGGCGAGAGCTTCCGCCTCATCGCCGACGGTGACGCCGACGCGATGGTGGCGGGTGGAGCGGAGGCTGCGATCACCGGCCTGGCGATCGCGGGCTTCGGCAACATGAAGGCCCTCTCGACCCGCAACGACGACCCGGCTTCGGCATCCCGCCCCTTCGACCAGGACCGTGACGGCTTCGTGATGGGCGAGGGCGCGGGGATCTGCATCCTCGAGAGTCTCGAGCATGCCCAGGCGCGCGGTGCCGGCATCATCTGCGAGGTAGTGGGCTACGGCATGAGCGCCGACGCCTACCACATGACCCAGCCGGCTCCCGAGGGGCGGGGCGCACAGCAGGCGATGCGGCAGGCGCTGAGGAACTCCGGCGTCCGGCCGGAGCAGATCGGCTACATCAACGCGCACGGCACCTCGACGCCCCACGGCGACGTCGCCGAGACCCTGGCCGTGAAGGCCGTTTTCGGCGCCCAGGCGCGCGACCTGATCTTCGGCTCGACCAAGTCCATGACCGGCCACCAGCTGGGCGCGGCGGGCGGCGTCGAGTTCGCGGTCTGCGCGCTGGTCCTGGAGCGCGGTGTGATCCCGCCGACCATCAACCAGGTCACCCGCGACCCCGCGTGCGACCTCGACTGCGCCCCCAACCACGCGGTCGAGCGCACCGTCGACGCCGTGATGACGAACTCCTTCGGCTTCGGCGGCCACAACGTGAGCCTCATCGCGCGGCGCTTCGCCGCCTGACGATGACTCCCGCGACGGCCTCTTCGCCGCTGCGCCCGCCGGCCCCGAGCCCAGCGCCCGCTCTGACCGTCACCGTCGACGATCCCGCGCTGCGGCCCATCGCCGCGAAGCTTGCCGCGGGGGAGCGACTCGGCGTGGACGACGCCGTCACGCTGTTCGAGAGCCACGACCTCCTCGGCATCGGCGCGCTGGCGGACGCGATGAACCGCGCCAGGCATGGCGACCGGGTGTTCTTCTCGTCCAACCAGCACATCAATCCGACCAACGTCTGCGTCCTGCGCAACACCTGCGTCTTCTGCTCTTTCGCGCGCATGCCGAAGGAGGAGGGCGCCTACACCATGACGCTGGATGAGGTGCTGGCCGAGGCGCAGCTGGCGCGCAGCGCGCCGACCCGCGAATTCCACATCGTCGGTGGGCTGCACCCGAAGCTGAAGGTCAGCTACTACACCGACATCATCCGGCGTTTGCGGGAGGCGTATCCGGGCGTCCACGTGAAGGCGCTCACGGCGGTGGAGATCGCCCACCTGGCACGAGTCGAGAAGACCTCGGTGCGCGAGGTGCTGCTCGCGCTCAAGGATGCCGGGCTCACCTCGATGCCGGGCGGCGGCGCCGAGGTCTTCAGCACCGCGGTGCGGGCGACGATCGCCGACAACAAGCTCCGGGGCGAGGAGTGGATCGCGGTCCACCGCGAGGCGCACCAGCTCGGCATCCCGTCCAACTGCACCATGCTCTATGGCCACGTCGAGACGGCCCGCGACCGCGCCGAGCATCTGTTGATGCTCCGCGACCTCCAGGACGAGACCGGCGGCTTCTTGACCTACATCCCGCTCGCCTACCATCCCGACAACAACGAACTGGGGGAGCAGATGGGGTGGACCGGCGGCGCGACGTCGGGCATCGACGACCTCAAGAACATCGCCGTCGGCCGCCTGGTCCTCGACACCATCCCGCACATCAAGACCCACTGGCCGATGGTGACGCCGTTCATCTCCCAGCTCGCCCTGAGCTTCGGCTGCGACGACGTCGAAGGCACGGTGGTGTACGAGCGGATCTACCACGAAGCCGGCGCGCAGACGCCGATGCAGATGGCCTACGACGACCTGGTGACCATGATCCGGGCGGCGGGGAAGGAGCCGGTGGAGCGGGATTCGCTCTATCAGCCAGTCAACAGTCGACAGTTGGCAGTCGACGGCAAGCAAACCGGTACGTCTTCTGTCGACCGTCGACTGACGACTGTCGACTGGCCGGTTGCGAGCGCCGAATGAGGCTGGGCCGCATCGGCTACGTCAACTGCTATCCGGTCTACGGCGCGATGGACCGGGGCATCGTCGCCGCGCCGGCCACGCTGGTGACGGGCACGCCCAACGAGCTGAACGACCGCCTCGCCGACGGGCGCCTCGACGTCAGCGTCATTTCGGCCGTGGCCTACGCCCAGCACGCCGAGCGACTCGAGTTGCTGCCCGACCTCGCCATCTCCTCCGACGGGCCGGTGCGCAGCGTGCTGCTGCTCAGCCGCCGCCCGCCGCGGGAGCTGGGCGGCGCGCGGGTGCTGGTGTCGTCGAGCTCGCGTACCTCGGTGCTGCTGCTCGAGGAGCTGGCCCGGGGCCGCTGGGACGTGTCGTTCAAGCCGGTGGCCGCCCCCACCGAGCCCGGCGACCTCGGCCGCCTCGCCGCCACCGAGCACGACGCCGTGCTCGTCATCGGCGACGCCGCCCTGCTGCTCCGGGCCCGCGGCGCCTACCCGCACGCGGTGGACCTGGGCGAGGAGTGGAAGCGCTGGACGGGGCTGCCGTTCGTCTTCGCCGTCTGGGCCGCGCGCAAGGGCACCGACCGCGCGGCGGTGCGCGACGTGCACCGCGCCCTGCTGGCCAGCCGGAAGTGGGGCGTCGCCAACATCGCGCTCCTCGCCGAGCAGGCGGCGCGGGCGACCGATGTGGACCAGGGCGACTGCGCCGAGTATCTCGCCGGCCTCGACTACGGACTCTCGTACCGCCACCTCGCCGGTCTGACCGATTTCCTGCGGCGCCTGGCGGGCCGCGGCGTGATACCGGACGGGACCTTGAGCTTCATGGGTGCGGCATGACCAGGGCAGGGAGTCTCTGATGTCGGAGCATGGCGACCTCCTCGAACTCTACGAAAAAGCCCCGCTTCTGGAGCTGGGCCGGATGGCGGATGTCGCGCGCCGGCTGAAGCACCCCGGCGAGGTGGTCACCTACATCATCGACCGCAACATCAACTACACCAACGTCTGCGTCGCCGACTGCAAGTTCTGCGCATTCTACCGGCGGCCCAAGCACGCCGAGGGCTACGTTCTCTCCTTCGAGGAGATCGGGAGAAAGATCGACGAGGCCAAGGCCATCGGCGCGGTGCAGATTCTGATGCAGGGCGGGCACAACCCGTACATCCCCTTCGACTGGTATCTCGACCTCCTCCAGTACATCAAGGAGCACCACCCGATTCACGTCCACGGCTTCTCGCCCTCCGAGGTCGAGTTCTTCGCCAAGCGCTTCCGGATGACGATCGGCGAGGTGATCGACGAGCTGAAGGCCGCTGGGCTCGATTCCATCCCCGGCGGCGGGGGCGAGATCCTGGTGGACCGGGTCCGCCAGCTGGTGGCGAAGAAGAAGGTGCAGACCGATGCCTGGCTGGGCGTGATGGCGGAGGCTCACCGGCGCGGCATGCTGACCAGCGCCACGATGATGTACGGCCTGGGCGAGAGCAACGCCGAGCGAATCGAGAGCATTCTGCGCATCAAGCAGCAGCAGCGGGAAACGGGCGGGTTTACGGCCTTCATCGCCTGGCCGCTCCAGCCCGAGCACACCGAGATGGCCGACATGCCGAAGACCGACGCGGTGGCCTACCTGCGCACCCTGGCCATCGCGCGCATCGCGCTCGACAACGTCCCCAATCTCCAGTCCAGCTGGGTGACGATGGGGATGAAGGTCGGGCAGATCGCGCTGCGCTTCGGCGCCAACGATTTCGGCTCGATCATGATGGAGGAGAACGTGGTCTCGGCGGCGGGCACCACCCACCGCACCAGCGTCGCCCAGATGGAGCAGCTGATCCGTGGCGCGGGGTTCACGCCGCGCCGGCGCCGCCAGGACTACTCGCTGATTCCCGACGTGCAGGCCGCGTGAGCGACAAGCACGTCCTCATCGTCGTGGGGTCCGACAGCGACAAGCCCCGCATCGAGCCCGCCTTCACGATCCTCGACGAGGCGGGCGTGGGCTACGAGTTCCACGTATCCTCGGCGCACCGGAATCCCGAGGAGACCGGCGCGTTGATCAAGGGCGCCCGCGCAAAGGGGTTTCGCGTCGTGATCGCCGGGGCGGGGCTGTCGGCGGCGCTGCCGGGGTTCGCGGCCTCGATGACCGATCTGCCGGTCATCGGCGTGCCGTTCGACGTCGGTCCGCTGCGCGGTGTGGACGCACTCTATGCCACGGTGCAGGTCCCGCCGGGTGTGCCGGTGGCAACCGTCGGCATCGACAACGCGAAGAACGCGGCGCACCTGGCCATCCGGATCCTCCGGGCGTAGTCCATCGGGGTCCGCCCGGCGCTTGCTCCACGCCGCGCCTTCCATAGGTTCCTTACCAATGAGCACCCGCACCGGCATCGGCTACGACTCGCACCGCTTCGCGGCGGGGATCCCCCTGCGCCTGGGCGGCGTCACCATTCCCCACACCCACGGCCTTGCAGGCCATTCCGACGGCGACGCGGTGCTCCACGCCATCACCGACGCCCTGCTGGGCGCCGCTGCCCTGGGCGACATCGGCTCGTTCTTCCCCGACACCGATCCGCGGTGGAAGGGCGCCGACTCCGCCACCTTCGTGCGGGGCGCCGTCGAGGCGCTGGCCTCGCAGCGGCTGAGCGTCGGCAACGTCGACGTCACGGTGATCACCGAGCAGCCGAAGCTGGCGCCGCACATCGAGGCGATGTCCGCCGCCACCGCCGCGGCCCTCGGCGTGCCGATCCCCATGGTCAGCATCAAGGCCAAGACCAACGAGGGGATGGGCTGGATCGGCCGCGGCGAGGGACTCGCCTGCATCGCGGTCGCGACGATCGGCCCCGCCAGGCGCTTGTCGCACTAGCGGCAGGCGGACGATATCCTTCCTCCCATGACGCGCCACACGCTGTTGGTCGCCGCCCTGGCGCTCGCGCCCGTTTCCGCGGCGCTTGCCCAGTGCCCCGACGGCGCGCCGCCTCCCTGCCGCGGCACCTCGTCGGTCGCGGGCCGGGTGCCGGTGGCGCTGCCCCTCAACGACAACACCTGGCTCGTGCTCCCCTTCGAGAACACCGCCCGCAGCGCCGACGCCGAGCTGATCCGGCAGGCGAGCGTCTCCCAGCTCTACGGCGAGATGTCGCGCTGGGAAGGCGTCCGGGTAGTCTCCGACGACCGCGTTGCCGACCTCTTGCAGCAGGTGCCAACGCAGCGCGACCGGCTCGGCCTCGAGACGGCGCTCGGACTGGCGCGGCGCGTTGGCGCGGGTCGCGTCGTCCTCGGCGGTTATCTCGCCGCCGGCGGGCGCGCCAACGTCACCGCCAGGGTGTACGAGACGCGTACCGGACGCGAGGTCCGTTCGCTGCGCGAGACACTGTCGGGGTTCCAGTCGCCCGCGGCGCTCGATTCGCTCGGCGCGTCGTTCGGGCGGCTGGCGCGCGCCATCCTCGACGTGCCCGCGGGCGGCAGCAGCGCCTCGGCGGGGGTCGGCACCTCGTCCATCGCGGCCTACCGCGCCTACGTCGCCGGCATGGACGCCATGAATCGCGTCGACATCGACAGCGCGATGTCGAGCCTCGATCGCGCCATTCGGCTCGACTCCAACTACGCCATGGCCCATTTCCAGCGCTGGCGCTTCACCCGGGACAGTGCCCAGGGGCGCCGTGACCTCCAGGCGACGATGCGCCTCGCCGGCGACCTTCCGCCTCGCGCCCGTGCCCTCGTCGACGGCCTCGGCGCCGCCCAGCGCGGCGACCGCAACGGGCTGTGTACCGCGGCGGCCCAGATCATCGCCGCCGATTCGTCCGATTCCGAAGGCTGGTCGCTGCTCTCCACCTGCCGGCTGGATCCGACCGTCGTCGTCGAGAACGGCCAGGCGAGAATGCGAGGGAGCCCGACCCAGGCACTGCGCGCCGCCGAGCGCGGCTATGCACTGTCGCCGTCGTCGGTCACGGCGGCCGAGGCGCTGCTCCAGGCGCTCTCCAGCAACTCGTTCATGGCGTGCGTGCCGCCGGCAACCGGCATCTGTCCCCCCGAGCGCAACTATCGCATCTCTCTCGTGCCGGCCGGCGACACCATCGGCGTCGTCATCCGGCCCTGGTCCGAGGTGCGCGCCGCGCCGCCGGACATGGAGCCGCCCGCGGTGGAGGCGTGGATCCAGCGGTTGCGCCGCGCCCGGGCGGTCTGTGAGCGACTCGCGGTCATCGCGGACACCTGGCTGGTGCGCAAGGCCATTGCCGAATTCGCCCTCGCGGCCGGCGATCCCGATGCGGCCGAGGCCAACCTCGGCAAGGGCGCGCCGGGTCCTCTCGACACGGTGGCGTCCATCCACACCAGTTATCTGCGCGATCGTTTCGCCCTGGCCCTGGCGCAGCAGCGGCCCGAGCAATTCCAGCTCTGGTGGGACTCGCTGCGCGCGCGCACTGTGCTGACCGGCCCGGAGTATTCGCTGCTGGGCAATCTGGGTGAGGGGGCCGACACCACTGCGGCGTTGCGCCAGAATGCGCTGTGGCGCCAGATCCTCGTCGGCGTGGTGCCCGCGGGATTTGACACCCTGCTTCAGAGCATGGGCGGGCGCCTCAACGGCGCGTCTCGCGACGATTTCCTCCAGCTCACCACCCTGGCGGGCTTCCATCTGCGGCACACCGGACCGGCGCTCGATACCGCGGCCCATCATCCGCTGAAACGCTACCAGGCGTGGGCCGCGCTTGGCGAAACCGCCCGGGCGCGCGTCGCGCTGTCGGAGTTCGACCAGACGCTGCTGGCCCGTCACCCCAACACGCCCGACGACGGCGGCTGGCTCTTCAACGCCGAGTCCCACCTCGAGCTCGGCGACAGCGCCATCGCGCTCCAGCGCATGCAGGAATTCGCTCGGCGATGGCCGGCAGGCATTTCGAACAGCGCTTACATCCTGGAGACGCGCTACTTCCAGTCCACCACGCCGCGCCTCTGGGGCCGCGCGTGGCTGCTCTACGGCGACCTGGCCATGGCACGCAATCAGGACGCGGAGGCGCGGCGCGCCTACCGCATGGTCGTCGGCCTCTGGGAGCACGGGGATCCGGTCGTGCAGCCCTTCGTGACCCGGGCCCGGGCCGCACTCGCGCAGCTTGGCGGTTAGGGCCCGCGAGTGACCTCGCGGGCCGTCGCGTGATCCAGTCCCTCATCGACTCCATCGCGGGGCTCCCTCCCGTAGGCATCTACCTCGTGATCGCCGGTCTCGGCGCTCTCGAGAACCTCTTTCCCCCGGTGCCGGCCGACACCGCCGCCGCCCTGGGCGGCTTTCTCGCGGCGCGGAACCCGCACCTCAGCGTATGGCTGGTGTATCTCGTCACCGTCGCGGGCAACGTCGGCAGCGCGGTGGGCGTCTACGCCTTCGCCCGCCACGTCGGCAAGGGCGTCCTCGCCTCCCGCCTGGGACGCCGCATCCTCTCTCCCGAAACGGTCGCGGCGGTGCAGCAGCGCTACGAGCAGCACCATGTCTGGGGGATCTTCCTCAGCCGGTGCCTGCCGATCTACCGGGCCGTCGTGCCGGCCTTCGCCGGCATGATGGAGATTCCGGCGAGCCGCGCGATACCGCCGATGCTCGCCGCCTCGGCGCTGTTCTACGGCGTGGTGGTGTGGCTGGCCTACACCCTCGGCTCCAACTGGGAAGCGGTGCAGGGCATCGTCGAGAGGATCGGCGCCGCACTCCTCGCCGCCGCCGCCGTAACGACGCTCGGGCTCACGTGGCTTCTCATCCGGTGGAGGCGACGGAGGCGGAGGGCGGGCGCCACGCCCCCGGCCGTGCCATGACCGAAACGCCCGACCTCGAGCGCGCCTTCGTCATCGAGCAATTCGCCGACTATCTCTCCCTCGAGCGCGGCGCCTCGCCCAACACCGTGGCGGCCTACCGGCGAGACCTCGCGCACCTGGTGGACTTTCTCGCCAGCCAGCGGGTGCGCGCCCCCGCTGGCGCCACCAGTCCGATGCTGCGCGACTTCATCTTCCATCTGAAGGACCTGGGACTCGCCGCGACCAGCATCCGCCGCCACGTTTCGGCGGTCCGGACCTACTTCCGCTTTCTCTCCGGCGAAGGCCACATCGTCCGCGATCCCAGCGAGCGGCTCACCAGCCCCAAGCGGTGGCGCACCCTGCCCGCCGTCCTCTCGGCCGATGAGATCGAGCAGCTGCTGCGGGCGGTGAGCGCCGAGGATCCGCTCGCCTGGCGCGACCGGGCCATCGTCGAGTTCGCGTATGCCACCGGGGCCAGGGTCTCGGAGATCACCAGGGTGGAGCTCAAGGACGTGCTGTTCGACGAGGGGCTCACCCGCCTCTACGGTAAGGGCAACAAGGAGCGCCTCGTGCCGGTTGGCCGCCGAGCCCTGGGAGCCGTGGCGCTCTATAGCCGGGAGACCCGCCCGCACCTCGAGCGGGGGAAGGGGCTGGGCCGCCTGTTCCTGAATGCGCGGGGGGCCCCGATCTCACGGGTGGGCGTCTGGGGTATCATCAAGCGCTACGCGAAGGCGGCAGGCATCACCAAGCGGGTCACGCCGCACACCCTCCGCCACACCTTCGCGACCCACCTCCTCGAAGGCGGTGCCGACCTGCGAGCGGTCCAGGAAATGCTCGGCCACGCCGACCTGGGCACCACGCAGCTCTACACCAAGGTAGATCGTGACTACCTTCGCACCGTACACAGAACGTATCATCCGAGGGCCTAAATACCGGTGCTGTATTGCCTTAACACCTCGGGAGCGCTAGTCTACAGGGTTCTGCCAACTCACCCAGGGTCCGATCTCGCGTGAAATGCCCCAACTGCGGTAGCCAGTATCCCGAAGGCTCGACAGCGTGCCCCGCGTGCGGGTCGCTGACGCCGACCTCGGGCGTCGTGGCTATTGGAGCGCTCACGCCCCCCGACGGCCTCGTCCCCCACGTCCCCGACGCGCTCGAGGTGGACACGCTGGCCCAGCGGCTTCAGGCGGCGATCGGCGACAACTACAAGGTCGAGAAGACGCTGGGGGCTGGCGGGTTCGCCGTCGTCTATCTGGTCCGGGACCTCAACCTCAAGCGCAGGCTGGCGGTCAAGGTCCTCTCGCCGGATCTCATCACCTCCAAGACGGTGCTCGAGCGCTTCCGCCGCGAGGCCGAGACGGTGGCCCAGCTCAGCCACCCCCACATCGTCCCGCTCCATTTCATCGGGCAGAAGGACGAGCTGCTCTACCTCGCGATGGAGTGCATCGACGGGGGCAGCCTGGTGGACCGGATCGAGCGGGAAGGGAAGCTCGCGCCGGAGGAGGTGATCCGCATCGTCAGCGAGGTCGCGAGCGCGCTGGCCTATGCGCACAAGCGCGGCGTGATCCACCGCGACATCAAGCCGCACAACGTCCTGCTGGAGGCGGAGACGGGGCGGTCGCTGGTGACCGATTTCGGCATCGCGCGGACCGCCGAAGGCAGCTCGCTCACGGCCAGCGGCATGATGGTGGGAACGCCGGCCTACCTGAGCCCGGAGCAGGTCACCGGGGCGCCGAGCGACCATCGGGCCGACATCTACGCCCTCGGCGTCATGGCGTATGAGATGCTGACCGGCCAGCCGCCGTTCACGGGTCCGACCCCGACGGCGATCCTGATGAAGCGGCTGAGCGAAGCCCCGGCGGCGCTGGCGAAGGTGCGCCCCGACGCGCCGCAGGTGCTGCGCGACACCATCGACGGCATGCTGGCACAGGACCCCGAAGAGCGGTTCCAGTCAGCGGCCGAGATCGTTCGGGCCCTGGGCGGCGCGACGCCGGCCTCGGGCGGGCACCCGACCGCGGAGTTCGTCCTCAAGAGCCGGAAGAAGAAGACGCAGCGCAACGTCATCATCGCGGGCGGCGGTATCGTCGTGCTGGGCGGGACCGCCCTGGCCCTCGCGCTGGCGGGTCGCGGCACCAAGGGGCCGCCGGTCCGGCCGGTGGATGCCGGCATGGTGGCGATTCCGGCGGGGAAGTACCCGATCGGCGCTTCGAGCGGCAACACCGTCGACCAGCCCCGACACGACGTCGACCTCCAGGCCTTCGGCATCGATTCACTCGAGGTCACCGTCGGTGACTATTGGCGCTACGTCGAGACGGGGCGCGCCCTGGCGCCCTGGCGCGGGGACCGGCCCGACAGCCTGCTCCCGGTGACCGGCGTACTCTTCGGCGACGCGAGCGGCTACTGCCTCTGGAAACACCCCGACAACGGGCGCCTGCCCAGCGAGACGGAGTGGGAGGCCGCCGCGAGGGGAAGCGACGCGCGGGCCTATCCGTGGGGCAACCTGTTCGAGCTGGGACGAGCCAATACGGAGTCCGCGCGGCGCGGCGGCGCGGCGCCGGTGGGCAGCTATCCGCGCGGACGCACGCCGCTGGGCGTGCACGACATGATCGGCAACGTCTGGGAGTGGACGTCGTCCCCCTACGCGGCATACCCGGGCGGCCAGCCGATCAGGAGCATCGACCAGTTGTACGTCGTCCGGGGCGGCGCGTTCAACTCCAAGGATGAGTTCGCGACGCCCACCCGCCGTGGTGCGGCGCTGCCAACCGATCGCGCCAACCTCGCGTTCACGGGCTTCCGATGCGCCATGCCGCTGCGGCGGGCGGCGCCGAGTCGCTGACCGGAGTACCTTCCTCTCATCCATGACGCCGCCCCTCCGCATGCGATCACTGGTCGTTATCCTCAGTCTCACCGCGCTGTGCGCGACTCCGGCGCGGGCCCAATGTCCCGACGGCTCGCCGCCCCCCTGCCGCGGCGCCGCGGCGGCCGCCGCGCGCCGCCCCAATCCGCCGCTGGATGAGCGCACCTGGATCGTCGTCCCCTTCGACAACGTCACCCGCGCACCCGAGATCGACTGGCTGAAGGACGCCAGCGTCAACCTGCTGTACCTCGACATGTCCAAGTGGCGCGACATCCGCGTCATCGACGACGAGCGCGTCGCGGACTTCATTCGCGAAGTGCCTGAGGCCCGCGGCGGCCAGACGCTGACGCTCCAGTCGGGGATCGCCGTCGCGCGCCGCGCCGGGGCGGGCAAGCTGGTCATGGGCGACCTGCTCAAGGTCGGCACGCACACCCAGGTCGTGGCCAAGGTGTTCGACGTCCGCACCGGCCAGCGGGTACGCACGGTCCGGCAGGAAGCGGCGACCGCCGACT
This sequence comes from Gemmatimonadota bacterium, assembly GCA_041476105.1. Classification (GTDB taxonomy): domain Bacteria; phylum Gemmatimonadota; class Gemmatimonadetes; order Gemmatimonadales; family JACORV01; genus DASXPG01. Next base: position 19,114 of record JBGOSS010000070.1, read on the forward strand.
CCATCATGGCGATCTTCGGGCTCCTGGCGCGCGCGGTGCTCAACGTCGAGCCACCTTCCGGCACCAGCCTGGGCACCGTAGGCACCACGTCCATCGGCGCCTACCAGGCCTACATCGGCGGCGTGAGCTCTCTGAACAACTGGAACCTCGATTCCGCGCACGCGCAGTTCACCCGCGCGCTCGAGCTGGACTCCACCTTCGCGCTGGCGCACTACAAGCT
>JBGOSS010000071.1:0-19014 GCA_041476105.1 Gemmatimonadota bacterium
CCAGGCGTTTTCGCCGCGCCAGGCCGACGTGCTGATCTGCGCCGGCCGGCTGCCGTTCAAGCTGGCGCCGGTGATCCGCAAGATCTGGGACCAGATGATGCAGCCCAAGTGGTGCATCTCGATGGGCGCCTGCGCCTCGACGGGCGGCATCTTCGACAACTACGCCATGGTGCAGGGCATCGATACCATCATGCCGGTGGACGTGTACGTGCCGGGCTGCCCGCCGCGCCCCGAAGGGCTGCTCTACGGCATCATGATGCTCCAGCAGAAGATCCGCGGTGAGTCGGTGTTCGACCCCGCGCTCCGCGTCGAGAAGCTCGCCAGCGCGCAGGGGCTCTTCCTGGAGCCCGCGGTGGTGGACGAGCTGTCCGAGCCGTTCGGTAACTCGGTCGCCCAGACCCGCTCCGCCTGACGTGCCGCCCGTGACGACGGCCCCGAGTCCCTCGGCCCTGGCGCTCCGGGCGCGGTTCGGCGACGCGGTCCGCCGCGTCGAGGTGTCGTGCGGCGACACCATCGTCGTCGTGGCCCGGGAGCGCGCCCACGAGATGCTCGACTGGCTCCGGGCCGAGCCGGCCCAGCGCTTCAATTTCCTGGTTGACGTGACGGCGGTGGAATACCGCGATCGCGAGCGGCCCCTCGAGGTGGTGTACCAGCTCTGGTCGCTGGAGCACCGGGCCTTCCTCCGGGTCAAGATCGAGCTCGACAAGCAGGCGCCGCTGGTGGTCGATTCGGTCGTGGACCTGTGGCAGGGCGCGAACTGGATGGAGCGCGAGGTCTGGGACATGTTCGGCGTCCGCTTCAGCGGCCACCCCGACCTGCGCCGGATCCTGATGTGGGAGAACTACTCCGAGGGCCATCCCCTCCGGAAGGATTTCCCGCTGCGCGGCCGCTTCAGCCGCGCCGAGCAGGTGCGGCGGGCCCTCTCCAACGAGCTCGAGAAGCACTATTCCCTGGAAGAGCTGTCGGCGAGCGACGCGGCGCCCTACCTGCCGGCGGACCTGCCCCAGGCCGCCGGCCGGAGGCCGGAGCGCTGATGGGCGCCACGCGGACCGTCACCTACGAGCTCGGCACTACCGGGCTGGACGCCCAGGGCAACCCGGTGCGCACGCCGCTGGTCGCTGCCGAGCCCGCGATGGACACCGACCACATGCTGGTCAACATCGGACCCCAGCACCCCGCCACGCACGGCGTGCTGCGCCTGGTGGTCGAGCTCGACGGCGAGGTCGTGGTCCGGGTCATCCCCCACGTCGGCTACCTGCACTCCGGCTTCGAAAAGCTCGGCGAGTACCGCCACTACAACCAGATCATCCCGCTCACCGACCGCACCGACTACCTGGCTGCGATGTCGAACAACGTCTGCCTGGCGCAGGCGGCCGAGAAGCTGATGGGGATCACCATCACCGAGCGCTGTACGGTGCTCCGGGTCATCGCCTGCGAGATCTCGCGCATTATCTCGCACTGCGTCTGGGCGGGCACCACCGGCATCGACATCGGCGCCTTCACCGTCTTCCTCTGGCTGTTCCAGGAGCGGGAGCGGCTCTACAACTTCATCGAGTCGTGGACGGGCGCCCGCATGACCACGTCGGTGACGCGGGTCGGCGGGTTGATGTGCGACATTCCCGACGGCTGGACGCAGGGACTCCGCGAGTGGTGCGGCCGCTTCCCGAAAGTCCTCGACGAAGTCGAGACCATGCTGTCGCGGAACGCCATCTGGCTCGGCCGCAACGTCGACGTCGGCATCATCAGCGCCGAGGACGCCATCAACTGCTCGCTCTCGGGGCCGATGGTGCGGGCCTCCGGCGTGCCCTACGACCTGCGCAAAGACCGGCCCTACCTGGACTACGGGACGTATGACTTCGACGTGCCCGTGGGAGAGCACGGGGACTGTTACGACCGCTACCTGGTCCGGATGGAGGAGATGCGGCAATCCACCCGGATCATCCTCCAGGCGCTGGACCGGCTGCGGGAGGGCCCGATCAACGTCGCCGACCCCAAGGTCATCCTCCCGCCCAAGACCCGCGCCATGGGCGACATGGAGGCGATGATCTTCCACTTCAAGCAGGTCATGGAGGGCGTCGCCGCCCCGATCGGCGAGGCCTACGACGCCGTTGAAGGTCCCCGCGGCGAGCTGGGCTACTACTTCGTCTCCGATGGCACGGCCAAGCCGGTGCGCTGGCGCATCCGGCCGCCGGCCTTCATCAATCTCGCCGCGCTGCCCCGGATGGCGGAGGGACACCTGCTGAGCGACCTGATCGCCATCAACGCGAGCGTGGACATCGTCATGGGAGAGGTCGACCGGTGAGTACGGGCGGACAGGCGCAGGGGCGGGCCGGCGGCCACGTGGCCGAGGTTCCGAAGGTGTTCGTCGGCGAGGGTCGCAAGGAGCTCGACGCGACGCTGGCGAAGTATCCGACCCGAATGGCCGGGCTGCTGCCGGCGCTCTGGATGGTGCAGCGGGCCCACGGCTGGATCACCCCCGAGGGGATGGCCGAAACCGCCGACGTGCTGGGGCTGACGCCCGCCTACGTGAAGGGCGTGGTGACGTTCTACACGATGTACCACCAGCACCCCGTCGGAAAGCACTTCGTGCAGGTCTGCACCACGACGCCGTGCAATGTCTGCGGGGCCGAGAAGGTGCGCGACGCCTTCCTCAAGGCCACCAACGCGAAGCGGCTGGGCGAGACCAGCCCCGACGGCAACTGGACGATCATCGAGGTGGAGTGCCTCGGCGCGTGCGGCTTCGCCACGCCGGTTCTCATCGACGATGACTTCATCGAGAGCGTGACACCCGATTCCGTTGCGGCCCTCGTCGCGCGGTACCGGTAAGGCCATGGGCTATCCTCACCAGAGCCATCCGAAAGAAACCGTCGTCCTCTCGCAGTACTTCGGGGACGCCGAGGCGCGCAGCTACGACGGCTGGGTCAAGCGCGGCGGGTACCGGGCGCTCGAGACGGCCCTGGGCATGGGCCGCGAGCCGATCGTGGACATCGTCAAGGCGTCGGGCCTGCGTGGGCGCGGTGGCGCGGGCTTCCCGACCGGCCTCAAGTGGAGCTTCATGCCGAAGGAAGTGCAGAAGCCCCACTACCTCTGCTGCAACGCCGACGAGTCCGAGCCGGGCACCTTCAAGGACCGCGAGATCATGCGCTGGACGCCGCACGCGCTCCTCGAGGGGTGCGCCATCGCCTGCCACGCGATCGGCGCCGAGATCGGCTACATCTACATCCGCGGCGAGTTCACCGACCCGTACGCCATAATGGAGAAGGCGCTGGCCGAGGCGTACGCCCGGGGCACGCTGGGCGCGAACGCCATGGGGAAGGGCCGGCGGCTCGACCTCCACCTGCACCGGGGTGCGGGCGCGTACATCTGCGGCGAAGAAACGGCGCTGATGAATTCCCTCGAGGGGAAGCGCGGCAACCCGCGCATCAAGCCGCCGTTCCCCGCCGCCGCCGGCCTCTTCGGCTGCCCCACGACGATCAACAACGTCGAGACGCTCGCGGCGGTACCGCACATCCTCAACCGCGGCGCCGAGTGGTACAAGGGTCTCTGCCTGAGCAACCCCAAGAGCACCGGGACCAAGCTCTTCTCGGTCTGCGGCCACGTGCGCAAGCCGGGCAACTACGAGATCACCCTCGGCTTCCCGCTGAAGGAGATGCTCTACGACCTGTGCGGCGGCCCGCCGCCGGGGCGCAAGTTCAAGGCGGTGATCCCGGGCGGCTCATCGGTCCCGATCCTCACCGCGGCCGAGGCCGAGGGCGCGCTGCTCGACTACGAGGGCTGCGTCGCCGCCGGCACGATGCTCGGCTCGGCGGGCTGCATCGTCATGGACGATTCGACCGACATGGTCTACCAGGTGATGCGGCTGGCGGCCTTCTACGCCCACGAGTCGTGCGCCCAGTGCACCCAGTGCCGCGAAGGCACCGCCTGGACCACCAAGATCCTCAAGCGCATCCTCGCGGGCGAGGGAGAGATGAAAGACCTCGACCTGCTGCTCGACCTCGCCGACCAGATGACGGGCAAGACCATCTGCGTGCTCTCGGATTCGTGCGCCGCGCCGGTGGTCTCCGGGATCAAGAAGTTCCGCGGCGAGTTCGAGGCCTACATCAAGGGCGGCCGCCGCGCCGCCACCGCGTAGATGAGCGACACCGTCAAGCTGACCATCGAAGGCCGCGAGGTCGAGGTGCCGGCGGGGACCTCGGTGCTCGAGGCCGCCAAGCTCGCCGGCGTCCTGATCCCGCACTACTGCTACCATCCTGCGCTGCCGGTGGCCGGTGTCTGCCGGATGTGCCTGGTCGAGATCGAGAAGGCCCCCAAGCTGGCCGCGTCGTGCGCCACGCCGGTGGCACCGGGGATGGTGGTCCACGTCGGCAGCGCCCAGGCGCTGGCGGCCCGGCAATCGGTGCTGGAGTTCCTGCTCATCAATCACCCGCTCGACTGCCCGATCTGCGACCAGGCCGGCGAGTGCGAGCTCCAGGACTACGTCTTCCAGGAAGGGCGCTCGGGAACGCGATACGGATCCTACGCCAAGCGCTTCAATCCGGTGGAAGACTTCGGCCCCGACGTCCTGTACGTGGGCAACCGCTGTATCCTGTGCACCCGCTGCGTGCGCTTCATGGAGGACGTGGCGGACCAGGCGGTGCTCAACGTCTCCGAGCGCGGAGACCGCGCCTACATCGGCATCGTCGAAGCGGAGAAGCTCGACCACGCCTGGGCCGGCAACGTGGTGGACCTCTGCCCGGTGGGCGCCCTGATCTCGAAAGACTTCCTGCACAAGGCGCGCGCCTGGGACCTCGACAAGACAGCGTCGGTCTGCCCCGGCTGTACGCAGGGCTGCAACATCATGCTCGACACGCGCGACAACCAGGTCCTCCGGGTCCGCCCGCGCCCCAACCCCGACGTCAACCGGTACTTCATCTGCGACACCGGGCGCCTCGGCTACGCGTGGCTCAACCGCGCCGACCGGCTCGAGGTGCCGATGCTGCGTGAGGGCGACCGGCTCGTCCCGGCCGACTGGGAGAAGGCGCTCAAGAGAGTGGGCGAGCTGGCCGGTGCGGCGAGCGGACCGCGCCACCCCTGGGTGGGGCTGGCGTCGCCCGGCCTCTCGTGCGAGGCCCTCGACAGGGCCGCCGCGCTCCTCAAGGCCAACGGCGGGGTCGGGGCGTTCCGCGTGAAGGAAGAGACCGAAGAGCCGCTCGCCGGGGTGAGCGACCTGGCGCTGCGGAAGGAGCGGGCCCCCAACGTTCACGGCGCGCTGGAGGCGGGATTCACCCGCGACTGGGAGGCCACCATCGCGCAGGCCCGGGTGGCCTCGCTGGTGCTGGTTCTCGACGAATGGCGGGACGGTGCCTCCGACGGCGTCGGCTCGGCGCCGATGATCTACATCGGCACCACGCTGCCCGAGGGGGCGCGGCGCCACGCCGCCGTGGTGCTGCCGTGCACCAACATGTCGGAAGAGGACGGGAGTTTCCGCAACCTGCGGGGCAGGGTCCAGCGGTACTTCCAGGCCCGGACGGCGCCCGGGATGGCGCGGCCGGCGGCCTGGATCCTCGAGGCGATCGGCGATGTGGCCGGCGTGAGCGCGGGGGCGCGGTGATGGAGCCGATCACCGGCACGCCGTTCCTCATCGCGTCGGTCGTCAAGATCCTGGTGATCTTCACGATGCTCCTGGTGCTCATCGCGCTGTGGACCCTGGTCGAGCGCCGGGTCTGCGCCTGGATGCAGAACCGCCTGGGACCCAATCGCGTGGGCCCGCAGGGGATCCTCCAGCCCGCGGCCGACGGCCTCAAGAACATCTTCAAGGAAGAGTCCCTGCCGCCGTTCGCGGACAAGGGGCTCTTCTTCCTGGCTCCCATGCTGGCCTTCACCCCGGCGCTGCTGACCTTCAGCGTGATCCCGATGGCCTCGCCGCTGCCGACCCGCTGGGGGCTGGTCTCGATGGCGATCGCCGACCTGCCGGTGGGGTTCCTCTTCATCCTGGCCATCAGCTCGCTGGGCGTCTACGGCATCGCGCTGGCCGGCTGGGCGTCGAACAACAAGTACTCCCTGCTGGGCGGCCTGCGCGCCTCGGCGCAGCTCATCAGCTACGAGATCGCCATGGGCCTCGCGGCGGTCTCGGTGCTGGTCCTGGCCGGCAACATCACGCCGCACGAGATCATCCAGCGCCAGCACCAGAGCTTCTGGTTCGTGGCGCCGCTGTTCATCGCCTTCTTCGTCTTCCTGATCGCGAGCTTCGCCGAGACCAACCGCCTCCCCTTTGACCTTCCCGAGGCGGAGGCCGAGCTGATCGCCGGCTATCACACCGAGTACAGCGCGATGAAGTTCTCGATGTTCTTCATCGCCGAATACTCCAACATGCTCACCGCGTCGGCCCTCCTGGTTACGCTGTTCTTCGGCGGTTGGGACATCTGGCCGGGGCTCCGGTTCTCCGAGCCGCCCTGGACGGTGGGCAAGACCGTCCTGACGTTCTTCGCGTTCTGGGCCAAGACGCTGTTCTTCTACTTCCTCTACATCTGGGTGCGCTGGACGCTGCCGCGCTTCCGCTTCGACCAGCTGATGGACCTGGGCTGGAAGCTCCTGCTGCCGGTGGCGCTGGTCTACGTCATGGTGGTCGCGACGGCCTCCTGGGTGCTGGTGAGCACCGGCATCGGCCTGGGCCGCAAGGGCGCGCTGGCGCTGTTCGGGTTGAACGTCGTGCTGGGGGGCCTGCTGCTCTTCGTGATCGACCGTGGCCGGGTCATCGGCGGCGCGGCGAAGCGTGCCCGGCCGATGCTGCGCGCTGAAGCGGTGACGCGGCTCGCGGCGCACCCCGGAGGCGACTGAGCGTGGCCATCACCGTCAAGACGGTCCGGCGGCCCGAGGCGGGGAGCACCTCCTACGTGCGCGCGACGCTGCGAGGGATGAGCCTGACCTTCAAGCACCTCTTCCAGAAGAAGTGGACGATGCAGTACCCCGAGCAGCGCTCCGACGCCGAGTGGCAGCTCTCGAAGCGCTGGCGCGGGACGCACCGGATGGAGGTGGACGAGCACGGCAAGGCCAAGTGCGTGGCGTGCGGCCTCTGCCCGCAGGTGTGCCCCGCCAACTGCATCAAGCTGATCCCGGGCGAAGACGAGGCCGGGAACCGCTACCCGCTGGTCTACGAGATCGACGAGTTCCGGTGCGTCTTCTGCGGCTACTGCCAGGAGGTGTGCCCCGAGGAGGCGATCCATGTCGGCGTACACTTCGAGAACGCCGAGTACTCGCGGGCCGGGTTCGTCTACGATCTCGAGCGGCTGATGAACCAGAAGCACGAGGTGTCGACGCTCTGGGACCCCGCCGACCCGAAGGGCCAGTAGGGTGCGCGATATCGTCTACTACGCCGCCGCGATCATGGCGATCGCCGCCGCGCTGCTCTGCATCACGCGCAAGAGCCCGATCGCCAGCGCCCTCTGGCTGGTGTACGTCCTCTTCAACCTGTCGGTCCTCTACGTCCTGCTCGACGCCCATTTCCTGGCGGCGGTGCAGGTCCTGGTCTACGCCGGCGCGATCATGGTGCTGTTCCTCTTCGTGATCATGCTGCTCAACATCGGCCGCCTGGGCGTTTCCGACGTGAAGGGGGCCGGCGGGAAGGTGATCGCGCTGGTCGCGGGACTGGTCCTGCTCGGCGAGCTGGCGGCGCTCGGCTCGATCGAGCTGCCCGCCCGGATGGGGCAGCCCGAGGGCGCCGTGGCGCGCATGGTCGAGCAGCAGGGCGCGATCCAGGCGCTCGCGACACCCCTGTTCCAGCAGTATCTGGTGCCCTTCGAGCTGACCTCGGTGATGCTGCTGGCGGCGGTGGTCGGCGCGGTGGTCCTCGCGAAACGGAAGCTCTGATGCCTCTCGGTCCGTCCCTCCTCGTCTCGGCGATGCTCTTCACCATCGGCGTCGTCGGCGTGCTGCTGCGCCGCAACGCGATCGTGATCTTCATGTGCGTCGAGCTGATGCTGAACGCGGTGAACCTCACCTTCGTGGCGCTCTCCCAGCGGCTCGGCCTGGAGGGGCAGGTGTTCGTCTTCTTCGTCATGACCGTCGCGGCCGCCGAGGCGGCGGTGGGGCTGGCGATCATCATCGCCCTCTACCGGCACCGCGACACCCTCAACCTCGACTCCATCAACCTGTTGCGCGGGTGAACCCTCTCGCCGGTACCGTGGCCGACCGCGTCGGCCTGCTGATCCTGCTGCCGTTCCTCGGATTCCTCGTCAACGGCGCGCTGGCGTTCGTGCGCCCGCAGGCGAAGAAGGTCGTGTCGGCGGTCGGCGTCGGGTCGGTCGCCCTCGCGTTCGTCCTGGCGGCGGGCATCTTCGCGAAGATGCTGGGGACCCGCGCCGACGAGCCGCTGGTCCGGACGCTGTGGACCTGGATGCGGGTCGGCACGCTGCACCTCGACGTCGCTCTCCAGCTCGACCACCTGTCGATCGTGATGGTACTGGTGGTCACCGGTGTGGGCTCGCTGATCCACGTCTTCTCCATCGGGTACATGGGCGAGGACCCGGGCTACGCGCGCTATTTCGCGTACCTCAACCTCTTCATCGCCTTCATGCTGGTCCTGGTGCTGGGCGCGAACTTCCCGGTGCTGTTCGTGGGATGGGAAGGGGTCGGGCTCTGCTCCTACCTGCTGATCGGCTTCTGGTTCACCGACGCCCAGAAGGCCGCGGCCGGCCTGAAGGCGTTCCTGGTGAACCGCATCGGCGACGCCGGCTTCCTGATCGCGATGTTCCTGATCTTCCAGCACCTCGGCCGTCTCGACTTCATCGGGGTCGCCCGCTACGCGCCGGAGCGCTTCGGCCTCGGCGACCCGACGGTGACCGCCATCGCGCTGCTGCTCTTCCTGGGCTGCGCCGGCAAGTCGGCGCAGATCCCCCTCTATGTCTGGCTGCCGGACGCCATGGCGGGCCCGACCCCCGTCTCGGCCCTCATCCACGCGGCGACCATGGTGACGGCGGGCGTCTTCCTGGTCGCGCGGGCCAACGTGCTGTTCGGCCTCGCCCCCACCGCCCAGGCGGTGGTCGCCGTGGTGGGCGCGCTCACCGCGCTGTTCGCGGCCACTATCGGCGTCAAGCAGTGGGACATCAAGAAGGTGCTCGCCTACAGCACGGTATCCCAGCTGGGCTACATGTTCATCGGTGTGGGCGCCTCGGCGTACGCCGCGGGGATCTTCCACCTGATCACCCACGCCTTCTTCAAGGCGCTGCTCTTCCTCGGCTCGGGCAGCGTGATTCACGCGATGCACCACGCCTATCACGCCACGCACCGCCACGACGACCCGCAGGACATGCGCAACATGGGCGGGCTGAAGCAGTACCTGCCCAAGACCTTCGCGACGATGTGGATCGCGACGCTGGCGATCGCCGGCGTTCCGCCGCTGGCCGGCTTCTTCTCGAAGGACGAGATCCTCGCCGCCGCCTTCGCGCGCGGGCAGATCGCCCCGGTGTGGTACGCGATCTGGTTCTTGGGCACCGCCACCGCCCTGCTCACGGCCTTTTACATGACCCGGCTGATGCTCTACACCTTTCACGGCCCCAACCGGACCGGCGATGCGGAGCGCACCCACCTGCACGAGTCGCCCCCCGTCATGACCACGCCGCTCATCGTGCTGGCGGCGCTCACCGTGGCCGGCGGGGCGCTCAACCTCCCCGACTTCCTGCCCGCCAGCGGCTGGCTGCATCACTGGCTGGATCCCGTGGTGTCGCAGGGCACCCGCCTCGCCGGTGGGGCGGAGCTGCCGCGCACCACCGAGGCGGTGCTCATCGGCGCGGCGATCGCGATCGCCGTGCTGGGCATCTGGCTGGCCTGGACCCGGCTCAAGCCGGCGGCGCTGGTCCCCGCCGCCCAGGCGCCCGACGAGGTCGGCTTCGCCCGCGTGCTCTACGAGAAGTACAACATCGACGAGCTCTACGACGCCGCGATCGTCCGGCCCCTGGTCTGGATCTCCCGCAACGTTCTGTGGAAGGGCGTGGATGTAGGCGTGATCGACGGGGCGGGGGTCAACGGGTCCGCCTTCCTGGCGCGCACCCTGGGCTGGATCGGCACGCGGGTCCAGACCGGGCGGCTGGGAACCTACGCGGTCCTCTTCATCGTGGGCGTGCTGGCCGTGCTCAGCGCGCTGACCCGCTGATGGCCGCCTTCCTGCAGAGCATCGGCTACGAGCACTGGATCCTCACCGCGCTGCTGATCGTCCCGGTCGCGGGCGCGGCGATCGTGCTGGCCGCCCCGGCGGCCGCGGCCCGAAGCATCGCCCTCGCGGTCACGCTGCTCGAGCTCATCCTGTCGCTCGGCCTCTGGGTCGCCTTCGACCCGAGCCTCGACGGCATGCAGTTCGAGCGCGTCATCCCGTGGGTCGGCACCTACGGCATCGAGTACCACGTCGGCATCGACGGCATCTCGCTGATGATGGTGCTCTTGACCACCGTGCTCACGCCGCTGTCGGTGCTCGGCAGCTGGGCCGGGATCACGACCCGCGAGCGCGGCTTCTACGGCATGATGCTGGTCCTCACCACCGGCATGATCGGCGTCTTCGTCGCCCTCGATCTCTTCTTCTTCTACGTGCTGTGGGAGGTCATGCTCATCCCGATGTACTTCATCATCGGGATCTGGGGCGGCAAGGCGCGGTTGTATGCCAGCCTCAAGTTCTTCATCTATACCATGGTCGGGTCGCTGCTGATGCTGGTCGCGATCCTGTATGTCTACTTCGCCGCGGGCCGGCAGTCGGGCGGCGCTTTCTCCTTCTCGCTGGAGCACATCCTGCGGCACCTGCCGACCCTGCCGCTGGGGACGCAGGCGTGGCTCTTCGGGGCCTTCTTCCTGGCGTTCGCCATCAAAGTACCGATGTTCCCGTTCCACACCTGGCTGCCCGACGCCCACACCGAGGCCCCCACGGCCGGCTCGGTGCTGCTGGCCGGCGTGCTCCTCAAGATGGGGACCTACGGCTTCATCCGGTTTGCCGTGCCGCTCTTTCCGGCCGTCGCCTTTCATCCGACGGTCAGCCGCATCATCATCACCCTCGCCGTCATCGGCATCGTCTACGGCGCCCTGGTCGCCATGGTCCAGCCCGACTTCAAGCGCCTCGTGGCCTACTCGTCGGTCAGCCATCTCGGCTTCGTGATGCTCGGTCTGTGGGCCCTCACCATGCAGGGGACCCAGGGCGCGTTCCTGGTCATGATCAATCACGGCATCTCGACCGGGGCCCTGTTCCTGCTCATCGGCATGGTCTACGAGCGCCGCCACTCGCGCCTCGTCACCGATTTTGGCGGTATCGCCGCGGTGATGCCCGCATTCGCGGCGATCCTCACCTTCGTCAGCCTCTCCTCCATCGGGCTTCCGGCGACCAACGGCTTCGTCGGCGAGTTCCTGGTCCTCCTGGGCAGCTTCCAGACCCACCCGGCCGCCGCGGTCATCGCCACGACCGGCGTGATCATCGCGGCCGCCTACCTGCTGTGGGCGCTCAAGCGCATCCTCTACGGACCGCTCGAAAAGAACGAGAACCGCGGCCTCACCGACCTCACGGGCCGGGAATACGCGATCCTGGCGCCGCTGCTGGCCCTGATCCTCTGGCTCGGCTTCTACCCGCAGCCGGTGCTGCGGCGCATGGAACCGGCCGCGCGGGCCTACATCGAGAGCGCCCAGCGCGCCGCGCCGGGCGCGCCCGACGTCGCCGCCCGGGAAGGGCGCTAGGCCATGGTCCTCGACTTCGAGAACGGGCGCGACCTCGCCCTCGGCCTGCTCCCGGAGCTGATCCTCACGGCCTGGGCGATGCTGCTCTGCCTGCACAGCGCCTGGCGCCACCGCGAGAGCGACGCGCAGCGGCAGGCGGGTTGGCTCTCGCTCGCCGGCGTGGTGCTCGCGGCCGGCGCGACGATCTGGCTCTGGCGCGGCAACGCCCACCTCGACGGCATCCCCCTGGTGGTCAACGTCGATGCCTTTCGCTGGGCGTCGACGCTCATCATCCTCACCGGCGTCGGCCTGAGCACCATCCTGTCCATCGGCTACCTGGACCGGGAAGGAATCAACGTTCCCGAGTACCACGCCATGGTCCTGTTCGCCGCCGTCGGGATGCTGTTCATGGTCAACGGCGCCGATCTGCTGATCATCTTCCTCGGCCTCGAGACGATGTCGGTCGCGGTGTACGTGCTGGCGGGCATCAACCGGCGCAGCGCCCATTCCGCCGAGGCGGCGCTCAAGTACTTCCTCCTCGGCGCCTTCGCGTCGGCCTTCCTGCTGTACGGGATCGCGCTGCTGTACGGCGCCACCGGAACCACCAGGCTGGTGCTGCTCGGCGTCCAGGCGGCGCACGTCACCGCGGAGATGACGCTGCTGCTCAGGGCCGGGATCGCGATGCTGTTCGTCGGCTTCGCCTTCAAGGTGGCGGCGGTGCCCTTCCACATGTGGGCGCCCGACGTCTACGACGGGTCGCCCACGCCGGTGACCGCGCTGATGGCGGCCACGGTGAAGGCGGCCGCGTTCGGCGCCTTTGCGCGGATCCTGCTCCAGGGGCTCGCCGCCGAGCAGCAGCACTGGGGCGCGGTGCTCTGGTGGCTCGCGGCGGCGACGATGGTCGTGGGCAACCTGCTGGCGCTCGCGCAGCGCTCCCTGAAGCGCATGCTCGCGTACTCGAGCATCGCGCACGCCGGCTACCTCCTGGTCGCGCTGGTGCCGGGCTCGCCCGCGGGGGCGAGCGCCTTTCTCTACTACCTGCTGTTCTACACCTTCGCCACGGTCGGGGCCTTCGCCGTGCTGATCGCACGGGGACGGCAGGGCGAGCGGGACGTCACGACCGACGACCTGTCCGGGCTGGCCGAATCGGACCCGGCCCTCGCCCTCATCATGGCGATCTGCATGCTCTCGCTGCTTGGCTTCCCGGGCACGGCGGGATTCATCGGCAAGTGGTACATCCTCGCCACCGCGACCGGGGGCGGCTACACCACCATCGCCGTCCTGCTGGTGCTGACCAGTGTGATCTCCGCAGGGTACTATTTGCCGGTGATCATGGCCATGTACATGAAGCCGCGGCTGCACGAGCGCTCGCACGCCGACACGGTGCTGCCCGCGGTCATGCGTGGCGTGCTGGTCGCGGCCATGCTCGCGGTGGTGGTCTTCGGCATCTGGCCCGGACGCGCCCTCTACCTCGCGCGGGTGGGCAGCAGCGGCTTCCTGGTGACGCCCGTGCCGGCGACGTTTGCGTCCCCGTCGCCGCTTCCTCCGGGCCACCCCGCTCCGCTCCCTCCGGGCCACCCGGGGCAGTAGCCCGGCCGGCCGGTCTACCCGGCGGAGCCTCCATGCGCATCGATCCGGTCATCTTCCGCCAGTACGACATTCGCGGCGTCGTCGGCAAGGACCTCACGCCCGACGTCGCCCGAGCCGTGGGCCGCGCCGTCGGCTCGGAGGCGCGGGGGCGGCTGGGCCGCTCCCCCACGCTGGCGGTGGGCCGTGACAACCGGCCCAGCGGCGTCGCGCTCTCGGCGGCGCTGGTCGAAGGGCTGGTGGCGACCGGCGCCACCGTCATCGACGTCGGCCTGGTGCCGACGCCCGTCCTCTATTTCGCCATCGTGAATCTCGGCGCCGACGGCGGCGTCCAGGTCACCGGCTCGCACAACCCCCCCGAATTCAACGGCCTCAAGATGGTTCTCCAGGGCCTGCCGTTCGCCGGCGACGACATCCAGGGACTCCTGGCCCGGATCCAGAACGACCGATTCGACCAGGCGCCGGGCACGCGCCGCACCCAGGCGGTGCTCGGGCCCTACCAGGACGAAGTCGTGCGTCGCATCGGGAAGCTGCCGCGGCCCGTCAAGGTGGTGGTGGACTGCGGCAACGGGACCGGCAGCATCTCGGCGCCGGGGTTGCTGCGCGCGCTGGGGGCCGAGGTCATCGAGTTGTACTGCGAGTCCGACGGCTCCTTTCCCAACCATCATCCCGACCCCACGGTCCTCGAGAACCTCCGCGACTTGCAGGCCCGGGTGCGCGAGACCCGCGCGGAGCTGGGCATCGCCTTCGACGGCGACGCCGACCGCATCGGCGCCGTAGACGAGCACGCCGAGATCCTGGCCGGCGACCAGCTGCTGATCATCTTCGGCCGCGACATGGTGCGCCGGCTCGGCCCCGGGCGGGATGTGATCTTCGACGTGAAGTGCTCCGACACCCTGCCGCAGGCGCTGGAGCGCGCGGGCGCCAGGCCGGTGATGTGGATGACGGGCCATTCGTTCATCAAGAAGAAGATGAAGGAGTCCGGTGCGAGCCTGGCGGGCGAGATGAGCGGCCACATGTTCTTCGGCCCGCCCGACTACCTCGGCTTCGACGACGCGCTCTACGCCGCCGCGCGGCTGCTGCGCATCGTGGCCGAAGGCGGCACCGGGCTGGCCCGGCACCTGGCCGACGTGCCCCGGCTCGTCTCGACTCCCGAGATCCGGGTCGATTGTCCCGAAGACCGGAAGATTCCCGCGGTCCAGGCGGCGGCGCGCTACTTCGGCGCGAAGTACCCGACCGTCACCATCGACGGCGTGCGCTGGCGCGCAAGCGAGGGATGGGGGCTCATCCGCGCGTCCAACACGCAGCCGATCCTGGTGCTGCGGTTCGAGGCGCAGACGGCGCCGGCGCTGGAGGCCATCCGCCGCGAAGCCCTCGCGGTCCTTGCCGCCGAAGGGGTGAGCGTCCCCGAAGCATGAGCCGGCGACGCCTGGCGCTCCTCGCCGTGGCCGCGGTGCTCCTGGTGCTCTTCGGCGGCCGCTGGATCGCGCTCCGGTACACCGACGCCCTCTGGTTCGAGAGCCTCGGACAGGGGGCGCGCTACCGCGGCCTGCTGCTGCGCGCGGTCGCGTGGCAGAGCGCCACCTTCCTGGTCGCGCTCGCCTGGTTTGCTGCCCACACCCTCGGCGTCTACGCCTCGATCGGCGCCGTGCACCTGCCGCGGCGCCTCGGCAACCTCGAGATCGACGAGGCGGTGCCGTCGCGCATCCTGCGCGCCATCGCCGTCGCTACCGCCGCGCTGCTGGCGGTCGCCACCGCCTACACCTTCAGCGACCTCGACCAGTACGTGGCGCTGGCCCGCGCGGCGGCCCCCTACGGGCTCAGCGAGCCGGTGCTGGGCCAGGATGCGGCCTTCTACCTCGCGGTGCTGCCCCTCATCGAGGTGCTGCACCTGCTGGCGACGGTGCTGGTCATGCTCGCCTCGCTGCTGGTCATCGGGCTCTACGCGATCACCGGCAGCCTCGCCGTCTCGCGGCGGCGGGTGCGTATCACGCCGCACGCGCGGACCCACCTGGTCATCCTCCTCGCCGCGCTGGCCCTGGTGGTCGCCTGGGGTTTCCAGCTCGACGCCTACCAGATGGTGGCCGGTGGGGGCCACGCCCAAGGTGCCCTGAGCCCTGCCGACAAATCGATCCGGATTCCCGCCTCGCACGCCCTCGCCGCGCTCTCCCTCGCCGTGGCGGCGGGAAGCGTGCTCGCACTGCGGTGGGTGCGCCCCGCGCTGCTCTTCGTGCTCTGGGCGACGCTCGGAGTGGCCACGATTCTCGGCCGCCTGGTGATTCCCGTCATGACCGAGGCGTGGGGAGCCGCTTCCGATCCGACGCTGGTGGCGCAGATCGCCCAATGGACCGACGGCTTCTCCCGCGCCGGCCTCGGCGTGCTCGACGTGCCCACGCGGACGTTGCCGGCCGGCGAGGTGCGCCCCGACAGCGTCGCCGCGCTCACCCAGGCCCTCGAGGGCATCTTCGCCTGGAGTGGCCAGCCGGAGCTGGCGGGTCGGATGCTCGACGACGCCACCGGCGACACCACCGACTTGCGCATCTGGTCGGTGACGCCGACCGAGGCGCGCGATTCCTCGGGGCGGGTGCATCCGGCGGCCGTCGCGCTGGCGCAGACCGACGTCGCCCAGGTGTACCGCCTGGTGCCCCGGCCCCGCTGGACGCCGATGCACCGCGGCATGCTCGCCTGGGGCGGCGAGCCACTCGCCCTTGACGCGACCCTGCGGGCGGGACCGCTGACGTACTTCGGCGGCCTGGACCCGGCCGACACGGCGCCGCGGGGAACGCCGCTGCGGCTCGCCCCCGAACGGATCCGCTTCCTTCCCCACGTCGCCGAGCTGGGGATCGTCGGGCCCGACGAGGGCACGCCCGGTGAGGCGGCGCCAGGCGTCCTCCTGGGCGGGCTGCTGCGCCGCCTGATGCTCGGCTGGGCCCTCCAGGCACCGCCGCTGCTCGACGATCACACCAGCAACGCCGACCGTGTTCTCTACTGGCGGGATCTCCCCTCGCGCCTCGCGCGGCTCTATCCGTTCGCGCGCTTCGACCCCGCGCGCGGCGCGATCGTGAACGGCCGCCTCACCTGGATCGTCGACGGTTACCTCATGTCGTCCCGCTTCCCCCTGGCCGAGCCGGTGCGATGGCGGGGCGATGACGTGAACTTTCTCTCTTCGCCCTACATCGTCACGGTGGACGCGGCGTCGGGGCAGACGCGGCTCTACCAGCGGCCGCTCGCCAACGCCTTCGCGGCGAGCGTGGCGCGGGCCGAGCGCAGCTCGCCGCTGCCGGCCGACAGCCTTCCGCGCGCGGTGCGCCTGGCGCTCCGGTATCCCGAGGGGTTGCTGGGAGGCCAGGCTGCCATGCTCGCGCGGCGCGGGGAGCACGATGCGCGCGGGCCGCTGTGGGCGCTGGCCTGGCAGGACACCTCGGCCGCCGGCCACGACGCGGCGCTGCTCCGGCCCACCATCGCGATCGCCACGCTCGAGCGCGAGGGACCGCGGTTGTGGCAGTTCATCCCCATCGTGGATGCCCGCGGCAACCACCTGGCCGCGTTCGCCGCGGGGGGCGTGAGCGGCAACGGCGAGCTGGAGCTCTCCCTGCTGCGCGCGGCGGGCACCGCTGCGCCGACCCCGCAGGCGGCAGCCGCGCGCATGGCGGCCTCACCCGCGATGCTCGCCGCCACGGCCGTGCTGGCCCGACCCGACGTGGCCACCCGCCGCGGCCCGGTGCTCGCCATCCCGGCCGCCGGTACGGTGGCCTTCGCCCAGCTGTTCTTCTCCACCGGCCGCACCAACGAGCCGCTCCGCGTCGAGGGCGTGGCGGTGCTGGCCGGCAGTCGGGCGGGGTTTGGGGCCGACGCCCGGGCCGCGGTCCGCTCGCTGATGCGGGGCGAGGGCGAAACCCTGGGCGTGGCGCTCGCCGGCGCCGAGCTGGGCGAGGCCCGCGCCGCCTTCCTGGCGCTCGATTCGGCCCGCCAGGCCGGCGATTGGGAGAAGTTCGGCAGGGCCTGGGCCGCGCTCCGGCGCGCCCTCCACCTGGAGCCCGGGGCGAGCGTCCGACCTTGAACCCCGGGGAGGGCGGGTCTACCTTGCGCGCCGCGCGGGCCCGGTGAGCGCAGGCACGGTGGTCATCGCGCTGGGGGGCAACGCCCTGGCACCAGCGGCCGAGCGGGCGACGATCGCCAACCAGTTCCGGCACACGCGCGAGAGTCTCGCGCCGGTGGTCGAGCTGGCCGCCGCGGGGTGGCAGATCGCGCTGGTTCATGGCAACGGCCCGCAGGTCGGGGACTCGCTGGCCCGCAACGAGGCCGCCGCGACCGAGGTGGAGCCGCTGCCGCTGGGCGTGCTGGTGGCGGAAACCGCCGGCTGGATCGGCTACATGATCCAGCAGTCGCTCCAGAACGCGCTGGCGCGAGCCGGCCTGGCCCGCGATGTCATTACGGTGATCACGCAGACGATCGTGAACCAGGATGACCCGCTGCTGCGCACCGCGGTGAAGCAGATCGGCCACCCGCTCGGCGAGCGAAGCCGCCACAGCCTCGAGACCCGCGGGGTGCCCGTCGGCACCGACGGGGCGGGGCGCTTCCGCCGGCTCGCGGCGAGTCCACTCCCGGTGGGGATCGTGGAAGTGGCCGCGGTGAAGCGGCTGGTGCAGGCGGGGACCATCGTGATCGCCGCGGGCGGCGGGGGGCCGCCGGTGTACCGCGATGCCCAGCTCGGCTGGGAGGGCGTGGATGCCGTCGTCGACAAGGACCGCACCGCCGCGATGCTCGCTCACGACCTGGACGCCGATCTGCTGATGATCCTGACCGACGTGGACGCGGTGTACCGCGACCACGGCCGGCCGACCGCGACGCCGATCCGCCGGCTGACCGTTCCGGAGGCGCGGGCCCTGATCAGTTCGGGCGCCCTGGGCGCCGGCAGCATGCGGCCCAAGGTCGAGGCGGCCCTCAGCTTCATCGAAGCCGGCGGTGCGCGGTCGACGATCGCCGCGCTGAAGGACGGCCCCGCGGCGGTGCGGGGCGAGGCAGGAACGACCATACAACGGTGACACGGGAGCCATGAACCTCCACGAGTACCAGGCGCGCGATCTGCTGCGGAAGGCCGGGATCCCGGTCCCCCCGGGCGACGTCGCGTCGACGCCCGCCGAGGTGCGCACCATCGCCACGAAGCTGGGCGGCAGGGTGGTGGTCAAGGCGCAGGTCCACGCCGGCGGGCGGGGCAAGGCGGGTGGCGTGAAACTCGCGGCGAGCCCGGCCGAGGCCGAGGCGGTTGCCACGAAGATCCTCGGCATGCAGATCAAGGGGCTCACGGTGCACAAGGTGCTCGTCGCCCCCGCGGCCGAGATCGCGAGCGAGGCGTACGTCGGCGTCATCGTGGACCGCGCGACCCACAGCGCGACGTTCATGGTCAGCCCGGCGGGCGGCATCGACATCGAAGAGGTCGCGGCGAAAACGCCGGAGAAGATCTTCCGCCAGCGCGTCGACGCCCGCTACGGGCTGCTCCCGCACCAGGCCCTGGGGCTGGCCTTCAAGCTGTACGACGACGTCGCCAAGGCGCGCCAGGCCGCCGACATCCTCCTGAAGCTCTACACCGCGTTCCTCGACGTCGGCGGATCGCTCGCCGAGATCAACCCGCTGGTCGTCACGCCCGAGGGCCAGGTGCTCGCCCTCGACGCCAAGATCGTGGTCGACGACAACGAGCTGGACCGGCGCCCCGAGATCGCCGCCCTGCGCGACGCCACGGCGGAGGACCCCGCCGAGGTGCAGGCG
>JBGOSS010000072.1:0-18415 GCA_041476105.1 Gemmatimonadota bacterium
CGGCACCAGCCTGTGCCTATCCTGCTCCATCGGGTGTACTCCTTTCGGTTGGCGCTGCGCTAACAGCGCCGTCGGTGATCGTTTTGACTCACCGCAAGGATGCACCCGATCTTCCTTTTCTACGAACTACGAGACACTACTTTAGAAGAGCGGCCAAACCATTGCGCGTGAGCATACCAACCTCGGCTTGTCATGGAATAGCAACAGACATGGTCACGACAGAGCTGTCCGGATTCTCGTATCGAAAGGAAAGGGTATCTCCCCGCGAAGCTTGAATGCGTCCGTCACCCCGGTGCGCTGCCTTGAAGTCGAGCGCGATAGCCCCGCTAAGCAGTCGGTCAAAGGACGCTGATGTTCCTCCGGCCGAGCCCACTGCATCCGTAGTTACACCTGCCACGAGTGGCAGGTCTCGAACGATGCTGGCTGCATAATTGATCGAGATACCGCCGAGCACACGTAGCCCACCCACCCTGCCACTTACGGACACCAGGGTCAGGCGCGCCGGAATGTCATCGAATTGGTCAAACAGATCGGCGATGTTACCGCCTTGAGCCATTGAAACCAGCAGGCCCCGGCACAAATAGAATGCGCCTCCTTGCCCACATATATCCCGGCCGACGAAGATCGCCTCGCTGTCGCCAGCAGACGTTGTGATCGTAGCCACGACGCGCTGATTCTCCTCCATTCTGGCGGCCGTATCCGCGAGCTGCGTCGAGATCACGACAATCCCACTATCTCGCAAGACCGTGTGAAATGAGTCAACTTGGACGGGACCGACAGCCATGGCCACCAGTTGATAGCCAGGATCGGCTACAGAAGAAGAGCACGCCATCGAACAGATGGAAAGGAATGCTGCAGAAAGGCGATGTGCAGGCAACCGCGAGGTAGCAACCATCGAGTCTCCCGACTGTGAAAGCTCGCTGGCGTGCTCGGTGAGCGCAACAAAGTAGCGCCCGGAGTTCTCGCCCCGGGTGCCTCAACTTCTTTCAGGCCGCCATGCCCTTCAGCGGCTTCCCTGCTCCTCCAGCGCGTGCGCCATTTCGACCGGCGGGGCCGCATGAGCGGCTCTGACGGAGATCGCCATCCTCCTGGACGAGAACTGACCGGCGTCGCTACCGGATCTACGCGGGGCCGAGTCCGAAGACGCCAAGTGGAATCCGGTACATGTCGCCTTTGCCGTTGCCGATTCCATCTACATTCGCTGCCCGGCGTGGCCAGTCGAACCGTGTTCCCAGCGGCCCGCGAAGGGGTCGGGTACTGCTGAAGTACAGCCACCGGCCGTCCGGCGATACGCTCTGATTGAAGTCCTGCCAAGTCGTGTTGACGCCGTGCCCGAGCGGCTGCGCCCGCGTCCACTCGCCGCGCACCCGGCGGCTGAGATACAGGTCATACCTTCCGGTCGAGTCGGCCCGGCCCTTCGCACTGAAAATCAGGTAGCTCTCGTCGGGCGCGATCCACGGCTCGACTTCGCCTCCAGCCGTGTTGATGGAATCGCCCAGGTTTTCGGGAGGCGCGTAGCCACCCTCCACCTTGCGGGCGACCCAGAGATCGAATCCGCCGTGGCCGCCGGAACACTCGCTCCCGAAGTACAGGTTTCCGTTGGTGGCCACCGATGGCGAGAATTCGTCGACATCGGGCTCACTGACAGGCGCCGGTAGCCGACGGGGTGACCCCCACGCGTCATCAGGTGTCCGCTCGGTAATCCAGATATCGTAGGTCGCGTGAGGCGCCGTTTCACCCGGGCCGGGCCGGTTGGAAACGAAGTACAGCGTGCGCCCATCAGCGCTCAGGTGGGGATCCGCGTTGCTCCACTGCGACGCGAACGACGCCCGGGTGGGGGCGCGCCAATGGCCGCCGATCATGGTGGTCTCGAAAATGTCGTACGCACTGAAATCGTCATTGGCGCGACAGAACAGCGCGTGCCGCTCGTCCGCGGAGAAGGCGAGGAAGAAGTCCCAGGCCCCGGTCGAGAAGACGCCCGCCCCATAGAGTTCCGGCTCCTGCGGCGTTGCCTGCCGCGCGGGGGGCCTGCCCGCCGCGACTACCAGCGGGGCCGCCGCCACGACAGCCGCGAAGGCAAGCACGCCGTTGACGAGGCTGAATACCGCGGTCCTTGCGCCGATGCCGAGCATGAGCGTCAAATGGCCATCACCTTTCCGCGGTATCGCGGTTCTCGCACCCGGGCCTGCAAGGCCGCCGCGACGAACCGTGTTGTCTGGTGCAACGACAGGTCGCTATCGCACGGTGTGGCGTTGTCGGCCCTACGCGGCCGATACCGGGCGGCACGCCAAACTGTCGATGGTGTCGGCCAGCCAGAGATGATGCGCCGCGTAGGCACGCCAGGGCCGCCAGCGTTCTGCCAGCGCGCGGAGCTCGCCCGTAGCTGACACCCCGGCGGCGCGCTTGAGGGCCAGGTCCGCAGCGGGAAACGCATCCGGCCAGCCAAGCCCTCGCATCACGATCAACGTCGCGAGCCGCTCGTTGACGCCGTCAGTACCCCTCAATGCGCTCAGCGCCGTTTCGGCGTCGCTCCCAGGGTCCAGCGCCAAGGTGCCCCCGGCAACAGCGCCCGCGATGGACACGATGGCGCGGGCGCTGCGCGGTATCACGCCGAGCGTCCTCAGCCGCGCGACACCCGCCTCGGCCACCCGATTGGCACCGGGCGACAGGTGCGTCAGCGCCGGGATGCCCGAGTCGATCCGTTCACCAAGAGTCCGCGTCACGCGCTGCCTGGCGGCGGCCCCGCCGAGCAGGGTACGCAGCGCGACGTCGAAACCGTCGAGCGCTCCCGTCACGCGCAGCCCCGGGTGCCGCGTGACCAAGGCGCCCAGTCCCCCCTGGCGGAGGTGCTCATCCACCAGCGCGGGCTCGGCGTCGAGATCGAACATCTGCCGCAGCCGCGCGAGAAGCGGCATCAACGCGGGCAGCAGTGATGCCGAGATCTCCACGTTCAGCTGGCTCCCGCCCGGCGCGTTGCCGACAAACACGACGCCCCTGCGTCGCCCGAGTTCGACCGTACGGCCATAGCACCCATCCTGCACCACATCCACGCCGGGCGTCGTGTGCCTTGCCAGCCCGGCGAGCATCTCGTCCCAGGCGAACGGTGCGCGGTAGGCGAGCGTCAGCCGGAACAGGTCGTGCTCGATCCCCGCCTCGCGCGCCAGCGTGTCGCGCCCGCCGCCGCGGACCAATCGTGGGCCGCGCCGCAGGGTACTCGGGCTCATCCGGTAGCGCTCGCGAAACACCGTGTTGAAGCGGCGCAGGCTCTGGAACCCGCTGGCGTAAGCGATGCGCGTCACCGGGAGCGCCGTGTCAGCGAGCAAGCGCTTGGCGAGCAGCAACCGATGCGTCTGTGCCAGCTCGAGCGGCGAGACGCCGATGGCGCGTTCGAGGGCCCGGCGCAGGTGCCGCTCGCTCACGCCCAGCTCGTCGGCCAGCCGGGCAACGCTGCGCCCGTTGAGGGCCCCGGCGCCGATGCGGTACGCGGCCACGCGCGCAAGACGCGACACCGCGTCAACCAGCGCATGCCCCGGCGCCAACTCAGGCCGACAACGCAGGCACGGCCGATAGCCGGCTCCCTCGGCCGCCGCAGCGGTGTTGAAGAAGCGCCGATGCTCGGGGTGCGCTATGCGCGCCGGGCAGACAGGGCGGCAGTAAATGTGGGTTGAGGTGATGCCGACGAAGAACAGCCCGTCGAAGCGCGCATCGCGGGCGTCCAGCGCGCGGACGCAGGCATCGGCGGTGAGCCGCAGGGGAGGAGTGATCGCATCACTCACCCTAGCAATCTAGCCACTCCGCCACGCCGGGACTCGCCGGATCCGGACCTCAAAAGTGCGCGCCGATTGCAGGTCCGAATCCGGCAAGCATTCGGCGCGGCGAACAGCCACTATCCCGCCCGAACCCCCTCGGGAGATGACCGCCGTGAACGTCCTGACGTGGCAACTGCCCGTGAGCCAGTTCGCCATCGCACTCATTGCCTGTACCTCGGCAGCCGACGGATGTTCGGCGCCTCACGACGATGTACGTGGCGTGGTGGCCGCACTCGACACCCGCTATCAGGCCGCCGTCAAGCAGCATGACGCCGCCGTGATGGGCAGCATCCTGGCAGACGACTTCGTGCTGATCTCCGGGAAGGGCCGGGCCTTCTCGAAAGCCGACCTGCTCGCTGAAGCACGCAGCCCCGAAGTGATCTACGAGCACCAGGAAGACAGCGCCCGGACGGTGCGGGTGTGGGGCAACACCGCCGTCGTGACGGCGCTGTTGTGGGCCAAGGGCACGCGGAACGGCGAACCATTCGAGTACCGGGTCTGGTTCAGTGACGTCTACCTCAATGGACCAGAGGGTTGGCGCTACGTGTTCGCCCAGGCTGCACAGCCGCTCGCACCGGTGCCATGACCGGAGAATGACGTCGTGTGTCGAGTTGAATCGAAGGCCGGATCCGGCACGTGCGCGCCACCGCGGCACCCTATTGAGGGTGGGCCAACGAGGAATGCTCCGCCTTTCCGGAGCGACAACATCCCACCCGAGGAGCATCGCATGCGTCTGATCACGTGCGCAATCCTGGCCGCGGCTGTCGCCGCGTGCAGTAACGAAGCACCGGTCACCCAACCCCCCGGGGCGCTCGCCCAGATGTCGGCGAACGCCCGATACCAGGTCGCGAGACTCCCCTCGCTCGGTGGAACGCTGAGTCGGGGCATGGCCATCAACGATCGGGGGGTGGTCGCGGGCTGGTCGAACCTGGCCGACGGGACCCGCCGGGCGACCCTGTGGCGCGATGGCAAGGCATTCAATCTTGGCAAACTTGGCGGGCCGAACAGTACGGTGCCGTGGCCGGGTCAGAACAACAGGGGCATGATCGTCGGCATTTCCCAGACCGCCGAACCGGATCCACTACACGAGGACTGGAGCTGCGAAGCAGGTGGCTTTCTCCCGGCGAGCGCGGGCCTCATCTGTCGTGGGTTCGTATTGGAGCATGGCGTGATGCGGGCCCTGCCAACGCTCGGCGGCAATCATGGCTTCGCCACCGCCGTCAACGACGAAGGCCAGGTGGTCGGCTGGGCGGAGACGCGGGTGCACGATCCAACCTGCACCGGAACCCAGATCCTCCAGTTCCATGCCGTCCTGTGGGAGCCGAGGAGAGGCGTGATGCGGGACCTCCGCCCGTTCCCCGGCGACTCGGCCTCGGCCGCCACGGCGATCAACGAGCACGGCCAGGTCGTCGGGATCTCGGGGGACTGCGATCAGGCGGTCGGACGCTTCAGCGCCCGCCGCGCCGTGCTGTGGGACCATGGCAGGACTACCAGAATTCCCGATCTTGGTGGAACGAGCTGGAACACGCCCATGGACATCAATGATAGGGGTGATGTGGTCGGGTTCTCCAATCCGAACGAGCCCGGCGACGCGGAGGGTGATTTCATCTCGCGCGCCTTCCTCTGGAACAGGGGCAGCGCCAAGGCCACGGATCTCCACACGCTCCCCGGAGACTTCTTCAGCGAAGCCTTTGCCATCAATGCGCGAGGTCAGGTGGTGGGCGTCTCCTTCGGTGGCTTGAGTGGCGCCCGGGCCTTTCTCTTTCAGGACGGGGTCATGATGAACCTCAACGATCTCGTCGGCCCCGGGTTCCCCGACGTGCTCCTCTCCGCCCAGGACATCAATGATGCCGGTCAGATCACGGGCCGGCTGAAGGATCACGTCACCGGCGAGACGCTCGCGTTCGTGGCAACGCCGACTCGGCGTTGATGCTCCCGGCGTCAGGCGCCATGCTCAGCTAGAGCAATGGCGGGGTCGGGCCGGCTCCTCGGAGCTCGGCCCGACCGGCCGCCAAACGGAACCAGCGCCGGCTTCCATTCAGCCAGCTGGTCGCGCATGATCTCCCGGGCGACTTGACTGAGAGAGTGGGCGCCATGGCCTCTCACTGCGGATGGTCCGCTGGAGCTATAAAGATGAACCAGAAGGCCCGCGCGCTGGTCTTCAAGGTCGCTCAGCTGGCGAGCCTTGTCGCGATCGCGCCTGACGCGGCATCCGGCCAGGCCCCCGCAGGGAACCATGGTAACCGCGCCGTATCCGAACAGACCGCCGTGTTTGCGGGTGGATGCTACTGGGGCGTCGAGGCGGTATTCAAGCACGTCAGAGGCGTCAGGGAGGCGGTGTCGGGATTCGCCGTGCCGGGCACCCCGCCCGGCTCGGCCGCGCCGACGAGCGGGCACACGGGATACGCGGAAGCGGTGCGGTTAGTCTACGACCCGTCCCGCATCACTTACGCCCAGCTGCTCCAGGTGTTCTTCCTGGTGGCACACGACCCGACGGAGGTGGATCGCCAGGGCCCGGACGTCGGTCCCCAGTATCGCTCAGTCGTTTTCGTCAACGGCGAAGCTCAGCGGCAGGCCGCGCGAGAATATGTCGACGCACTGACGGCGCTCCGGTTGTTTCCCCGGCCCATTGCGACGGAGATCGCGCCGGCCCGTTCGTTTCGTCCGGCGGAGGACCAGGACTACGTGGCGCACAACCCCGACAGTCCGTACGTCGTGGCGCACGATCTGCCGAAGCTCGCCGAGCTGCGCCGTCGGTTCCCGGCGTGGTACCGCGAGTGATCGGAGGAGCTGTGCCGTTCTTCGTCTCATCTCCCCTCTTCAGGCAACCATCGCATCCGCGAGCGCCGCGTGGGATCGAGCACGATCAGCTCGGGCGTTCCCCTCACCAGGCCGTTGGCGAGGAGTGACGGCAACAACTGCCGCGCCAGCGGCGCGAAGCGGGTCTCGAACATCGTGTTGTCCGGCAGAATGCCCAACCACACCAGATAGGGGCCGTCAGCCCGGACGGGCAGTTGGGGGAAGTTGTTCGGGACATCGAGGGTCACCAGGACTCCGGCCTCTCGCGCCCCGGCGTCGCGGTATCGGGCGAAGACCGGTTCCACCAGCCGAGCGAATGAGTCGACGCTGCCGGCTTGCAGCGCAAAAAGCTGGGCTACCACAACGCCCTGGGCGCCGTTCACCTCGGTCACCGGATCCACGGCCGGGAGAATCGTGACCGACCGTTGGAATGTCAGCGCGCGCAGCAGCAGGACATTGTCGGAATCGGTGATGAGATCGTTGAGCGTTGTCCTGTGCTCTCGCCACAACGGGCCATAGTAGAAGGTGCTGTTGACGACCGCGCGCGCCTCGATGGTGTGATAGCCCCTGATCCAGGTGAAGCCGACGGTGCCGTTCCGTTCGAAGAAGGACCCGGCGGCGACGGAGCCCAGCTGCTCGAACGCCTCGGGGAAGTAGCTCTCGAAGTACTGGGCGAAGTGTTCTCGCTCGCCGTCCTTGATGGTGTAACGCCGGAACTCGACGACCGGGAAGTCTCCGAGCACGGCGACGTGGTTCGATGGGGCCGGCCCGGCACGCGGCGTCCCCTGCGCCCGGGCCGTCACCGCCACGACCGTGAGACCCGCGATGCTGACCAAGTTTCGCCACATGACAATGCTCGCCTTCCGGTTGGGGGAATCGCCCGGGATGGGCGCGTATCACTCACCATCGGACGCGAGAAGAGCCGTCAGGTCTTCGAGGCCCTCGCCTGGCCCGAGCCCGTACCGGGCGACCAGATGGTTGTGGAGGTCGGGCACGCCCGCCTCGATGGTGAGCTCGGCGGGCCGATGGCTGCGCGACCGCGGGAGCGTGCCGAGGCCCTGGGTCTCACTCGCCCACGCGGATGTGCGCCACGCGTCGAGCGGTACGAACGTGGCGCGCCCGCGCGGTGCCGGGCGACGCCGCGCGTTCCCGGTGTTGATCGGCGTCTATGCCGCGCCCCCGCCGTGCCGCGCGAGGAGGGAGGCGACGTCCACCACCAGGATGGTCTGCCCCGTCGTCCGCGCCGCGTGACGCAACCTCGCCAGGCGCTCGCCATCCAGCCAGAAGAACACCTTGCCATCGACCAGGGCGTACCAGTCGTCCGGCGTCATGTCGACCAGACACCGCGCCAGCGCCGTGGGTGGCATCGGTGCCTGATCATTCAGCGTGACCCCGTCACTCAGCGCTACTCGCGCCGCACGATGACCCGGCCGCGCCAGAGCACGCTCGGCAGCGGCGGGTATGCCAAGATCCGGGCGCACGCGGAGCGCCCGGGTGCTGAGCAGCCCGTACTGCTCGATGGACGGCAGATTGCTCGTCAGGGTGAGGTGATAGGCCCGGGACGGCAACGGCCTCACGTCCCGCTCCTCACCGGTGTCCGGTGACCGGACAGAAGCGCGAAACTCAGGTGCCTAAACTCGGCGTCGGCGATGAAGCCCTTGGCGAGATACAAGCGGAGCGCGGTGTGGTTGCGGTGCCAGGTGGCGAGCTCGATCCGAATGGCGCCCGCCGAGCGCGCGTAGGCCGCCGCCGCGTCGATGAGGCGCCCCGCGACGCCGCGCCCGCGCTGAGCCGGCACCACGAACAGGTCGTTCAGGATGACGATCGCGCGTATCGACACCGAGGAGAAGCACGGATAGAGCTGGGTGAATCCGACGACTTCCCCTGGGGAAGCGCCGACGATCGCAAGGAGCACGACCGATTCGTCCCGCGCGAGCCGTTCCGCCAGGAATCGACCCGAGGCGGCGATATCGGACGCCGCTCCATAGAACTGGCGATACGCATCGAACAGCGGAGCGATCCGGCTGACGTCCGCGACCGAAGCACGACACACCACCGGTTCCAACGCGGTCAGCGCGGCGCGCCACCGGTGCGGGTGAACTCCATGATCCAGTTCGTCTCCCACGTCCGCCCACCGTCCGCCGAGAACGCCTGCTCCCAATGGGCGGCGTCCGGCCCGCCGCTCGTCCAGGTGAACCGCACCAGGATCATGCGTCCCTGGTAGTCCTCGTGGCTATAGAACTCGCCACGCCCCTCGCGGAAGGTGCCGATCATCGGCGCGTCGAGTGTCCCGTTTACGCTGTTGGACCAGTGGATCGACCATCGCTCGGTGCGCGGGTCGTAGAGTCGCAGTGCGAGCCCGCGCAATCGCACACCGTCCGGCAGCGTGGCCTCATACTCCTCGAGATTCCCCCGCCCATCCCAGAGGGGCCGTTCCACGGTCGTTCCGTCGAATTCGTACCACTCGTTCGACCCGGTGAGCGGATGGCGCAGACGCCGGTTGTGCATGCGCCACGTGCCGTGGAGAAAGTCGAAATCGTGCTCGCCATCTCGGGCACGTGCGCGCGAGAGATCGGGGTGAACGCTGGTCATCGAACTCCGCTTGATGAAGGCCGAAGGCCTGGGTACCGAGCAACGAGCGAGGCACATAGTATTCCCAAGGCGGTATGGTCACCAGCGCCATTCAACCCCGAGTCACCATGACCACTTGGCATAGGCAAACCTCGTGAGGATCACGGCGAGCCCCCAACTCCTCGCGATCCTACCGATCGTCCGGCGGAGCGGCGCGCCGTTACATCGGCAGATCTACGACGGCCTGCGGCGCGCCATTCTGGACGGGCTGTTGCGGCCCGGCCAGCGCGTGCCGGCCACGCGCGTTCTGGCGGTCGAACTTGAGGTGTCCCGGCTGCCGGTGCTCTCGGCCTATGAGCAGCTGCTACACGAGGGCTACCTCCAGGGCCGCGTCGGTTCCGGCACCTTCGTGAGCGAGGCGCTGCCGGAGGATTCGCTCCGTGCAGTGGCCGGGGGGCACGAGCGCCCGCCCGTCGCCGGACATCGTGTCCGTTCGCGTGTTCCACCCGCGCGGGAAGACGGCGGTCTGCGTCCGTTCCGCGTGAGCCTCCCTGCCCTCGACCAGTTCCCACACGACACCTGGTCCGGGATAGTGGCTCGACACGCGCGCCGGTTCGATCGAGCCCACATGGCGTATGGGGACCCTGCGGGACTCGGTGTCCTCCGCGCCGCGATCGCCGAGCATCTGCGGACCGCGCGCGCCGTGCGGTGCGAGGCAGAGCAGGTGCTCGTGGTCTCGGGCTCGCAAGCCGCGCTACGCCTGTGTGCCGCGGTGCTGCTCGGGCAAGGCCACCGCATAGCCGTGGAGGAGCCTGGTTACCCGGGTGCGCACGCGGCCCTCGGAACGACCGGCGCAGAACTCATCCCGGTGCCCGTCGGTGCGGACGGGATCGACCTCATGGCGCTCGATGCGCTCGGCTCGCGCGTGCGAGCCGCATACGTGACTCCGTCACACCAATACCCGCTCGGCGCCTCGCTCTCAGCGCCCCGCCGCCTCGCGCTGCTTGACTGGGCACGGCGCCGCGACGCGTGGCTGCTCGAGGATGACTACGACAGCGAGTACCGCTACGTCAGCCGCCCTCTCGGGGCGCTCCAGGGAATGGACGCGCACGGCCGCGTCGTCTATATCGGCACGTTCAGCAAGGTGCTCTTCCCTGCACTGCGCATCGGTTACCTGGTCGTCCCACCGACTTCGTGGGGGGCGTTCGCCGCGGCACGGGAGGCATTCGACCTTTTCTCGCCGACGCTCTATCAACTGGCGCTCGCCGAATTCCTCGGCGAGGGGCACTTCGCACGGCACCTGCGACGGATGCGCGGGGTTTATCTGCACCGCCGCGAGGCGTTGCTCGATGGCCTCGCTGAGCACTGCGCCGACGCACTGGGCGTGCACAACGCCGACGCGGGGCTGCACGTCGCGACAATGCTCCCGGACGGGGTGGACGACGTGGACGTCGTTCGGCGTCTGGCGGCGCACCGGCTGACGGCGAGCGCTCTTTCGACCTGCTACCTCGGCCGGGAACGCCGGAGCGGGTTACTTCTCGGCTTCGGCGGCTTCACCGAGTCGCAGCTCGCGCAGGCGACCCGCACGCTCGGCCAGGTGCTGCGCGCGGTCCCGTGACGCCGAGTCGATACGCCTGGCTGCCGGTGCTACTGGCCTTCCCGCTGGCGGTGAGGGCGAAAACGGATGTCAAACACCGGCCTCCAGGTCCTGCCGCCGTCGCTCGAGCGCTCGGCGGTTTCGCGCACGGCGCCGACCTCGCGCACCCAGATCCCGCGAAGCAGCGACGAGGTACCGTCGGCCGCCTGCTCTCTTCCGGTCAGCACCATCCGGCCGGCATCGAAACCACCATCCAGGAGGAGAAGCACGCCGCGATTAGTGACCCAGCTCTGGTGCCACACCCGACGAGACGCATCGTAGATGCTGAAGCTCTCGCCAATCTCCCCGTCGGTCTGCCGGTAGACCTCGTGCACCACGCAGCCCCCGAGGACGATGGTGACCTGGTTGCGGGCGATGATCCGGGACGGGGCAGCGACGTCGTAGGTATCCCAATCGCCCGCGAAGAAATCGAACTGCCGAAACTCGGCGGCGCTGCAGGGGGCCGACTGCGTTGCGCCGGCGGCCCCGCCGGGACGCATGCCGGCGTCGACGGCCAGCGCGGTCAGCAGGCCCAGTATCGCGAACGGGGCTCGGTGCATGATCACTGTCAGGTTTCTCCTTCCCGCACTCACGGAGCCGGACGAGGCGGCTGCGCGCCCCCGGACGCCAGGGTGAAGGGGTAAGCGGTGGGAGACCTTCGCTGAGTCCATTCGAGTACCAACAATCTGGTTCTGTGACCCTACTGAAGGAGGTACCGTGACACCTGCATTCACTCGTGTAATCCCACTCCTGGTGTACCACGACATCCAGGCCGCCCATGATTTCCTGGTCAACGCCTTCGGTTTCGAGTCGGGCAGCGTCGAACGTCTGGCGGGCGGCCAGGCGGTGCACGGCGAAGTCCGCGTTGGCGACACGACCATCTGGCTTCACCGCGTTGCGGTCGAGCACGAGTTGGCTGTTCCACAAACGGAAGGTGTCGCCGGCGCGGGCCTCGTCATCTACGTCTCCGATGTCGATCAGCACCACGCCCAGGCGCGCATGGCAGGTGCTCAGATCGACTCGGAGCCTGCAGATCAGCCGTATGGACAGCGCGAGTATGGAGCGCGCGACCCAGAAGGTCATCGGTGGTGGTTCGCCACGCCGAATGCCCAGCCGACGTGACGGGCCGCTGATGCGCTGGCGTCGACTCGATCTCCCCGGGACCGACGAAGCCGCACTTGAGTCGCTCTCGGACGGCTTTCGGCTCCTGGGTCATGCCCGCTTTTCTGCTCCGGGCGGGCCGGTCGACCTGACGTATTCGCTGATGATCGGTCTTGACTGGGTGACACACTCCGCCACTGTTCGCGGCTCGACCAGTGCCGGATGGGTAGCCCTCGAGATTGCGGCGAGCGGCGAGCGGGGCTGGACTCTCAACCATGATCCAGCGCCCGCCGTCTCGGGTTGCATCGACCTGGATCTCGGCTTCACCCCGGCGACCAACCTGCTCTCCATCCGGCGCCTCGCCCTCGAGGTCGGGGCTGGTGCTGAGGTTGCGGCAGCCTGGCTCCCCTTCCCGACTTGCGACCTCAAGCCTCTGCGGCAGGTGTACACTCGCAAGGCGATCCACCAGTACGGCTATTCGTGCCCGGACCTTCCGTTTCAGACGACCTTCGAGGTGGACGGCCTGGGGTTCGTGCGAGACTATCCGCCCATCTGGAAGGAGCTCGGCTAGAGAGGTGCAATCAGCCGCCTAACCAATGGTCACCAGTGTGGCGGTCATGACGAGTGTCTTGACGAGCGCGTCCCCGACATGGATGGCATAGAGCTTCCAGGGCATCCTCTCGTGAAGGACGGCGCCCATGAGAAGCATGGCTTGAAACCCGACCCACACCCAGAGTCCGAGTTGCAGCGCACCGATCAAACCAACGACGCCAAGACGCACGACAAAGTGCGCGAGTACAACGGCGACCACGAGGTTCTTGAGAAGCTCGCCGAGCAGCTCCCGTGGCCTCGGTCTCATGTCGGCCATAGTGTCCGGGTTCATCCCACGCACCTGCATATACGCCCTGGCGAACAACAAGGGGCTGTACCACACCGCGCCCACCACAAACGCTGCGACAGCCGCCACGACGACGGCCAAGTAGTTCATTCCAGGCATGAGTCGTTCCTTTCGCTACTGAAACGGGCTAATGGCCGGAATACCTGCTCGCCGCTTTCGGACTCCGTTCCAGGTGTATTCGTCGGAGCCAAGCCGGGTTGTTCGTTGATTGACGGGAGGACCTTCGCCACGGGTCACAAGACGCTCAGGACACGATCACTCCGAGGGGAAGGACCGATTGATATCGGCAAACGGAATCGCGCCTGCCAGGTTCGTGAACGTCCCCTGCTCAGCGATTTCCCTCGACGCGTGAAGAAACGCACCCCAGGCCACCCGGGCGAGCGCGCCGCCGACGCTGATCCGTCGCACCCCCATGTCCGCGAGCCCGGCGACGGTCGCGAAGTCGCTGCCGACCAGCACGTTCACCGGCCTGGGCGCGAGCGCACGGACCACAGCGGTGATGTCAGCCGTGGTGCGCAGGCCGGGCGCGTAGAGGCACTCGGCTCCCGCCTCCGCATAGGCCGTGAGCCGGCGGATGGTCTCCGCGAGATCAGGACGTCCCACGATGAAGCCCTCGGATCGGCCGGTGAGGAGAATCCCGGTCCGGCTGTCGTCGATCGCCCGTCGCGCGGCCTGGATCCGTTCAACCGCGAGCGTGAAGTCCAGGAGGGGCTTCGACGGATCGCCGGTGGAATCTTCAATCGACAGCCCCGCGATCCCGGTGCCCGCGGCCGCGGCGACGTTGGCGCCAACCTCGGCCGGCATGGTGGCGAAGCCACCTTCGAAGTCCGCGTTGACCGGTACCTCAACGGCCTCCGCGATCGACCGGAGGTGCGACAGGGTTTCCTCCAACGATACGTGATTGTCCGGCCGTCCCCGAGACCAGGCGAATCCTGAGCTGGTGGTCGCGAGTGCCGGAAAGCCGAGTCCGGCGAGCAGGCGCGCACTCCCCCGGTCCCAAGGGTTGGGAATCACGAAGCAGCCAGACTGATGGAGCTGCTGAAATACTCGGCATCGAGGAGAGACTTGGGTCATCGGTGCCATGCCTCGTTCGCTCGCAGTGTCGGGTTCACGCAGAGATCGGCCAGGAGCGCCTGGCCTCTGCTCCACGCCCCCAGTCCACTGGTAGCGTTGATGTGGCCGGCGGCTCCAATGTGGACGAAGCGGCTTCCCCAAGCCTCGGCGAAGGCGCCCGCACGGTCCAGGGTGACGTACTCATCATTGCTGCTGGCCACCAGGATACTGGGGAAAGGCAACCGAGAGAGTGGCATGGGCCGCCACCCGGTCGGCCCGGCGGGGTCTCCCAGTCTCGTTGCATGACACGGAAACAGGAGGGATCGTCATGCTCCCAGTGCGTCTGCCAATGCTCTGGACCGGAGTCAAAGAGACCCGGTAGCAGGAGGACACCAGGGCGCACGGTCACCGCGGGGCCCCGTTGCGCAGGGTACTTGGGACGGCTTCCAGGAAGGTCCTTTCCTCTCGCAGGATCATGCGCCTGGACTGCGCCATGGCGAAGTTCGCCCGACCATCCGGGTCCGCCCTCAGTCTGCTTCGATACGTCTCGTATGCGGCCAGAGACTCGAACGAGATGAGCGCCCAGGCGATGTCGTTGGTCCCCTCATAGGGCAGAAAGTAGCCGAGGAGGTTTCCGCCGCAACGCGGGATGATGCGCGCCCAATTGTCTGCGTACTCGGCGAACGCCTCGCGCTGGAACGGGTCGATTTCGTATCGGATGAAGCAGGTAACGGACATGGTGACTCCTGACTGGAGAGGGGGCAAGCGGGCGCAGGCGAGCGCGCCGACACCAAGCCGGCGCAGGAACGAGCGGCGGGTGGGGGAATCCTGGGCGGGCCTGGATCGCACCGATGCCTCCGGGCGCAAGAACGTGAACGGCCACCCGGCCGCGGCTGCCGGGCGAACGGAGGATAGTCGCTTGCACGCCTCCAATGGTTCGACTATCGTGGAACAATGGACGCCACTCCCGACATCGCGACCATCGCACGTCTGATGGGGGACCGCAGCCGGGCCATCATGCTCATGGCGCTCATGGCGGGGCGAGCGTGCACGGCCACCGAGCTGGCGAGAGCCGCCAGGGTGACCAAGCAAACCGCCAGTTCCCACCTCTCCAAACTCGTCGATGGGCGGCTGGTGGACGTGGAAAGCGTTGGCCGGCACCGGTACTTCCGGCTGGCCGATCAGGACGTCGGGATCGCGATCGAGAACCTCATGGGGCTCGCCCATCGGGTCGGCGCGATACAGGTCGACTCAGGTCCCCTCGACCCGGCCATGCGGAAGGCGCGGGTGTGCTATGACCACCTCGCTGGTGACCTCGGTGTCCTCGTTTTCGACAGTCTCAGGGAGCAGGGTCATCTGCGTGTCGACGACAAGCAACTGACCCTCACGGAGCAGGGCGAGCGATTCTGCCACAGGCTGGGGATTGACGTTGCGGCTCTGGCACGCGGGCGGAGACCGTTGTGTCTGGCCTGTCTCGATTGGAGCGTTCGCCGCCACCATCTTGCCGGCGCCCTCGGCGCCGCGATCCTGAAGCGGTGCTTCGCTCTCGGTTGGGTGCGGCCCCACCAAGCAACGCGGGCGGTTTTGTTCTCAGCGTTGGGTGAGAGGTCGCTCCGGGCGCGATTCAAGCACCGCTAGAGGGCGCAGCGCGACCATCCGCGCCAGTGAGGGCCAGGCGCCGTTGAGGGAGCTATTCGCGCGAGATCGAGAAGCGTCCGCTCGACACCGGGCCCGCGATGGTAGACCACACCCAGTTGCCGTACCAGGCGCTGTCGCTCCGGGTCGCCAGGAGGTAGACGTTGTTGTCGACGGCGCGGGGATTCAGGCTGAATTCGAACTGGTCGCTCTGGCCGCCGAGGCGTCGTCCGGTCAGGTCGCCGCGCCCGACCTGCGGGCCGACCGCCGTCGTGGTGTCGGCCCTCGGCGCCCAGGTGATCTGCCAGGTGCCCACGACGGCCGAGTCGTTGATCGCGGTCAGATCGATCATTCCCTCGAGCAGCGCCCGTCCGCCGGCGGTGCTCGCCCGATAGGTGCCCGCCGGCGGGGCCGTGATGGTGCCGCGTTCGGCGGGGGTGCAGCCCGCGATGGCGACGAGCGTCCCACAGACCAACCAAGGCCTCGTCATACAACCTCCTTGCCGTGCCGGGGGCTGGCGGGTGCCCCTACCCAACCTGACCCGCCCAGCCAAGTCAGAATTGAGACAGGGGTCCATCCCGGTCAAGTCCGATGCGACGGATGGCGCGCAGGCCGCGACGGGCAGCCATCCGAGCCGCGACCTTCGCGCGGCACCACGTCGATGCCTGAATCCGGTCCACTGGTCGCCTGAGGAACACGGTTCGTCGCAGAGGCCTTCCCCAAGGTGGGCCCTCTCCTATTATGAGGGTCGTCGCCGAAGCGCTTCCCGGACAAAGAAGAAGAGAGCGACCAGCTCACTGGCCGAAAACCAAGCAGATGTCCAAGTCAGTCAGCCTCATCCGGATCTGGCGGCGTCCAGCGGTGCTCGGCTGGCTGGCCTGCGCATGCCTGCAAGGCTGCAAGGCCCAGCGCTCATCGTCACCCGAAGCACCTGAACCGGAGTTGTATGGCGCCGGGCTGTTCTCGACTGGCGCCTGGGACTTCTTCCTCGCCTTCTCGCCTGACCAGCGGCGGGTGCTCTTCTGCCGGGCCAACGACGACTTTACGGCCTATGAGATCTTCGAGACGCGCCGCGACGCGGACGGCCGCTGGGGCGCGCCCACCAGGCCGCGTTTCACGGCCAGGTGGAGCGACGCCGATCCGCACATCGCTCCTGATGGGCGGACGGTGTTCTTCATCTCAAATCGCGCCGGGCCGGGCGAGGCCGGTCCGCAGGCGAACTACGATATCTGGTACGCCACCCTCGAGGCCGACGGTGAATGGGGCGAGGCGCGTCGCGTGCCACCCCCGATCGCAACGCGCGGGGTGGACGAGTTCTCCCCCTCGGTTGCGGCAAACGGCGACCTCTATTTCGGCAGCGATCGCCCGGGAGGGCGCGGCGGCTTCGACCTCTGGGTGGCCCGTCGCGTCAACGACGCGTACCAGGCGCCGGAGAATCTCGGAGACTCCGTCAACACCAAGGGGAGCGAGGTCGAGCCCTGGATCGCGCCGGACGCGAGCTACCTGATCTTCAGTGCGACCAAGCGCGCGGACAGTCTCGGTCGGTACGACCTGTACCTGAGCCGCCGCGAGCGGGGCGTCTGGCAAGGGTCGCAACGCCTGGGCCACGGCGTGAACACCCCGGGTTACGATTTCAATCAGAGCGTCTCACCCGACGGCGCGTGGCTCTACTTCAGCAGTACGCGCCCGCACCCGGGTCCGCTCGGCGAACGCTTCGATTCGCCGCGCAACGACGGCGCCGTGGCCGGCATCGGCAACGGGAAGGGCGACATCTATCGTATCGCGACGAGCGGCCTCGGCATCACACCGCGATAACCGGCCACGTCGACGACCGAGTCCTCGCGTAGCGGCAAGGAAAGCGGTGCGCTGTCAACTCACCTGCCTCCGCGTCGGCAAGTGCGGCGGAAGGCGGATCGTCTCGCCGGCCGTCAGCTCGACCAGGCTGGTCGATCGCGAGCCGCTCATGAGGGGATTCCCTCCGGTGGCGACCCGATCAGCCAGGAAAGGTGGGCGCGAATATCATCCGGCCATTCCGCGGCGAGCGCGTGGAAGCGCCCGTGATCACCAGCGAACAAGGCTCGCGCGGCCTCCTCAAAGCCGACACGATTCCCTGCCAGTACGGACATGACGCGGTAGGCGGCATCGCGTCTCCCTCGCGAACCCTCCTCGGGATCGACACGCTTGCTGGCGTCGTCAATCAATCGCCTGAGCGCCGCCGACGCGCCGCTGGGCTGGAGCGCCAGCCACGCCCAGTGCCGTGGCAGCAGCGTGACCTCACGGCTCTCGACGCCGAGCCGCGGCCGCCCTGGCCCTTTCGGCGCTTCCCGCGTCTTCACGCGTTCGAGGACGTCGTCCAACGAGCCCCGAAGATCGAAGTCGACCTGACGGCCCGTCTCATTCTCGAAGATCAGCAGCGGCGCGCCTCGATCGTCGGAATGGCCGAGCTTGATGGCCGCGAGCACATCGACAAGGGGACCGCGATGAACAAGGCGCTCGGCGGCGAACGCCGCGTATGATCGCTGATTGGACACCTGTGAACAATAATTGCCTGGTATAACTATGTCAATTAGAGCCTGGTACAATTGAAGCGCCCGGAGCTTTCACCCCGGGCGCCCTTCATCCACCGTCACTCCCCGCCCTTCGTCCCTCCGTCTACTCCTCCAGGGCGTGCGCCATTTCGACCGGCGGGGCCGCCATGAGCGGCTCCTGCGGCGGCGGCGGCGGCTCGAAGCCTTCGGGCGGCGTCACGTCGATCTCGTGGTACCGGTAGACGCCGGTGCCCGCCGGGATCAGGTGCCCGATGATGATGTTCTCCTTGAGCCCGAGCAGGTCGTCGCGCGCCCCCCGGATCGCCGCGTCGGTCAGCACCGTTCTGCCTTGGAAGCTCGACGCGCGGATGAAACTACTGAATAG
>JBGOSS010000073.1:0-16059 GCA_041476105.1 Gemmatimonadota bacterium
AGGTGATCGAGGCCGGCTTGAAGCGGCTCCAGGGCAAGGGGATCGTGAACTCGATCTCGCTCAAGGAGGGCGAGGAGATCTTCGTGGCCCACGCCCGGCTGGTCCGGCGCTACGGCGCGGCGATGGTGGTGATGGCGTTCGACGAACAGGGCCAGGCCGACACCGTCGAGCGGAAGGTCGCGATCTGCACGCGCGCCTACCGCATCCTCACCGAGCAGGTCGGCGTGCCCCCCGAGGACATCATCTTCGATCCCAACATCTTCGCGGTGGCCACCGGGATCAGCGAGCACAACGAGTACGCCATGGCGTATCTCGAGGCGACGCGGCGCATCAAGGCCACGCTGCCGAGGGTGCTGGTGAGCGGCGGCGTCAGCAACCTCTCCTTCAGCTTCCGCGGCAACAACGCGATCCGCGAGGCGATGCACTCGGCGTTCCTCTACCACGCCGTCCGGGCCGGGATGGACATGGGGATCGTCAACGCCGGGCAGCTGGCCGTCTACGACGACATCCCGAAGCCGCTCCTCGAGGCGGTGGAGGACGTGCTCTTCAACCGGCGGCCCGACGCCACCGAGCGCCTGACGGCGCTCGCGGAGTCCACCGCCGGCGGCGCGATGAAGGCGAAGAAGGAAGACCTCGCCTGGCGCTCCGACCCGGTGGGCGAGCGGCTCACCCACGCGCTGGTGGAGGGGATCGACGCCTTCATCGAGGCCGACGTGGAAGAGGCGCGCCAGCTGGCCGCCCGCGCCATCGAGGTCATCGAGGGGCCGCTGATGACCGGGATGAACGTCGTGGGCGACCTCTTCGGCGCCGGGAAGATGTTCCTCCCCCAGGTGGTGAAGAGCGCGCGCGTGATGAAGAAGGCCGTCGCGCACCTCATCCCCTACATCGAGGCCGAGAAGGCCGCGGGGAGCGTCGCCAACGAGCCGGCGGGCCGCATCGTGATGGCCACCGTGAAGGGCGACGTGCACGACATCGGCAAGAACATCGTGGGCGTGGTCCTGCGCTGCAACAACTACGAGGTCACCGACCTCGGTGTGATGGTGCCGGCGCAGAAGATCCTGGAGACCGCGCGCGCGATGAAGGCCGACGCCATCGGCCTCTCGGGGCTCATCACGCCCTCGCTCGACGAGATGGTCCACATCGCGAAGGAGATGGAGCGCGAGGGCTTCCGGCTGCCGCTGCTGATCGGCGGGGCGACCACCTCGAAGATGCACACCGCGGTGAAGATCGAGCCCCACTATCGCGGCCCCACCGTGCACGTGCTCGACGCCTCCCGCAGCGTCGGCGTGATGGGCGCCCTGCTCTCCGCCGACCGCGCGGCCGGCTTCGCGGCCGACGCGCGCCGCGAGTACGCCGCGCTGCGGGTGGAGCACGCCGGCCGGCGCGAGCGCTCGCCGTCGCTGGCGCTCGCCGAGGCGAGGCGCCGCCGGGAGCAGACCGTCTGGGCGCAGCAGACCCCCGCGCGTCCCGCCTGCCCCGGCGAAACGGTGTTCGACGCCTACCCGCTGGAGGAGATCGCGCGCTACATCGACTGGACGCCGTTCTTCCAGACCTGGGAGCTGAAGGGCCTCTACCCGGCGATCCTGACCGAGCCCGGCGTCGGACCCGAGGCCACCAAGCTCTTCGCCGACGCCCGGGCCCTGCTCGCGCGCATCGTCGCCGAGAAGCTCTTCTGTGCCCGCGCGGTGGTGGGCCTCTACCCCGCCAACAGCGTCGGCGACGACGACGTCGAGATCTACGCCGACGAGTCGCGCCACGGCGTGCGCACCACGCTGCGCTTCCTGCGCCAGCAGGCCGAGAAACCGCCCGGCCGGCCGAATCTCTGCCTCGCCGACTACGTCGCGCCGCGGGACAGCGGCGTGCCCGACTGGATCGGCGCGTTCGCCGTCACCACGGGACACGGCGTCGACGCGCTGGTCCGGGAGTTCGAGGCGCGCCACGACGACTACAACGCGATCATGGCCAAGGCGCTCGCCGACCGCCTGGCCGAAGCCTTCGCCGAGCGGCTGCACGAGCGGGTGCGCCGGGAGCTGTGGGGCTACGCGGCCGCGGAGTCGCTCACCGGCGAGGACCTGGTGGCCGAGAAGTACCGGGGCATCCGCCCGGCGCCCGGCTACCCCGCCTGCCCCGACCACACCGAGAAGCGCGCCCTCTTCGACCTGCTCGGCGCGGAGGCCGCGACCGGCATCACGCTCACCGAGTCGTTCGCGATGTGGCCCGCCGCGGCGGTCAGCGGCTGGTACTTCGCGCACCCCGCCGCCCACTACTTCGGCGTGGGGCGGATCGGCCAGGACCAGGTGACCGACTACGCGCGCCGGAAGGGCCAGACCCTCAAGGACGCCGAGCGCTGGCTCGCGCCCATCCTGAGCTACGACCCCGATGCCTGACCTGCGCTCGCTGATCGCCGACGGCCGCGCGCACGTCTTCGACGGCGCGATGGGGACGATGCTCTACCAGAAGGGCCTCTTCATCAACGTCTGCTACGACGAGCTGAACCTCCGCTCGCCCGAGGTGATCCAGGAGGTGCACGCGGCGTACGTGAAGGCCGGCGCCGAGATCATCGAGACCAATACCTTCGGCGCGAACCCGGTGAAGCTGGCGCAGCACATGCTGGCCGACCAGACGTTCGCCATCAATCAGCGCGCCGCCCAGATCGCCGTGGCCACCGCGGGCAGCCGCGCCGCCGTGGTGGGCGCCATCGGCCCGCTGGGCGTTCGCCTCGAGCCGTTCGGCGAGCTGGGCAAGGACGAGGCCTTCGCCTGCTTCAAGCTCCAGGCCGAGGGTCTCGCGGCCGGCGGCGTCCAGGGCTTCGTCCTCGAGACCTTCTCGGACCTCGAGGAGATCAAGGCGGCCCTCGCCGCGGTGCGCGCGGCGAGCCCGCTCCCCGTCATCGCGCAGATGACGGTTGGCGAGGACGGCTCGACGGCGTACGGCACCGACGTCGAGACGGTGGCCCGCGCGCTCGACGAGGCCGGCGCCGACGTCATCGGGATCAACTGCTCGGTGGGGCCGCAGGGCGTCCTCGAGGCGATCGAGCGGATGGCCCGGGTCACCGCCCGGCCCCTCTCGGCCCAGCCCAACGCCGGACTGCCGCGCGCCATCGGCGACCGCAAGATCTACATGGCCTCGCCCGAGTACCTCGGGACCTACGCCAAGGCGCTCGTCGAGGCGGGCGCGCGCTTCGTGGGCGGCTGCTGCGGGACCACGCCCGAACACATCCGCTCCGTCGCCTCGTTCGTGCAGAGCGTCTCACCCCGGCGCGCCTCGGTGGTCATCGAGGAGGTCGGTGCCGCCCCCGCCGGCGTAGAGCCCGTGCCGCTCGCCCAACGGTCGAACTGGGGACGCAAGCTCGCCGCCGGCGAGTTTCTCACCACCGTCGAGATCGTCCCGCCGCGCGGCACCGACGCCACGCAGATGCTGGCGAGCGTCCGCGAACTGAAGGCCGCCGGTGTGGACGGCGTCAACGTCCCCGACGGCCCGCGCGCCCAGAGCCGCATGGGCGCGCTCATGACGTCGCTCCTGATCGAGCGCGAGGTGGGCCTCGAGACCGTCACCCACTACTGCTGCCGCGACCGCAACCTGCTCTCGATGCTCTCGGACCTCCTCGGCGCCGCCGCGCACGGGCTCCACAACCTGCTGCTGGTCACCGGCGACCCACCCAAGATGGGGCCGTACCCGGAAGCGACCGCCGTCTTCGACATCGACGCGATCGGACTCACCAACCTCGTGAACCGGCTCAACCACGGCCTCGATCCCGGCGGTAACGCCATCGGCAAGCCGACCGCCTTCGTCATCGGCGTCGGCGTCAACCCGGCGGCCGTGGACCCGGAGCGCGAGCTCAAGCGCTTCGCCTGGAAGGTCGATGCCGGCGCCGAGTACGCGATCACGCAGCCGGTGTTCGACCCCGACCAGCTGGAGCGCTTCCTCAAGCGCGTCGAGCCCTTCCGCATCCCGATCGTCGCGGGCATCTGGCCCTTGATCTCGCTGCGCAACGCCGAGTTCCTCGCCAACGAGGTGCCCGGCGTGTCGGTGCCCGACGAGGTCATCCGCCGCATGGGGGCGGCGCAGGAGAAGGGCAAAGAGGCGGCCCTGGCCGAGGGGGTCGCGATCGCCCGGGAGATGCTGTCGCGGGTACGGCCGATGGTCCAGGGGGCGCAGGTCAGCGCGCCGTTCGGCCGGGTTCCGGTCGCCCTCGAGGTCTTCCGGCAGTAGGACCCGGAGCGCAGCTTTTTGCACGTACCGTAGGCATCCTGCGTCGCCCATCTTGCCGCAGCCCCCCGTCGTACGCAGGTTTCCATTTTGCAGGCATCGGCGCCACAAGCACTTAGTCCCAGGGGAGCCGTGCGGAACGAACCTTGCTTTCAGTAGCGGCCAAACGCCTTGAGGGTGATGCCATCTTCGTCCGTGCAGCCCCCGACCGTCCGCTCGCTCCGGCTGGGTTTCACGCTCATCGAGGCGGTGATGGTCATATTGATCATCGCAACCGTGGTGGGGGCGCTGACGCCGTCGGTGATCCGGCAGATCACGCACGCCAGGACCAACCGGGCGGCGAGCGTGATCGCGTCCGACTTCTACCTGGCGCAGGCCACGGCATCGCGCAGCCGCAAGC
Source organism: Gemmatimonadota bacterium (assembly GCA_041476105.1). Classification (GTDB taxonomy): domain Bacteria; phylum Gemmatimonadota; class Gemmatimonadetes; order Gemmatimonadales; family JACORV01; genus DASXPG01. Next base: position 4,610 of record JBGOSS010000073.1, read on the forward strand.
CGGTGCTGCTCACGGTAGACACCACGGCGAAAACGGTGACGCTGACCGATGCCCAGTCGTCCACGCAGCTGGTGGTGCGCCGGTTCGGGCCCACCAGCGAGTTCAAGCTGCAGCGGTTGGAGGCGACGCCCGCCACCGTCCTGATGTTCCCGAGCGGCATGGCGAGCGGCTCGGTGGCGATCGTCCTCGGCGACGCCTCCTACACGCGCAACATCAACGTGTCGCGGGCCGGCCAGATCCGCATTCAGTAGCGCGCGCGGCGCGCGGCTTCTCACTCATCGAGGTGGTGATCAGCCTGGTCATCTTTTCCGGTGTGATCCTCGGGCTCGCCGGGCTCGCCTTCCAGGTGGCCAAGAAGGGCACGCGCGCCACCGACCAGGCGCTCGTGATGAGCGTCCTGCTCGCCAAGGTGGACAAGGCGGCAACCATCCCCTTCGACAGCCTGTCGGTGATCGCCGGCTGTGACTCGACGTACTCGGGAACCGTGGTCGTCCGCGGCTGCATCACGCTCTACCCCATGAACGCCAGGACAGACTCGATCCGGGTCGACGTGCGCACCACCGTTCCAGGCACGCGGCCCGACACTGTCTTCATGCGCCGCAGCCGGAGCCCCGTGCCGGTCCCCCTCCGATGACCGGCCGCCGGGGCTTTTCGCTGGCCGATCTGATCGTGGCGCTCGTCATCGCGGGCATCATCGGCGTCGCGCTCACCCGCCTGGTGGTCAACCAGGCGCGGTTCGTGGGGTCCCAGGACGGGATGATGCGGGCCCGCGCCAGCGCGCGCGCCGCGCTGAACCTGCTGACGTACGAGCTGCGCGAGACGACGAACGGCGGCGTTCTCGCCGCCACCAACGATTCGATCGACGTGCGGATTCCCTACGCTTTCGGCCTGGTCTGCGGCTACGCGGCCGGCCGCAGCGTCCTGAGCGTCATCCCTCCCGACTCCGCGGCCTGGGCTTCGGCCGCGGCCACGACGAGCGGCTACGCCTGGCTCAACTCGAGCAACGCCTGGGTCTTCGTCGAGCCGGCCACCCGGACCTCCGGGAGCACGGCGGCCTGCACAACGGCGACGCCGGCGGTGGTCCTGCTCAACTCTCCCGGCGGCCTTAACTGGGGCACCCACGTCTCGGGCACCGCGGCGTCGGTCGGCACCCTGGTCTATCTTTACCAGAATGTGCGCTACGCCTTCGCCCCGTCGGTCCAGCTGCCGGGCCGCATCGCCCTGTGGCGGACCACGCTCGCCAACAACGTGCGCGAGGAGCTGGTGGCGCCCTTCGACACGTCGGCGGAGTTCGACTTCCTGGTGGGCCCCATGCTGAGCGTCCGCACCACCGTGCCAACCGTCCTGGATTCGATCAGCGGCCTGCGGCTCATGTTGAACGCGCAGAGCGAGAATCCGCCGCAGGGCCGCACCGCGCCCCTGCTGTTCCGCGTCACCAGTGACCTGGTCTTCCGGAACCATGAGAGCTGACCGCCTCAGGGGGTTCATCCTCCCCACCTCGCTGCTGGTCCTCACCCTCCTCACGGTGATGCTGACGGCGGCATTCGTCCTGGTGTCCGCGGAATGGCGCTCGACCGACAACGCGATGGCCGGAACCCGCGCCCTGGCGCTCGCCCAGGCGGGGATGCAGACGTACTTCGCCACCAACCGATCGCTCACGCCCACCAACACCACCGACTCCCTGCGCATCACCTACACCGGCGGGTACACCGACGTCGTCGCGCGCAAGATGATCCTCGCGACGTCGGGCGTAACGACCTGGGTGGTCAAGGCCACGGGCACCACCGTGGATCCGCTCCTCGTCGGGCAGGTGACGGCGCGACGCGTGATCGGGCGGATGGCGCTGCTCTACCCCGCGGCCCTGCCCGCGCGGGCCGCGATGGTAGCGCTCAACGGCATCAACGCGAACGGCGCGACCGGCAACAACCCCGTCGACGGCGGCGACAACAACGGATCGATCTACAGCTGCACGGCGCCCGGCTGGCCGGGGGCCGACACCAGCGCCCTCGCCGTTCCCAGGCCCGGGTACTACACGGCCGCCACGGCGTCGCCGCTCCCCGCCGGCGAGGGGGTCGAGTCGCTCGCCACCCGCGCCGCGCTCTTCGATTCGACGCACATCGACTGGGCCACGATCCTGTCGGGGAGCTTCACGCCGGACTACAGCCAGTCGGGCGGCACGCTCTGGTATCCGGCCCCGTCGAGCGGCACCAACTGGGAAGTCGGCTACGTGACGGGCAACGTGACCATTCCGGGCTACGCAGGATTTCCCATAGGGTATGCCCAGCAGGGCGTGCTGATCGTGACCGGAAACGTGACCATGGCCAACAACGCGCACTGGGACGGCATCATCATCGCGGGCGGCACGCTCCAGGGCGTGACCTCCACGTCGCAATTCCTGGTGCACGGCATGGTCGTGACCGGGCTCAACTGCTACAACGTGGCCGGCGCCTGCTCGGTCCCGAAGAACCAGCTCTGGCGGGACGACGGCCCGGGGTCCGGCAACTGGCACTCGGTCAAGTGGTCCTGGTGCTGGGCCCATATCGGCATCGCCACCCTGGCTGCCATGGCGCCGACCAAGAACACCTTCATCGACAACTGGGCCGCTTACTGAAGGATCGACGTCGCCAGCAAGCGTCCTCCCCGTGCCCTCCTTCTCGCTGTAGTTTTCAGCATGACCACCACCACGACCGCCACGCCGCTCACGGTGCTCAGCGAAGAGGAAGCGATGTTCCAGGGCGCCGTGCGCGATTTCGCGGACGAGCAGGTGCGCCCGCTCGTCTCGGCGATGGATCATGCCGGGCGCCTTGATCAGGGGCTCATCTCCGCCGTCTTCGGCCTCGGCCTCATGGGGATCGAGGTGCCCGAAGCGCTGGGAGGCGCCAGCGGCACCTTCTTCATGGCGGCGCTCGCCGTCGAGGCGCTGTCTCGCGTGGACGCCGCCACGGCCATCCTGGTGGACGTCCAGAACACGCTGGTCAACAACTGCATCCTGCGCTGGGCCAACGACGAGCAGAAGGGGCGCTACTTCCCCCGCCTCAGCAGCGAGTGGGTCGGCGCTTACGCCCTCAGCGAGGCCGGCTCCGGCTCCGATGCCTTCGGCCTGGCGACCCGCGCCGAGCGCCGGGGCGACCGCTGGGTCCTGAACGGCACCAAGCTCTGGATCACCAACGGCGCCGAGGCCAAGCTGTATGTCGTCTTCGCCAACGCCGAGCCGGCCCAGGGCTACAAGGGGATCACGGCGTTCATCGTCGAGCGCAGCTTCAAGGGCTTCAGCGTAGGCAAGCAGGAGGACAAGCTGGGCATCCGCGCCTCGAGCACCACCGAGCTGCTCCTCGACAACGTCGAGGTGCCGGCCGAGAACGTGCTGGGCGAGGTGGGGAAGGGCTACAAGGTGTCGATCGAGACGCTGAACGAGGGGCGCATCGGCATCGGCGCGCAGATGATCGGCGTGGCCCAGGGAGCCCTTGACGCCGCAACCCGCTACGTGAAGGAGCGCAAGCAATTCGGCAAGGCGATCGGCGAGTTCCAGGCGATTCAGTTCCAGATCGCGCAGGCCGCGACCGAGCTGGAAGCGGCGCGGCTGATGGTCTACAACGCCGCGCGGCTCAAGGATGCGGGACAGCCGTTCACCATCCAGGCGGCGATGGCGAAGCTGTTCTCCTCGCAGGTCGCCGAGCGGGTCACGTCGGTCTGCCTCGAGCTGTTCGGCGGCTACGGCTACACCAGGGAGTACCCGGTCGAGAAGTTCTACCGCGATGCGAAGATCGGGACCATCTACGAAGGCACCAGCAACATGCAGCTCCAGACCATCGCCAAGCTGCTGCTGAAGTAAACGCCGCCGGCCGCGCCGGCATCCCATCCATGTGTAAACCACGGTGAGCGCGCCCGGGACCGCCGATCTGGCGGACGCCGTCCGCCGCGCCCAGGCCGGAGACCCGGACGCCTTCGAGGTCGTCTACCGCGCGCACTCCGGCCGGATCTACGCGCTCTGCCTGCGCATGACCGCCGACGCGGCGGCGGCCACGGAGCTGGTGCAGGACGTCTTCGTGCGGGCCTGGGAGAAGCTCGACACCTTCCGCGGCGAGAGTGCTTTCGGCAGCTGGCTGCACCGCCTGGCCGTCAACGTGGTGCTGATGGCGCGCCGAAGCGCCGCCCGCCGCGGCGAGGAGCCGCTGGGCGAGGACGACGGGCCCCTGCCGCCGCCCGCCACCCGGACCGCGACGCCGGAACTGCACATGGACCTCGAGCGGGCGATCGCATCGTTGCCGCCGATGGCACGCCAGGTCCTCGTCCTGCACGACATCGAGGGGTACGAGCACGCGGAGATCGGCGTGATGCTGGGGATCGCGGAGGGCACGTCGAAGGCGCACGGCTTTCGCGCCCGGCGGCTGCTCAGGGAGAGGCTGGAGCGATGAACGAGCCTGACGACATGGAGCTGAAGCGCGCGCTGGACGCCCTGCCCCGCGCCATCGAGCCGCCGGTGGACGCCTGGACCGGGATCCGGGCGCGGCTGAAGAAGCGTGGGACGATGGGACGGCGGTCCCTCCGTCCCGCTCTCCGGATCGCGGCGCTCCTCACCTTGCTCGCGATCTCGGCCGCCGCCCTCGCGATCACCCGCCGCGGCGCCACGACCTGGCGGCTCGCCTCCGCCGACGGCCGCAGTCGGGTGCTCGCGGTCGGGGAGTCCCTCGCCACCGCCGGGCCGGCGCAGGTCACGGTGGGGCGCATCGGCCACCTCGAGGTGACAGCCGGGACGAGCCTGCGGCTGCTGGCCGCGCGCGTTTCCGAACAGCGGCTGGCCCTCACCCGCGGCACCATTCATGCCGAAATCAGCGCGCCCCCGCGGCTTTTCATCGTCGAGACGCCGTCGGGGACGGCGGTGGACCTCGGCTGCGCCTACACCCTCGACGTGGACAGCGCCGGGACCAGCACGCTCGTGGTGACCGCCGGCTGGGTCGCGTTCGAGGACCACGGCATCGAGTCGCTGGTCCCGGCCGGGATGCGCGCCGTCGCACACCGGGGCGCGGGGATCGGCACGCCGATGATGGAGGACGCGCCGGAGTCGCTGCGGACCGCGACCGCGGCATTCGACGTGTCGCGCGCCGACTCCAGCCTCGGCATGATTCTGCGCTCCGCCCGCCGCCGCGACGCCGTCACCCTCTGGCACCTGGTCAAGCGAACCGAAGGCGCGCAGCGCGGGCGGCTCGTCACCAAGCTGGTGGCGCTGGTGCCGCTGCCCGCGGGCATCGACCGGGCGGCGATCGAGCGCGCCGAGCCGCGCGCCATGGAGCTGTACTGGACGGAGCTGCCCGGGACCCTGCCCATCGTGCCGTCGTGGCAGCAGACGCTCTGGAAGCTCTGGCTCCGGGTGGGCGCGTGAATTCGCCCGCCGGAAGATGGATCCGGCTTGCAGCATTCCTGCTGGTCATCGTGGGGGTGATGGGTTACGGCCTCCGCCGGCTCGACGCCCGCCCGGGAGCCGAGACGCTTCCGGAGACGCCCGAGAGCAGCGGCGTCCGGCTCGAGGTGGCCTTCACCGGGCTCGACGACCCGGTCCATCTCGCCGCGCCCGCGGGGGACCCACGAATCTTCATCGTGGAGCAGGCCGGACGCATCCGCGTGGCGCGCGGCGGCACGCTGGCGGCGCGGAGCTTCCTCGACATTTCCGACCGCGTCGGCAGCGGAGGCGAGCGCGGCCTGCTCAGCGTCGCGTTCCATCCGCGATTCCGGACCAACGGCCGCTTCTTCGTGAACTACACCGACCGGCACGGCGACACCCACGTCGCCGAGTTTCACGCCGACCCCGACGGCGACGCGGCCGATCCCACGAGCGAGCGCCAGCTGCTCTTCGTGCGCCAGCCGTACGCGAACCACAACGGTGGCCACGTGCTCTTCGGCCCCGACGGCTGGCTCTACGTCGGCATGGGCGACGGCGGCTCGGCCGGCGACCCCCACGGCAACGCCCAGAACCCGCGCTCGCAGCTGGGCAAGCTGCTGCGGATCGACGTCGACGCCGCGGCGGGGAAACAGGACACGGTCGAGACCTGGGCCATCGGCCTGCGCAATCCCTGGCGGATCGCGTTCGACTCGGGACTCATCTATATCGCCGACGTCGGCCAGGGCGCGTGGGAGGAAGTGGACGTCGCGGCGGCGCGGGACTCGGGTCTCAACTACGGCTGGCGGACGATGGAAGGGGCGCACTGCTTCTACAACCCGGTGTGCAGCGGCGAGCAGCTGGTGCTGCCGGCCCTCGAGTACGATCACAGCCACGGCTGCTCGGTGATCGGCGGCGTCGTCTATCGCGGACACGCGGTGCCCGCGCTCGCCGGGCACTACCTTTACAGCGACTACTGCGGGGGATGGCTGCGCAGCTTCCGCTACGCCGGCGGCGCCGCCACGAAGCACCGCAGCTGGCGGATCGGGCACATCGGCCAGGTGACGTCGTTCGGCGAAGACGCCGGCGGCGAGGTCTACATTCTGGCGCAGAGCGGCACGGTGTACCGGATCACATCAGACAGATAGCCTAAACGCCGACCCCTCCCCCGGCATCCTATCTCCGGACCTTCACCGGAGAACCCCATGAAACGTCTCGCCTTGCTCCTCGCCCTCACCGCCGCCGCGGCCGCACCGGCCGATGCGAAGGGCCCGCCGTGGATCACGATCGAATTGCGTCCCTACGGCGACGCGTTCGTGCTGGCCCGGACTTTCCATCACGGCACGCCCATGCCGCTGCCCCTGAGCGGTACCGCCGAAGGCCTGGTGAACGGCCAGCGGCGCTCGGTGCCGCTGCGCTTCGACCCAACCGACCAGATGAACGCCTTCGGGGTGCCGAAGACCTGGGCGGCCGAAGGCGTGTGGGTCCTCAACATCGGCACGGAAGCGGAGCATGGAGGGGCGGGGGTCGTGGTCGGTGTCGATCGCTCCGGGACGGCAGCCTGGGTGCGTTTCCCGCGGAGCGTTGCCGGCAGTTCCCGGATCGCGACCCGTGGCGAGATCGAGGCGATGCTCCGGGCCCTCGACGCCGGCCAGCAGCCGCCCACGCTCGGCCACATCGGCTGGGTGGGGATCGTGCGGCTGGTGGCCCCGGTCGTGATCGTGGGGCTGCTCGGCCTGGGCGTGGTCCGGCTGGGTCTCGCGGCAGTCCGCGTGGTCCGGCGCCGGGAGGCCCGCGCCGTGGCCGCGTAGCCAAACGCGGATTGCAACAGATTGCGACCGACTGAGCCAGCAAACGGATGCGCTTGCTGTCTCAGTCGGTCAGGCGGCGCTCCGGGCCGTTGCGGTACGATCGGCGAGCATCGCCAGCCACAACTCGACGTTGGCCGCGCGGAACAGCGCGAACACCTCGTGCACTTCCCCACCCCGGTTCGCGTCGAGCTCGCCGAGCAGCGCATCGGTCCGGTAAATGCCGCGCTCCCGCGCCGAGCGGCTGCCGAGCACATCCCGGACCGGCTCGAAGAGCTCCCGCGCGAACCACTTTCCCGCTGGTGTCGGGAAACCCATCTTGTCGGTGCGGGTGCGCACCGACTCGGGGATCCGGCCGCGCATCGCCTCCCGCAGCACGTACTTGTTCCACCGGCCCTTGATCTTCCAGTCGAGCGGCAGTTGCAGCGCGTACGACACCAGGCGGTAGTCGAGAAACGGCAGCCGCGCCTCCACGCTATGCGCCATCGAGTTGCGGTCCTCGATGCGCAGGTACAGCGGCAACGGCCATGCGCTCACGGCGACCCGCTGCACTTCGTCGAGCCGATGCGGCACCGTGCCGAAACGGTCGGGGACCTGGTCGGTGAGCTCCCGCGTGAACCAGCGGCTGCGCCTGTGCCTGAAGCGCCGGGCGGAGCGGGCCGCCAGGCCGTACGCCGGGAGGCTGCCGAGGATGTGGAACGCGGCGGTTCGCATGACCTTCGCCCAGAGCCCGCGCCGGTCGGTGCCGAACGCCGTGGCGTAGTCGTCGATCTCCCGCCATGCCTGCCCGGCGCGCCCGGTGACCATGAGGGTGTACCAGTGGTCGAAGTAGAAGCTCGAGTAGCCGGCCAGCGCCTCGTCGGCGCCCTGTCCGTTGAGCAGCACGATCGCGCCGTGCTGGCGCGCCAGCCCCATCAGCTGGAAGCCGATGAGCGCGTTCATCGAATGCAGCGGCTCGTCGTGGAAGTGGAGGACGCGGGGCGTGCTGTCCCAGAGCCGCCGGACGTCGGTGTCCAGCGAGACGAGGGTGGCGCCGGTCTCGCGCACCGTCTCGGCGACCCAGGCGGATTCGTCGTATTCCGCGGCGTTATAGTTGAACGCAAGCAGGGGCGCCGTGTCCCCGGTGATGCGCCGCTGCCGCGCCATGTCGCAGATGATGGACGTCGAGTCGAGTCCCCCCGAAAGGCAGACGCCGACGGGCACATCGCTCCGCATCCGCATCCGTACCGACTCCTCGAGGAGCTCGGCGACCTGGCGGGGCGCGTCATCGGCGCGATCGAGGGTCTGGGCCGGCCAGCTGAAGTAGCGATGCTGCCGCAACGGGCCGCCCGGCCCCACCCGGAAGTCGTGGGACGGCATGACCTGCTGGATCCCCTCGAAGCAGGTCTGCGCGCCGTCGTCGAGCTGCCCGGTCACGACGTAGCCGGCGATCGCCCGCCAGTTCTCGCGCTGCGCGTACAGTCCCGACGCGGTGATGGCCTTGATCTCGGACGCCATCACCACCACGTCCGGCCCCTCGAAGAGGTACAGCGGCTTGATCCCGAACCGGTCGCGCGCGCCGAAGAACTCCTGGCGCGCACGGTCCCAGATCACAAAGGCGAACATCCCGACAAGCCGATCGAGACAGCCCTCGCGCCACTGCCGCCACGAGGCGAGCAGCACCTCGGTATCGCCGGTCGAATGGAATTGATGACCCAGGGCGCGCAGCTCGTCGCGCAGCTCGATGTAGTTGAAGATCTCGCCATTGTAGACCAGGACGGCGTCGCCGTCGGGGGACACCATCGGCTGGTGTCCTCCGGGCGTCAGATCGAGGATGGAGAGGCGGCGGAACCCGATGCCGACCTGGCCCTCGTACCAGAAACCCGAGTCGTCCGGGCCCCGATGCACGAGGGTAGCCGTCATTCGTTCGACCATCGCCGGCTCTGGTACCCGGCCATTCCGGCCGAGAATTACGACAAAACCGCACATACCCGGATAGGCTGGAGGTGACGCTGGACAGGCGGGCGCAGGCAACTTACCCCGGATCGCCGGCCCACGCCACAATCGAGGGGGGGCGCCAACACCGGGACCGAAGCGAGCCGGACACTCGCAGTTGTATCTTGGTCGCAGTGTGCCAGACTCGCACGACTTCGTGAGCGGAGATCCCGCCGACTCAGCCGGCCGGGTCGGGGCGTCCGCGTCGGAGATGCGGGCCCTCGACCGCTCCCTGGTTTCCAGCATCGCGTGGACCGGGGCGGCGAAATGGGCCGTCCAGGTGCTGAGCTGGGCCTGCACCGTGCTCGTGGTGCGCCTCCTCACACCGGCGCAGTACGGGATTTTCGGCATGGCGGCGGTGGTGGTCGGCATTCTCCAGCTCGCCTGCGAGTTCGGCGTCGGCGCGGCCATCGTCCAGGGTCCGAACCTCACGCGGGAACAGGCCGGGCGGCTCTCCGGCTTCGCCGTGTCGCTGGGCGTCGCCTGCTGGCTCGTCGCGGCGGCGATCGCCGGGCCCGTCGCGGAGTTCTTCGGCGAGCCGGCGCTCCGGGCGGTCGTGCCGGTGATGGGCCTCACCTTCTTCTTCGGCTCCTTCCGGACGGTGCCCGCCGCGATGCTGTCGCGCGAGCTGCGCTTCCGCAGGCTCGCGGCGGTGGAAACCGGCGAGGCGCTGTGCCTCACGCTGACCACCGTGGGGCTGGCCCTCGCCGGCTACGGATACTGGTCGCTGGTCATCGGGTCCCTGGTTTCCAAGGTTGCCGGATCCACCCTCGCCGCGCTCGCGAGTCCGCAGCCCATTGCCATCCCGCTGCCGTTCGGGCCGATCCTGCGCACCGTTCACTTCGGGGCCTATGTCGCCCTCTCCACCCTGGCGTGGTACGCCTACAGCAACGCCGACCGCGCGGTGGTGGGGCGGATGCTCGGCGAGGCCGCCCTCGGCGCCTACGCCATCGGCACCACCCTGGCCTCCATGCCGGTGGACAAGATCAGCCAGCTCTACCAGCGGGTATCCGAAGCGGTGATCGCGCGGGTGCAGCACGATCCCGTGGCCGTGGCGCGCTATCTCCTGCGCATCACCGAGGGCGTGGCGATGGTGAGCTTTCCGCTCAGCATCGGCATGGCCCTCGTGGCCGACCAGTTCGTGCACGTGGTCCTGGGTCCGCACTGGGAGCCGGCCATCCTCCCGCTGCGGCTCCTGGCGGTGGCCGCGGCGCTGCGATCGCTGGACCCCCTGCTGGCCCAGCTGCTGATCGCGACGGGACACGCCTCCGACAACGCGCGCTCGATGACCATCGCGGCGATCGTCATGCCGGTGGGCTTCCTGCTCGGGGCGCACTGGGGCCTTGCGGGGGTCGCGGCGGTCTGGTTGATCGGCCACCCCGCCGTGGTGATGACCCGTCAGGTGTGGTGCGCCCTGCGCATCGCCGACGCCCGCTTGAGCGACTACCTGGCCGCGCTGTGGCCCAGCGCCAGCAGCGCAGCCCTGATGGCGCTCGCCGTCCTCGGCACCCGCGCGCTGCTCGACCCCGCGACGCCGCCGCCCATCGCCCTGGCGATCGCGGTCTCCACCGGGGCGCTCGCCTACACGCTCGCGCTGGTGGTGCTGCACGGGCAGCGGGTGCGCGCCGCCTGGCAACTGGTCCGGCGCAACAGAGGAGCCTAGGAGCGGCGCCGGTCTCCCCCTTGTCCGGGGTCACCCTCCCGGTTATGCTTCCTCCAGCAGACATAAGCCACCCAACCAGGCGATGGCGGCTCCCGCGAGGGACCGTAGCCCGGGCTGAGGTGGCTGCTTTATTTGTGGTCGTTTTTCCCGGGAGGAGTGACCGATGGCTGAGCCGACCAAGAAGGAACTCCTGAAGGACCTGGTCGTCGGGATCGACATCAAGGCGCACGACGTCCGCCCGCTGGTCGACGCGATGGCCGACATGGCGTTCCAGGCCCGCAACCTGGGCCGCGCCGCCCGCATCTATGACACCATGCTCGCCGACTCGTCGTGCTCGGTGATCGTGTGCATGGCCGGGTCGCTCTGCTCGGCGGGGCTGCGCGAAGTCTTCATCGACATGATCGAGAACCGGATGGTGGATGCCATCGTCTCGACCGGCGCCAACATCGTGGACCAGGACTTCTTCGAGGGCCTGGGCTTCCGGCATTACCGGGGCGACATCCGCGCCGACGACGACCTGCTGCGGCGCAACGCGATCGACCGCATCTACGACACCTACATCGACGAAGACAACCTCCGCGAGTGCGACGACACCGTCGCCCGCATCGCCGACGAGATGCTGGCCGCGGGC
>JBGOSS010000074.1:0-15939 GCA_041476105.1 Gemmatimonadota bacterium
ACGGGCCGGTGTGCTGATCGAGAACCGACTGGAGCCTCACGTTCAGCTTTTCGCGCTGGCCCAGCAACTCGTCCAGTTCGACTTCGCCGAGGACGCTGCGCAGCGTGGTCTGCGCCATCTGGCTGGTGGCGTAGAGGTAGTTCTCGATCTGGATGATCGCGGCCGCCGGGTCCTTGACCCGCATGTAGAGCACCGCGTTCACCTTCACCGAGACGTTGTCGCGGGTGATCACGTCCTGCGGCGGGATGTCGAGCGCCAGGGTCCGCAACGACACCTTGTGCATGTGCGCCACGAGCGAGGGGAGGAACGCCAGCCCCGGGCCCTTGGTGTTCCAGTAGCGCCCCAGAAAGAACGAGACGCCCCGCTCGTACTGCTTGATGATGCGCAGGCTGGTGAGCGTGTAGAGCACGGCCACCAGGCCGATGATCTCGATGGGACCGATGGTGAACATGGTGCCTCCTACTTCGGGAAGGCCTCGACCATCACTGCCAGGCCCTGGCCGCCGCCGATGCAGGCGCTGCCCACGCCCACCGACTTGCCGGCGCGCCGCAAGGCCTGGAGCAGGTGCAGGGTGATCCGGGCGCCCGACGCGGCGAGGGGATGCCCGATCGCGATGGCGCCGCCGTGAATGTTGGTTTTCTCGCGCGGCAATCCGAGCTCCTTCTCGACGGCCACGTACTGCGGCGCGAAGGCCTCGTTCACCTCGAAGAGATCCACCCGCTCGAGGGTGGTGCCGGTCTTCTGCATGAGCTTGCGAATCGCGGGGGCGGGACCGATGCCCATGTACTTCGGCTCGACACCGGCGACCGCCCAGCCCACCAGCCGGCCGATCGGCTTGACGCCCTTTGCCTTCGCGAACGACTCGCTGGCCACCACCAGCGCCGCGGCGCCGTCGCAGATGCCGCTCGCGTTGCCGGCGGTCACCACGCCGTCCTTCTTGAAGTAGGGCGCGAGCTTCGCCAGGGCGTCGACGGTGGTGTCGGGGCGCATGTGCTCGTCGGCCTTGAAGGCGACCACCTGCTTGGTCTTCCGGTCCTTCACCGGGTAGCCCATCACCTCGTCCTCGAAGACGCCTTCGTCCCACGCCTGCTTCGCCAGCGCCTGCGAGCGCGCCGCGTACTCGTCGACGTCGCGCCGCGAGAGCCCGTACTGGTCGGCGAGGTTCTCGGCCGTCTCGGCCATCGAGAAACCGCAGAGCGGGTCCCTCAGCGATTCCCAGAGCAGGTCCTCCAGCGGTGCCGGCCCGCCCAGCCGCATGCCCCAGCGCGCCCCGCGCAGCACGTGGGGCGCCTGGCTCATCGACTCGCCGCCGCCGCACAGCACCGCCCGCGACTCGCCCAGCAGGATCTGCTGCGCGCCCTGGGTGATCGCCTCGAAGCCCGAGCCGCACAGCCGGTTGACCGTGAGCGCGGGCGTCTCGATCGGGAGGCCCGCCTTGAGCGCGACATGCCGCGCGAAGTAGATGGCGTCGGCCGACGTCTGGAGGGCGTTACCGAAGACCGCGTGGTCGAAATCGGCGGCGGCGAGGCCCGATCGCTGGATCGCGACCTTGGAGGCCTCCGCGGCGAGGTCGATGGCGGAGAAGTCCTTGAGGGTGCCGCCAAAGGTCCCGAACGGAGTCCTAACCCCGCTCAGGAACACGACATCCACGTCCTTGCCCTGCGTCTTCATGTGGCTCCGCCACTGCGGGTTGTCGGAAAACGATGAGGGCCGGCCTTGCCGGCCAGCCCTCTATTATCACCGGGGTTGGATGCCCCAGCAAGCGAAGTCACGCCGCTCCGCTCGCGACCCGCTCGCGCACCCAGGCTGCGGCCTCTCGTGTGCCCGTGGTGCCGCCGATGTCGGCGGTGCGAATGCCGGCCGCCAGGGCCGCCCGCACCGCGGCCTCGAGCGCCGCGGCCGCGTCGCTCTCTCCCAGCTGGTGCAGCATCATCGCCCCCGACAGGATGGCCGCAAACGGATTGGCCAGGTTCTTTCCGGCCAGCGGCGGCGCACTGCCATGCACCGGCTCGAAGAGGCCGGGGCGACCGGGATGGAGGTTCGCGCTGGCCGCGAGCCCCAGCCCGCCGACCAGCCCGGCGCCGAGGTCGGAGAGGATGTCGCCGTACAGGTTGTTGGTGACGATCACGTCGAAGCGCTGCGGCTCCCGTACCATCTCCATCGCCAAGGCGTCGACGAAGCGGTGCTCCGCCCGGATACCGGGGTATTCCGCCGCGACGGCTTTGAACGTCCGCTGCCAGATCGCGTGTGCCGGAACCGCGTTCGACTTGTCGCTCATCGTCACGCTGGCCCGCTGGTGGGCCTTCGCCCACTCGAACGCCGCACGGATGATGCGCTCGACGCCCTTCGCGGTGTTCACTTCCTCGGCGACGTATTCGTCACCCTCGATGCGCCCCCGGCCCAGGTAGATCCCCTCGGTGTTCTCGCGGAAGACCACGAAATCGATCGCGTCGCGGCCGGCGGCCCGGCGGTCCGGTGTCTGGGCGACCGCCCGGAGCGGCGTCAGGTCCGGATGGAGCAGCTGGACCGGCCGCAAGTTGACGTAGAGGTCGAGCCGGAAGCGCAGACCGAGGAGGATGTCGCGGGCATGCTCGTTGCCGGGAACGCGGGGATCGCCGACGGCGCCGACGAGGATGGCGTCCACGTCGTTACGGAGGTGCTCGAAGGCGTGCTGGGGAAGCGTCTCCTTCGTCGCGAGGTAGTGGTCGGCGCCGTAGGGAAGCCGCTCGACGTCGAGGGTGAAGCCGAAGCGCCGGGCCGCCGCGTCCAGCACGGGCAGCGCCGCCCCGATGACCTCGGGTCCGATGCCGTCACCTGGTATCGACGCGATGCGGTAGGTGCGGGTCAACCGAGACCCTGGACCTTCTGGCCGCAGGTGATGCAGAACTGCCAGCCGACGTCGAGCTCGCTGCCGCAGGTGGGGCAGTGGACGACGCCGATGTTCTGGCCGCAGTGGGGACAGAAGAGCACGGTGCGGCCGACCGGCAGGCCGCCGCCGCAATAGGGACAGGGCGCGCTCGCGGTGATCCCGCGCGGCTGCCCGGTGACCCGTGCCTCCTCGGAGTCATCGAGGACGAAGGGGAGCTGCTCGCGTGCCGACTCCCGTTCCGCCTCGGCCTCGGCGTCCTCGTCGCCCGGCGCGCCGGCATCCTCCTCCCTCACCGCCGCGGGGGGCCGCGCGTCAGGCTCGGTGTCGCGTGCCGGCTCCGCACGCCGCGACGTGGCCGAGACGATGCCGGGAGCGAGCGACATTCGGTCGGGATCGAGCAGCACGGTCGCATCGGGAAACAGGCGGAAGAGCGCCGTGTCCGGGTTCACGCTCTCCGCTTCGCGCGCGAACGCCCCCGCCGCATCCTCGGGAAAGACCTCCGCGAATCCGCGCTCGCCGGCCAGCAGGCGCAGCAACGTCATCTCGTAGTCCTCGTTGGTGTCGAACCCGAGGGCGGCGCGATGCGTGCGATAGGGAACGAGACGCTCGTGGATTTCGGAGACCTTGACCGGGCGATGCAGCGCGCCGGGATCGAGCGCCGCGATATTCGCCACCAGTCGGCGGAAAAGGCCCTCGAGATGATCGGGCGGCGACGGCGGTGAAACCGGCAAGAAGGGCTCGCGGAGGTGGCGCGGCACGTTAGATTGACGCGCATGCCCTTGTCAAGAACGGTTTTCGCCGTCGGGGTGCTGGTGTCGCTGCACGCCGGCGCGCTGGGCGCGCAGGGACGCCGCGTCCTGGCCAATGGCGATCCGGAAGCACAGCTGATGGGGTACTACGCCGCCGTCATGCAGTTCACGCCGGTCGGTCTCCCGTCCAGGGACGGCCGCTTCGAGTTCGGCGGCACAGGAACGGTCATTCCGGCGGTCTCGCTCCAGGACCGCATCGTCGGCTTCGGCGGCACCAAGGCCGAGCACTCCAATCTCTGTCCGGTCTACCCGCGCCTGACGGCGTCGAAGGGTTTCGGCCGCTACGGTGTCGAGGTCGGCTACACGCCGCCCCTCACCGTCTGCGGCGCGAAGGCGAACGTTGTCGCGCTGGCCATCGGGCGGCGCCTGACGCTGGGCCAGACCTGGGACGGCTACCTGCGCCTGAGCGCGATCGCCGGATCGGTCGAGGCTTCGACCACCTGCGACAGCGAGGCGGTGGCCAACCCGCTCGACCTCACCTGTTACGGCGGGACGCCGTCGAGCGACAAGATCGCGCCGCTGGCGGGGGCCCTGGAGTTCGTGGCGGCCTACCAGGGATGGCGCGGCTCGCACCTCGAACCCTACGTGTCGGCAGGCATCCGTTACGAGCGCATCGCGTTCGACGTGAACTACAGTCGGACGGTCGCGCAGGGTGCGCTGGTCTCGCTACCGGCGATGGAGGATCACAATCGTCTCCAGGCCAACCTGGCCCGGCTTCACCTCGCGGCCGGAGCGGCATGGGATCTCTCGCGGCGGCTGCGCCTGGGCGGAGAGCTCTACTACGCGCCCAGCGCCCTGCTGACGGTGCGGGGCCGCGGGGCGATCGCGCTATGAGGCTGCGCGCCTGCGTGCCGATGTTGCTGCTGGTCGGCTGCACCGATCTCCGGATGGACCCCGCCGTCAACCACATCCAGGCGGTCATCGCCGACCCGTCGTTCCGGAACGACATCATGCCGGTCTTCCGGGCCACGTGCGGATCGTCCGGCGCCTGCCACGGCAGCGCGAGCCCCCTCTACGGGCTCGACCTCGAGAACGACTCGCTCGCCTACGTGACGATGGTCAACGTGGCGTCGGCCAAGGCGCCGATCCCGCGGGTCCGGCCCGGCAAGCCCGATTCGTCGTTTGTCTATCGCGTGCTGAGCCCCGATTCGGCGACCCGGCTGGGGTATTACCGGATGCCGTTGACGGAGTACGTGCTGCCGATCGAGACGAGGGAGACGATCAAGAACTGGATCACCAAGGGGGCGCTGAACAACTAGCCGTCGGTCAGTCGGTCAGCGCATCGGGATCGTAGTCCGCGTACGCGCCCTTCACTTTCTCGAGCTCCAGCCAATCCAGGAATCCCGACGTCGTCAGGCCGCCCGAGTTCAGCTGCTCCTGGGCGGCCCGGGTCGCGAGGAAGTTGGCGTACTCGTTCTTCGCGTGGTTGCTGTGGCCCCGGACCCAGCGCCAGCGGATGTCGTGGCCCTGGGCGAGGGCGTCGAGCGCCTGCCAGAGTTCGGGGTTCTTGACGTTCTTCCAGCCTCGGCGCTTCCAGCCGCGCATCCACTCGCTCATCCCCTTGACCAGGTATTCCGAGTCCGAGACGAAGTCGAGCGACAGGCGCTTCGAGCCGACGCCGAGGAGGGTGAGGGCCTCGATCGCCGAGCGGATCGCCATCCGGTTGTTGGTCGTGTCGCGCTCGGCGATGAAGTAGTCGCGGCGCGAGATGCCCGCGGGCTTGGCGATCTCGATCAGCCCGCCGGCGCCTCCCGGGTTCTCACTCGGCCGGCCGTTGCCGAGGCACGATTCGTCGGCGTGGATCACGATCCGGGCCTTCACCGTGGCTGACGGCGGCGACTCCGGCAGGTGCGCCTGTTCCTGGCTCACCGGATGACGATCGCGGGCACGGCGGTCGCCTTGATCAGCGGCACCGCGTGCGAGCCCAGGGACCAGGTGTGCCGCTTGCGGCCGCCGTGGGCGCCGAGCACCAGGAGGTCGGCGCCGCTGCGCGCCAGGTAGACCGGTATCACGTCGACCGGGCGGCCGCGCAGGTGATGGGTGGTGAACGAAACCGGCTGCTCGGAGAGCCAGGCGCCGGCTCGCGCGAGGAGCTCACCAGCCGCGGCCTCGTCGTCGCTCACGTGCACGACGTCGAGCGCGACGTGCGCCGCGTCGGCGTAGCGCGCCGCCAGCGTCAGGGCGTTGGTGCTGGTGGTGCCTCCGTCGTAGGCGACCACGGGCTTGAGGAAGGCTGACGGGGTCTCGCCGGCGATCACCACCGGCTTGGGGCACTTCCGCAGCAGGCGGGTGGTGACGTCGCCCAGTGTCCCGGCCTCCCCGTGCGCCTGGCCCCGCCGCCCCACCACCAGCGCCTCGGACTGCTCGGCGAGGCGCAGCAGCTCCTCGTCCACCAGCCCCGACGCGTGCAGGATTTCGACGCCGAGCCCCGCCTCCACCACGCGCGAGGCGGCGGCGTCGCAGAGCTCGCGGGTCCGGGCCTGGAGCGTGGCGTCGAGCGCCGCGATGCCCACTGCCGCCGCACCGACGTCGCCCCCACCCGGCATGCCGGCGCTGCCCATGAGCGGTGCCTCGAGGTCCACGATGTCGGCGATGGCGGCGAGGAGGATGGTGGACTTGAAGCGGCGGCCGAGCTCGATGGCGGCGCTCAGCGCGGCCTCGGCCCCGGCCGAGCCGTCCAGTCCCACGAGCAGCCGCGTGAACACGCCCGCGACGATGGGCCGGGGAAGGAGCGAAGTCAAGCGGCCCGCACGCGGATCGCGCCGGCCGCGCCGGCAACGACCCGTCCGATGACGGCGCCCGCCGGCGTGCCGCGCGAGCGCAAGCCGGCCAGCAGGCCGGGAAGGGCGCTCTCGCGCACGCAGAGCAGCAGCCCGCCCGAGGTCTGCGCGTCGGCGAGGAGCAGGCGGTCGATCGCCCCGACGTCGTCGTCGAAGGTCGTCGAGGACTGCACCGCCTCGAGGTTGCGCGCGGTGCCGCCGGCGATGCAGCCGGCGACGGCGAGCGCGCGCGCACCGGGCAGCAGCGGCACCGAAGCCGCCGCGACCTCCGCCGCGCAGCCGCTCGCCTTCATCATCGAGTGGAGGTGGCCGAGGAGGCCGAATCCGGTGACGTCGGTCGCCGCGCGCACCCCCGCCTCCCGCGCCGCGTCGGCGGCACCGGCATTGAGCGTCGTCATGCAGGCCACCGCCGCCTCGATCGCGTCCGCGGGCGCCAGCTCGCGCTTGATGGCCGTCGCGATGATGCCGCTGCCGATCGGCTTGGTGAGCACCAGCACGTCGCCAGGCTGCGCCGCCGCGTTGGTCGTCATCCGGCGCGGGTCGACCTCGCCCACGGCGACGAGGCCGAACTTCGGCTCCGGGTCGTCGATCGAATGGCCGCCCACGATCACCGCGCCGGCGCTCAGCACTGTGGCCGCCGCGCCGCGTATGATTTCCCCTAGAACGTCTATGGGTAAAGTGTCACGGGGCCACGCGACGAGGCTGAGGCAGTAGAGCGGCCGGCCGCCCATCGCGTAGACGTCCGACAGCGCGTTGGCCGCCGCGATCCGGCCGAAGGCGTACGGGTCGTCCACGATCGGCGTGAAGAAGTCGGTCGTGAGGACGAGCGCGCGCTCCTCCGTCAGGCGGATGACCGCGGCGTCGTCGGCGCCGGAGGCATCCACCAGGACGTCGGGATTGGTGCCCGGTGGGAGGAAGCGCAGGACCTGCGCGAGCTCGGTGGGACCGAGTTTGCAGGCTCAACCGGCGCCGTGGCTGAGGGTGCTGAGCCGGATCTGCGGCCGGGTGTCGCGCGGCGTGTCGGGCATGGGAGCCTCCTGAAAGACAACTACAGATAGCGACAGACAACGACAGACAACGCCAGCAGACAACTTCGTGCGCGCCAATCGTGCGTACTGTCGTTGTCTGTCTCAATCTGTCTTAGTCTGTCTTTGCCTGTCTTCAGGCGTATTCTCGCGCAATCAGCCACGCGCGCAGCGCGACCAGGGTGCGCTCTTCGGCCGATGCGCCGGCGCCGAGCGATCCGTTCAGGGTCTGCATCTTGGCCAGCTTGGGAGCGGACAGCGCGACCGATTCCCGCGCCTGGGGCAATGGCACGTGCACCAGCGCGTCCACCGCGTGCACCAGGTCGAGATTGCGCCACGAGCCGTCGGGCTTCTGGTTCAGGGCCACGTGCTCGGCGAGGATCGGAAGCTGGTTACGGAAGGGCGGCGGCGACCAGGCAATCGCCGCCAGCGCGCCGATCATCAGGGTCGGCGACCACTGGCCGCCCCAGGTGTCCCACAACTTCGGAAACGCCAGCAGGCTGCCGACGTGGCGGCGCACCAACGTTTCCGCGTCGTGACCCGACCGGAGCACGGCGCGCAATGCGAAGCAGGAGGCGAGAAACCGCGATCCCGCGTCGGAGGTCACGGAGACGCCATTCGGGAGGGCCAGCCGGTGAATCACGCGGCCCGCGGTACGGTAGGCGAAAAAGCCGCCCATCGCCGCGTACCGCGGGTCGATCGGCGCGCGCCGGCCGGGCTGGTGTGGGTGGTAGGCACCGTCCCGGTCCTGCCGAGCCAGCATCCACTTGACCGCGCGCTGGATGGGAGACGAGTCGGGTTTCTGGTCGAGGTCGAGCAGTTCCCAGACGTACCAGGCGGTCGCGATCAGGTCGCCCCCGACGCTGCCGTCGGCCCGCTGCCTGGTGCGCCGCTCGCGCACCAGGGCGTGCATCAGCCTCTCGTCCTCAGGGCGGCGCTGCCCAAGCAAGCCACGCCCGACGTAGGCGGGACGGGTCTCGCGCTCGGCGAAGTACGCGCCGACGCGCTCGATGGCGCGATGAACCGGATTCATATGGCGCGAATACTAGGAGGGGCTATGCGAGCCGCCAAGCCAGCACGGCCCCGGCGGCGACGTAGCGGGCCAGGTCAAGCACGAATCCACGCCAATCGAACCGCTCCGCGGAACGCAGGAACGCGGAACGCAGTCCGCGTTCCGCGCCCCCGGCCAGCCCACCGACCAGCAGGAAGACCAGCGGCCAGCCGCCATGGCCGGCGGTCCCGAACCAGAGCCCCGCGAGCAGGGTCAGGGCCATGGACTCGGCCAGGATCACCAGCACGGCCGGCCGGTTCAGCGGGCCGCGGGAAGCCCTCGCCGTGGCCAGAAAGAGCATGGCGACCAGCACCCAGCCCACGGTCAGGGTCCCGAGGCTCATGGACGGTACCCCGGCCCCCGCAGGGCGCGACCCGGACGCTCGGTGGTGAGGCGGCCCTCGTCCAGCGTGAAGCGGCCATTGACGATCACGAACCGGATCCCGGTCGCCGGCTGGTGAGGCGACTCGAAGGTGGCCCGATCGATGATGGTCGCCGGATCGAAGACGGCCAGGTCGGCGAAGTAGCCCTCCCGCAGGAGGCCGCGCTCCTGCAACCCCATCCGCTCCGCCGGGACGCCCGTCATCTTGTGGATCGCGGCTTCGAGGGTCAGGGCGTGCAATTCGCGCACATAGTGCCCGAGGATGCGCGGGAAAGTCCCATAGGCGCGCGGGTGTACCGGGCCGGTAAAGAGCGGTCCGTCGGGCGCGGTCGCGCCGAAGTCCGAGCCCACCCCGATCCAGGGCGTGGCAACCGCTTCCTGCACGTCATCCTCGCTCATCGAGAAAAATGCCGCGCCGGTATTGCCGCGGTCGGCGACGAGCAGATCCATGACCACATCCAGCTCATCCTTCCCCTCGGCCTGCGCGATCTCGCTGATGCGCCGACCCTGGTAGCGCGTCAGCGACGAATCGAGAGCCGACAGCACCAGGACCCCGGCGGCGTTCGGAACCTGCCGCTTGATCCGCGCGCGCACCGCCGGATCCCGCAGGCGCTCCACCATCGCGGAGTCGCCGCCGATCCGGGCCCATGACGGCAGGACCTGCGACAGGCTGGTGGCCGACGCGAGGTACGGATAGCTGTTCGCGCCTACGCGGCCGCCGCGGCGCCGCTCGCGCTCGAAGAGCCCGATGATCTCCCGCATGTGGCCCCAATGCGGGCGCCCCGAAAGCTTGAGGTGCCAGACTTCCACCGGCACGCGCGCCTCGCGGCCGATGCGGAAGGCCTCCGCCAGGGCGGGCCGGATGCCCGCGCCCTCGCTGCGAATGTGGGAGATGTAGAGGCCTCCCGAGCGGCCGGCGACGCGCGCGAGCCGGATCAGCTCGCCGGTGGACGCATAGGAGCCCGGTTCGTAGATGAGCGCGCTCGAGACGCCCAGGGCACCCTGCCGCATGGCGGAGTCCGCCAGGGCCTCCATGCGCGCCATCTCGGCGGGCGCCGGGGCACGGCGGTCCTGGTTCATGACGTAGAGCCGGAGCGTGGTCGCGCCGACGAAGGTGGCGACGTTGAAGGGTGTCCCGGAGCGCTCCAGGCGCCTGAAGTATCCGTCGAGATCGTGCCAGTCCACGGTGAGGCCCCAGGCGGCGTACTGCGCGGCGTCGGGGCGAATGGTGTTGTCGTTGACCGGCGCGGGGGACCATCCTTCGCCGGTGATCTCGGTCGTGACGCCCTGCGTCACCTTCGAGACGCCCCGGTTGTCCACCAGAATCGTGATCTGCGACCAGCCGAGCATGTCGATGAAGCCCGGGGCGACGGCGAGGCCGTGCGCCTCCACCGTTCGGCTCGCCGTGCGGCCGGTCAGATCGCCGATCGCGGCGATCCGGTCGCCGCGAATACCGACGTCGGCCCGGCGGCCGGTGCCGCCGGTGCCGTCGATGACGGTGCCACCGGTGATGAGGGTGTCGAAATCGGCGGCGGGGCGGGAGGGCGGGAGGGCGGTAAGACAGAAGGCGGCAGCGAGTGCCGCTCCCCAGTGTCGAGCGACGTCGCCTACCGCCTTGCCGTCATTCCGCCGTACCGCTCGTCGAAGCGTGCTACTTCCTCTTCTTGGTCCGGCGCGCCGTCTTCTTCTTCGCCGCGGTCCGCTTCTTCGCCTTGCGGGCGGGGCGCTTCACCACGCGCTTTCTCGCGGCGGGCTTTCTCGCCTTCTTCTTGGCGGTCTTCTTCTTGGCGGTCTTCCGCGCCTTCTTCTTCGCGGCCTTCTTCTTCGGCGGCGCAGCGGGCGCCGGACGCGCCGGAGCCGAGGCCTTCGGCGCGGGCGGAGGCGGAGGCGGTGGGGCAGGGGTCCACGCGGGTGGCGACCACTCGCGCTCGGGTGTCGGGTCGGAACCAGGCATCTCCCAGCCGCCGCCGGTCACATCGTCAGCCAACATTGGTCCTCCGAAACAGGAATGGCGTTTTGGCGAGTGGCATTCAGACGGCCTTATACATTGCGCGCGTACCGCAGCTTCGCAAGTTGACCCGCGGACCCCCCGCCCGCACCCGGCCCGCTCGCCGGCTCGCCCAAATGCTTGACAGGCTTTCCCCGACTCCGTTTCTTGCTGTGATGCCCGACTGCCGTAACCGCCTGCTGGCCGGGTCCCTTGGGGCCACCATGGCCTTCCTGGTGTGTGCGCCGCGTGTCGCGCAAGCGCAACGCCGGTGCCGAGTTGCGGATGTCGCGGTGTCCCCCTCGCAGACCTCGGTGCGAGTCGGTGCGACCTATCCGTTCACCGCCACCGCCTACGACGCGACCGGCAATCCCTGCGACAACATCACCTTTGTCTGGACGTCGTCCAGTCCGGCCCTCTCGACCATCGACGCGAACGGCATCGCGCACGGCATCGCGGCGGGCAGTGTGGAGATCAGGGCCCGCACCGGCGTCGGCGCCGCGGCCCGCACCGGGACGGCGGTGCTCATCGTCGAGGCCTCGGTCGCCACCCAGTCAGACCGCGCCACCTCGTCGACGATTCCCGGCTACTCGCCGGTGTTCGGCCGGCCCAATGGGCCGGGCTATGCGGCGTTCGACCGGCAGCCTGAAGGCGCGGGACCCGCCGACGGACTCTTCGTGGACCCGCTTCAGCTCACGCTGGTGCGCGGCGAGTCGCGGGCGCTCGACTTCCGCGCCGTCCGCGGAGGCGACGGGCAGAACGCGCAGCGGATCCCCATCATGTTTTCCGTCGATCCGGGCGGCGAGCGGATTCTCGCCGTGGATTCGTTCGGGATCGTGACGTCGCTGGGCGAGGCGGGCGCGGCGACGGTGCGACTCACCATTCCCGGCCAGCAGCGTATCCAGCCCAAGCTGGTGCGGGTGGACGTGCGCGCCGACACGCTACGCTTCAATCGCGTCGACTTTTCGATGACTCCCGGCACGAGCGAGACGCTCTCGGTCTTCATTCCGGCGCAGTCGCGCGCCCTCAACCCGGGCGGCCTGTTCCAGTTCACGTCGTCGGATCCGACCAAGGTTCGGGTGAACCCCGTGAACCCGGTCATCGAAGCGCTGGCTCCCGGCGTCGCGCGCATCACCGCCCAGAGCTCGATCTACCCCGAGATTACAGCGACGGTGCACGTGCACCGTCGGGTGACGTCGCTCCGACTGGACCCGCCGGACTCGGTTCGCACCCTCGCGATCGGCGGACGCACCACGGTGCGCGCCGCGGCCCTCGCCGCCGACAATACCCCGGTTCCCGAGGCGCCGATCACCTGGCGCGCGCCCGACTCGGCGATCGTCTTCGATACGGCGACCGGGCAGGTGACCGGACGCCGCTCGGGCCAGGCGACGATCCTGGTGTCGGTGCCGACGATCCGGGACGAGGCACTCACGCGCATGGTCCGTATCCGCGTCGTCGCGGGCGGCCTGAGCGTGGCGCGACAGCGCTTCGGGATGGGCGTCGGCGAGCGGCTGCCGCTCGAAGTGCAGCTGCTCGATGACGCCCGTAACACGGTGGGCCTGGCGAACACCTACCTGGGGTGGACCGCGACGCCCGACACGGTGGCGCGGGTCGACAACGGGAACGAGATCGTCGCCCTCAAGCCCGGTCGCGTGCGGCTCACTGGGCGGGCCACCTGGGACTCCACGGTCGCGTTGGACATCTTCGTCGTCGGCGACATCCTGGTGACCGGGCAGAACCAGGGGCGGCGCGACCTGCTGGTGAAGTGGAACAACGGCCAGAACTGGTCGCCGCTCACCTCCGACAGCGCGGTCGAGCTCCAGGCCGCGTGGTCGCAGGACCTCACCCGCATCGCCTTCACGGCCCGGCCCTTCTCGCTCCAGCCGCAGCGGGTGCCGACGGCGGCGCTGTTCCTGGTCAACGCCGACGGCACCGGGCGCCTGAGGGTCACCGACGACTCGTCGATGGTGCGCTACCCCTCGTTTCTCCCCGGCGGCCAGAGGATCGTCTTCGAGTCCAACCGCGGAGTTCGGCAGCCGGCCCAGATCTGGATGGTGGAGGTGCGCGGCGACACCGTCGGCGTGGCCCGCCAGCTGACCACCGCGACGCCCGGCGTCGCCAACACGGCGCCCGCCGTATCGCGGGACGGGCTGCGGATGGCGTACGTCTCGTTCCGGGAAACCGGGCCCGGGCGCCCGGTGTACGGCATCTATCAGGCGAACATCGACGCCAGCGAGGAGCGGCTGAAAACCGTCGCCCCAGCGGGCCAGCGGCTCGACAACCCCGCCTACTCCCCCGACGGGCGCACCCTCTACTTCCTGCGCTCGGATGCCGGCCGTCCGCCGGCCCAGCGGGTCTACCGGCTGAATCTGGAGGCCGCCAGCGACACCGCCGTGGCCGTGACGCCACCGGGGACGTTCGTCAACGCCTTCACCGTCAGCGGTGACGGCTCGCTCCTCGCGCTCGCGATCACGGAGGCCGCCCAGGGCAACCAGCAGGGGGCCCAGCGCGTGGTGCTCTTCACGATCGGGACCGGCGCGACCCAGGCGGTCGATACGTCGCCCGAAGAGCGCCTGGCCAGCCCCGTGCTGCGTCCCGCGACGCCGCGCCCGGCCGTCGCGCCGAGTCACTAGCACCGCGCTCCGGCAGGACCGCCCCCCTGCGCGCCGTGATCATTCGTGGCTACGGCGGTCTCGAGAACGTGTCAGTCGAGGACGTGCCGAAGCCCGTCCCCGAGCAGCCCGACGACGTCGTGGTCGCGGTGCGGGCCGCGGCGCTGAACCATCTCGATCTCTTCGTCGTCGCCGGGCTCCCCGGCCTCACGCACCCCTTTCCGCACGTGCTCGGCGCCGACGGCGCTGGTGTGGTGGAAGCCGTCGGGGCCGGGGTGTCGCGCGTCAAGCCCGGCGACCGCGTGCTGGTGAACCCCGGCATCTGGTGCGGGCGCTGCGAGTTCTGCGAAGCGGGCGAGGAGTCGCTGTGCCTGACCTACGGTATCCTGGGCGAGCACGCGCCCGGCACCTTCGCCGAGGCGGTGCGGGTGAAGGAGACGAGTCTCGCCCCGCTGTCGGCGACCGTCGCGTGGGCCGAGGCGGCGGCCTTCCCACTGGTGACGCTCACCGCCTGGCACATGATGGTGACGCGCGCCGCGGTACGGCCGGGGGAGACGGTCCTGATCTGGGGCATCGGCGGCGGCGTGGCGCTGGCGGCGCTCGCGGCGGCGAAGCTGCTGGGAGCCCGGGTGATCGTCACCAGCTCGTCCGATGACAAGCTGGCGCGGGCGCGCGGCCTGGGGGCCGACGAAGGGATCAACTACGCGACGGCCGACGTCGCGAAAGAGGTGCGCCGGCTCACCGGCCGCCGTGGCTGTGAGGTGGTGCTGGACAGCGTCGGCGAGCAGACCTGGGTGACCAGCCTGCGCTGCCTGGCGCGCGGCGGGCGGCTCGTGACCTGCGGCGGGACGTCGGGCCCGATGGTCACCACCGACGTGCGCAAGCTCTTCTGGCACCAGTGGACGATCATGGGCTCGACGATGGGTAGCCGCGCCGAGTTCGAGCAGATCGCCGGGCTGCTGGGCGACGGGCACTTGAAGCCGGTGATCGACGGCGTCTACCCGCTCGCCGGAGCGCGCGACGCGCTGGAGCGGCTGCGGCAGGGCGGGCAATTCGGCAAGCTGGTCCTCGAGACCGGCACGCAGGGGTGAGCATGGATCGGGTCATGGAGTCGTTCAACCGGCTGAAGGCGGCGCTGTTCCAGATCCTGAGCATTCTGCCGGGACTGCTGCTGAGCCTCATCATCCTCGCGGCCGGCTTCCTGGTCGCGCGCACCCTGGAGCGCATCGCCGACGGCGCGCTCCAGCGCCTGCACTTCGACCGCGAAGCGGCCCGGTGGGGCGTGACGGAAGCGGTCGAGCGCAGCGGTGCGGGCGGCCCGACGCAGATCGTCGGCAAGCTGTTCTTCTGGCTGGTCATGCTGGTGGTGATCCTGCTGGCGTCCTCCGCGCTCGGCGTGTCGAACATCGGCGACCTGTTCGCGAACCTCGTCGGCTACCTGCCCAACGTCTTCGCCGCGATCATCGTGATCATCCTCGGCATCATCCTCGGCGAGTTCGTGCGGGCGCTGATCCTGGCGAGCGCGGGCGGCGTCGAAGGCGTGCCGCTGCTGGCCCAGGTGGCGAAGTTCGTGGTGGTGCTGGTGTCGGTGTTCATGGCGCTCCAGCAGGTGGGCGTCGCGGCCGACATCGTCACCACGGCGTTCACCCTGATCCTCGGCGCCGCGGCGCTGGCGGTCGCGCTGGCCTTCGGCCTCGGCAACACCACGCTGGCGGGCGAAGTGACGCGGCGCTGGTACGAGCAGAGCCGGCGGATGAAGTGGGGCCGCCGATCCACCGACCGGACTCCCGGCCCGCCAGCCGGCGGAGCACCCCCGCCCGCCAGTGCCGGGTAGGGCTCAGCGGCGAGAATCTCCCCCACCTTTTCGGCTTGGCCAGAAGGCCAAACACTATAACGACAGTCTAGATACAGCATAACGACAGATATAACCGGCTGGAGTTGATTCAAGCCGATGCTTCGTCTACATTTAGCAGTCCTCTCCCCAAGGCATGAATGACCGGCCCGACCCAGCGCGAGCGCATCCTCCCCAGGCTGATCGAAGACGAGATGCGCGAGTCGTTCATCGACTACTCGATGAGCGTCATCGTGAGCCGCGCCTTGCCGGACGTTCGCGACGGTTTGAAGCCCGTGCACCGCCGGATTCTGTTTGCCATGAACGAGCTCGGGCTGGTGCCGGGGCGGCCCTACAAGAAGAGCGCGACGGTCGTCGGCGACGTGCTGGGCAAGTACCACCCGCACGGGGACACCGCGGTCTACGACTCGCTGGTGCGGATGGTCCAGGAGTTCTCGCTGCGCTATCCGCTGGTGGATGGGCAGGGGAACTTCGGCTCGGTCGACGGCGACTCGGCGGCGGCCTACCGATACACCGAGGCGCGGCTCACGCGGCTCGCCCAAGCGATGCTGGCCGACATCGAGAAGAACACCG
>JBGOSS010000075.1:0-14930 GCA_041476105.1 Gemmatimonadota bacterium
AGCAGGTGCGCGATCGGCGCGAGCGCCATCGGCGTGCCGGGATGGCCGCAGGTGGCCTGCTCCACGGCGTCCATGGCGAGCGTGCGAATCGTGTTGATGCAGAGGAGATCGAGATCGGCGGGGGTGGCGGCGGCGCGGTTGTTGGCGGTCATCGTAGGGGAATCTACTCTCAGCGGCAACGAGTCGACAGTCGACAGTCGACGGTCGACCGTGGGGTGATTGCATAGGAAGGGACCGAAACGCGCTCCCGCGGTTTTCATGAATGCGCCGGGTGTTTGAATACTGAGCCATGCAGCGATTCAGGGATATTCTCGTCTGGCAGAAGAGCCGAGCGTTGACGTGTCGCGTGTACGACCTGACGCGCAACTACCCTGCTGACGAGCGCTACGGCCTTGTCGCCCAGCTGCGGCGGGCCGCGATATCGGTCATGTCGAACATTGCCGAAGGGTCGAAACGCATCACGCAGCGGGACTACGCGCACTTTCTGAACATCGCCGAGGGGTCGGCAGCCGAAATTGAATCGCTGCTGATTACCAGCACCGATCAGGCTTATCTCGACACCGAATCGGCCGACGAAGCGATTTATGCCGTCGACGAGATCTCGCGCATGCTGTTCGCTCTCCGCAGAAGTGTCCTGTCACGAACTAACGCCCCTTAGCCAGCTGACGCTCCTCTGCTGCCGACTGTCGACTGTCGACTGTCGACTGTCGACTGTCAACTGTCAACTGTCAACTGTCAACTGTCAACTGTCACCTACCACCGCACCGCCGCCGCGCCCCAGGTCAGCCCCGCCCCGAAGGCCGCGAAGACCACCAGGTCGCCGCGCTGCACGACGCCCGTCGTCACCGCCTCGTGCAGGGCGATCGGAATCGAGGCGGCCGTGGTATTGCCGTAGCGCTGGATGTTGTTGAACACCTGGTCGTCGCGCAGCGCGAGCTGCCGCTGGACCATCTCCGAGATGCGCAGGTTGGCCTGGTGCGGGATGAGCACCTTGATCTGGGCGGTGGTGAGCCCGTTCGCCGCCAGGCACTTCCGCACCGCGTCGGGCATGCGCGTGCTCGCCAGCTTGAAGACTTCCCGGCCCTGCATCAGCGGCCACTGCAGGCCCTGGTCCAGCAGCTCGTGGGTGAGACGGGGGCGGTGCGCGCAGCCACCCAGGTCGCAGAAGAGGATTCCCGCGTACGCGCCGTCGGCGAAGAGATGGGTGGAGAGCACCCCCCGCTCGCTGTCCTCGGTCGCCCCGAGGACCACCGCCCCGGCGCCGTCGGCGAACAGCACCCCCATCTCGCGCCCGCGTACCGACATGTCGATGCCGGCCGACTGGACCTCCGCGCCCACCAGCAGCACCCGGCGGTACATCCCGCCGCGGATCCAGGCGTCGGCGACCGACAGCCCGTACAGGAAGCCGGTGCACTGGTTCCGGATGTCGAGGCAGGGGATGGTGGTGAGGCCGAGCTTGGTCTGGAGGTAGACGCCGCCGCCCGGAAAGAAGTAGTCGGGCGAGACCGTCGCGTAGATGATCGCGTCGAGGTCCCCCGGTTCGAGACCGGCGCGCGCCAGCGCCATGCGCGACGCCTCCACCGCGAGGTCGCTGCCCATCATCCCGTCACCCACCCAGTGCCGCTGTTCGATGCCGGTGCGAGTGCGGATCCACTCGTCCGAGGTGTCCATCATCGCGCTGAGATCGTCGTTGGTGACGATCCGCTCGGGCACGTAGAAGCCGGTACCAAGGAACTCGGTGCGCATGGGCGAATGTGGGCGATAGACTATCCACCGTCAACCATCTACCATCCACCAACCCCATGGACACCTTCGACGCCATCGCGCGGCGCACCTCGACCCGTTCCTTCCGGCCCGACCCGCTGCCGCGCCACGTCATCGAGCGTCTGCTCGCGTCGGCGGTGCGCGCCCCCAACCACAAGCTCACCGAGCCGTGGCGCTTCACCGTGCTGACCGGCGAGAGCAAGCGGCGCTTCGCCGAGATCCGACGCGAGCACCGGGCCAGGAAGTTCGACAATCCCGAAAGCCCCGAGGCGCTCCGCGCCATCGACAAGACCTGGCGGGAGCACCTGGATACCCCGGCATTCGTGTTCGTGATGTGCGCCGTCTCCGACGATCCGTTGCGGCGCGAGGAGGACTACGGGGCCGTCATGATGGCGATCGAGAACCTGCTGGTGGCCGCCGCCGCGGACGGCATCGGCAGCTTTCTGCGCACCGGCGGCATCATGGAGCACCCCGACGTCAAGGCACTCGTCGGCGTGCCCGAGGGCTGCCGCATCGTGGGCATCATCGCCCTTGGCTACCTCGCCACCGAGCCCGAGCCGACGCCCAGGAAGAAGCCGCTGGGCGAGCTGGTGCGCTGGATGGACTAGCGCCGAAGGTCGTTCACCGCACCACGATGGTCCCGCTCATGATCGCCCCGTGCACCCCGCAGATGTACGTGTAGTTCCCCACCGTGTTGAAGATGAGCGGGTAGGTACCGGTGGTCTGGCCCGTCAACGGGTTGGTGCTACTGGTGAAGCTGGGCGACCCCGTGGACAACACGCTATGAGGCAGCGAGCCCGTCCAGTTCCAGGTCACCGTACCCCCGGCCGCGATGGTGTCCACCGCGGTGTTGGTGCTGGCGTTCCGGTCGCTCCTGAAGAAGTCGTCGCCGATCGTCACGGAGGCGGTCGTGGGCACGGCCGCCTGGTTGGTCGTGGTGACGGTCGCCGAGTCCACGGGGCCGGCCGCCACGCTCAAGACGACGCGCGTCGTGCCGTTGCCGGTGGCGGTGGCGATCGTCGAGGTGCCGGACGCCGGCGTCACGGTCACGACGCCGCTGTTGCGCGAGAGCCAGGTCATCGGCAGTGCCGTCGCGGCACTGTCGGCCGCGGTACCGGTGAAGAGCTGCGTGCCCGAGGCCGTCGAGATGGGCGCGCTCCCCGGCGAAATCGAGTGCGTCGCCGCGAGGCGGCGGATCACCAGGGTCCGGTTCCCGACCGCCGTGCCCGCGGTCGCCCGGATGCTGGTGGATCCGTCGGCGACGGCGGCGGCGAGACCCGAGGCGCCGTTGACGGTGGCGACCGTCGTGACGGTGCTGGTCCAGGCCACGACCGGCGCAGCGATCGCGTTGTTGAGTGTGTCCTTCACGGCGGCGCTGTACTGCAGCGTCCGTCCGGTGGCGAAAAGGATATCGGGCACCGCGCTGGTCGACGTCACCGTCACGGTGGCCGGGACCTGCGCGACGGTCACTGTCACCATGGGCGACGCGTGGCTGTTGGAGGTCGCGGTGATCTGGGTGGTGCCGTTGGCCACGGCCGTCAAGAGGCCAGTGGCGGCGCCGACCGTCGCGACCGTCTGGTCGGACGAGCCCCAGGTGATGACGGCGCCCGCGACCACGCCGCCCGAGGCGTCCTTGGCTTGCGCCGCGAACTGGACCGTGCGACCCAGGGTGCCGATTGTGGGCGGAGCCGCGGGCGAGGAGATCAGCACCGACGCGACAGTCGGGGGCGGCGTGCTGCCATCCCCCCCCCCACCGCATGCCGTCAGAGCCACCACTGCCACGAACGCCGCACACCGCTTGGACAGGAAAGGATTCATGAAGTTTGAAGGGTTAGGTTACCGGGACCATATCACCCGCCCCGCGCGGACGTCAAGAGACAGGTGCGAATCCTCCCGGACGGCGGTAACGTAGTGAAACCATGTTCGAGATCATCGGTATGGTCGCCGCCGCCGGCGCAGGCCTGGCCGGCTACGTCACGTCGAAGGACTTCACCCAGCGCAAGTTGCGCTTCGTGGATGCCGCCCACCGTCCCGGCGTACCCATCATCGCCGGGGTCGCCGCCGCCGTCGTGGCGGCACCCATCGTCTGGGTGCTCCCCATCGTCGGCGCCGGGACGGCCCTCCTGCTCGGGGCCGGAGTCGCGCTGGGGGTGAAGACGGCGCAAAGGAACCGCAACTTGCTTCCTTGAATACCCGATGGTAGATGGTGGATGGTAGATGGTGGGCGTCCACCATCCACCATCCACCCTCGACCCTCGGCTTCTCATGCGCCTGCTCCTCACCCTCCTCGCGCTCCAGACCCCGCAGTACCGTTCGCCCGCCGGGGTGTCGTACGCCTCCCAGGCCGACACCGGCGCGGTCGCGCGCGCCGAGAGCGCCCTGGCCACCGACCCCCGCAACGTCGAGAAGATCATCCAGCTCGGCGTCGCCCAGTCCGGCGTGCGGCAGTATCGCGAAGCGATCGTGACCTTCACCCGGGGCCTGGCGATCGCGCCCGACAACGCCCTGCTCTACCGCTGGCGCGGCCATCGATACATCTCGGTCCGCCAATTCGACAGCGCCCTCGCCGACCTCACGCGCGGCAACCGGCTCGATACCACGAACTACGACATCTGGTACCACCTGGGCGTGGTGCGATTCGTGCGCGGCGACTTCGCGGGCTCGGCGGACGCCTTCACCCGCGCCCAGCGCCTGGCGCCCAACGACAACGAGATCGCCGGCTCGAGCGACTGGCTCTGGATGTCCAGCTCCCGCGCGGGGCGGAGCGCCGAGGCGCGGGCCGCCCTCGGCCGCATCACCGACTCGCTGCGCATCACCACCGCCACCGCCTACGCCCAGCGGCTGCGCCTCTATCGGGGACTCATCGGCCCCGAGCAGGTCCTCACACCGGCCGACACCGCCGACATCGCCGTCGCCACCCTGAACTTCGGCGTCGGCAACTGGTACCTGGTACGCGGCGACACCACCCGGGCACTCGAGTGGTTCCGGCGCGCGGTGGCGTCGGGGGGGTGGCCGGCCTTCGGGTTCATTGCATCTGAGGTCGAGCTGAGGCGATCGCGATAGACAACAGAATCTAGGTTCCGGCTTTCCCCTGCGCCGCCACGGCCGCCTGTGCCGCGGCCACTTTCTCGGGATCGCCGAGGTAGAAGCTCCGGGTCGGCTTGAGCCGTGCGTCGAGCTCGTAGACCAGCGGGATGCCGGTCGGAATATTGAGCTCCACGATCTCCTGATCGCCCACGCCATCGAGGTACTTCACCAGCGCCCGCAGGCTGTTGCCGTGCGCCGCCACGATGAGGCGGCGGCCTGAGCGGACCGCGGGCGCGATCGTCTGCTCCCAGAAGGGTACCACCCGCGCGACGGTGTCCTTGAGGCACTCGGTGAGGGGAAGCTCCGCCGGTGAGAGCCCGGCGTAGCGTGGATCGCGTCCCGGGAAGCGCTCATCGTCCTCGGCGAGCGCCGGCGGCCGCGTGTCGTAGCTGCGCCGCCAGATCTTCACCTGCGCCTCGCCGTACTTCGCCGCGGTCTCCGACTTGTTGAGCCCCTGGAGCGCGCCGTAGTGGCGCTCGTTGAGCCGCCAGCTGCGCTCCACCGGGATCCACATCAGGTCCATCTCCTCCATCACGATCCAGAGCGTCTTGATGGCGCGCTTGAGGACCGAGGTGTAGGCGAAGTCGAAGGTGTAGCCGCCCTCGCGCAGCCACCGGGCGGCATCCAGCGCCTCCTGCGTGCCCTTCGCGGAGAGCCCGACGTCGGTCCAGCCGGTGAAGCGGTTCTCGCGGTTCCAGACGCTCTCGCCGTGGCGGAGCAGGACGAGCCTGCTACTCACGCCAGTCCCGCCAGCTGGCGCAGCACGTACTCGAGGATCCCGCCGTGGCGGTAGTACTCGACTTCCTTCGGCGTGTCGATGCGCAGCGTCGCACGGAACGTACGGCTGGTGAAGTCGGGCCGGGCGGCCGTGACGCCGACCTCCTTGGCGCCCGCCAGCGCCGCCGCGACGCCGGTGATCGCGTAGATCTCGTCGCCCTTCAGCTCCAGCGAGGCCGCCGACTCCCCGGCCTTGAACTGGAGCGGCAGGATCCCCATGCCGACGAGGTTGCTGCGGTGGATCCGCTCGTAGCTCTCGGCCAGCACCGCGCGGATGCCGAGGAGCCGCGGCCCCTTGGCCGCCCAGTCGCGCGAGGAGCCGGAGCCGTATTCCTTGCCGGCGAGCACCAGCGTCGGCACCCGGTCGGCCTGGTAGCGCACCGCGGCGTCGAAGATGCTCGTGACCTCGCCGTCGGGGAGGTGCGTGGTGACGCCCCCCTCGGTGCCCGGCGCCATGCGGTTCTTGATCCGCACGTTGGCGAAGGTGCCGCGGACCATGACCTCGTCGTGGCCCCGCCGCGCGCCGTAGGAGTTGAAGTCGCGCGGCTGCACGCCCCGCGCGATGAGCCACTGGCCCGCCGGGCCGTCCTTCTTGATGGAGCCGGCCGGCGAGATGTGGTCGGTGGTGATGCTGTCGCCGAGGTACGCCAGGACCCGCGCGCCGGCGATGTCCTGGACCGCGCCCGGATGCTTCGGCATCCCGTCGAAATAGGGTGCGCGCTTGATGTAGCTGCTGTCCGTGGCCCAGGCGTAGCGGTCGCCCTCCGGCACCGTGAGACTGTTCCAGCGCTCGTCGCCGTCGAACACCGCGCCGTAGCTCTTGGTGAACATCTCCGGGCGCACCGACCGCTCCACCACTTCGGCCACTTCCTTCGTCGAGGGCCAGATATCGCGCAGGAACACCGGCTTGCCGGCCTGGTCCCTGCCGAGTGGATCGTTGAACAGGTCCACGTTCATGCGCCCCGCCAGCGCGTAGGCGACCACCAGCGGCGGGCTCATGAGGTAGTTGGCGCGTACTTCCTGCTGGACGCGGCCCTCGAAATTCCGGTTGCCCGACAGCGCCGAGCACACCACCAGCTCGCCGTCCTTGATGGCGCGCGACACCGGCTCGGGGAGCGGGCCGCTGTTGCCGATGCACGTGGTGCAGCCGTAGCCCACCAGGTGGAAGCCGAGCGCCTCCAGCGCCGGCATGAGGCCGGCGGCCCCCAGGTAGTCGCTCACCACCTTCGACCCCGGCGCCAGCGACGTCTTGACCCAGGGCCGGCTGGTGAGCCCGCGCGCCACGGCCTTCTGCGCCAGCAGGCCGGCGGCGATCATCACCGAGGGATTCGAGGTGTTGGTGCAGCTGGTGATGGCGGCGATCACGACCGACCCGTGGTGGATACGGCACGACACGCCGTTCACCTCCGTCTCGACGAAGGTCGGAGGCGTGCCGGTGATGACCGCCTTGCTGTCGCGCTTGTAGGCGACGCCGCCCTCGCTCTCGAAGTGGTCGCGGACATCCGACGGAGGCGCGACCGGCGAGCCGCTGGGGATCAGCGACGGCAGCGCTTTCATGAACGAGGCCCGGGCGCCGCGCAGCCGCACCCGGTCTTGCGGCCGCTTCGGTCCCGCGACGCTCGGCTCCACCGTCCCCAGGTCGAGGGCGAGCGTCTCGCTGAACGCCGGCTCGGGGCTGCCGGTGGTGTGGAAGAGGCCCTGCTCCTTCATGTAGGCCTCCACCAGGCTCACCCGCCACGCCGGCCGGCCGCTGAAGGTCAGGTAGCGCAGCGTTTCGGCGTCCACCGGGAAGATGCCGCAGGTCGCGCCGTACTCGGGCGCCATGTTGGCGATCGTCGCCCGGTCGGCGATGGGCAGGCTGGCGACGCCGGGGCCGTAGAACTCGACGAACTTCCCCACCACGCCGTGGGCGCGCAGCCGCTCCGTCACGGTGAGGACGAGGTCGGTCGCCGTCGCGCCCTCAGGCAGCATCCCGCTGAGCCGGAAGCCGACGACCTGCGGGATCAGCATCGACATCGGCTGGCCCAGCATCGCCGCCTCGGCCTCGATGCCGCCCACGCCCCAGCCCAGCACGCCGAGGCCGTTGATCATCGTGGTGTGCGAGTCGGTGCCGACCAGCGTATCGGGATAGGCGGCGGCCCCCTCGCCCTCGGTCGTGAACACGACGCGCGCGAGGTACTCGAGGTTGACCTGGTGGCAGATGCCGGTGTCGGGCGGGACGACCGCGAAGTTCCGGAACGCTTTCTGGCCCCAGCGCAGGAAGGCGTAGCGCTCCACGTTGCGCTCGAACTCAAGCACCGCGTTGTCGCGGAAGGCCTCCGCGGTGCCGAAGGCATCGACCTGGACCGAGTGGTCGATCACCAGCTCGGCCGGCAGCAGCGGGTTGATCTTCGCCGGGTCGCCGCCCAGCGCCTGCATCGCGTCCCTCATCGACGCGAGATCCACCACCGCGGGCACGCCGGTGAAGTCCTGCATCAGTACCCGCGCCGGCATGAAGGCGATCTCGTGCGACGGCGTCCCCTTCGGATCCCATTTCGCCACCGCCTCGACGTCCTCGCGCCGCACCGAGACGCCGTCCTCAGTGCGCAGCAGGTTCTCGAGGAGAATGCGCAGCGAATACGGCAGGCGGCCCGGGTCCATCCCCGCCCGGCTTAGCGCGTCCAGCCGGTGGATGGTGTAGCGGCGGTCCTGGACGGAAAGCGTCGCGCGGCTGTCGAAGGAATTCGCGGGTGTGGCCGTCAGAAGTGCCCCCGTGCGCCGCTGGCGAGTGAGCCGAGTCCGATGAGCTCGATGAACAGGAAGAGCCCGGCGCCGATGATCGCCCACTTGTAGCGGCGCCAGATCCGGACGGCCACCGGATCCCGCGCCGGGAGGCTGCACGCCATCCTGGAACGCCGCGCGCCCTCGATCAAGGCGCGCTCCACTGCGGTGCGCACCGGCATGAGAGAAAGATGGCGCGCACTGGCTTTCGACGCTACGAGTTGGGTCAACATGGAAGACCCTCCAGGGTTGTCTGTTCAAACAACCCCTGCTAACTTCGACATCACAAACCGGGAGATCCAGTGTCCAAGCTCGGCCCCCATCTTAGAGCGTTGCGGCGCAGTATTGGCCTTGGCTTGAAGCCGCTGGCGAAGCTAGTCGGCGTGACCCACGCACACATCAGCCGCGTCGAGCGAGGTGAAGTACGGCCGTCTGCTGAGCTCCTCGACAGACTCGCTGTGGCCCTCGGGGTCCCCGCGGAGGAGTTGCGACTTCAGGCCGGCATCGTCCCGGACGACATTGCTGGCATCTTTGCCCAGCATCCCCGCGAAGCCGCCATGGTTGTCAGGGAAACCTTCGTGCCGTATCTCGCCAAGGCCGCCCCAACGCTTGGTCGCCCAGATCATCCCAAACTCGGGAAGCCACATTTCC
This sequence comes from Gemmatimonadota bacterium, assembly GCA_041476105.1. Taxonomy (GTDB): domain Bacteria; phylum Gemmatimonadota; class Gemmatimonadetes; order Gemmatimonadales; family JACORV01; genus DASXPG01. The sequence goes on from JBGOSS010000075.1 coordinate 9,040, forward strand.
AGACTGATCTAGGTGCACTGTACAAGGCTGATTGCATGGCCCTTCTTCGCTCCCTTCCCGACGAGTCGGCTGACTTGGTGTTCGCCGATCCACCATTCAATCTGGGAAAAGATTACGGCAAGGGGATTGGGGACAGGCGCAAGGATGACGACTACCTCACGTGGTCTCGCGAATGGCTTCTTGAGTCCACAAGGGTCCTCAAGCCCGGCGGTGCACTATTCGTGTTCAACCTTCCGAAATGGTTGATCCACTACGGCGCCGTTCTCGGATATCACGGTATGCAGTTTAGGCACTGGATCGCGTGCCGGATGCCGAAGAGCTTGCCGATTCCCGGCCGCCTGTCACCAGCCCACTACGGGCTTCTCTACTACACGAAGGGAAAGCCGCGCGCTTTCAACAAGGTCTACACACCGATCCCGGCCTGCAGACACTGCGGCGGTGACATTCGCGACTACGGCGGACATCGAAAGTACTTGAACGTGAAGGGCCTCAACCTGATGGACGTCTGGGACGCGCCCGAGGACGTCTGGGACAACGTGCTCGACAATGGAGCCTCCAATCGGCTGCAGTGGCGAGAAGCCGATGAGATCTGGGACGACATTCCGCCTGTACGCCATAGCAAGTACAAGCTCCGGAGCGCGAATGAGCTTGCGCCGGTGATGCTTGAGCGGGTCGTGGCGTTTGCGTCCAACAAGGATGACGTCGTCGTCGATCCGTTTGCAGGTACCGGCACAACGCTCTACGCTGCGGAGAGACTGGGTCGCCGTTGGATCGGCGGTGACATTGCTGACCTCCGACCGGCAACAAAGAGGCTTAAGGACCTACTGGCCGGAGAAACCAGCTCGTGGGAATCGGCAAGAGGAGTCGGAGCGCACCTGAATGGCAGAAATCAACTCAGCTTCCTGGTGGAAGACAAGAAGAGCTAGTAGTCGCCAAAGTCGGGCTGAGAAATGCTCTCGCCTCGCCCTTGCCTAGTCAGCTGCTTCGGCAAGGCCTTCTTTCCGAATCCGTCTTGAACCAGTCCAATCACGACACAGCGGGCCTGCTCGAACCGCTGGACATACTTCACGCCGTCCTCGAAGGAGGCAATACGATCGGTGCACATCTTAGCTGTTTCCAGCATGAGCGTCAGTTCCATTCCCAAACGTATGAGGCCCTTCTCACACGCCATCTCCATCCTGCGAAAATCGTTGAGCATTCTCGAGGTATTTGCGGTGACTTGGATCTCGACGCCGACGCTTCCTTTTTGCCAATCCATGTTGCTGTAACCCGACATTGCCAACGGATCGGGCACCCTGGGGTTCTCCCGCTGCCACCCCTTTGCCTTGAACCGTTCGTCTAGGCGGCGTTTGATCGGAATCGTCCCATTCAGAAACTGACCCCGCGCACTCTTCTTCAGAAGGATCTTGGTCTCGGCGATGATCTCTAGTACCTCCTCGTATTGGGACAAGACGCTCAATTCCCCCAGTGCTGGTTCCGTCACCTTCCAGAAGAACCTGTTGCCTACTATCACTCCGACTCCGGCAGGTGGGGGGCGGAGTAGAATGCACCTAGCAAGCAATCCTCGCCATAGTAGGCCATCGCCGATCTAGCAATAGTCGGCTACTTTTGGCCGAGTATCCAGAGTTCGCTCAATGGGAGTCATGAGTTGCCTGAGATACCTGCACGCTACGCTCCGACGCTCGACCCGTCCGCATTCATCCGCGAGCCCGCGGCGGGACCCGACGAGCGCATCGAGGTCGGCGTGCTCTTCGTCGGCGGCGGCCCCGCGGGCCTCGCCGGCGCGATCCGCCTCGCCCAGCTCCTCGAAACGGCACCCGCGCTGAAGGAGAAGCTCGGCGACGTGCCGCTCGCCGTCGTCGAAAAGGGGAAATACCCCGGGGCGCACCTCGTGTCGGGCGCCATCGTCAACCCCGTCGCCTTTCGGCAGCTCTTCCCCGGGATGCCGGACCGGGAGTTTCCCTTCCGCGGCCCCGTCGCGGGCGAGACCGTCTACCTGCTGACACCCTCGGGGCAGCTCCGCATCCCCACGCCGCCGACGATGAAGAACCACGGCTACTTCAGCGCCTCCATCAGCGAGATGGCTCGCTGGCTCGGCGAGCGCGCCGAGGCGCTGGGCGTGATGATGCTCAACGAGACCACGGCGCAGACGCTGCTGATGAAGGACGGCGCGGTCTACGGCATCGCCTCGGGCGACAAGGGCCTGGGCCGCGACGGCACGCCGCTCTCCAACCACGAGCCCGGCTCCGAGATCCACGCGCAAGCCACGGTGCTGAGCGAGGGCGTGATCGGCCACCTCACGATGGCCCTCGTCGAGCGGCTCGGCATCGCGGGAGCGAACCCGCAGTGCTACGCGCTGGGCGTGAAGGAGATCTGGGACGTCCCCCGCCCGCTCGACCGCGTGATCCACACGATGGGCTGGCCGCTGCGCGCCGGGAAACAGTGGCGGGAGTTCGGCGGGAGCTTCATCTATCCCCTCGGCGAGAAGCAGATCGCGATCGGCCTCGTCGTCGGACTCGACAACGCCGACAGCACCCTCTCGGTCCACGACCTCCTCCAGGACCTCAAGCGCCATCCCCTGGTGCGCGGTATCCTCGCCGGGGGCACCCGCAACGAGAAGGGCTGGGGAGCCAAGACGATCCCGGAGGGCGGCTTCTACGCCCTGCCCCGCCGACTCGCGGTTCCGGGCGCGATCCTCACCGGCGACGCCGCCGGCCTCGTCAACGTGCCGGCGCTCAAGGGGATCCACTACGCGATGACGTCGGGCATCCTCGCGGCCGACGCGATCTTCGCCGCGTTGCGGGCCGGGCGGGACCTGCGCTCGGCGGGCGCGCTCGACACCTACGATCGGGCGGTGCGGGACTCGTTCATCTGGAGCGACCTCCACAAGGTGCGCAACATGCGCGCGGCCTTCGGCTCCGGGTTCGTGCCGGGCGCGGCGATGGCGGGCCTCATGACGGTAACCGGCGGCGCGTTCCCCGGGTGGCGGATGGACGCGGGACGCGACAGCGAGCACCCGGTGATCAACGGCGGCCGCCGCTATCCCGCACCCGACGGCGTGCTGACCTTCGACAAGCTCTCCAGCGTCTACGCCAGCGGCAATCGCACCCGCGACACCCAGCCCAACCACATCCGCATCCGGACCGACGTGCCGCGGGACGTCGGCGATGCCTGGATCGCCATGTGCCCCGCCGCCGTGTACGAGTGGGGAAGCGGCGCGGACGGCCGGAAGGCGCTGCTGGTGAACTCGCCCAACTGCGTCCAGTGCGGCGCGATCACGGCCAAGGGTGGGCGGCTCACGCCTCCCGAGGGCGGGTCGGGGCCGGAGTACACGCTCACGTGACGGGACTCCTGTCGACTGTCGACAGTCGACTGTCGACAGCGGACGTGCCATGGCCCGCATCCTGATTCTCGGCGGCGGCTTCGGCGGGTTCTACACCGCCCAGGGGCTCGAGCGGCGGCTCTCGCGCGAGCGCCACGAGCTGATTCTGGTCTCGAACGAGAACTACCTCCTCTACACGCCCCTCCTCCCCGAGGCCGCCGGCGGCGCGCTGGAGCCGCGGCACCTGGTGGTCCCGCTCCGGACGGCGCTCCGGTGGACCCGCATCATCATCGCCGAGGTCACCGCCATTGACGTCCGGGCCCGCACCGTGACCGTCTGTCCGGCCGACGGCCAGCCGCGCCCGTTGCCCTGGGACCATCTCGTCTTCGCCCTCGGCGCCACGACGCGGATGCCCGCCGGCGTGCCGGGGCTAAGGGAGCGCGCCATCGGCTTCAAGACGCTGGCCGAGGCGATCTCGCTGCGCAACCGGCTGCTGGGCAACCTGGAGATCGCCGACGCCACGGCGGACGACGCCGAGCGGCGGCGGCTCCTGACGTTCGTCTTCGTGGGCGGCGGCTATGCCGGCACCGAGACGGCCGCCGAGCTGCACTCCACCGCGATGGACGCGCTGCGCTATTACCCGCGCCTCGGCGCCGCGATGCTGCGCTTCGTGATCCTCGAGGCGGCGCCGACCATCCTGCGCGACCTGGGCGAGGACTTCGCGATGCGAGTCCAGCGCGGGCTGGTGCGCCGGGGGATCGAAGTCCGCACCGGCACGACGCTCAAGGAAGTGCGCCCCGAGGGCGTGATCCTCGCGGGCGGCGAGCCCATTCCGACCGAGACCGTGGTCTGGACGGCGGGCGTCTCGGCCAACCCCCTCACCGAGCAGATCCCCGGCACGCGGGATCCGCGCGGGCGCATCGTCACCACGCCCGAGATGCGGGTGCCGGGCATCGAGGGCCTCTGGGCCCTGGGCGACAGCGCCGCCGTTCCCGACGCCAAGGCCGGAGGCCAGAGCGCGCCGCCCACCGCGCAGCACGTCCTGCGGCAGGCGCGGACGCTGGTGCGCAACATCACGGCGACGCTCGAGGGCGGACGCCTGACGCCCTTCGCGCACGGCAATCTCGGCATGCTCGCCGGCCTGGGCCACCACGACGCCGCGGGCCGGCTCCTGGGCCTGCCGGTGCGCGGGTTCTTCGCCTGGTGGATCGTCCGCACCTACCACCTGCTCCAGCTGCCCACCATGTCGCGCAAGCTGCGCGTCGTCCTCGACTGGACGATCGCCCTCTTCTTCCGCCGCGACATCGCGCAGCTCGGCAGCCTCCAGATCGTCGCCCTGCGCCGGGCGACGGCGCGGACCGGCACCGATGGCTGACGAGAACCGGCCGGCGGCCATCCCGACCTCGGAGCGGCGCGAGGCGATCGTCGCGAAGCTCTCGCAGGCGTTCGCGTCGGGACGCATCGAGATGGAGGACTTCGAGCTGCGGACCGAGCGCGCGATGCGCGCCCGGACCGAGCAGGACCTCGACGCCGCGCTCGACGGGCTGTCGACGCCGACGATGACGCCGGTCCCCAGCGTCAACCCGCCCGAGTTCGCCGTCGACCACCCGCGCCGCCACACCTCGAAGCTGACCTTCGTCGTCATGGGCGGCGTGGACCGCAAGGGACGCTGGACGCCGGCGCGCCGCCACCTGGCGATCGCCTGGATGGGGGGAGCGTTTCTCGATTTCCGCGAGGCGGTGCTCCGGCCCGGCGTGACCGACGTCTACTGCTTCGCGAAGTGGGGCGGCATCGAGATCGCCGTGCCGCCCGGCCTCGACGTCGACGTCAGCGGCTTCGCGCTGATGGGCAGCCTGGAGCGGGTCGCACAGGAGAGCGGGTCCACGGATCCGCGCCGACCGCAGCTCCACTTCCATGCGCTCGCGGTGATGGGCGGCATCGAGGTGAAGGTGCTGAAGCCGGGCGAGAAGTGGGACGAGAAGGAAGAGGAAAAGGACTAGGGGATCGAAAAGACCGACGAGAGCGAGTCGCCCAGCTCGAGCTTGAGCGGAACGACGCGGGCGATCCGGTCGGCCGACGGCCGGTAGACCGGATCCTGACCCGTGAAATACACCACCCGCCCGCCCCGCGCGCGAAGGCCCCTCGCGATATTCGCAATCTTCCTGTCGAACCGCCCGTCATCGGTCCGCGTCAGCGGGTTGTACACCAGCGGCAGCTCACGCACCAGGCGTCCGGTGATGAAGTAGATGAACCTGGCGCTGTTGGAGTAGACCGGGACGTCGGGCGGCAGCGAGCGCAGATAGGACACCGCCGCCGACCGGTCGAGCGCGACGCGCCGATAGGCCAGGCCCTCCGCCCGCCCCTCGCGTATGAAGGGCACGGCGCGCACCAGCTGGGTCAGGACCACCACCCCCGCCAATCCCCACCCGGCGTATCGCCAGGATCGAGCCAGGCGACCGGCCCGGTGCGCGTCGGCCGCGGCCGCCACGATGGCCGTCGCGAGCCAGCAGAACACCGGCGCGAGGAGCCGCGTGTCGGGCACATTCGCGGCGTCGATGAACGTCAGCGA
>JBGOSS010000076.1:0-14337 GCA_041476105.1 Gemmatimonadota bacterium
GGAGACTCACCAGCGTCGGTTTTCTTTCTATCCGTTGCTGCGGTTTCCGCGGTCGCCTTTGTCTTGTGGGGCCTCAACACACCGCTATTCGCATTGAGTCACGACGTCAGGTGCCACTTTGACTCCAATGGGAACGCGGCATGCGAGAAGACCCAACGGGTAATGGCATTTCGTCGGTCTGTAATTGCTATTGATGAGCCCTGTAGTTGTGAGGGAACGATCGTCATACAGGAAGCAAGTGTTGATGACTTCCCTTGCACCGTAGTCGTCGACCCCAAGAATGCCATTGAATGCCGCCTACGGTATCTTCTTCTCAATGACCTGAGCGTCTTTCGCGTGCACAAGCGTTTTGTGCGCGCCGAAATGCGATCTGCTTTCTGCGGTGAGCGTGAGTGGTTCGAAGTTGAATCGGGTCAGCCGACTCGTCAATTCGATCTTACTCTCACCTTCGAGGCCTCGCGCGCGCCGGACCAAGTACGCGTATACCGACCAGAAAGGGTCCGCAATCCTGAGTACAGCAGTGTTGCAACCAAGCGTAGCGGACAGTCGACATGTGGTTAAGTGGCGACGATACTATCTCCGAGTGACCGATCGATATCGCTTCGAATGGGAGTGGCCGCCGGTGGGAGGCGGCAAGAATGCGAACAGCCTCGAAGTCATCGATGAAACAAGCAAGTCCAAGAGGTCGTCTAAGTGAGGCTTGGCACTCTTCTTGCATCTATGGTGAGCGGGGGGCTGCCCCCCTTGAAACTTGCGTACGGGATCAATCGTACTGAGGTTTACCGGATTGTTCTGCACCCCCAACGGAGGAAGTGTCACCATGGCAGTCCGCAATTGTGCATTTGAGACCGATGGCGGAGGCGGGGGCCACTAGCTTAGAGAGAGAAGCATTGTTGGATGTAACAAGAAGCTAGTGACTCCCGTCACTAGCTTCTTGTTGCTAGCGAGCCGTTAGGTCTCCGTTCACAAGGTGGCTCGCCCGTCAAGCTGCCAGCTGCAGTTGGGTAAGCGTGAACGGCGGCCCCCGGCCGAGACGTGTCGTGGTACTGCGGACGAGGCATCCGTGCCGGCGTTCGCCCATCCCTACGACGTCAAGCTGCCGCACACTGCCGTGCAGCGGCGGCCGCTTTTGGCTCGCCTACTTAAAGCACTGAACAACGTGCTTAGCAACGACATCTAGATCACGGCTCCTGCGGCACACTCACCCTAGCCTTCCCAAGGAGCGTCAACATCGCGTCAATGAAACCACAAAAACGCAGCGCATCCTCACGCGTCAGCTTGTCGTTCAGGGAGTGATGTGCAGGATTTCGGAAGGCTGCCATCAGGCCCTTCACAACATTGAAGAAGCCCTCCTGTTCGTCTACGTGTTCGCTGACGACCAGGATCGCCCTGCTCGGGTGCAGCACCTTCGCGACCAAGGCATCCGGGTTCGTCTTGTCCTTAACTTGGGCTAGCTTCTTGAGCCTGTCGTCTAACACGGTCGTCGCTTCTCTGAACACACGATCAAAGCTGTCCTTCGCGGTGAGCAACAGATTGCATCGGCGCTTGAGTTCTTCGTCACTCAGTAAGTAGTCGATAGCAGCCCGAACGCGCGAGACACGGCGGGTTCCCTTCGCACTGTTGCGGGTACCATTGCGCTTCGGCAAGACAGCGGACGCCGTGAAGCGGGCGGGTAGCCCGCCACGTACTTGGTCCTGAATGTGCGGATCCAGTCTGCGCTGGAAGGTCGCCGCGCCGATCCCAAGTTCCTTGGCCCACAGAATCAGCGCCGCCTCGGCGGAGATGCCCTGCCGGCTTGCACGCTTGCTGATCTGTTCCCTCACATACTTGAGGGTCTTGCCGGTTCTCTCAACCAGCTTCTTCACCAAGCGTGGGTCAAGACGCGTTGCGCCCATCCTAGTTCCTCTCCGGTTCCTTGCCCACCGGCTTCACATGTCTCGCTATCCTGCTTATGCGGTTGTTGTTTACAGCCACGATGGCACGCAGGTCTTCTCTTTTCATGCGGGTACGCGCGCACTCGAGTATTAGCAGGTCCTGGAGCACACCCCGTATGGCACGAAGTTCTTCAAGAACCGGCTCGCGCTCGGCTGAATTCCCACGCATTGAGCTAACCCTCCCCTTTCCCACCGCTGCGCTTCAAGTGTTTGACGATTCGCGTTACTCGGTTCAAGTCGCACTCCAGGACCTCGCGGATGCTCCGCTGCGGTACGCCAGCGAGGCGCAGCGTGACAATCAGTTGCTTCTCTAGTACTCCGACGATATCCGCGTTCGTCGAGCCTCTTCTCCTGTCGGACATGACGTCACTCCTTCGTTGCGTGAAAAACGATCTTCTGGATTCTCTTGGTCGGGACGAGTTGCCGCACCCGTTGCCCGCTGACGTTCAAGGCCAGTCCGATCTCATCCGAGGACGCACCTAGCTTGACGAGGAGTAAGACCAGTAGCCGCTTGATGGCCTCTGCCTCTAGCACCGCGCGATCAGTCATTCGACACCTCCTTTTCTAGCTCTTAGCTCGACTGAGGGACTTCGCAATGGCCGGGTAGTTCTTGCCTAACATCTCCGCGATATCGGCTATCCCAAGCCCAGCCCTATGGAGCAGCAACTCCGGTTTTGGGCTGTCCGGCCTTTCCCCCAGAATCTCCAGCTGGATGAGGACCAAGGCCTTCAGAAGTGGAGTCGCGTCTTCATTGCCGGACTTCATGTTCCCTCCCGACGTCGAAGAATGGTGCCGGCAATGTTGCACGGCAACAGCCGCATGTCAAGGACACCCGAATGTTTGCCGAAGTACGTGTGGAATCTCAAAATCATGGGTTTAAATCATTTAGATGAATATCATCGCGTGTGACATGTAATTGATACGTCAAACTTAGACAACCTAATGCGGCTCTGACACTGAGCACGGTCTTGCTCATCGGAGGACGGAACGTGAAGTCCGGCAGAGGTAGCGTGGCTCCCGACGATGCTCCGAGACTAGTGCCGACTCGCCACATTCTGGGCGATAGGGTTATGAGGATTGGCGCGGGTCGATTCCGTCATCCCGCAATGTGGCTCACACGAGCCGCGGAGGTGCGTTCACGGCAAAGGGCCACCGCGTAATTGCCGATGGCCCTTCGATCTTGCGGCACAGGCCCGGCAGGAATCGAACCTGCAACCCCCGGTTTTGGAGACCGGTGCTCTACCAATTGAGCTACGGACCTCCGAGGGGTGGCTGACGGGAATTGAACCCGCAACCTCTGGAGCCACAGTCCAGCGCTCTAACCGATTGAGCTACAGCCACCACGGCTCCGGGGCCGGCCCTCGCAAGCCATGAAAGTTACATGGGCCGCTTCGGCACCTCAACCCCAGAATCGCTCCGCCAGCAAGCGCGACCGGTCGTCGCGGGCGCGGCGCCAGTCGCCGTGAACCGCCGTTTCGAGCACGCCGCGCACCGAGTTGGCGAGAAAAATGGGCAGGCCCTCCATCTCGGCCCGGGTGAACCGCCCCTCCCGGACGACGATGCGGCGCTCCCGCGCCACCTCCAGCACCCTGGCGCGCCCCACGCCCGGCAGGATCCCCAGCTCCAGCTCGGGCGTGCACAGGGTCTCGCCGAGCCAGAAGAAGACGTTGGTCACGCAGCCTTCGGCGAGCAGGCCGTCGGCGGTGAACAGGATGGCCTCTTCGGCGCGGAAGGGCACGACGCGGGCCCGGGCGCGATCGAAGACTCCGCGGCTGGTGGTCTTGTGCGGGTAGGGTTCGTGGCGGGTGCCGGAGAAGACGATGCGCATCGGCTCGACGGGCGGGACGGGGCGGGTCTCGATGCGCACACCCCGTGCGTCCAGCGCCACCCTGACGATGACGTCACCACCCTGGGCGTGAGCGAGGACGCGGGCCGGGAGATCCTCGGCAGGCGCGTCCTGGCCGAGCGCCCGGCACGAGGTCGTGAGCCGCGCGAGGTGTTGCGGCAGGAACGGCGCCGTTCCGTTCCGGATGCGGATGGTCTCGAAGAGCCCGATCATCAGAGTTTAGCCTACGTCCGAGCGGCCCGATTCCTCAAGGCTGAACGCCGAACGCTTCCCGCAGCGCCGCCGCCTTGCGCAGCGATTCCTTCCACTCGCGGGCCGGATCCGAATCGGCGACGATGCCCGCGCCCGCCTGGATGACCGCCGCGTCGCCCCGCACCACCGCGGACCGGATCAGGATATTCCACTGCCCGGCGTCGCCTTCCCACCATCCCAGCGCGCCGGTGTACATGCCCCGCGCGACGGGCTCCAGCTCGGCGATGATCTCCATGGCCCGGATCTTCGGGCAGCCCGTGATCGTGCCGCCCGGGAACATCGCGCGGAAGACGTCCAGCGGGCCGGTGCCCCGGGCCAGCTCGGCTGCCACGACACTCTCGAGGTGCATGACGTGCGAGTATTGCTCGATGCGCCCCAGCTCGGCCACGCGGACCGAGCCGAAGGTCGCGACCCGGCCGAGATCGTTGCGGGCGAGGTCCACGAGCATCACGTGCTCGGCGGCCTCCTTGCGATCGGTCAGCAGCTCGCGGCGCATCGCCTCGTCGGCCGCCTGGTCGCCCGTCTTCTTGCGCGTGCCGGCGATGGGTCGCGCGCGCGCCGTGCCGCCGCGCACCTCGACGAGCAGCTCCGGCGAGCCGCACACCAGCTGCCAGTCGCCGAAATCGGCCATCCCCATCCAGGGCGACGGATTGATCGCGCGCAGGCGCCGATAGACGGCCAGCGGCGATTCGCGCACCGCGACCTGCTCGGCGACACTGAGATTGACCTGATAGATGTCGCCGGCGCGGATGTACCCGAGCGCCCGCTCCACGGCCGACGCGAAAGCGGCCTGGTCGAAAGAGCGAAAGGCGTGGGAGCGCGGGAGCGTGGGAGTGGGGGAGCGTTCCAGCGTTCCCCCGTTCTCACGACCCCACGCTCCCACGTTCCCACGCTCCCACCGCTCTCGTGCCTCGTCTCCGGTGCACTCCGCGGACCCATCCGGCCGCACTACGATCCGCTGCCGGGGCCGGAACAGGTCCGCCATCGGCTGCGCGATCAGCGGTGCGCGGCGCGGTGCGTGGGGTGGCAGGCCAAGGTCGTAGGCGATGGCGCCGAACCAGGGACCGGGCGGCGCGAAGCCGTCGAGCCGGCCCGCCTCCGCCTCGGACCAGGGCACGCGCAGCCGCTCGGCGGCATCCCAGGCGAGCGTGCGGGTGCCCGCGCCGAGGCCGTCCTCGAGGAGGATCCAGGGCGGCGCCAGGGTCGCGGCGATGGCGAGGAGTTGCAGGTCCGGCGATCTCTGCGACATTTACCGTTCACACCAGGAGGCGATCGTGGCGCTCGTGCGTTGCAAGATTCACGGCCGTGTCTACGATGATGCGAAAGATGCAGGGTGCCCGCTCTGCGTGCAGGATGCGGCCCTGCCCCGCGCGCCGGGCGGCGCGGCGGCGAGGGAGCCCGACATCGAGGGCGCCCAGTCCCGGGGCACCCTGCTCCTGCTCGGCATCCTCGTGGTGATCGCTGCCGGGGCCGGCGGCGTCTACTGGTACAGCTCCACCCACAACGCGCAGACGCGCGCCGACTTCCGGCGCGATTCGCTGCGAGCCCTCGCGGCGGCGCCCCGCGGACCCGACACGACCAAGTATGCCGCGCCCAACGATCTGTCGCCGATGCGCCGGGCCCGCGCCCTCAAGGGGTCGCTCGACGCGATGCTGCGCGGTGGCCGCGGCGCGGTGCTCAGCTTTGCCGCAGGCCCCATCGACACGATGGCCGCCGACCGGGCGGTCAAGCGGCGCGCCAAACAGTACGCCTCCTTCGCGAAGCACTGGCACGACCGGCTCGACGCGATGACCCGGGGCGGCACGGAGTTCCGCTTCGGCCCGGGAGTGCGCTACGGGGAGCAGATGGAGCACGCCACCAACCAGATCCAGGCCGCCCTCAGCGTCATGCGCGACATGGTGCGCCGGGACGTCGTCAAGCCGCGCAGCGAGCGCGTCGCCGACCTGCGGGCCGCGGCGGGATACCTGAATGCCGCGGGGACGGTGCTGACCAATCTGCCTCACTAGTGGCAGAGTGGAAGACAGGGGAGACAGAGAGGCTGGAAGACCGTTGAGAGGGAGCGTGAGTCATCGTGGCTAAGGCTGTGGCGTCGCCCGGGGCGCAACTGCGCTCGGCATGGGCGCGGCTGTCGCCGCTGCCTGGCGGCAAATGGCTATTCGGCCGGCTGCTGCGCTGGATGAACCCGTACTCGGGAGCCGTCGGCGCGCGCGTGGTGACATTGGAGCCCGGCCTTGCCGTCCTGGAGCTGAGGGAGCGCCGGGCGGTGCACAACCACCTCAACTCGGTCCACGCCATCGCGCTGGCCAACATCGCCGAGCTGGCGAGTGGCCTCGCCATGTTGGCCGCGCTGCCCGACACCGCGCGTGGCATCCCGACCGCCATCAGCATCGAGTATCTCAAGAAGGCGCGCGGCCTGCTCACCGCGGAGGCGCGCGTGACGCTGCCCGACGTGCGCGCCGACGTGACGCACCAGGTGACGTCCACGGTGCGCAACGAGCAGGGCGAAGAGGTGGCCCGCGCGACGGTGACCTGGAAGCTCGGTCCCGTGCCGCCGCGCTCGTGAACCTGGCCACGCCGCTCACCCGCGACGCCGGCATCGAAGTCCCCCTCATCTGCGGCGCGATGTATCCGTGCAGCAATCCCGAGCTGGTCGCCGCCGTTTCGGCCGCGGGGGCGATCGGCATCGTCCAGCCGGTTTCGATGACCTACGTGCACCGGCACGACTACCGCGAGGGCCTGCGCCTCATCCGACGCGTGACCGACAAGCCGATCGGCATGAACGCGCTGATCGAGCGGTCGTCGAAGCTGTACCACGAGCGGATGGTTCAGTGGGTGGACATCTCGCTCGAGGAGGGGGTGCGCTTCTTCATCACGTCGCTGGGCAATCCGCGCTGGGTGGTGGACCGCGTGGCCGCCCTGGGCGGCAAGGTCTACCACGACGTGACCGAGCGGAAATGGGCGCTCAAGGCGAAGGACGGCGGGGTGCACGGGCTTATCTGCGTCAACAGCCGGGCCGGCGGCCATGCCGGGCCGAAGACCCCCGAGGAGCTGATCGTGGAATGCGGCGACCTCGGCCTGCCGCTGGTGTGCGCCGGCGGCGTCGGCGACGCCCCGGATTTCGTGCGCGCGCTCAAGCTGGGCTACGCCGGCGTCCAGATGGGCACCCGCTTCATCGCGACCACCGAGTGCAACTCGCGCGACGACTACAAGCAGGCGATCATGGCCGCGGACGAGGACGACATCGTCCTCACCGAGCGCGTCACCGGCGTGCCGATCGCGGTGATCCGGACGCCGTACATCGAGCGCATCGGCACCACCATCGGGCCGCTCGCGCGGCGGCTCTTCAAGGGGCGCCGCACCAAGCACTGGATGCGGACCTTCTACGCCCTCCGCTCGCTCCACAAGATGAAGAAGGACTCGGTGACGGGATCGGGCACCGGTGAGTACTGGCAGGCGGGGAAGAGCGTGCAAGGGATCGAGCGGATCGAACCGGCGGGCGACATCGTGAGGCGACTCAAGGAGGCGGCGCTGAAGGAGTCCGCATGACCACGCAAGAGGTTCTCCTGTGGTCCGGTGCGTACCTGGTCGAGCTGGTCCTCGTGATCTACTTCACGCGCGCGACAGCGCGGCGCGTCCTTGGGGCCCTGGTCGGTGGAGCAGCAGCGGGGCTGCTGGGGATGGGCGCGATCGCAACGTGCGAGGCCCTGGGGTGGTGGCACATACCATTTGCCTCTACGCCATACTTCCTGCCGCTGTTCTACCTCGGCCTTTCCGTCTCGCTGACACCCGTCTATCTCGTCACCTGGAGGATAGCCCGCCGGTTCGGGGCGCGCGGACTGGCGGTGTTCGTCAGCATCGTGACGGTCATCGGCCCGCCGCGGGACTACTTCATCGCGGTGACGTTCCCGAAATGGATGGTGTTCGCACCGGGCGTGGCGCCCATCCTCGCGGATGCGGCGACCTATGCCGGTGCGATGCTCCTGGGACACGCCGTGATGCGCCTGGTCGCCGGCCCGGCCCGCCAGGACCGGTTGGCGCGCCAGGTCGCAGTCGGCGACAGTCAGCCGAGCCGTCCCGCTCCGTGACGCGCGGCGGTCCGGGCTCCGGGGGCGCTGGTGGTTGTCTCACAATGTGATATCTTATCTCACATCATGATCATGCCGCTGATTCCCGGCACCCAGGCCGTCACCCGGGCCGTGAGCCTGCTCAAGGCCTTCAGCGACGCGCACCGCGAGTGGCGCCTGACCGACCTGGCCCGCGCGGCCCGGCTGCATCGCGCCACGGCGCACCGCCTCCTCGGCGCGCTGGAACGCGAGGGGATGGTGGCGCGCGATGCATCAGGCGAGCTCTACCGGCTGGGACCCGAGGCGATCGCCATGGGCGCCCGGGCAGCGCGGGCGAGCGACCTGCGCGACCTCGCTCGGGCCGAGCTTGAGGCCCTGGCCGCCGCGAGCGGCGAGACCGCGACGCTGGAAGTGCCCGTCGGATCGGACATGCTGATCCTCGACGAGGTCATGGGTCCGGCGCTCGTCGGCGCGACGCCGTCGGTCGGCACGCGCTGGCCCATGAAGCTGACGTCCACCGGCAAGGCCGTCCTGGCGACGAGGTCGAAGCGCCCCGGCCGCGTGCGCCGGGACGGCTACGCCGTCGCGAAAGAAGAGCTGGAACGGGGATACACCGCGGTCGGCGCGGCCATCATGGGCCCCGGCAGCGATGCCGTCGCCGCCATCAGCGTCGGCGGGCCGAGCCTGCGCTTCACCGCGGCCCGCATCCCGAAGCTCGGCGCCGAGGTCCGCGCCGCCGCACTGCGCATCTCCGCTTCCCTCGGTCACCGGGAGTGACGGTAATGCCACCGTGCTGAGACACACTCCGTTCCACCCGCGGACCTCGGCCCTCATGGAGAGCCAGATGTGGCGGCGCTGGGCGGGTTACATGGTGGCCAGCTCCTACGAGCTGATCCACGACCGCGAGTACCACGCCATTCGCAGCTCGGCGGGACTGCTCGACGTCTCGCCGCTCTACAAGTACCTCGTCACCGGCCGGGACGCCGCGCGGCTGCTCGACCGCGTCGTGGTCCGCGACGTTGGCGCCTCGAAGGTCGGTCAGGTGCTCTACACCTGCTGGTGCGACGCCGAGGGCAAGGTGATCGACGACGGCACCGTTTCGCGCCTCGCCGAGCAGACCTTCCGTCTCACCTCCGCCGACCCGAACATCCGCTGGCTGCACCTCAACGCCACCGGCCTCGACGTGCGCGTCGACGAGGTGTCCGACTCGACCGCCGCACTCGCCCTCCAGGGCCCCAACGCGCGCGCCATTCTCCAGCAGCTGGCCGACACCGACCTCGGCGGCCTCAAGTACTTCCGGCTCGCCGGCACGAAATTGCGCGGCATCCCGGTCACCGTCTCCCGCACCGGCTACACCGGGGACCTCGGCTACGAGATCTGGCTCGACGCGGCGCACGCCCTCCCGCTCTGGGACGCGCTCATCGAGGCCGGGACGCCGTTCGGCATCGTGCCGTGCGGCATTCTCGCCCTCGACATGGCTCGCATCGAGGCGGGACTGATGCTCCTCGAGGTGGACTACGTCTCGGCGCACCGGGCCCTCGTCGAGGGCCAGAAGTCGTCGCCCTACGAGCTGAACCTCGGCTGGGCGGTCAAACTGGAGAAGGAGTCGTTCGTCGGCCGGAGCGCGCTCGCCGCCGAGTCGGCGCGCGGCCCGGCGTGGCGGTTCGTGGGCCTCGAAGTGGACTGGGACGACCTCGAGCGGCTCTACGCGGAAGTGCACCTTCCGCCCCGGCTGCCGACCGCGGCCTGGCGGACCAGCGTGCCGGTCTACGCCGACGGGCGCCAGGTCGGCTACGCCACCAGCGGCTGCTGGTCTCCGTTGCTCAAGAAGTACATCGCGCTGGCGCATCTCGAAGCGGCCTACGCCGCGCCCGGCTCGCGCGTCGCGATGGAGATCACGGTGGAGCATCGCCGCAAGCAGGCGGCCGCGCGCGTCGTGCCGACGCCGTTCTTCAACCCCGACCGGAAGCGCGCCTGATGGCCACCACCTGGGACGCGATCGTCATCGGCGGAGGCCACAACGGGCTCATCAACGCCGCGTACCTCGCGCGCGCGGGCCGGCGGGTGCTGGTCCTGGAGCGGCGCGAGCGGGTCGGCGGCGCGGCGGTGACCGAGGAGATCTTCCCGGGCTTCAAGTTCTCGATGTTCTCCTACGTGGTGAGCCTGCTCCGCCCCGAGATCATCCGCGACCTGGATCTGCCGGGGCACGGCCTCCACATCCTGCCGCTCGAGAGCACGCTGACGCCGATGCTGAACGGCGACCATCTCGCCACCTGGGCCGACCACGACCAGAGCCGGCGCGAGCTCTACCGCCACTCGCCGCGCGATGCCGAGGCCTACGACGAGTACGGGCGCCTCATGCATCACATGGCCCAGGCGGTGAAGCCGATTCTCGGCATGGTGCCGCCCGACCCCACCTCGCTGCGCCCCCGCGACCTCATGGGCATGCTGCGCGTCGGCAAGCATTTCCGGGGCCTGGGCGGCGAGCAGTTCCACGCCATGTTCAAGCTGATGACGATGAGCTCGGCGGACTTCCTCGACGAGTGGTTCGAGACCGACGTCCTCAAGGCCACCAAGTCCGCGAGCGGCATCATCGGCACCTTCCTCGGCCCGCGCTCCCCCGGCACCGCGTACGTGCTGCTGCACCACTACATGGGCGAGCTGGACGGCGTCTTCCGGGCCTGGGGGTTCGCGAAAGGCGGCACCGGGTCGGTGAGCGAGGCGATCGCGGCGGCCGCGCGGCGGCTGGGGGCGGAGGTCCGCACCGGCGCCGGCGTCACCCGGCTGATCGTGCAGGGCGGGCGGGCCACCGGCGTGGTGCTCGAGAGCGGCGAGGAAATACGCGCCCGGACCGTGGTCTCGAGTCTCGATCCCCGGCGCACCTTCCTCCAGCTGGTGGAGGCGAAGGAGCTGCCCGACGAATTCGTCCGCGACATCGGGCGCTTCAAGTTCCGCGGCTCCTCGGGAAAGGTGAACCTCGCCCTCGGCGCCCTGCCGGACTTTACCTGCATGCCGGGCGCGGGCCCGCACCTGCGGGGCGCGATGTCGATCAGCCCGAGCATGGAGTACGTCGAGCGGGCGTACGACGATGCCAAGTACGGAGAGTTCTCCCGCCAGCCGTACATGGACATCGTCATCCCCTCGCTCATCGACCCCGGGATGGCGCCGCCCGGCAAGCACGTGATGTCGATCTTCGTGCAGTACGCGCCGTGGAACCTCAACGGCGGCTGGACCGACGCGAAGCGCGAGGCCTTCGGCGACGCGGTGATCGACGCGATCGAGCGGTTCGCGCCGAACATCCGTTCCTGCATTCTCCACTGGCAGGTGCTGACTCCCGCCGACATCGAGCGGATCACCGGGTTGTCGGAAGGCAACATCTTCCAGGGCGAGCTGGCGCTGCACCAGCTCTTCTTCCTGCGGCCGGCCCCGGGCTACGCGCGGTTCCGGACGCCGGTGCGCCGCTACTACCAGTGCGGCTCGGGCACCCATCCGGGCGGCGGCATCATGGGCGCGTCGGGACGCCTGGCGGCGATGGCCGTGCTCGAGGATGGCGCGTGAGCCACGACGCGATCGTCATCGGCGGCGGCACCAACGGCCTCGTCGCGGCGCACCTGCTCGCGCGCGCCGGCAAGCGCGTGGCGCTCATCGAACAACGCGCCGACCCGTTCCTGGCGGGGGAGCCGGGCTGGATCCCGCCCCAGCTGGCCGCTGAGCTCGGCCTCCCCGGCCTGCTCTGGGGTCGCCACGCCGATCCCTGGATCGCGGTCGCGCTGGAGGGCGGCGGGCGGCTCGAGCTGTTCGGCGACATGGCGAAGTCGGTCGAGGCCATCCGGCGCCTGAGCCCCGCCGACGCGGCGAAGTGGCCGGAGTTCTGCGCCCGGATGCGGGTGCTGGCCGGTGTGCTCGAGCAGCTCTACGTCCAGCCCGCGCCCGACGTCGAGACCCGCCAGCTCGCCGAGCTGCTGCGCCTCGGCCGGCTCGGCCTGCGCGTCCGCCGCCTCGGCAGACAGGCGATGATCGACCTGCTCCGGATCCTGCCGATGTCGGTCGCCGAGCTGCTGGACGAGTGGTTCGAGCACGACGCCCTCAAGGCCGCCGTGGGCGCCGCGGGCGTGATGCACCTGCGCCAGGGTCCACGGTCCGGCGGGACGGCGTTCGTGATGCTGCACCATCACGTCGGCAGCCCGGCCGGCGTGTTCCGCCCGCCGCTCTCGAACCTGGGCAGCCTGTTGAAGGCGGCGAGCGGAGTGGAGCTGCACCTCGGCGTCGCCGTGGAGCGCATCACCGTCGTCCGCGGCGCCGCGACCGGCGTGACGCTCGCCGACGGTCGAACGCTGACCGCCCCGCTCGTCGTCTCCAGCGCCGATCCGCGCCGCACCCTGCTGGGCCTGCTCGAGCCGGGCTGGCTCGAGCCCGAGTTCGCGCGCGCGGTGGGCAACATCAAGTGTCGCGGGGTGGTGGCACAGGTGACCTGGGCGGTCGAACGCGCGGGGGCCTTCGACGGCCTCGCCGTCGCGCCCTCGCTCACCGCCCTGGAGCGCGCCTACGACGACGTGAAGTACGGCCGGGTGTCGGCGGAGCCGTGGCTGGAAACGCGCTGGGCCGACGGCCGCCTGGTCGCGCACGTCCAGTATGTCCCGCACACGCCGGCGGACGGCGCGTGGGACGACCCTCGCCGGCACGCCCTGGGTGATCTCGTGGAGCGGCGGCTGCTCGCGCACTATCCGGAGCTGCGCGGCGTCCTGAAGGAGCGCGACGTCGAGACGCCGCGCGATCTGGAGGCGCGGTACGGCTGGACCGGGGGCCACGCCTATCACGGCGAGCTGACGCTCGACCAGATCCTGTTCATGCGCCCGATCCCCGGCTGGAGCCGGTATCGCACGCCGGTCCGGGGCCTCTACCTGTGCGGCTCGGGCGCGCACCCGGGTGGCGCGATCGCCGGCGGCGCCGGACGCCTCGCCGCGCGGCAGATCCTGGAGGACGCCGGCCGATGACCACCTTCCGCAAGACCACCGAGTCGTACCGCCAGGGGGCGCGTACCATGCCGGGGCGCTACTACACCTCGCCGGAGGTCTTCGCCGAAGAGGCCGAGAAGATCTTCGCGCGCCGCTGGATCTGCGCCGGCCGCGTCGAGGCGCTCGCCCAACCGGGCGACTATCTCCTGGCGAGCGTCGCGGGCGAAAGTGTCATCGTGTTGCGGGACCAATCGGGTGCGCTGCGGGCGTTCTACAACGTGTGCCGGCACCGGGGGACGCGCCTCTGCGAGGCGGCGCGGGGACACCTCTCCGAGACGATCCAGTGTCCCTACCATGCGTGGACCTACGCGCTGGACGGCCGCCTCATCGGGGCGCCGCACATGAGCGAGGTCCAGGGCTTCGAGAAGCGGGACTATCCCCTGCACCAGGTCGCGCTGGAGACCTGGGAGGGCTTCCTCTTCATCAATCTCGCGGTGGAGCCGGAGCCCTTCGACCGGGCGTTCGCGCCGCTGCTCGGCCGGTTCGCGCGGTACGACCTGGCCTCGCTCACCACGGTGCGAAGCATCGAGTACGACGTCCACGCCAACTGGAAACTCGTCCTCCAGAACTACAACGAGTGCCTGCACTGCCCGACGATCCACCCCGAGCTCACCACGAAGCTCCCGTACACCAGCGGCGCCAACGATCTCGTCGAGGGACCCTTCCTTGGTGGCTACATGGAGATCAAGGCACCGCACCAGAGCGCGACGATGAGCGGCCGCTCCTGCGCGCTCCCGCTGGGCGAGTTGCCCGCGGGCGAGGCGCGCCGGGCATACTACTACTCGATCTTCCCGACCATGATGCTGAGCCTCCACCCCGACTACGCCGTCGCCTATCGCGTCTGGCCACAGAGCCCGACCGAGAGCCGCGTGGTGTGCCAGTGGTTGGTGCACCCCGACGCGCCGGGGGCGTCGGGCTATCACATCGAGGACGCGGAAGAGTTCTGGGACCTGACCAACCGGCAGGACTGGCACATCTGCGAGCAGAGCCAGCTCGGCATCAGCTCGCGGGTCTATCGTCCGGGGCCCTACTCACCGCGGGAGAGCATACCCGCGGCCTGGGATGTGGAGTACCTGAAGGCCGTCAGAGGCTCTGACTCACCCCTACCTTGACCTGCTCCGCCTCGGGCTCCGGCGTGAAGTCCTCGCCGGGATTGATGAAGCGGTCCAGCTCCACCTTGTACTGCCGGTCGTAGAGCTGCCGATAGCGGCCGCCGACGCCGAGCA
>JBGOSS010000077.1:0-14157 GCA_041476105.1 Gemmatimonadota bacterium
CTCCCGACCGAGCCGAACAGCGCGGCGGCACCAGATCAGGCGGCTGATCCAGTGTTCGGCCGCCGCCACGTCATTCATCAGCTCGAACAGCGCGCTGTAACGGGTGCCCGGCTTCCAGATCTGCACGTCTTCAGGGCGTACCGCGGCGGGCACGGCGGCTGGGCGCGCAACCTCGTCGCGCCGCCGCGACATCAGCCGCCGGATCGCCCGCATCGGCACGAACGGCCACTCGGGCTGCGGGACGGGGTACACCCGCACTCCGTTGTCGAAGTCGTACGGTGCGCTTGGATCGGGACCACCCCGGGCCCGTGCCAGCGTCAGCACATCGACGGCCCAGCCACGCCTCGCGAGCGCCGTCGTCATCGCGTTCCAGCGCAAGCCGCCGGTCCCGGCGCCGTCCCCGAAGTGGTAGGAAACAAGCAGGATCGATCGGTACGTGGTCGAAGTGTCCTCGGGCAACGTCGTCCCTCGCGATGGGGCGTGGTGAATGGTACCATCAAATATGGTGCGTTCCATGGCGAACCTTGCCTTGGCGCCGTTTGTCGCCCTGTGGCGCGCGGCGCGGCGGGCCCGCGCGACACGCCGGTGGCGGCGACTGCGGTCGCTGGGCATGCACATCGGCGGGGACGTCGACCTTCCCGATTCGACAACCATCGACGACAGCCACTGCTTCCTGATCAGCATCGGCGACCGCTGCAGCTTCGGTGCCGAATGCCACATCCTGGCTCACGACGCCCAGATGAACGAGTACCTCGACGCCAGCCGGGTGGGCCGTGTTGTGATCCATGAGTCGTGCCATCTCGGGCCGCGCACCGTCGTCCTCTCGGGCGTCGAGATCGGGCCGCGAACCATCGTCGAGGCGAATTCGGTCGTGTCGCGCAGCCTGCCGCCGGACACCTTTTGCGCCGGCGCGCCCGCGCGTGTCGTGTGCAGCCTCGAGGACTATCTCGCCGGTCACAGGGCGGCCCTGAAGGCGGGGCCGGTCTTCGATGCCGCGACCCATGACATCGCAGTGATCAGCGACGCAAGCAAGGCAGCCCTGCGCCGGGCGCTGGCGGCCAGCGACGGCTATCTCGTGGGCGGGCGTCGGACGACGTGAAAAGGGGAGGGCCTCTGCGCCCTCCCCGCATGACTCGACTCCCGCTCCCGTCAGGGCAGCGGCGGCACACCCATCTTGTTCGTGCCCCAGCCGATGTGATCGTAGTGCCGCACCCACTGTGTGGTGCTGCTGTTGACGGTACCCCCGAGGAAGGCGGTCTGGAACGGGTTGGCGCTGGGCCGGGGGGCGTTGATCGTCTTGTCGATGTAGAGCACGTCGTCGATCCACAGCCTCCCGACGAGCGCGCCGCTGGTGGTGTAGTCGAAGAAGATCTCGAACCAGTGCCACTGGCCGCGATACTGGTTCGGCGTGGGTGCCGGGAGGTTCAGGGTCGGCGAGTACACATGCGAGGCGTCGGCGAACCCGAAGAAGATGCCGAAATTGTTCGACGAGCCCGCGTTCCACACGATTTCGGGATTGTTGGTGCCGCCGAAGCCCGCTTCCTGGAAGCGGCAGATCTTCTGCTCGAAGTTGTTGTCGGCGTTCGCATCCTGCTTGTGCGCGAACCGGCAGTACAGCGCGAAATTACCCACGTTGAGATTGATGTTGAGGCCGCCGCCGCTGCCGCCGATCCCCGTGGTCTTGTGGACCGCCAGGTTGCCCTTGGCCGCGTCGGGCCCGATGGTCCAGCCGGGTGGGGCGGCGTTGCCGCCGTCGGTGTAGGGTCCGAAGGTGTTGTTCTCGAAATCGTGATTGCTGATGTTGCCCGGAACCCCGGCGCCGCCGGTGCTGGCGGTCACCGCGAAGGTGCACGTCGTCGTCGCTCCCGAGGTCACGACCTTGCCGGTCTGGGGGTTCGTGATCCCGGAGTTGAGGCTGTGGGCGCTCGGGGGCGTGTACGTGACCGTGTACGTGCCGGTCGGAACGACGGTATCCACCCCTCCCCCCTGCGGCACATTCGCGGTCACCGGCGAGGCGGTCTGGTCGGTCCGCTGGAGCACCGCGATGCCGCCGGTTGCGGCGCCCGCAGCGATACCCGTCACGGTGACGTGCAGCGTGCCCGAAGTCGCGATCGCGCTCACCGACACGGTCACTTCCGTGATGTCGAACGCGACGATCGTGACGTCGAAGGCATTGACGCCATTGACCTGGAGTCCCGACGGCGGCGTATACACGACGTGATAGGTGCCGGCCGGGACCTGCACATCCCCGGTCGTGACGCCGGCTGGAATGGTGAGGTCGATCGGAGTGGCACCCGCGATGTCCGTCCGGGTGATGACCGCGGTCCCATTGTCGGGCAGCCCGGTCGGCAATCCCGTAATGGTGACCTTGACGGTCCCCAGCGTCGACGCGTCGGCACCCGCACAGGCGCTTCCAAGTGCGGTCGCGACCAGGATGCCGCCGGATGTCTTGACGAACGAACGCCGGGTAATCGGGCCACCACGGATCGGACGCCCGCGGGCGTCCACCAGGAGGGGGTGTTCCACGGCGTGCAGATCAGACCGCTTTTTCCCGCGCATGGTACGCTCCGAATGCGTGAAGAAGGTCGAACATGTAAGGTTAGCCCCCCCCGGGGGGAGGGGGCAACCTCAGCCACAGTCGTCCAGAATTGAAGTCGTGGGGGCAGGCTCCATGATTGGTGCCTTCTCGTGGCCCGTCCCAGAGGAAGGCTAGCCGGGCCGTCCCTTCCTTGCGGTGCCGCCGGTCACAGCCCCTTGGTATCCTACCCCGTATCCTCCCCCTGTTGCCTCCCCCGGTCCCCCGGGGCTGGCACTCCGAGCGGCGCCTGTGCAGAATCCCATGGCCGCAATTGCGGCGCCGATGGTTCCCAGGAGGACGCCGTGAGATTCACGGACGATGGATTCAACCTGAAGGCCCTTGCCCTGGCTCTCGCGCTCGGGGCTTGCAGCTCATCCACCGACACCCCGCCTGGGGGCGGCCCGCCGACCGTCGCGACCAGCGTAGCCGTCACTCCCACGACCTTCAACCTCGTGGTCGGTGACACGCTGCGCTTCAGCGCCTCGGCGCTCGCCGGCACGGCGCCGTTCACAACAACCTTCACTTGGGGAGCGACCGGCGGCACGATCTCCTCCGCGGGGCTCTTCACCGCGGGTGCCGCGGCGGGCGCGGCGAAGGTCTGGGCCGTTGCCGGCACCGTCTCTGATACCGCGCGTGGGAACGTCGCCGTGGCCGGCGGCGTAAGGGTGGACACGCTGCTCTTCCAAGGCTTCGAATCGAATTCCTTCGCGATCTGGGACGACCGCGGCTCTCCCGGGAACCAGGCCATCGTGCAGACGCAGTTCCACTCCGGTGCAGGCTCCCTCCAGGTGACGTTTCCGCTGGGGTTCGATGGCGGCTGGCTGACGAAGTTCTTCATGCCCGGGTACGACTCGATCTACGTTTCCGAGTGGGTGCGCTTCCAGGCCGGGTGGCAGAGCGGGACCAAGCTGATCACGGTCTACGGCTCGAAGACCAACGACCAGTGGTCCGCAACGGGCAAGGCCGGCGTGTGTCCCGGCGGCACCGACTTTTTCAGCCTGGACGTGGTGCAGGAGCGCAATGCGAATCCCGGCCCGACGCATTTCTACAGCTATTACCCGGGCATGGCGCAGTCGCCGCCCGGCTCGGGCCAGTGCTACGGCCTTGATGGCGCAGCGGTGGGAGCTCAGTACACGACGCCGCTGGAGATTCTGCCCACCGCCTGGCACCACGTGGAGTACTGGATCGTCCTGAACATCGTGGGGCAGAGCAATCTCTTCCAGCGCTTCTGCATCGATGGCGTGGTTCGCGGAACCTGGTCGGGGATCAGCGTCCGCTCGAGCAACATCCTGGCCCTGAACGCGGTGACGATTTCGAATTCGATCGCGGGCGGCTCGCCGCAGACACAGCAGATGTGGGTCGACGACTTCCTGGTGACGAGGCAGCGCCCCGCCGGCGCCTGCCCCTGAGGCGGCTCAACCGAGGCCGGCCCATTTCAGGAACGCCTGGCGGGGCCAGACCATGATGAACTGGCGGGGCTCGTAGGTGCCGGCCTCGTACATCTCCCGCCGTCGGCCGGACTTGTACAGCGCGTTCGCGAAGGTGTCCGGCGTGCTCGGAATGCGCGCGAAGATCGCGCCGTTGTTGAGCGGGAGTCGCCGCAGATAGGCGAGGTTGGGGCTCACGGTCGCCAGGCCCGGGTCCCAGAACCACGTCCCCCCGTAGAGGCCGCGCACTTCCGAATCAGCCTTCATCAGCTCCGCCATGCGCCGGTACATCGCTTCCCAGCCGGGCTCGTTGAACTCCGGGTAGTGGCGGATATAGGCGTGCATTTCGTACAGCGGGTAGCGTCCGCCCAGCCTCGCCAGGGCGTGGATGCCGGAGAGCAGCGGGCCGGCGCCGCCCTGCACGATCCACCGCAATGGCAACTTCAGGCTGAACTCAACCGTCACCGCCCCCAGCGCCCAGAGGCGCAGCGACGCCACCGCCAGGTCCTTCACGAAGGGATCGGCGCCGAGATCGAGGTCCGCGTCGGGAAGGGTGTGGAGGTCGTCGAGCATCAGCTCGACCGCGTCCTCGAACCAGGGGAGGGCGGGGGCGAGGTGCGGCGTGCGCAGCGTGGCCCACGACTCCGGCACCTGGCGCAGGACGACGTAGCGGTGGAACGCGGCGACCAGGGGAATGCCGCCGCGGCGACGCAGATCCCCCGCGATATCGTACACGTCCTGGGTGAACCTGTAGTACGGCCACTGGCTGGGCGTGGCGCGGACGGCGCGGCCGTACCGCTCCACGAACGCCGGGACGTCGAGGTCCGGCGCCGCCGACCGCAGCCGCTCCTCGAACTCCGCGGTCCGCTGCTGGAGCAGCTCCGCCGAAAGCGCCCGCGGAGGCCGGCGGGTCAGTACTTCCGCCGGGGCAGAAAGGCCGATACGCCCGCGAGCCAGCCCTCGAATTCGCCCCGCGACAGCGTCATGCAATCGATGATGCGCGGGAGCATGAGGGGGTCGCGGTCGCGGGTCGCGAAGCTGACCTCGAGGGTCGTGGCGCTCTGCACCCCTTCGGCGCGCAGCCAGGGCAGGAAGTGCGAGTCGGTCACCCCGCTGGGATAGCAGAAGTGGCTGGCCGCGCCGGTGCCGGTGATCTCCGCGATCGCCTGGCGGTTCTCGCGGATCTCCCGTCGAAACAGGTCCTCGTCAGCCGGCGTGCGGTGGCGGTGGGAGTGGAGCTCGATCTCGACGCCGGCGGTGGCGACTGCCTTCACTTCGTCCGGCGTCATCAGGTAGACGATCCGCTGGGCGCGGATGCGCTCGTAATCGACGCCCAGGTGGGCCGCGAGCCGCTGGACCAGCTCGTCCTTCTGCGCCGCGTCCAGCCCCGCCTTCGCCGCGTGCTCCAGGATGCGGTCGTACGCCTCGCGCCGCTCCCCGGACGAGCCCAGGCCGAAGGTGCGCGCCTCGCCCGCGAAGGCGGCACCGTCGAGCCGGCGGTCACGGCCCTTCCAGAGCACGTAGGAAACCACCATGTCGAAAACGGCGCGCTGGTCCCTGCAGTAGTAGGTCGTCAGGTACACCGTTGCCGGCAGCCCGAACTCCTTTAGCAGCGGCCAGGCGCTGGCGTAGAAGTCGTGGTTGCCGTCGTCAAAGGTCAGGGTGACGGCGCCGGGGGGCAGCCGGCCTTCGCGCATGAGCTTCACCGCCTCGCCGAGGCCGAGCACGGCGTAGCCCCCCGATTTCAGGATCGTCAGGCGCTCGCGCAGCACTTCGCGCGAGACGAAGAGCGAGGGGTTCCATTCGTGCTCGTCGTCGATGGAGACGCCGTGATAGCAGAGCACCAGCAGCCGCCGGCGCCGCCAGCCGCTGCGCGCCACCAGCGCCGTGACCCCGGCGGCGCTGGCGAGCCCCAGCAGTGCCTGCTTGAGCCGCTTCAGCATCAACGCACGCCGTGGCGCCGGGCCACCTGCTGACCGATGATGTCCAGCAGGACCTCGGCGCGCTTCTTCCAGGTGTGCTGGCTCGCGAAGGCCTGGCGCGCGGCGCGCGCGGCGGGGGCATTGTCCGGGATCGCGTCGCCGACCGCCCGGATGAAGGCCTCGTCGTCGTGGGTCACGCGAACCATGTGGGCGTACTTGGCGGCCTCGGGCATCGCGCTGGTGACCACCGGCAGCCCCACGGCCAGATACTCGAGCATCTTGAGTGAGTCGACAGCCTTGGTCCAGTCGTTCAGCACGTACGGAATGATCCCGACGTCGAAGCCCTGGACGTACGCCGGGAGCTCGCTGTAGGGCCGCAGGCCGAGGACGTGCACGTTGGGCAGCTTGAGCTCGTTCATCCCCGCCTGGTCCCCCGTGATGGGCCCGACCAGGACGACCGAGCAGTTCGGGTAGGTCTCGGCGATGCGGCGGACCAGGCCGAGGTCGCAGCACCCGCCGACCGTTCCCGCGAATCCGATCCTCGGGTGCGGGATGGACGCCATCTCGGCCGGCTCGGGGCGCGGCGTCGAGAAGTGGTCGTAGTTCACGCCCTGCGGAAGATGAAAGGCCTGGCCTGACGCGGGGAACTTCGACTTCGTCAGGCTCTCGGCGGTGGCGACCAGCGCGTCCACCTTCTGGAGCAGGCGGCGCTCCAGCGGAGCGATCATCTTCGCCGAGACGCCCGGGAAGTTCAGGAAGTCGTCCATGCACACGTAGATCGAGGCGGCCTCGCCGAGCTGGCCGACGACGCCGACGGAGGGCGGCGTGCCGGTGACCAGCACCGGGGGACGGGTCAGGCCCAGCGCAGCCAGGCGCTCCTTGATGGCGCGCACCAACAGAGCGGTGTTGAGGGCGTGAACCGGGCCGAAGCCGTGCCACGGCAGCACCCCGCGCGGCTCGATGATGGCCCGCGGCAACCCGCCGCCGGTGAGGCCGAAGGTCGGCTGCACCCCGCGCGGCCTGACCATCGCTTTCACCTTCTGGATGGCGCGGCGCGCGTCGGCGAGATTGAGCGACGGTGGTCGGTGCCCGATGGCGTTGACCCACACCACGGGGTACTCCACCGCGATGTAGCGGAAGAGATGCTGCATGGTGGAGACGTACCCGCCCCAGTCGTCGCCGAAGACGACGATCGGATCGCCGTGTCCCCACGGCGGGGCTGCGGCGGGCGCCGCGCCGGCCGCGGTCACCCGACACCCCGCTCGCCAGACGCCCGACGCTCCGCGTCGCTGATCCGGCACACCACCGCTTGGAACTTCCCGTTGGGACCGCGCGGGATCTCGGGCACCGCATCCAGCACCACCGCCACGTCACCCATGCGGGCCTTGAGCCTCTCCACGACCACGCGGGCGGATTCGTCGGTGAACCCGGCCACGGCCACGTACTTCACGCGCACCTCGGTGAGGCGCTCCTGCACGATCTGCGCTTCGTGGATCGGCAGCCCGTAGAAGACCGGGTTCAGCCAGTAGACGCGTCGCCCGTCGGGTGCGATGAGCATGTCGTTGGTGCGCCCTTCGATGGGTCCCATCAACGGCAGCGTGCGACCGCACGCGCAGGCGGGCGCGTCGGCGGGGAGGCTGCCCCGGTCGCCGATCACGTAGCGGATCAGCGGCATGTCGGCGTTGACCAGCCCGGTGCAGACCAGGCGGCCCGACGCGCCCGGAGCAACCGAAGTGTCGCCGCGATCGTCCAGCACCTCCACGTGTCCCAGCTCGGGCCACAAGTGGGTGCTGCCGGACGGGCACTCGCTGGCGCCCGCCACGATCTCGACCATACCGTAGGTCTCCCGGGTCGGCGCGCCGAAGGCGCGGCCGATCACCTCGCGCTGCGCCGGGAAAAGAGGCTCGGCGTTGGTGACGACCACGCGGAAACCCCGGTACGACTGCCCCGCCTCGAGGCACTGGCGCGCCAGCTCGGTCGCGGACGAGGCGTAGGCCACCAGGTGCCCCACGCCATACTCCTCCATCGCCGACACGTACGCCGCCACGTTGCGCGCGCTGACGTGATTGGCGGAGAGATAGAGCTGGTGCATGGCGCGGTTCCACACCCAAAACGGCGGCGTCTGCGCGCCGGGGGGCACCACCGCCTGCCCGCCGAGGATGGCCCAGGCCTGGCGCCAGCTGACGCCGTTCCAGCGGCGGAAGCGTGCCTCGAGCAAGGCGTAGTAGGCCCGACTCGCCTCGCGGCTACGCCAGAGTAGGAGCGGTTTCCCCGTGGTCCCCGAAGTGTTGACCTCGAACATGTGGCGAACCGAGCAGTCATCCGCGACGAAGGCCTGCGGATCCACGCGCAGGGGCTCCTTCTGGAGCAGCGGCCAGTGCTCGAGGTACTCGAAGGAGACCCGGTCGCCCCGACGACGCCGTTCATCCCATTGCGCCCGGTAGAAGGGCACGCGGGTGGCGGCGCGATGCAGCACGTACGCCTGGCGCTCATCCTGCCACGCTGCGAGCCGCGCGGCCGGCCACCGGTCGCGCTCGAGGGCCTCCTCGATCAGGCGCTCGGAATCCTGGCCATATCGCCACCACCGCAGGCGGTAACCCCGCAGCGTCGCGGTCGCCGTCCGCAGCGCCGGGGGAAGCGCGTGGTAGAGGCGGAGAAGTTTGTCGCCCACGGTCGCCTGGTATCAGCCCGCGAGCTGAGGGTGTGCGGGCGCACCGGTGCGCTGCTCGGCTAGTCGGCGCATGTACGACTCGTGCCAGGTTGCGACCATGAACAGCGCCACGACCAGCGGCTCGCGCTGCCGGTCGCCGGCCAGGAAATCGCGCACCACGCCGCGGAGCTTCCTGGTGTCGAACGGACCCTCGCGCACCGCGGCGTTGTCGGCGAGGCCGGAGAGGATCGCGCGGAGGTCGGCATCTTCGCGCAGGTGACGCTCCCAGGGCACGCTGAAGCCCTTCTTGCCGGCGCGCTTGATTCCCTCGGGCAGCCGGTCTCCGACGGCGTCGAGCAGCAGTCGCTTCCCGCGACGTCCGCGAAGCAGCGCCGACGAGGGCAGGGCGGCCAGGCCTTCCACCAGCCGGTAGTCGAGAAACGGCACTCGGCATTCGATCGAGGCACCCATCGTCATGCGGTCGTTGCGGTCGAGGAGCGAGCACAGGAACGTGTGTACGTCCGAGTACATCGCCTGGCGCGCGGGCTCGCCCGGATAGACCTCTTTGGCCTCGCGAACCACCTGCTCCCGGAAGGCAAACCCGCTGGATGGCGCTACGCCCAGCGCCTCGAGGTCGTCGGGGAAAATGTTGGACGCGTTGAACAGCACCATCTCGTCGAGTCCGCCCAGGCTGAGCATCCGGCGCAGCTTTCGCAGTCTCCAGTTGTTGATCACCCCGGCCAGCGGTGGGACGACGGCACGGGCCGCAGCGAGCAGTGACGGGTGCCGGAGCGGCCAGTACCGGACGTATCCGCCGAGCGTCTCGTCGGATCCTTCGCCCGACAGGAGGACGGTGACGCGGGACTTGGCATACTCCGAGATCGCCCCCACGTGCAGGTCGCTGAAATGGGCCAGCGGCTCGTCGTTGAACCAACTGGAGGTGCGGAGCCGGGCGAGCAGATCGGCAACGGGCACCTTGAGCTCGTGGTGCTCCAGCTGCCAGCGGTCGGCAACCAGCCGGGCCAGGGGTCCCTCATCGTACTTAGGCTCCTCGAACCGGACCGTGAAGCTCGCGACGCCACCCCCCGCCTGCTCGGCGAGCGACGAGGCCACGCTGCTCGAATCCAGTCCGCCGCTGAGCAGTACGCCGACCGGTACGTCGCTGATGCGGCGCAGCGCCACGGCGTCATCGAAGGTCGCGCGGAACCAGTCGCGCAGCGGCCCCGGGGGCGGCGAGCCTCGCAGCTCGGCCACGCGCTCGCCGAGATTCCACCAGCGGCGGATCTCGATGCTCCCGTCCCGCCAGCGCATCCAGTGGCCGGGCAGGAGGCGGCGCACGCCGGCGAAGGGGGTGGCCTCGCCGGCCACGTAGTTGAATCGCAGCAGCTCGTGCCAGCGCGTCGCGTCGAACTCGGCCGGGACGCCCCCCGCGAAGAGCGCCTTCTCCTCCGACGCGAAATACAGCGTGCCCTGGTGGTGCGCGTAGTAGACCGGCTTCACGCCGAGACGGTCGCGCGCCACGAACAGGGTGCGCTCCCGGGCGTCCCAGATGGCGAGGCCGAACATGCCGTTGAGCCGGCTCAGCATCGCCGGCCCTTCGTCGATGTACATCGTCAGCAGGACTTCGGTGTCGGTGCCCGACCGGAAGGTGAAGCCGCGCGCCTCGAGCGGCCTGCGCAGCTCCTGGAAGTTGTAGACCTCACCGTTGTACACGATCACGTAGCGGCCGTCGGGGCTGCGCATCGGCATGTGGCCGCGCTCGGAGAGGTCGATGATCGAGAGCCGCCGGGATCCCAGTGCCACACCCTCGTCGAGGAAGTGGCCGGCATCGTCGGGGCCCCGGTGCCTGATCGCATCGCGCATCTGCAGCAGGCGCGCCTCGTCCATCGGTGGCGCCCCACCCGCGCGAACGGCCCCTACGATTCCGCACATCGGTCCACGTCCCTGCTGAGAGTTCTGGTCAGCCCGTGAAGGCGTCGAAAAACGCGCGCCGCAACGCGGCATACCGGCTCGGCCCCAGCGCGGACCGGAGCGCGCCCAGCGCGCCCTCGCGCAGCCTCCGGCTGCGGCCCAGCCACCGGTCGGCGGCGACGATCCGGCCGAATTGCTCCGGTCCGGCGACCCCCGCCACGGTGCATCGTTTCACCGGCGGCACTCCGCGCGCGCCGGCCACGTTGTTGACGCCCCACCGTGACGTGGCCACCACGCGGTAGCCGGCCTCGGCGATCAGGTGCCGCAGCGGCCGTCTCGGCCACGCCCCGCCGGGGAGCGCCAGCATATCAGTCTCCTGCCCCAGGCCGGCATCGAGCGCGTCCTTCGCGCCCCGCAGCTCAGCCAGCAACTCCACCGCCCCGAGCTCGGCGAGAAACCGATGCGACCTGGTGTGCGACTGCACGTCCATCCCGGCGGCGCGCATCTCGCGCAGCTGCGCCCACGTTGCGTACCCAGCCCCGCCGATCCAGTCCGTGGTGACGAAGAACGTCGCCGTCATGCCCCGCTCGGCGAGCGCGCGAAAGCCGCGCTCATACTGGCCGACGCTCCCGTCGTCGAAGGTAATCGCGACGGTCCGCGGCCCCGGTTCGGCGAGTGCGCCGCGCAGCGAGCGGGCGGCGTACCCCTGGTCGCGAAGCTGATCGAGCTGCCTGCGGAACTCGTCGACCGGGACGGCAAAGCGGGCCGGACCACCGCCCGCTGACACCAGCGTCGGCGTGATGTCGTGGTACATGAGGCACACCCAGGATGTGCCCAATTCAGGGGATACCCTTTTGCGGTGGTCTCCCGGTCAAGCGGCCCGGCGCTCGAGAATCACCAGGAACTTGTTGACCCGGAAGCGCTTCGGCAGCCAGAAGGTGAGCAGGTCATAGGTGCGGCGCATCCAGCCCAGGTTGTCGGACCAGCGGCGGTCGACGTAGTGCAGAACCTCCATGTGAAAACCCACGCGCGCGAACGAGCGCGACAGCGAACCGGGCCACAGCGCGCGCTGGTTCGGCGTCATCGCCTCGGTCCCGACGAATCGGTTGACGACGTTGTTGAAGAGCCAGGTCAGGGCGTTCTGCGCGTTCGGCTCGAGGGCAACCACTTTGTCGCGTGTGATCCGCGCCAGCTCCTGCGGCAGCCGGTCGAGCCGGGGAAAGTGGTGGAGCAACAGAAAGGTCCAGGCCACCGCCGCCGAGCCGTCGCGAAATGGCAGGTTCTCGGCATCGCCGACCACGAACCGGCCGCGCAGGTTCTCGCGCGCCAGCCGCGCGCGCGCGGCCTTCACTCCTTCGCGCGTGAGGTCCATGGCGACCACGTCGCATCCGCGCCGGGCCAGCCGCACCGTGTGCGACCCGGTCCCGCAACCGATGTCGATGACCGTTCCATTGGGCGGCGTCGGCAGGGCCAGCTCGTGCAGCTCATCGTAGCCCGAAGTGATGTGCTCGTTCTCGGGGTTCCTGGCGAACAGGTCAGCGTAGAACTTCTGTTCGGCTGCGAGATCTTGCATTGGCGTTTCACCCGTGAATCGCTGAATGGTGAGGACTGTTGTAGCGTCCCAACAAAAGTAATCCGCGCCCGTCTCAACCGCTCCACTCGATGGGGGCGGCGGTTGAGGCGAACGCCGTACATTGAGCAAGCTTCGCGCCTGCTAACTGACGATGCAAGTCCATGTGGGGCGGTGTATTACAGGCGTGGCTGCCAAGCTGCTTCTCCGGCGTGTTGCGTTGACGCATCGTTTTCGGACGCATCGACCTCCCAGCACGCCCCTTGCACGGAGATATGATATCTTTTTACCGAGCGAGCGGAGGGCCGGTGCCCGACGATCGCCGCCTGTACCCGAAGCCGAGGCCCGCTCCTGACCCAGACCCCCGCCCTCCCGGTTCCGACCCGCGTCGCCCCGTCGCGCGCGCGGGGGCCGATGCGCGTCAAGCCCTGGTCGATACTCCCGCCCTCCAAGCCGACGCCGACGGTGTGGTTCGTCTACCTGATGTGGTTCGTCGTCCTGTGCGATCCGCAGTGGTGGATCGCCTCCATGACCTTCGGCGCGTTCACCCGGGTTTCCACGCTGCTCTTCCTCGTGATGCTCTGCGTGGTCGCGGTGCATCCCCCGCGCGCCTGGTTCCCGCCGCTCATGGCGTTCATCCTGTTCACGCTGTTCGTTATCCCGCTGGCGTACGCCCGGCCCTATGCGGTCAACGTGGCGAAGTCCCTGGTCGCGTTCTACGTCCTGGGCATCGGCTCGCTCGCTCTGCTGCGCAATGTGCCTCTCACCGTGCCCATCATCGCCGGCCAGATGATGTACTCGTACATCTGGTGGGTGGTGCTGGGCGTGGCGGAAGGGAAGGTGTGGTGGCATCCCAGCCTGGGCAACTACGACGGCTACGGGCCGTTGATGGTCATCGGGATCGGATCCTGCTACTACTTCGGGCTGGCCACGCCATACAAGAAAGAGCGCAACCTGGCGTTCCTCGTTTCGCTGGGATGCCTGACGGGCATGGTCTCGTCGTTCGCCCGGGGCGCGGTACTCGCGGGCGGTTTTGTCATGCTGTGGATCGTGTTGCGCAGCCGTCACAAGCTCAAGGCGATCGGGGCTCTCCTGGTCGGTGTGGTGGGCCTGGGGATCGCCGGGACGGTGTTCGGGAGCAGCGGTCGCAGCGAAGAGGGCAACAACTTCTTCACCGAGATGGCGACGGTCGTCGGCAACAAGGACGGCACGCGGGACGACCGCGAGGTGCTGTGGGCCCTGGCCCGGCGCGAGTACATGGAGCACCCCATCGTGGGCGTGGGCGCGAACAACTTCGGGCCCTACGCGGCCCAGGCTTTCAAGGTCGGAGATACCGGCGGCGGGTATGACGAGAACCCGGGCCGGCTCTACGACCGGCAGCTGCACTCGACCTTCTTCCAGATCCTGTGCGAGTACGGGACGGTGGGCTCCGCCATCTTCATCTGGATGCTGGCGGACTTCTTCATCCGCAACGCGGCGTTGCGCCGGAAGGCGTTCCAGGAGGCCTGGGCCGAGCGATGTAACGGCCGGCTCGATCTGCATCCACTCTCGCTCGGGCTGGAGGTCGCCCTCATCGGGTTCCTGACCACCGGTCTGTTTTACAATCAGATTTTCGACGTCCACTGGCTCTATACGATCCTCATCATCAACACCCTCCTCTACTATCACGCTCGGCCGTCCCAGAGCCGCAGCCGTCAGGCCGCCCGGCCCAAACCGTGACGCGGCCTCGCGTCACCGGCATCCTGCTGTTCCTGACTGGCCTGCTCGTCGCGATCGGGCTGGCAGAGGGCGCGCTGCGCCTCTTTGCGCGGAGCAACAATCCGATCGCGCGCCAGCTGTCGGCCTGGGATCCCTACAACGTCAAGGTCGAGCCGCACGGCCGCTTTGGGTATCGCCCCCGGCCGCTCGCGGTGTTTCCATACCCGGGCAACACGCGCGCCACCGAAAATGCAGCGGGCTGGCGGGGGCCGGTCGTGGCCGTCCCCAAGCCGGCCGGCACGGTGCGCGTCGTCCTCCTGGGCGAGTCCACCACCCATGGCTGGGGGGTGAACGACGACGAAACGATCGATGCCTACCTGCGCCCCGATCTCGGTGCGCGC
>JBGOSS010000078.1:0-13651 GCA_041476105.1 Gemmatimonadota bacterium
AGGCCGGGCGGCGCGCCGTGATCGACCGCAGCTCGTCGCGGGCCGGCTCGAGCCGCCCCACGTCGAGATAGAGCCGCGCCAGGCGATAGCGCAGGTCCAGGAATTCGGGGCGCAGCTTGGCCGCCGCCTCGAACTGCTCGATGGCCTGCGCGCGTCCCCCCGCCTCCAGGTAGGCATCGGCGAGGCCCGCGTGCAGGTTCGCCAGCTGGGAGGCGGCGGGGGCGGAGAAGCCGGTGTGGTCGATGGCGCCCAGCTTCTGCGCTTCGGCGAAGGCCGCCGCCGCCTCGTCGCCGCGGCCCAGGTCGCTCAGCGTGACGGCGCGGTTGAGCTGGGCGTCGACATAGCGGGGGTTCAAGCGCAGCGAGAGATCGAACTCGGCCAGCGCCTCGGCCTTCTGGCCCACCATGGCGTGCGCCAACCCGAGCAGGTTGTGCGCGTCGGCGTACGCCTGCCCCGCCGTGACGAGCTCGGTCAGCAGGTGAATCGCCGCGTACGCATCGCCCGCATCGAGGCGGTCGCGGGCGTTCTTCACGAGATGGTCAGGTCTGGCGTCCATGGATCTCCTCGTACCGGGTGCGCCGGCTCACGCGCGCTCGCTGCGAAAGTAGGCGATGGTGCTCTTGAGTCCCTGCTCGAGCGGCACCGTAGGGCTCCAGCCCAACGTGGTGCGGGCCCTGGTCAGGTCCGGCTGCCGGACCTTGGGGTCGTCCACCGGCAGCGGCTCGCGCACGATGGTGGACTTCGAGCCGGTGAGCCGCAGCACCTGATCGGCCAGCTGCCGCACCGTGAACTCGGTGTCGTTGCCGATATTGGTCGGGTCGGCCGTCCCGCGGTGGAAGAGCCGGGTGATGCCCTCGACGAGATCGTCGACGTAGGTGAAGGAGCGTGACTGGCCCCCGTCGCCGTACACCGTCAGGGGCGCGCCGGCCAGCGCCTGGGCGATGAAGTTGGAGACTACGCGCCCGTCGTCGTGCCGCATCCGGGGCCCGTACGTATTGAAGATGCGCACGATGCGGGTGTCCACCGCATGATGGCGGTGGTATGCCATCGTCATCGCTTCGGCGAAGCGCTTGGCCTCGTCGTACACGCCGCGCGGGCCGACCGGGTTCACGTTGCCCCAGTACGACTCGGGTTGTGGATGCACCAGCGGATCCCCGTACACCTCCGAGGTGGAGGCCAGGAGGAACCGCGCCTTCTTCGCCATCGCGAGGCCCAGCGCCTTGTGGGTGCCCAGGGAGCCGACCTTGAGCGTTTGGATCGGCAGCTCCAGGTAGTCGCGCGGGCTGGCCGGCGACGCGAAGTGGAGGACCCCGTCGAGGGGGCCGGCCACGAAGATGAAATTGGTGACGTCCACCTGGTGAAAGGCGAACCGCGGATTCCCCAACAGGTGCGCGATGTTGTCGGGCCGCCCGGTGATGAAGTTGTCCATCCCGACGACCTCGTGGCCGTCGGCCAGGAACCGGTCGGCGAGGTGGGAACCCAGGAATCCGGCGACGCCGGTGATCAGCACCCGCATCAGGAACGTCCGATCGAGTCGTAGGTGAAGCCGTGGGCGCGCAGGCGCGCGGGGTCGTAGAGGTTCCGGGCGTCGATCAGCACGGCCCGCCGCATCCGGCCGGTCATGACGTCGAGATCGAGGACCCGGTACTCCTGCCACTCGGTCAGCACCACCAGGGCGTCGGCGCCGTCGAGGGCGTCGTAGCGGTGCTGGGCGTAGCCCACATCGTCGCCGAACCGGCGCCGCGCCTCCTGCATGGCCTCCGGATCGTGCAGCACCAGCGACCCGCCCTCGGCCAGGACCCGCTCGACCAGCACCAGGGAGGCCGCCTCGCGCATGTCGTCGGTCTGGGCCTTGAAGGCCAGCCCCCAGACCGCCACCTTCGCGCCCCGCACGTCGCCCAGCGCCCGCTTCAGCTTGTCGAAGGGCACCCGTTTCTGGGCCTCGTTGGCGCGGTCCACCGCCTCCAGCACCTCCAGCGGGCACCCCACCTGGCGGCCCGTCGCGGCCAGCGCCTTCACGTCCTTGGGAAAGCAGGAGCCCCCGTAGCCCGGCCCCGGGTGGAGGAAGTACTTGCCGATCCGCTCGTCGCTGCCGATCCCCATCCGCACGCTCCGGACGTCGGCGCCGACGCGCTCGCACAGGTTGGCGAACTGGTTCATGATGGTGATGCGGGCCGCCAGCATCGCGTTGGCGGCGTACTTCGTCATTTCCGCCGAAGGAATGTCCATGAACAGGATCGGGTTGCCCTGCCGCACGAACGGTTCGTACAGCTCCCCCAGCATGCGCTGGGCTTCGGGGTGGTCCACGCCGACCACCACGCGATCGGGCTTCATGAAGTCCTGGACCGCCGCCCCCTCCTTCAGGAACTCGGGGTTGGAGGCGACGTAGAAGGCCTGGCCGGTGCGCGCGGCGATGGCGGCCCGCACCTTCTCGGCCGTGCCCACCGGCACCGTGCTCTTGGTGACGACCACCTTCGGCCCGTTCATGTGGCGGCCGATGGTGTCGGCGACCTCGAGCACGTGCCGCAGGTCGGCCGAGCCGTCCTCGTCCTGGGGCGTACCGACGGCGATGAACACGATCTCGCTCACACCGACCGCCTCGCCGACGTCGGTCGTGAAGGCGAGCCTTCCCTCGACCTGGTTGCGGGTCACCAGCGGCGCGAGGCCGGGCTCGTAGATCGGGATCTCGCCGGCCCGCAGGCGCGCGACCTTGCCGGCATCCACGTCCGCGCAG
The DNA here is from genome assembly GCA_041476105.1 of Gemmatimonadota bacterium. Taxonomy (GTDB): domain Bacteria; phylum Gemmatimonadota; class Gemmatimonadetes; order Gemmatimonadales; family JACORV01; genus DASXPG01. The sequence continues at coordinate 2,735 of JBGOSS010000078.1, forward strand.
ATCACGTCGTTGCCGGTCTCCGCCAGCCCCGCGCCGATCACGAGCCCCACGTACCCCGTGCCGATGACCGCGACCTTCATGCCGTCCGCTCCCCGTACCAGGTGTGGTAGAACTGCCGATAGCTGCCGTCCTTCACGGCGCGCCACCAGGCCTCGTGCGCCGCGTACCAGCGCACCGTCGCCGCGAGCCCGTCCTCCAAGCCCCAGCGTGGCGTCCAGCCCAGCGCCTGCCGCGCCCGGCGGGCGTCCATCGCGTAGCGGCGGTCATGGGCCGGGCGGTCGGTGACGTGGGTGATCAACGACACCGGCACGCCCAGGATCGCCACGATGCGGCGCACGATCTCGATGTTTTCGCGCTCCGCCTCGCCGCCGAAGTTGTAGACCGTCCCGCTCGCGCCGTGCTCCAGCGCGGCCAGCACGCCGCGACAGTGGTCCTCGACGTGGATCCAGTCCCGGACCTGGTGTCCGTCACCGTAGACCGGCAGCGCTTTCCCCTCCAGGGCGTTGGTGATCATCAGGGGAATGAGCTTCTCCGGAAACTGGAACGGGCCGTAGTTATTCGAGCATCGCGTCACCACCAGGTCCATCCCGTAGGTGCGCTGGAACGCCAGCGCCAGGTGGTCCGCCCCGGCCTTGGTCGCGGCATAGGGGCTGGTCGGATCGAGCGGCGTCGCCTCGGTGAAGGGCGCCGCGCCGGGCTCCAGGGCGCCGTAGACCTCGTCGGTCGACACCTGCACCAGGCGGCATCCCCGCGTTCCCCGGATCGCCTCCAGCAGCGCCAGAACGCCCAGGATGTTGGTCTGCGCGAACGGCGCGGCCGAGAGGATCGAGCGGTCGACGTGGGATTCCGCCGCGAAGTTCACCACGGCGTCGCACCCCTGCGCCAGGATGCCGGCCACCGCGTCGCGGTCCGCGATGTCCCCTTTCACGAACCGGTACCGCGGGTCGGAGGCGACGTCGGCCAGGTTGGCCGGGTTGCCGGCGTAGGTCACCGCGTCGAGGTTCACCACGCGCCACTGGGGCCGCTCGGCGAGGAGCAGGCGCACGAAGTTCGAGCCGATGAAGCCCAGGCCGCCGGTGACCAGCAGGTTCACCTCAGCCGTCCTTGCGCGACCAGTCGTACGGGATCGCCGGGTCGTGCGCGTCGATCCGGAACTCGTCGGGCTGGTCGTACCGGTACACCTCGGTGGGCACGTTGACGATCAAGGCCTCGTGCTCCGAGATGCACTTGAAGCCGTGGTAGACGCCGGCCGGGATGCGCACCAGCATCGGGTTGTGATCGCCGATGAAGAACTCGTTCACGGTGCCGCGCGTCGGCGAGCCGGGCCGGTCATCGTAGAGCACGACCTTCATCATGCCGCGCACGCAGGTGAAGTGATCCACCTGGCGTTCGTGGTAGTGCCAGGCCTTCACGGCACCGGGGTAGGCGGTGGTCAGGTACGCCTGGCCGAACTGCGCGAAAAACGGATCGTCGGCGCGCAGCATCTCCATGAGGCGGCCCCGCTCGTCGGCGTGGACCGTCAGCTGCTTCGTGGTCACGCCGTCGATGGGGCGCTTCGCCGGCGCCTGGTAGCGCGTCATCGTCCCGCCTTCCGCTCCGCGGCCACCAGGGTGGCGGCGCGATAGAGGCTCTCCACGGTGCCGGCGTCGGTCCACCAGCCCTCGATCGTCTCGTGCGCCAGCGCGCCCCACGACAGGTACCGGTTGTTCACATCGGTGATCTCCAGCTCGCCACGCTCCGACGGGGTGAGCCCGCGGATGATCTCGAACACCCGCGCGTCGTAGAAGTACACGCCGATGACGGCGAAGCGGGACCGGGGCACCGCCGGCTTTTCCTCGATCGCCACGATCCGGCCGCCCTCGAAGACCGGCACGCCGAAGCGCTCGGGATCGGGGACCTCCTTCAGGAGAATCGTGGCGCCCTTCCCCGCGTAGCGCTCCACGTGCGGCCGGATGGATCGCTGCAGCAGGTTGTCGCCCAGGATCACGCACACCGGTTCGCCGTCCGCGAAATCCTCGGCCAGAGCGAGCGCGTCGGCGATCCCGCCCTCGCCCTCCTGGTAGGTGTAGTGCAGGTGGCGCAGCCCGAACTCGTGGCCGTTGCCCAGCAGCCGGAGAAAATCTCCGGCATTGCCGCCGCCCGTCACCAGGAGGATCTCGCTGATCCCGGCGTCCACCAGGGTGCGCAGCGGATAGAAGATCATCGGGCGGTCGTAGACCGGCAGCAGGTGCTTGTTGGTCACCCGCGTCATCGGCGCCAGGCGCGAGCCCAGGCCGCCGGCCAGGACGACGCCCTTCACGCGACCACCGGGGCCAGCCCCTCGTCCAGGGCGCCGTGCCGCATGTAGTGGCGCAGTTGCTCGCGCCAACCGGGCATCGGCGCGCCCAGCAGCCGCTCCGTTTCGCGGCAATCGAGCACCGCCCAGGCCGGGCGGGGGGCCGGCCGCCCCAACGCCGCCGTGGTGCACGGCGTCACCAGCGCCGGATCGGCCTGCGCATCCTCGTAGACCGCGCGCGCCACGCCGTACCAGGTGGTCTCGCCGGCGGCGGCCACGTGCCAGGCGCCGCGCGCGCGCGCGGCCAGCAGGCCCCACAGCGCATCGGCGACCAGCCGCGCCGACGTCGGCGCCCCGACCTGATCGTCGACCACCCGGACGGCCCGCGCCCGGGAGGCCGAGCGGCGCATCGCGTCCACGAAGTTCGGGCCCGTCGGCCCGTACATCCAGCCGGTCCGCACGATCAGCCAGTCGCCCCCGGCGGCGCGCACCGCCTCTTCGCCCGCGGCCTTGCTGCGCGCGTAGGCGCCCAGCGGCGCCGGCGCGGCCCCGGGCGTGATCGGGACGGAGGCCCGGCCGTCGAAGACGTAGTCGGTGCTGATGTGCGCCAGCGTGGCGCCGGCCGCGGCCGTGGCCTCGGCCACCGCGGCCGCGCCATCCCGGTTCACGCGCATCGCCTCCGCCTCGGCAGTCTCGGCGTCGTCCACCGCGGTCCACGCGGCGCAATGCACCACCGCCGACGCTCCCACCGAGGCGACCGCCTCGCGCACCTGAGCGGCGTCGGTCACGTCGAGGTCGGCGCGGGACCAGGCGACCACGTCGGCGCCCGCCCGCCGCCACAGGGGCACCAGCGTGGCCCCCAGGAGGCCGCCCGCTCCGGTGACGGCGACCCGCAATGCGCTACTTCAGGGCCCGCTGGCGGTCGGCGACGGCGTGCCGCGTGTCGACCAGGGCCCGCGCTTCGCGCGCGATCATCGCGTAGTCGAAGGCGGTGTGATCCGTCACCAGCACCACGATGTCGGCGCGGCGCACCGTCTCGACCGTGAGCGGCGTGGACCGCAGGGCGATCCCGTCCTCATGCAGCTCGGCGATGTGCGGATCGTGGTACAGCAGGGTCGCGCCCATCTGCTCGAGGAGCCGGATGATGTCGAGCGCCGGGCTCTCCCGGACGTCGTCGATGTCCTTCTTGTACGCCACGCCCAGGATCAGCACCACCGCGCCGCGCACCGACTTGGCGGCGTCGTTCAGGACCGTGGTGACGCGCGACACCCAGTACTCCGGCATCTCGGCGTTGATCTCGCCGGCCAGCTCGATGAACCGGGTGCGGTAGTTGAGGGTGCGCATCTTCCAGGCGAGGTAATGCGGGTCGAGCGGGATGCAGTGCCCGCCCACGCCCGGGCCCGGCGTGAACTTCATGAAGCCGAAGGGCTTGGTGGCGGCCGCGTTGATGACCTCCCAGACGTCCACGCCCAGCTTGTCGCACACGATCGCCATCTCGTTGACCATGCCGATGTTCACCGAGCGGAAGGTGTTCTCGAGCAACTTGACCAGCTCGGCGGCCTCGGGCGAGCTGACCGGTACCAGGGTCTCGATCGCGGGGGCGTAGAGCGCGACCGCGACCTCGGTGCACGCGGGGGTGATGCCGCCCACCACCTTCGGGGTGTTGCGGGTGCCGTACTTCGGGTTGCCCGGATCCACGCGCTCGGGGCTGAAGGCGAGGAAGAAGTCCTTCCCCACGGTGAGGCCGCCCTTCTCCAGGGCCGGCAGCATCAGCTCGCGGGTGGTCCCCGGGTAGGTGGTGCTCTCCAGGATGATCAGCTGCCCGGCGCGCAGCGACTTCGCCACGCTGTCGGTGGCGGCGACGATGTAGGACACGTCGGGGTCGCGCGTCTTGGACAGCGGCGTCGGCACCGCGATCGCGATGCAATCGGGCTCCCGCATCCGCGACAGGTCGGTCGTGGCCGCGAACTTGCCCGCCTTGACCGCCTTGGCGAGGCGGGGCGACGGCACGTCCTGCACGTGCGAGGTGCCGGCGTTCAGCAGGTTCACGACCCGGGAGCTGACGTCGAAGCCAACCACCGTGAAGCCGGCATCCGCCATCTCCATGGCCAGCGGCAGGCCGACGTAGCCGAGGCCCACGATCCCCACCACCGCGGTCCGGTTGTGGGCCCGGTCCTTCAGCTGCTGCGCGTAGTCAATCGTCACGCCGACACTCCAATGGGTTGTCCGTGTTGCCGGAGAGATTCACTGGCGGCAGCCAGTACCCGCACCACCCGCACGCCGTCGGCCGCGTCGCTGCGCGCCGGGACTTCGCGCCGCGCGACCGCCAGGAAGTGCCCCAGCTCGGCCGCCAGCGGCTCGATGTTGGGCACCCGCGGGATGAAGATGTCGCCTTCCCGGATCTGGAGGGACTCGCCGTACGAGCGGTACTCGGGCGGGCGGTCGACCCCCTTGTCGTACAGCCGCAGCTTCTCGCGCGGCTGCATGTCGTCGAACACCGCCATCTGGCGCGATCCGACGACCGTCAGCTTGCGCTCCTTGTGCGGGTCGAGCCACGACAGCTGCACGTGCGCCATCACGCCCGAGGCGAACTCCATGGTCAGGAACACCACGTCCTCGATCCCGGGCTGGAGGTAACTGCGGCCCGACGCGGTCACCGACACCGGCGCCGCGCCCATCAGGAACAGGGCGACGCTCACGTCGTGGGGCCCGAAACTCCAGAGCGCGTTCTCGTCCGGCCGCACCTGGCCGAGGTTCACGCGCTGGCCGTAGAGATAGTAGACCTGGCCCAGCGCCCCCGAGACGATCAGCTCGCGCAGCCGCTCCACCACCGGATGGTACTCGAGCAGGTGGCCCGCCATCACCGGCACGCCGGCCCGCGCCGCGGCGGCGGCGACATCCTCGGCGTCGCGGACCGACAGCGCGAACGGCTTCTCGATCAGGGCCGGGATGCCTGCCGCAATGGCCTGGCGCGCCAGGCCGGCGTGCGTCGTGGCGGGCGTCGCGATCACGACGGCCTCGACGAGCCCCAGCAGGGTCCCGGCGTCGGCGGTCACCGTCACCGCCGGAAACTGGCGGCCCAGCTGCTCGCGGGTCGCCGCCGACGTGTCGCACACGGCCACCAGCTCGCATCCCGCCATCGTCGCCAGGGTACGCACGTGATTGCGCCCCCAGCTGCCCGCGCCGATGACGCCGATCTTCAGGCGGCTCATGCGCCGTAGAACGACTTGATGGCGCCGACCACGTGCGCCTTCTGCGCCTCCGTCATCTCCGGGTACACCGGAAGCGCCAGCACGCGGCCGCACGCGGCCTCGCTCACCGGCAGCTGGCCGGCCCGGTAGCCCAGGTAGCCGAAGCACGGCTGGAGGTGCAGCGGCAGCGGGTAGTAGATCGCCGTGCCGATGTCCCGGGCCTTGAGGTGCGCCTGGAGCGCGTCGCGCCGGTCGGCCTGGATCACGTACTGATGGAAGATGTGCTCGTTGGCCGCGTCGGTGACCGGCGTCTCGACGCCCCCGACGCCGGCGAGCTGCGCGTTGTACCACGCCGCGTTGGCGCGCCGCGCCGCGCTCCACTGCTGGAGGAAAGGCAGCTTGGCGAGGAGCACCGCCGCCTGAAGCGTGTCGAGGCGCGAATTGAGGCCCACCTCGTCGTGGTGGTACATCTTGCTGCCGCCGTGGGTGCGCAGCCGACGGACCCGCTGCTCCATCTTCTGGTCCGAGGTGACGATCATCCCCGCGTCGCCCCAGGCGCCGAGGTTCTTGGAGGGGAAGAACGAGAAGCTCGTCGCGGTGCCCAGCTCGCCCGCGATGCGCCACTCGCCGTCGATCGCGCGCCGCGCGCCGATGGACTGGCAGGCGTCCTCGATGATGGCGAGCCCGTGCTTCCGGGCCAGCTTCAGCAGCTCCTCCATCGCGGCCATCTGGCCGTACAGGTGCACCGGGACGATTGCCCGGGTGCGGGGCGTGAGCGCCGCGGCCACCGCGGCCGGATCGATGTTGCAGGTCGCGGCGTCGATGTCCACGAACACCGACGTGCCGCCCGCGTTGTGGATCGCGCCGGCCGTCGCGAAGAAGGTGAACGGGGTCGTGATCACCTCGTCGCCGGGCTTGAGGTCCAGCGCCTTGAGGGGCAGCAGCAGGCCGTCGGTTCCGCTGGCGCAGCCGATCCCGTACCGGGCGTGCGACAGCGCCGCCACCTGCGCCTCGAGATCCAGCACCGGCTGGCCGAGGATGAAGGTCTGGCCCTCGATGACCGGCAGGACCTTCTGCATCAGGGCGTCGCGAATGGTGGCGTGCTGCGCCTTGAGATCGAGGATCGGCACGTTCATTGCGTGGTCAGCACTCCGTTCTGTTCCTGATAGCGGGTGCCGCAGCGTTCGCAGGTGCCGGTGCCTTTCGAGACCGCCAGGCGCTCGCCACACTGACACATCCAGCCGATCTGCCGGGCCGGGTTGCCGACCACCAGCGCGAAGTCCTTGACGTCCTTCGTCACCACCGCGCCGGCGCCCACGAAGCTGTACCGCCCCAGGGTGTTGCCGCACACGACGGTGGCGTTCGCGCCGATGCTCGCGCCGCGCTTGACGAGGGTCCGCTCGTATTCGCCCCGCCGGTTCACGTGGCTGCGGGGGGTCCCCACGTTGGTGAAGACCATCGACGGCCCGCAGAAGACGTCGTCTTCCAGCTCCACGCCTTCGTAGACCGACACGTTGTTCTGCATTTTCACGTTGTTGCCGAGTTTCACGCCCGGCATGATCACGCAGTTCTGGCCGATGTTGCAGCGTTCGCCGATGACCGCGCCCGGCAGGACGTGGCAGAAATGCCAGACCTTGGTGCCCTTCCCCACCACGGCGCCCTCGTCCACGAACGACGAGGGGTGCACGTAGTAGTCGCTCACTTCGCCCCTCCGAGCACCTTGACCTCAAGCTCCAGCTCGAGCCCGAATTCCTTGAAGACCGCGGTGCGGGCGATGTCGATGAGCTTCAGCACGTCGTCCGCCGACGCGCCGCCCTTGTTCACGATGTAGTTGGCGTGCATCGCCGAGATCTCGGCGCCGCCCACCCGCCGGCCCTTGAGGCCGCACTTCTCGATCAGGCGTCCCGCCGTCATCACGTCGGGATTCTTGAAGACGCTGCCGCAGCAGGGCTGGTCGAAGGGTGTGCCCTCCCGGCGCTTCTTGAGCAGCATCGCCAGGTCGGCCTTCACGCGATCGGGGTGCTGCTCTTCCAGCTTCAGGGTGCAGCCCAGCACCACGTGGCCCTCGAGCCCGCTGCGGCGGTAGCTGAACGACACCGCCTTGCGGGGCCGCTCCTCGAACTCGCCCTTGGGGGTGAGCAGCGTGACCGACTGCACCACCGTGGCGAACTCCTGGCCGTGCGCGCCGGCGTTCATGAAGACGCCGCCGCCGACGGTGCCGGGGACGCCGACCAGGCGCTGGACGCCCGCCAGCCCGGCGTCGGCGGTGCGGCGCGCCAGGAGCGGCGTCGGCAGGCCGGCGCCCACCTTCCACACCGTGGCCTTGGCCGCCACCTGATCGAGCCCCTTGCCGATCTTGACGACGATGCCCGGGAACCCGCCGTCGCGGATCAGGACGTTCGAGCCGAGGCCGAGGATCATCCATGGGACACCCTTGGCCTTCGCCCACGCGACCGCTTCGGCCACCGCCTCGGCGCTGGCGGGCGTGAACAGGATGCGCGCCGGGCCGCCGATGCGGAAGGTGGTATGCTTGGCCAGCGGCTCCTCGTACTTCACCGCGCCGGGGAGCGAGGGGAAGGCCGGGAGCGGCGGGCCGGAGGGGACCCGCTTGGTGCTCGCCTTGGGGGGCCGGGCGGCCTTGGCGCCGGCGACCGGCGTCGCGGGGGCCGGCGCCGTGGCCGGCCTGGCTCCCGCCGGCTTGGCGAGGGGGCGCGCCGCGGTGGGCGCGGCCGGCTTGCTCGCGGCGGGCGGCGCCTTGGCGCGCTTCACCGGCGCGCTCGTCACCTTTTTCGCCGCCGGCTTCTTCGCCGCCGGCTTCGCGGCGCCCTTGCCCTTCTTCTTGGCGCTCGCCATCAGGACACCGGGACGCTGGGGCGGAGATGCCGCTCGTAGCGTTCCTGCATCGAGAGCACGTCACCGCGCGAGCTTTTCAGCGCGATGATCGCGTCGCAGGCGGCCGAGGCCGCCGACATGGTGGTGGTATAGGGCACCCGGTGCATCAGCGCCGCGCGCCGGAGCTCGTAGTCGTCGCGCTGGGAGAACTTGCCCAGCGGCGTATTGATGAGAAGCTGCACCTTGCCCGCCACGATAAGGTCAACCGCATTGGGACGGCCTTCCCACACCTTGAGAATCCGCTCGCACGGCACGCCGCGCTTCGACAGATAGCGCGCCGTGCCCTCCGTCGCGTAGATGCGGAAGCCCATCCCCTGGAAGCGCGAAACGATCGGTGTCACGGTGGGCTTGTCGCGGTCGTTGACCGTGACCATGATCGCGCCCTCGAGGGGCAGCGCGCCGTCGGCGGCGATCTGCGCCTTCGCAAAGGCCCACCCGAACGAATCCGCCATGCCCATCACCTCGCCCGTCGACCGCATCTCCGGCCCGAGGAGCGAGTCCACCCCCGGCAGCTTGGTGAAGGGGAAAACCGCCTCCTTCACGGCGACGCCGGGCGGCTCGACCTCCTCGGTGAAGCCCAGCTCCTGGAGGGTGCGGCCGACCATGACGCCGGCGGCCAGCTTCGCCAGCGACACGCCGGTGGCCTTGGACACGAATGGAATGGTGCGCGAGCCGCGCGGATTGACCTCGAGGCAGTACACCGTGCCGTCCTTGATGGCGAACTGCACGTTGATCAGCCCGACCACGCCCAGCGCCTCGGCGAGGGCCCGGGTGTGCCGCCGCATCGTCTCGATCTGATCTTCGCCGATGAGGAAGGGGGGCAGCACGCACGCCGAGTCGCCGGAGTGGATGCCCGCATCCTCGATGTGCTGCATGACGCCGCCGATCACGCACTGGGTGCCGTCGCCGATCGCGTCGACGTCGGCTTCGAAGGCGTCCTCGAGGAAGCGGTCGATGAGCACCGGGTGATCGGGCGCGACCCGCGCCGCCTTGTGGAAGTAGCCCCGCAGCGACCCCTCGTCGTAGACGATCTCCATGGCGCGCCCACCCAGGACGTAGGAGGGCCGCACCAGCACCGGATAGCCGACCCGCGCGGCGACCGCGGCCGCCTCGTCGGTGCTGGTGGCGGTGCCGGAGGGCGGCTGCGCGATGCCCAGCTGGCGCGCGATGGCCTCGAAGCGGCGGCGGTCCTCGGCGATGTCGATCGCGTCGGGTGAGGTGCCCAGGATCCGGACCCCCGCGGCCTCGAGCCGCTTGGTCAGCCGCAGCGGGGTCTGCCCGCCCAGCTGCACCACGACCCCGAGGGGCTTCTCGCGGTCGACGATCTCGATCACATCCTCGAAGGTGAGGGGTTCGAAGTAGAGCTTGTCCGAGATGTCGAAATCGGTGGACACCGTCTCGGGATTCGAGTTGATCATGATGGTCTTGTAGCCCATCTCGCGGAACGCGAGCCCGGCCCGCACGCAGCAGTAGTCGAACTCCACGCCCTGCCCGATGCGGTTGGGTCCCGAGCCCAGGATGATCACGCCGGCCTCGCCGAAGGAGCCCGATTCGTTCTCCTCGTCGTAGCTGGAGTAGAGGTACGGCGTCGCCGAGGGAAACTCGCCGGCGCAGGTGTCCACGGTCTTGTAGGCCGGCCGCAGACCCAGGGCCCAGCGCTCGGCGCGGACCTGGTCCTCGGTGGTTCCCGCCAGCTGCGCCAGTTGCACGTCGGAGAAGCCCATCCGCTTCATCGCGCGCAACCGATCCCGTCGCACGCTGTCGCTTTCGGTCTTCGCCGCGGGGGCACTCGCCTGGAACGCCTGCTCCGCTTCGACCAGCTCGGCCAGCTGCCCCACGAACCAGGGATCGATGCCGGTGAGCCGCGCGATCTCGTCGGCCGCGATCCCGGCCTGGAGGGCGCGCTTGACCTGGTAGATCCGCTCGGGGGTGGGCCGGGCCAGCGCCACGCGAATAGTGGCCACGTCGTCGTGCTCGAGCCGGTCCTCCTCGAGGTCGCGGCCCAGCACCCAGCCGGGCCGGTCGATCTCCAGCGCCCGGATCCCCTTCTGGAAGGCCTCCTTGAAGGTCCGGCCGATCGCCATGGACTCGCCGACCGATTTCATCTGCGTGGTGAGCCGCGGATCGGCCATCGGGAACTTCTCGAAGGCGAAGCGCGGGAACTTGCAGACCACGTAGTCGAGCACCGGCTCGAAGCTGGCCGGCGTCGTCCGGGTGATGTCGTTGGGCAGCTCGTCGAGGCGGTAGCCCACGGCGAGCTTGGTGCCGATGCGGGCGATCGGGAAGCCGGTGGCCTTGGAGGCCAGTGCCGAGCTGCGCGACACCCGCGGGTTCATCTCGATCACCAGCTGCTCGCCGTCGGCCGGGTTCACGGCGAACTGGATGTTGCACCCGCCGGCCTCGACCCCGATTTCCCGGATGATCGCGATGGCCGCGTCGCGCATCGTCTGGTACTCGCGGTCGGTAAGCGTCATCGCCGGCGCGACGGTGATGCTGTCGCCGGTGTGCACGCCCATCGGGTCGAGGTTCTCGATCGAGCAGACGATCACGACGTTGTCG
>JBGOSS010000079.1:0-13416 GCA_041476105.1 Gemmatimonadota bacterium
CATGTCGGCGACCTGCACGTGCCGGTCGGCCGGCTCGTCGAAGGTGGAGGAGATGACCTCCGCCCTCACGTTCTCCTCCATGTCCGTGACTTCCTCGGGCCGCTCGTCGATCAGCAGCACGATGAGGACGATCTCGGGGTGGTTCTCAGTGATGGAGTTGGCCAGCTTCTGCAGCAGGATCGTCTTGCCGGCCTTGGGCGGCGAGCTGATCAGCGCGCGCTGGCCCTTGCCGAGGGGGGCGAGGATGTCGAGCAGCCGCATCGACACGTCGCCGTCCTTGCGTTCGAGCTTGATGCGCTGGTCGGGATAGCGGGGCCGCAGGTTGTCGAAGGCGATGCGGTGCTTCGCCTTGTCGGGCTCCTCGAAGTTGACCTGCTCGACCTTCAGCAGGGCGAGGTAGCGCTCCCCTTCCTTCGGCGGCCGCACCTGGCCGAGGACCGAGTCGCCGGTGCGCAGATCGAAGCGCTTGATCTGGCTGGGCGAGACGTAGATGTCGTCGGGACCGTACAGGTAGTTCCAGTCGGGACTGCGCAGGAATCCATAGCCTTCGGGCAGGATCTCGAGGACGCCTTCGCCCCGCAGCACCGTCTCGGTGTCGAGGAGGCTCTGCTCGATGCGGAAGATCAGGTCCTGCTTCCGCATGCCGCTGTAGTTCTGGATGTTGAGTTGCTCGGCCATCGCATGCAGCTCGGCAACGGACTTCTTTTTCAGATCGGCGATATCCACTGGCGGGGGACTCCGGGTACGCTGCTGGAGGGGAAGACTCGGGCGGGGCCCGAGTTGGCTGGTGGCGGAGATAAACTGGTCAGGGGAACGCAGCAAGCTATACCGAGGGACAGAAAGTTGGCAAGGGAGGTCAGCCCGCCGTCACCTCCGTCCCTTCCGGCACCTCCGGCTCCGGTATTGCACCGCGCGCGTAAGTCTATATATTGCTTCAAACTCGGAGCTTTTCGGACAATCGTTCCGGGTTCGGAAACCCCCTTTCAGGTCCCGCGCGCCGCAGCCTGATGCGCCGGAGGAGGAATCCGATGCCGATGCCCCAGGTCCGGCCGATGGCCCCCGAGCCGTCGGAACCGTCGCTGCACGATCTCCCCCCAGTCCCGTTCGAAGGTCGCAGTGTCGCCATCCGTCTCGCGGTGCGCCGCACCGAGGACGGCATCTGGCGGGCGCGCCTGCATTTCGTGGACGAGGGCGCCGACAGCGAGCGGATCACCGCGGAGATCTTCTGCGCGACCTCGGAGCAGGATCTCTGGCAGGCGGTGCGCGACTTGCGCGATCACAACCTGCGCGATCTTTTCCGGTCGCTGACCACGTGACGGGAGCCCGCGCATGGCGGATGGACCGGAGGCGCTTCGGAGGCTGAGGCACGACATCGCCAATCCGCTGGCCGCCCTGCTCACCGAAACCCAGCTGCTCCTCCTGAACGAAGCGTCGCTCGACCCGGAGACCGTGCGTGGTCTCAGGGAGATCGAATCCATCGCACGCCACATGCGGGACCTGCTCGCCGCCAGTCGCGCCGACGCACCGGCCCCCGGAGACCGCGCATCGTGACCGAACCGAACCGAGGCTTCGTCCAGGGCATCAACCTCACCGCCGCCATCAGCCTCGTCGTCGGCTCGATGATCGGCTCGGGCATCTTCATCGTATCGGCCGACATCGGCCGCCAGGTGAGCTCGAGCGGGCTGCTCCTCCTGGTCTGGATCGTCACCGCGCTGATCACCGTCATGGGCGCGCTCTCGCAGACCGAGCTGGTCGGGATGTTCCCGAAGGCCGGCGGGCAGTACGTCTTCCTGCGCGAGGGTCTGAGTCCGCTGTGGGGCTTCCTCTACGGCTGGACGCTGCTCCTGGTGATCCAGACCGGCACCATCGCGGCGGTCGCCGTGGCGTTCGCGCGCTTTCTCGGCGTGCTGGTGCCGTCGGTGTCGCCGGATGTCTTTCTCTCCCTCGGGCACGTCCCGGCGCTCGGCGATGTCCTCTTCTCGCTGATCGGCCGGCCCGTGGCCAACCCCCAGACGATCGAGCTGGGCCTCTCGATGCAGCGCGTGGTCGGTATCGGGACCGTGGTGCTGCTCACCTGGGTCAACGTCCGCGGCGTGCGGGAGAGCGCGTGGATCCAGACCGCGCTGACCGCGGTCAAGGTGATCGGCGTCGGCGGGCTCATCCTGGTCGGGATCATCCTGGGCCGGCGGCCCGAGGTCGCGGCGCAGAACTTCGGCCACCTGTTCACCGGCGTGACCTGGTCGATGGCGCTGGTGCCGATGATCGGCGCGGCGATGGTGGGGTCGCTTTTCTCGAGTGACGCCTGGAACAACGTCACCTTCGCCGCCGCCGAGGTGCAGAACCCGAAGCGGAACCTCCCCCTCGCCATGGTGCTCGGCACGTCGATCGTGGGACTGATCTACGTGCTGGCGAACTTCTCCTACCTGAGCGTGCTGCCGCTGGCCGACATTCAGAACGCGCCCCAGGACCGCGTCGGCACGGCCGCGATGCAGGTGGTCTTCGGCGACACCGGGCGCACCCTGATGGCGGTGCTGATCATGATCTCCACCTTCGGCTGCAACGTCGGCCTGATTCTCGCCGGCGCCCGGGTGTCGTGGGCGATGGCGCGCGACGGCCTGTTCTTCCGGAGCGCCGGGACGCTCGATCCGGTACACCACACGCCCAAGCTCGCCCTGTGGGTGCAGTGCCTGTGGACCTGCGTGCTCGCGGTGTCGGGGACCTACGGTCAACTGCTCGACTACGTGATCTTCGCGGCGGTGCTCTTCTATTTCCTGACCTGCGTCGCGCTGTTCCGCCTGCGGTTTACGCGGCCCGACGCCGAGCGGCCGGTGAAAGCGCTCGGGTACCCGGTGCTGCCGGGGCTCTACCTCCTGATGACCGGGGCGCTCCTGGTGATCCTGCTGCTGCGCAAGCCGCTCTACACCTGGCCGGGGCTGGTCATCGTCGCGCTGGGGATCCCGGTGTATTTCATCTGGAGGCGGGTCGGCGGCGGCAGCATGGGGACGGCGGAGGCGTAGCCAGGCGCTGGCAGCGCCGGCGTGCGTAGCGGCGTACCTTATGGACAGGCTCCCGTCCCGGAGGTTGCGCATGATCCGCCACGTCGTTCTCGCCGCCGGCGCGGCGGTCGCGCTCGCCGCGCCGCTCGCCGCCCAGCAGCCCGCCACGCCTGTCACACCCGACTGGTCCATCGATGAATGGCCCGTGCCCTGGCAGCGCACCCGGCCGCGCGATCCCTTCGTGGACCGGCAAGGCCACGTCTGGTTCGTCGGGCAGGAAGGGCACTACGTCGGGATGCTCGACCCCGCGAGCGGCCAATTCCGCCGCTTCGAGCTCGATCCCGGCACCGGCCCCCACAACCTCATCGTGGACGATCACGGCATCGTCTGGTATTCGGGCAACCTGACGGGGCACATCGGCCGGCTCGACCCGGCCACCGGCCGGATCACCAAGTACCCGATGCCCGACACCACGATTCGCGATCCCCACACCATGGTCTTCGATCGCCACGGCGACATCTGGTTCACGGCGCAAAGCGGGAACGTGGTCGGCAAGCTCACCGTCGCGACCGGCGACGTGCGCTTGATCCGCGTGCCGACCCCGCGTGCCCGGCCGTACGGCATCATGATGGATCCGCAGGACCGCCCGTGGATCGTGCTCTTCGGCACCAACAAGATCGCCACTGTCGACCCCGCGACCTACGAGCTGCGCGAGTTCACGCTGCCCCGCGCGGCGGCGCGGCCGAGGCGGCTCGCGATCACCCGGGATGGCGCCATCTGGTATGGCGACTACGCCGGCGGATACCTGGGCCGGTTCGATCCGGCCACGCAGCGCTTCGAGGAGTGGCCGCTGCCCGGCGGCGCGTCGTCGAGGCCCTACGCGGTGATGAACGACGACCAGGATCGGGTCTGGCTGGTCGAGACCGGCGTCGACCCCAACCTCTTCGTGGGCTTCGACACGCATGCCCGGCGGTTTCTCCCGCCGAAGGCGGTGCCCAGCGGCGGCGGGACAGTCCGGCACATGATGTTCGACCCGACGCGGCACGTGCTCTGGTTCGGCACCGACAACAACACCATCGGGCGCGCGAATCTGCCGGCGGGGAATGCGGTGCCTTGAGCGACAAGGGCAGACAACGACAGACAACGACAGACAGAGACAGTAAGCGGTTTACGGTCTTTGTCTGTTTTTGTCTGTCTCTGTCTGCTCTTGCCTTGTCTGCTTTTGTCTTCGCCCCCCACCCCGACTTCCCACCCCCCCCCCACACCGGCGGCTTCGGCGAGCCGACCTGCCAGGCATGCCACACCGGTGAAGCGTTGAACGCGCCGGGTGGCACGCTCCGCCTGGAAGGCGTGCCGCGCCGGTGGCGCCCGGGCGCCGCGTACCGGATTGCCGTCGTCTTGCGACGCGACTCTCTCGCCCGCGCGGGGTTCGAGCTGGCCGCGCGCTTCGTTCCGGGCGGGGCGCAGGCGGGCACCCTGGAGGCCGGCGACACACTGCGCGCCGAGGTCACCCGGGACTCGCTCAGCGGCATTCCGTACCTCCACCAGACCCGCCCGGGGGCTCGCGTAAGCCCCGGGGAGGGACGCTGGCAGGTGATCTGGCGGGCTCCGGCGTCGCGAGGGGGCACGGTGGCCTTCAACGTGGCGGCGGTCGCCTCCAATGACGACGATTCGAACCTGGGAGACGCCGTTTACACGGCAACCGCCGTGTCATCACCGAGGTAGCGACAGCGCAAGAACCGGTCCGGGTAGCGGGCTCCCCGCCTTGGGCTATCTTTAGGCATGGCTTCTCTGAGGGGCTCGATGCGTCGTGTACTCTGGCTCGCGCTCGCGATGCTCTGCGGCGGAGGCGCTTTCTCCACGGCCTTCGCGCAGAAGAGCGCGCCCATCGTCACGCGGGACCAGGACCACGACGGCGTGCCCGACCCGCGCGATCGCTGCCGCAACACGCCGCCCGGCAACCGCGTAGATGCCAACGGATGCCCGGTGGTCGCCGCGCCCGCGCAGCCGGCGCCGCAGCCCGTCGCCGCGGCGCCATCGCCCGTGCTTCCAACGCCCTCCGCGACCACCAAGCCGGTTACGGCCGCGCCTCCGCCCGGGGCTCCCGCGGCGCCCGGTGCCCCCGTGACCACGCAGGCCGCGGCGCCGCCGGGCGCCGCGGCGGCGGCACCCGCGGGAGCGGCCGTTGTTACGCCGCCGGTCGCGGTTCCGATTCCCGTTCCGGTTCCCGTGTCCGCTCCCGCCCCGGCGCCGGCTCGGCCGGCGGCCGCGGCGCCGAGCGCTCCCGCGGCAGCGCCCCCACCGGTGACGGATCCGACGATGACCGCCGGGTTCTGGCTGCCCGCGTATGCCGGGCACACCAACGCCGAACAGCTGGACTACGCCCGGACGATGGCGGTGCGCCTCGACTCCGCCATCGGCGCGTTGGTCGACGTCTTCCGGGGCACGACCGGCACGCCGATCGCCGGCGCCACCAACCCGAACGTGCTGTCGGCACGCGAGAAGCGGCGCTGGACGCAGTGCCGCCTGATCCAGTTCGATCTCACCACGATCTCCGAAGCGGTGTCGTCGCTCAAGGACAGCATTACCGGTGGCCCCGCGCTGGCCCGCGCGACCCTCAATCTCGCGGATGCCTTCGAGGGGCTTCAGGCTATCGGGGAGTGCGACCAGCTCGGTTCGATGATCGAGGCGCCCGACCGCTTCGCGCCCTGGGGCGCCAACTACGAGGCCTCGGCGCGCAACTTCTACAAGGATTGGTACCCGCAGCTGCGCACCGTGCACGAGGCCGACCGCGCCTTTACGCGCGCCCTCAACCCGCTGCTGCCCGCGGGCCGCCAGGTGCAGCTGCCCGGCTTGCCGTTGACGCCCCCGACGATCGGAGCGGTGCGATGACCAGGGTGCTTGCGGCGCTTGCGCTGCTCGCCGCCGTCGCGGGGACCGCGTCGGCGCAGACCCCGGCGGGGCCCAGCGTGGACACCACCGTGCTGGGGCCGCAGGAGATCGGCACCATCGGCGTCGGGCAGACCCGGTCCGGCGTCCTGGAGGCGGGCGACTGGACGATGAGCGACGCCACCTGGGCCGACGTCTGGTACGTCCAGGCCACCGCGGGGCAGCACCTCGTCATCGAGCTGCGCTCGCACATGTTCGACGCCTATCTCCAGTTTCTCGATCCGTGGGGCGGCAAGCTCGCCGACAACGACGACGGGGCGGGCATCGGCAGCGATTCGCGCATCAACGTCACGGTGCGCGAGGCGGGGCGGTACCAGATCGTGGTCAACAACTTCGGGGATACGCCGCAGGGGGGCGCCTACACGCTCGCGGTGCGGCAATAGGCAGTCGACAGTTGGCAGTTGGCAGTCGACAGTTGGCAGTCGACAGTTGACAGGCTGTGAAAAGCGGGGCCCCATCGCGATGCGGTGGAGCCCTTTTTTCTCGCTGCGATGGAATCCTACCGTCCGATTCTGATCGCCGCCCCGAACTGGAAGTTCAGCATTAGCTTGCCCTTCACGTTCGTAACCGGCGGTGCGGCATTGTAGGTATCCAGGCCCGAGCTCGTGTAGGCCGTGATTCCCTGCGCGCGACCGAAGATTTGCAGTGTCGCGCGCGGGCCGATCGCAACATTGTAGCCTGCGCCGACGAAGCCCATCGGCCGGTTGGACTTGAAGTCGCTGGCTGGATTCGCGGCGCTGCCAAACTTGTACATTGTGATGCCGCCGCCGAGCTCGACGAAGAGCGGTGTGACGGCGCCGTTTGGCCGGCGCCCGGCGGGCCGGATCACGAGCGACCCGGTGAACTGCGTCATGGACATGTCGTCCGTTTCGCCAGTGGTACCGCCCTGAACCAGATCGAGCGTCTGGCTAAGGGTGCGGTTGACGCCAACATCGATACCCATGCTCTTGCTAAGGCCGATCTCAAGTTGACCGCCAAGGAGCAGAGCTCCTTTGGCCTTGAACTGAATGTCGTTGCCGGCGTCCTCGACCAGGTTGCTGCCTGGCAGGCCATAGCCGCCAAACAGGACAATCGCTAAGCCGCCCGACTTCTGGGCTTTGGCTTCCCGCGCCAGGCCGCACACCAGCAGGCCGGCCGCGACCGCTACCCATCTGCTCCTCATAGCACCTCCGCGTAAAGGGTATTGACCCGCGGCGCAGCCGCCCTCGGGACGACCGAATATTCAGCGCCGCGGGCCCAACCGCAACAAGGGGATAAAAAGCCGGACGCCGATGCCGTCATTTGCGCATCCACGCGGGCCCGGTGTAGGCTATGCCTTCCCGGCGTCATCCCACTGCCCCGGCCGAGTCGCGGGCCCGGAGGTTTGCTCATGATGCATGTCCGCCTCGCCTTCGCGGCGCTCCTCTCCAGTGCCCTGATCGCTTCGCCCCGGTCCGCCATCGCGCAGCAGGCCGACGAGGTGACGGTTCCAGTCAGCGGCGCGGCCGGCATTCGCGGCGACAGCGTCCTGGCCGCGAACAACGCCGCCAAGCTGGACGCCTACCGCGTCGCGCTGCGCATGCAGCTGCACAACCTCCTCGACACGCTGGGCGTGGAGCGGGCCTTCCCGCAGCTCCGGAGCCGGGCGCGCACCTACGTGAAGCGCGAGGTCGTCGAGAACGAGGAGCGCGAGGCGGACACCATGCGCGTGGACCTGCGCCTCACCCTCGACATCGCCAAGCTCAAGCAGGACCTCGAGGCCCTGGGCTACGACATCCTCACCGTGGGCTCCGACGCCGCCTCGGTCATGGTGGTGATGGACGAGTACTACGTCCCCGATCCGCGCCGGGTGAGCGGCACCCTGCCGCCGCCCTCGGCGATGACGGGCCGCGCCGCCTCGATCCCCGACTCGAACTTCAATCCCTTCGTGCGGCCGGAGTTTCGCGAGCCCGGCGCCCGCACCTCGGCGGGCGCGATCGAGGAAGCCCTCAACAACAACCACTTCACGGTGCTCGACCAGGGCACGGTCCAGCAGCTGCGCGCCGACATGCACGGGTTCACCGGCGACCTGGTGAAGCAGGGCGACCAGCTCATCGACTTCGCCCGCCGCGCCAACGAGCGCTTCCACGCCGAGCTGGTCATCGTCGGCGCCACCACGATCGTGAACGCGGGACGGGACGCGGGGGGCCTGGAGCTGCGGCGCGCCCTCATGACCTATCGCGCCATCGACGCCTCCACCGGCCGGCTCCTCTCGAGCGGCACCGTCGAGAGCGCGGCGCAGGCCTCCGATCCGCTCACCGCCCGGGAGCGCGCCGCGACCCGGGTCTCGCAGGTCGCCGCCGAGCGGCTCCTGCCGCAGCTGACGCGCGCCGCGCGGGACCGCGCGGTCCGGGGCGAGCTCTACACGGTCGAGTTTTCGGGTTTCGAGAGCTTCAAGCAGACCCGCGACTTCATCCAGGCGCTGCAAGGCATCGAGGGCGTCACCCAGGCCCGGCAGACGCTGATCGACATGGCGGGCCACCGCCAGCGGCTCGAGGTGATGTTCACGCGCAGCCGCGACGAGCTGCTGAGCGAGATCTTCGACGCCGCCCACGAGCTCGATGGCTTCGGCAACTTCAACCTGCGCAACCAGCGCGGCAACGAGTTGATCTTCGTCCTCCGCATGTGAGGTAGTGATGCGCCGTCCAGCCCTGCGTTCCCTCGTCGTCATGCTGGCCCTCGGGTCGGGCCTCGCCGGCCCGGCCACCGCCCAGATCCGCGTGCCGGGGGGCGTCAATCGCGCTCTCTCGGGCCCATCCCCGGAAATACGCCGCCTCCTCGCCCGCGTCGACAGCACGCGCGAGCGCTTCGACCGCGCGACCCGGCTCCTGCTGAAGTCGTCGTACGTGATGGAGGCCGTGGTGGCCACCGAAGAGCAGCGCGCGACGATCCGCCGCGAGCTGGCGTCGGTGGACGAGCGCGAGCAGCGGGGCGGCGACAACACCGTGCAGCTCGATGCCGAAGACCATGCCACCCGGCTCGAGGCCGCGACCCAGAACCGGCAGTACCAGCAGAAGCAGCTCTCCGACGCCCAGGCCGCCAACGTCTCGGCCGCCGCCTTCAATGCCGCGCTGGCGGGGGTGATTGACGCCCTGGCACTGAACGACGCGCGGCAGCTCGTCGGCGAGGCCCAGAGCGCGGCGTCGGCGATGGCGAGCGAACCCGCCAACGCGGTCTACGCCAACCGGCTGCGCGAGGCGGCGACGGTGCAGCTCCCCGCGATCGTCAACTCCGTCCCGGTGCAAGCGCGCCTGTCCTCGGCCATCGTCGGCGCGGCGCGCCAGGCGAGCGCGTCGAATGCCAACGTGCACGTCACGGAGGCGACGGCCGCGACCGACCCGCCGCGGAGGATCGACCCCAACGCGATCTAGCGTGGGGCGGCGGCCCGCCGCTCCCGCTGTGCGGGCGGCGCTCGCGGCGACGTTCCTCCTCGCGCCCGCCGCGCGCCTCGGCGCCCAGGCCGCGGCCGAGCCGCGGGTGCGCTGCCAGCTGCTCTCGTTCCGGGTCCTCCAGGCGGACAAGGGCGGCCTGACCGATCCCGCCTTTGCCGCGGCGTTCGACGAATCCGCGCAGCGCGCCAGCCTCCAGGCCGCGCTGGCCGGCGTCCCCCAGCTCGAGATGATCCCCGCCGGCGCCGACACTGCCCTCGTGGCGCGCGGCGACCTCGCCTCCCGCATCGCGGTGCGTGCCTTCGTCACCCGCGCCGACGTCGAGCGGGTCGACAAGGCCCTCACCACCGAGTTCCTCGTCAGCACCACCCTGATGCTCGAGTTCTTCAACGCCGCGAGCGGCGAGGTCTACCACATCCAGGCGCTGACGGGGAGCACCAACATCCGCAAGGACGCCGGCGCCGATCTCACGCCCTCCGAGGCGGCGCAGGCCTTCGCCGGCACGCTCGCCGGCACGATGCGCGAGCTGGTGAGCCGGGTGCAGGCCCGCTACCGGCCGGGAGTGCGGGTCCCGGTGATTCAACAGCTCGCCGACGGGCGCCTGGTCCTCGGCGCCGGGGCGGCGGCCGGGCTGCGTGAGGGCGCGCGACTGGAGCTGCGCGACTCGTCGGGCCAGGTGGTGGGGATCGCGCGCGTGGAGCAGGCCCAGCGCGGCTTCGCCGTCACCGGGCGCCCGCTGGCCGACAACCCCAACCGCGCCTGGGTCGGGCTAATGGCGGGCAGCGCGGGGCTCAACCGGACCGCCGGGCAGGGCGGCTACGCCCACATGGTTATGAGCGTCGAGCAACGCGACGAGCTGGTGCAGCGCGAATACACGCTGCCGCAGGCCACGCTCATCTACTGGCTCCACGAGAGTCTTGCGGAGGCGGCGCCCGGGCTCAACATGCTTCCCCCGGTGGCGGCCGGCGGCCTCGCGGCCGAGCAGGAGCGCATGGAGATGGCGACCGGCCGCGCCGGCGACATCAGCGGCCAGCGCGTGATTCCCGACCTGGTGGTACGCGCCGTCATCTCCCGGGCCGATGCACTGAGCGAGACGGGCCCCGAGGGCGCTACGTACTACATCCTCAAAGTCGGGCTGGACCTCTCGTTCCACGACGTGCGCACCGGGCAGATCTTCTACGCCACCTACGTGGAGGGGACGCAGCAGGAGCGGATGCGCGCGGGCGAGCGGACCCTCGACCTCGCGGTCAGCTATCGCAACCTGCTCCAGCGCACCATGGCCGAGGTCGGCCGCCGCGTCGCCGCCGAGTACGCGCCCGTGAACGCCGAAGGCGTCGTCACCCAGGTGCGGCCCGATGGCAGTCTCGCCCTTACCGTGACCGGCGCCGGCGCGCTGCCAGCGGGCGGCATCGTCACGTTGTGGACCGACGGCGAGGAGGTGCGCGACCCGCGCACCCGCGCTGCGCTGGGCCGGGTCGCGGAAGCGGCGGCCCGGGTGCGGATCGTGCGCCAGGCCGGGGCTACGGCCGAGGCGCTGCCGATCGGCTCGCCGGCCCGCCCCCTTGCCGGCGCCCGGTTCACGGCGCCCGCCACGGCGGGTGAGAGCGGGCGACGGCTGGTCCAGGTCCAGCGCGTGGAGGTGCGGGAAGGCGTGGCGGTGCAGGGCGCTCTGCTCGCCGAGATCGTGCAGACCGCGCTCGCGGCCTCGCGCCGCTTCGCCGTGCTGCCGAGCGCGGGCGTGCTCGCCGAGCTGGCCGGTCTGCGCGAGCGCGACTTGGGGGGCGGAGGCTTTGGCGTCCAGGCGTCGCAGCGACTACTGAGCGCCGAAAACGCGACGCCGTCGGTCTACGCGCGTGTCGTCGCGCGGTTTCTCGCGCCGGCCGCGGCGCAGGACAATGGCCGGCCGGCACAGGCCTACGAGGCCCGGCTGGGCATCTTCCTCGTCAACGCGGAAGACACCTTGCAGCCGCCGGTGACCGAGGCCCAGACGCTCCAGAGCCGCTTCGCGCTGCCGCGCGGGCGCCGGGAGGTCGTGGTGGGGTTATCAGCCCAGGACGTCGCGAAGATCTACGCCCAGATGAGCCGGCAGCTGGCCGCCACGGTCGTGGAGGGGCTGGCTCGGACGCCGTGAGCGGTGGGTCGCGCGCGGTGAGTGTCTCGGATGGGGCCGCGGACTAAGAGTCCGAGAGCGGGCTCTCAGCCCGCGGCCCAAGCTGCGGTCCGATGCCGACCCGCCGCCGCAGCCACAGGAGTCCGCCGAGCATCAGCAGCGCGGCCATCGTCACGACGGAACCCATCTCGAGCCGCCACGCCAGGGAGCTGCCGATGAGCCCGTCGGTCGTGAGGACGCCGATCGCGAAAGCCGCGAGCGCCACGCGCCTCGCGCCCCGGCGCGTGGCCCGGTCGAAGTCGCCCGAGCGCCAGACGTCGAGCAACAGGGCGTTGGGCAGCAGCAGGACGACGAGGTAGGCCTTCCACGCCACGGTGCCGAACAACGCCGCCACCAGGAAGACGATGCTCCACTCCGCCAGTTCGGCGCGCCGATCGTCGGGGCGCGCTGCGCGGAAGGTCCAGAGCGCGAGCCCCGACACCGTAGCGAGCGAGAGGCCAAGGGCCAGCGTGACCGCGGCGCTCCGCGATGGCAGCAGCTCGTTGACGCCCGGCACGCTGAAGGGCACGATGCCGTGGCCCAGGATCCGGTCCCACATGGCGTATACCGAGAGGTTCATCTTGCCGACGCTCCAGCCGACGTGCAGCGCGGCCAGCCACGACCGGCCGTAGCTGGCGAGGCGGCTCCAGCCGTAGACCAGGCCTGGGCTCAGCGAGAGCGCTGCGGCGCCGAGCAGCGTCCAGAGCGCGGCACGCCACCGGCGCCGCCAGAGGAGATACGGCACGAACAGGATCGGCATCACCTTCAGGGCCGCCGCGGCGCCCAGGGCGAGGCCGCCGACCGCCTCGCGGCGACGGGCGATGAGCGCCAGGCCGCCCAGGGTGAGGAGGAACATGAGGATGTTGATCTGGAGGTGCTCGAAGTTGCTGACGACGTAGCGCGCCGAGAGGAGGAGCGGGGCCAGCGCGGCGGCGCTCCCAAGGACAGGAACCCCGGCGTCGCGCGTGTCGTCCGGCCCGCGCGCGACGAGCCGGGCCACCAGGGCGAGCGCAGCGACGAGCGCGGCGGCGCTGAGGGCCAGCCAGGTGGCGCGGGCCGCGGTCGGGGAGAGCCGGTTGAAGAGGGCGAGCGGTACGCAGAGCAGGGAAAAGAACGGAGGCCAGGTGCTGATGCCGGGTGGCGCGTCGGCATAGATGTGGCGTCCCTGGAGCGCGAGCTCCCCCACCAGGACGTAGCCCGAGAAGTCGCCTTCTCGCCGGACGTTCAGCGCCACCATCGCAACGCAGAAGAGGGCCAGCGCGGCCGCGAGCAGCGGGCGCGGGCGGCTCCAGGCGTCGGAAGGGGTGTCGGGGGCTGTCATGACGGGTCGTGCCGGTCCAGTGGGCCGGACATCGCGGAGTGCGCCGGACAGGAGTCGAACCTGCGACCTCCAGCTCCGGAGGCTGGCGCTCTATCCAGCTGAGCTACCGGCGCAAGACTGGCTAATGGCTAATGGCTAATGGCTAATGGCCGGACGGGTTTGCTATCAGCCATCAGCCACCAGCAATCAGCGTTCTTCTCAGTCGGGGTGGGCGGATTTGAACCGCCGACCTCCTGGTCCCGAACCAGGCGCGCTAACCGGGCTACGCTACACCCCGTGCTTCCGGTCTTTGGTGCGCCCAGGAGGAGTCGAACCCCCAACCTTCTGATCCGTAGTCAGACGCTCTATCCAGTTGAGCTATGGGCGCGGATGGGCGGTACAAGATTCGAACTTGTGACCTCTACGATGTCAACGTAGCGCTCTAACCAGCTGAGCTAACCGCCCGCCTTGAGAGAGCGGGAAACGGGACTCGAACCCGCGACCCCAACCTTGGCAAGGTTGTGCTCTACCAACTGAGCTATTCCCGCGTGTTCCCCGTTCCCCGTTCCCCGTTCCCACTTCGTAGGAGAAGTGGAGGCGAGGGGAATCGAACCC
>JBGOSS010000080.1:0-13021 GCA_041476105.1 Gemmatimonadota bacterium
CGGTAATCACTGCCCCTGCGAGCGCAACCATCGCAATCGCTAGGGTAAGTCGTGGATGGCCTTCAGCTACAGCGTCGAACATTGGGGCTTTCACTGGATGGCCTGCAATAACCGTTAGGCTAACGGGACTCAACATGTGCCGCGAGCTGACTTGCGTCAAGGCAATCAGCAGCATCTCTCTTCAGGGGCCGTGTCCGATCATGACCTCCGAGCTTGAGTTCCCCCCCCGGGGACCCTAGGGCAACCCCCAGTCTGGCCGATACACGCAGTGCTAGGACGATCAAGGTGATGTTCGGCCGGACACGTGTACCAAACTTCTACGATTCAGACAGTTAACGCATTCAAGGGTTGGCTGATTCCCCCCAAGCTATTATTCTTCTCGTCTGAAATCGGATTGTATTTCGCGTGATCGTGGCGGTATCGTCTAGAGGCCTAGGACGTGGCCCTCTCAAGGCCAAAACACGGGTTCGAATCCCGTTACCGCTACTGAATCGGCCCCATCGTCCAGCGGCTAGGACGCCACCCTTTCAAGGTGGAGACACGGGTTCGATTCCCGTTGGGGCTATGGCCGCGACCAGCGGCAATCCACGCAGGAAGAAAGCCGACAACTCCGCGCGGCTCCGTACCCCCGCTTTCCGATAGACCGCCAGGGCCTGCTGGCGCACGGTTCGTTCGCTGGTCTGACGCTCTCCCGCTGCTTCCTTGTGGCTCAAGCCTTTCAACAACAGCACGCCGACTGCCCGCTCGGCGGGCGTGAGGTCCCAGGCGACGAACTGCCGCTCGATCGCCGCGCCCAGACCCGCGAGTGCGTCCCGCGCTTCCTCCTCCCAGCGGCGCGCGTCGGCGCGGGCCGCCTCGAGACGCCCGCCCAGGGCCCGTACCGACTCCCGCGCCGAGAGCACCGAACCCCAGAGGCGCACCGCGCCCGCGCCCGCCGCGATCATGATGAGTCCTTCGACCACCAGGTGTGGCGCGTCGACCTGCGCGCTGGCCGCGTCGGCCGCCAGATCGGCCAGCATCAAGAGCGCGATGAGCGCAAAGAGCCCGAACTCGATGAGGGTGTTCCGCCCGGGCACGTCGTCGCTGTCGGTCATGGATCGGCTCTTTGCTGGAGGCGCAGCGTCATCCGGCATTTGTCGGATGGCCGCCGCCGGGGTCGCGGTGCGTTCGTGGGTGCGGCCGGGCGCGTGGTGCGCCGGCGATTCCACGAAAGGATTGACGATGCCAAGCGTACCCTTGCACCCCATGCTCGTCCACCTGCCGCTGGCGCTCGCGGTGCTGGTTCCGCCCGCCGCCATCATAGCCTGGAGGCTGGTCGCGAAGGGTCGCCTGGGCCGGGGTGGCTGGGCGGCCGTGGTCATCGCGCAGGCCGTCCTGGTCGTCGGCGCGGTGGTGGCGCTGCGCTCCGGGGGCGCCGAAGGGGAGCGCGTCGAGGACCGCGTCAGCAGGGCTGCCATCGAGCGGCACGAGGAAGCGGCGGAGCTGTTCGTCTGGGGAGCGGGCGCCGTGCTCCTGGTTGGCGCGCTCGGCCTCGTGGGACCGGTCCGCACGCGCCGGATGACGATGCTGGTCGCGACCACCGGCACGCTGGTGGTGGCTGGGCTGGCGGTGCGCACCGGCAAGGCTGGCGGCGAGCTGGTCTACGTGCATGGTGCGGCGGGGCCGGCGGCCGTCGTCGCCGGGAGCGGCGTCGACACTGATGACCAATAGGTGAAGACGGCGGGTGCGTGGGCCTGGGCACGACCGGCACGGTCAGCTCCGGCCGAGTACCATCCCCGCCATCAGCGCCGGCAGATAGACCAGCGTCGCCAGAAAGACGCGCCGGGCGCGTGCCCGTGTCGGGGCACGCGTCCAGGTCGCCGTGAGCGCGAGGAGCGTGGCGCCGAGGAGCGCCGCGAGCACCGCGTAGCCCGATCCCGTCACGCCCAGCGGTGTCAGCGCGACGCTGGCGCCGGCCAGCAGCAGGCAGTATCCCATCGCCTTCGCCGCGGTGAGGCGGCCCCGTTCATCATCGCCACCGGGCATGACGAGGCCACCGGCGCGGTAGTCGCGGCGGTACATCCAGGTCAGCGCGAGGGTGTGCGGCAGCTGCCAGAGGAAGAGCACGGCGAACAATCCCCACCCACCCGCCGAGGTGTGGCCCGTGGCGGCGGTCCAACCGCCGAGAATCGGCAGGGCGCCGGGGATGCAGCCGACGATCGTATTCCAGGATGTGCGCTTCTTCAGCGGCGTGTACACCAGGACGTACGACAGCAACGTCACTGCGGCGAGCAGGGCCGTGAGGGCGTTCGTGGTCCAGGCCAGTGTCGCGACGCCGAGGCCGCCGATCGCCAGCGCGAAGCCGAGGGCTCCCCCGGCGCGGACCCGGCCCTCGGCGAGCGGCCGGCGCCGGGTGCGCGGCATGCGCGCATCCACGTCGCGCTCCCACCACTGGT
The DNA here is from genome assembly GCA_041476105.1 of Gemmatimonadota bacterium. Taxonomy (GTDB): domain Bacteria; phylum Gemmatimonadota; class Gemmatimonadetes; order Gemmatimonadales; family JACORV01; genus DASXPG01. The sequence continues at coordinate 2,436 of JBGOSS010000080.1, forward strand.
TCAGGGCGTTGGTGCCTCCCGATACCAGCGCCGTGCCCAGCACCAGCCACGCCAGCCTCGGCCAGCCGAAGGGATGCGGGGCGGCGAGGACGTAGCCGGTCGCGGCGCAGATCATCACGTGTCGGGTGATGCCCGGCTTGGTGAGGGCCAGGTAGTCGCGCGCCTGCGAGCCGAGCATCAGATCCTCCTCGCCAGGGTCACGATGGCGTCGGCCTGCGCGGCGGCGGCGTAGGCGATGCGCCCGCCGGCATCGACGAGATAAACGAGTGCCGGGTGGACGATCTCGCCGCTCGAGCCGTCGCGGCCGTGCGGGACGTTCCAGGCGTCGAGGGTGTGCAGCACGGAGGCCGTGTCGCCGCTCACGACGTGGGCGCCGCGGGCCAGCCGCCACTCGGCGGCGACCGTGGGCAACCGCGCGGGCGTGTCGCGCCAGGGGTCGAGGGTGACCACCACGACCTGGACCTCGAGGGCGGCGAGCCGGCGCTGGGCGTCCAGCACTTCGCGCACTACGGCGGGACAGACGCTCATGCAGTGCGCGTAGGCGAAGGTGACGAGCACCGGCCGCCCGCGCAGGGTCGCCAGCGTGACGCTGTCGCCGAGCTGGTCCAGCAGCGCGAGCGGCGGCGCCGGCCGGTCGAGACGGGGATAGGTGGATGGCGGCGCCGCGACGTACACCGCCGCGGGCCGTCGGCGAACCTGCGTCACCCGCGCCGACGCGGCCGCTGCCCCCGCGACGAGAAACAGCGCGCCGGCGGCCAAGGCCACGCGGCCGGCGCCGCCGCGGGCCAGGGCGCCGAAGCCGCCGAGCAAGGCGCCCGGCCACAACACCACCAGGGCGGCCGTCATGGTGAGGGGTTCTCCGATCAGCAGCATCCAGCCGGCGCGCGAGGGGAGGGTGTCGGGAAGCGACCCGAAGCACACCTCCCGGGTGCGGACCAGCCAGTACGGGGCGTCCGACGGCAGCGGCCAGAGCGCGAAGGACCACCACGCGGCGGTGATCGCCGCGATCGCGCTCAGGGCGAGCAGCGCCGTGCGTTCCCGCGGCGTCACGGCGTCATCCGATCTTCCAGATGGCGCCGAGCAGCTTCCAGTTCACGAAGTAGTACACGATGAACGCGGCCAGGAAGACCGACACCAGCACCAGTGTGCCCGGCGCGTGGTGGATCGGGCCGCGGTCGGCCGTGACGCGCTCCTCGCCGGTGAGCGTGTACGTCTGGGGCGGCAGCTTCAGCACACCCTGCGGAACGCCATCGGTGACTCCCGCCTCGAGCGGCTTGCCGAAGAACACCGAGGTGACGGTGATGACGATGTACATCCCGCCGCCGATGGCCGCGATCAGGCCGCCGATCGCCATGATCCCGAGGAGCAGGTCCACGGCCGGGCTGAACTGCACATCGAATGGCGCCTGGGCGAAGGAGATGTCCCAGTGCCGCCGCGGTACCCCGAAGGTGCCCGCGAAGGTCATGGACATCGAGAAGATCAGCATGCCGGTCGCGAAGATGTACGGCTGGACCTTCGCCATGCCCCAGAAGGCGACGCGCTTCCGGAAGATCAGCGGAATGACGTAGTAGGTCAGTCCCATGAATGCGAGCGCCGTGCCCGAGACCACCGTGGCATGGAAGTGCCCGGGGCTGCGCAGGGTGTTGTGGACCATGATGTTGATCTGCTCGGTTCCGAAGGTGACGCCGGTGATCCCGCCCACGAACCCGAACACCACGATCGACAGGATCATGGCGGCGAAGGCCGGGTCGCCCCACGGAGCCCTGCGGAGCCACTCGAAGAGGCCCTTGGTGAAGCCCTTGGCCCGCTGGCCCACTTCAATCCCGGCCGGCACGGTGAACCCGTGGATCATCGAGGCCAGCACCGCGAGGTACATCGCGTAGCTGGTGTTCCACACCTTCCACTCGGGCCCCATCCCCGGGTCCACCAGGAGATGGTGGGCCGAGGCCATGGAGATGAACAGCACGTAGAGCACGAACGCGGTACGGCTGATCTTCTCGTTCAGCACCACCGCGCCGACGGTCAGGGCTCCGAGCAGGTACCAGACGGCGACCATGGCGGCCACGTTGATCTGCTGGGAGGAGTGGCCGAGCCCCCACCACACCATGCGGTAGACCTGGGGGTCGACCTGCATCTTGCCGAGGGACCAGAGGAAGGTCGGAATGTAGATCGCGGCCCCGTGGCCGAGGGTGATCACGGCGATGATGGCGGCCGTGATCGCGCCGTAGGTCACCAGCGGTACCGAGCCGGTATAGGTCTTCTCGCGTTTCGCGACGACCAGCGTGGCGAAGAAGACGCTTACGACCAGCAGGGCTCCGACGGCGAAGAGGATGACGCCGAGGTAGAACGGCGGCTCGGCCCGCAGCGGGACGTACGACGTGAAGAGCACGTCGGCCTTGCCGGTCCACATCTCGACCTCGACCATCAACGCGCCCAGTACCATCAGCCCGAAGCTGGCCCAGGCGAGCTTCGGCGCGGCCACGCGACTGTTGAGCATCACCGCGCTGGCGAAGTAGAGGATCGCCATCTCGAAGAACAGGATGAAGAACACCAGCATCGTCATGCCGTGGACGGTGAGGATGCGATAGAACCACACCGCCGGGAGCAGATGCACCGCCTGCCAGCGGGTCAGCAGCACCCCGATCGCGGCGATGCCGCCGACCAGGAGCATGACGGTCGCCACGACGGCGTTGGCCTTGATCAGGGCGTCGGCGTCTTTGTGGACCTTGAGCCCGGTGGTCGGGCAGATGCGGAAAAGCTCGCTCACCGGACACCTCCCCGTGTGCTGTCGGCGGCCGGCGCAGCCGCGGTGCTGTCCCGCAGGTAGGGCATCGCCGGCGCGTTGCGTTCCACCACCACCACTTTGCCCACCATGGTGTGATGGCCGATGCCGCAGAACTCGTTGCAGATCACCCGGTAGTCGCCGACCGCGTTCGGCACGATCCGGAGCCCGTAGTCGTAGCCGGGCACGATCTCGAAGTTGGCGTTGACGGGGTAGAGGCTGAAGCCGTGATCGATGTCGAGCGAGGAGAGGTGCAGGGTGTACTGCACGCCCTCGTGCAGGCGCAGCACCGGCATCCACTGCCACATCATTCCGATCATGTAGACGTCGGCGCCTGCCGGGGGCTCGACCACCGTGATCCCATGGTCCTCGCCGACCCGGTACTGGGTCATGAACTCCTGGGTGCGGGCCATGTAGGCGGCGGGATCGGTTCGGCCCCGGATGCCCGACGGGTTCTGCCCGCCCTTGAAGTGCCAGAGCGGCATCATCGCGAAGAGGATCATGCACCACGCGAAGGCGATGGCCACCCAGGTCTTTTCGGCCCGGTGAGCGGGCTTCCACCAGACGCCCTGGGGCGCCACGATGGCTGAGTGCAGGGTCTCGGGGCCGCTCATGGCAGGACCGACCTGGGCATGCTGAGGATCTCGTACAGCCCCCAGCCGGTGAAGAACACTCCCATGATGACGATACCCGCCACCAGCAACAGGAACGGGTTGTCGTAAAGCCGCTGGCCGAGCGGGATCTTCTCGTTCGTCGGTTCCGTCATCGCGGTCTCCTGATCGGCGAAGGGGTGGGAGCGACGGCCGGCGCGGTTCTCAGCAGATCCGCGACCGTCGTCGAGCGGAAGAAGTCGGCCACATGCTCGGAGGCGCTTTTCCAGGCGTTGTGGGCTGCGCAGGCCTGCGCGTCGGTGCACTGCGGGCGGCCGAGCAGGCACTGGCGCCGCCGGGTCAAGGCGTCGAAGGGGGCCACGACGGCCCCCAGCGGGAGCTGGTGCGGCGCGCGCGCGAGGCGGAAGCCGCCCGCGGGACCGCGGCCGCTGGTCAGCACCCCGACGCGCACCAGGGCGTGCAGCGTCTTGGAGAGGTAGTTGCGGGGAATCCCCAGTGCCTTCGCCATCTCCGCCACGCGCACCGGACCCTTCGCCTCGCGATCGGCGAGGAAGAGCACGGCCCGCAGTGCGTACTCCGACGTCTGGGACAGCACGGGATCGGTGCGCCTTGGCTGGGGAGCGCTGGATTCTTGATTACAGTGATTATCATGTTAATATCCGAAATAGGCCGGCGCAAGATTGCCCGGCGCCCGGCAACCCGGCATCGTTCGCGGAGCCCATGACCGTACGCCCGATCGACCTGCTGCGCCGCCCGTTGGCCTGGGCGGACGCCCGGATGAACCGGCTCTACGGCTGGCGCTACAACCCGCTGTACCACAGCGGCGTCCTGTCGGTGGCGCTGCTGGCCGCGGTCACGGTCACCGGCATCTACCTGGTGCTGTTCTACCGCGTCGGCGCGCCCTACGGCTCGGTGGCCCGCATCACCAACGACATCCCGCTGGGCCGGTTCACACGGTCCTTCCACCGCTATGCCTCCGATGCCGCGGTCGTCGCCGTCCTGGTGCACATGGCCCGCGTCTTTCTCCAGCGGCGCACCTGGGGTCCGCGTGCGGTGGCGTGGATTTCGGGGCTGGTGCTCCTGTTCTCGGTCCTGGTGTGCGGCTGGACCGGGTACGTGATGGTGTGGGACGTGCAGGGGGAAGTGATCGCGCGCGAAGGCGCGCGCTGGATGGATGCCCTGCCGCTCTTCTCGGAGCCGATCGGTCGTGCCTTCGACGGGGAGCGGGCGATTCCCGGGGCCTTCTTCTTCCTCAACCTCTTCGCCCACGTCGCGTTGCCCGTCGGGCTCGGTGCCACGCTCTGGCTGCACGTGGCCCGCGTCGCCCGGCCCAACCTGGTGCCGCCGCGCCGTCTCCTGTGGGGGAGCGCCGGCCTGCTGGCGGCCCTGTCCATCCTGCTGCCGGTGGTGATGGCGCCGGCGGCGGATCTGTACCGGCTGCCGGGACGCGCGCCCTACGACGTGTTCTTCGCGTTCTTCCTGCCCCTGACCCGTCCGCTGCCCGCGTGGGGGGTCTGGGTCGCCAGCCTCGCCGTGTCGGGCCTGCTCCTCGCCGTGCCGACGCTCATGCGGCCCGCGCCGCCGCATCAGCCGCCCCCATCGTCAGTCGACGAGCGCAGCTGCACCGGGTGCGAGCAGTGCTACGTGGATTGTCCGTACGAGGCGATCTCGATGGTGCCGCGCACCGACGGGCGGCCCTACCTCCTCGCGCAGGTGGACCCCACGCTGTGCACCAGCTGCGGGATCTGCGCCGGCTCCTGCGCGCCCATGGGCGTCGGACCGCCCGGCCGCACCGGCAGGGACCAGATCCAGCGGGTGGCTGCGTACGCGGCCGCCAGGCCGCTCGGCCCGCGCGACGTCGTCGTGATCACCTGCCGCAGCGGGGGTGGCGGCATCGGTGGGTTGGAGTCATTCGAGGGCGCGCCGATTTACACCGTCAACTGCGCGGGCAACCTCCACACGTCGGTCGTGGAGTACCTGGTACGCGCGGGGGCGGGCGGGGTCATGGTCGTCACCTGTCCGCCACGGGACTGCTGGAATCGCGAGGGCCCGGTGTGGGCCGAGCAGCGGCTCTTCCACGAACGTGAGGCCGAGCTTCAGCCGCGCGTGGACAAGGCGCGCGTGAAGCTGGTGCACGCCGCGGAAGCCGAGCGGACGCTGGTGGTGGCGGCCCTGGCGGCGTTCCGCGCCGAGGTGGCGGCGCTGGAGGAATCGCGCGCCGAGTCCGGGATCGAGCTCGAGCGTGAGTGCCCGGTCGGACCGGAGTCCCGCGAGGCCATCGCGGCGGCGGGGGATACGGCGTGAGCGCGGCGCGACGGGTCGCGGGCGGGCTGCTCGCGGTGGCGGTGACAATCGGTCTGGCGGCGCTGTCGCGCGTGCCGTACGCCGCCGTGCGGGAGAATGACGGGGAGCTTCGGCTCGCCTGGCGCTGGCGCAGCAGGCGCGTGGACCAGTGCCGCAGGCTGAGCGACGAGGAGCTGGCGAAGCTCCCGGTCCACATGCGCTCCGCCGTTTCATGCGAGCGGCGGCTGGTGCCCTACTTGCTCGAGGTCTGGGTGGACGGCCGTCTGGCGGTATTCGACTCGGTCCTGGCCAAGGGGGCGGAGGCCGACCGCCCGCTTTCCGTGCTGCGGCACGTGCCGCTGGCCCCCGGACGCTACGCGTTTCGGGTCGTCTTCCGCCCGCTCGCCGTCGTCGCCGACTCCGCCCGGCCTGCCGGCCCTGACAGCTCCCGCCACGACGGCGACGACGCCGACCTCGCGGAGCGCGCCGACCGCCCGCTGGTGCTCGAAACGTCGGCGGTCGTGGCCCCGCGCCAGGTGCTGCTGGTCACGGTCGACACCGATCGCGGCGTCCTGGTGCTCAGGACGCGATAGGGTCGTCCGCGGGATCCGGGCGCTCACGGCTCGACGCCGCGGCCGAGCGCCCGCGCTTACGCCAGGATGCGATTCAACCCTCGCAGCATCAGCGACAACGGCCACCCGAGCGTCCCCAGCTTCTGCCGGGAGCGCAGGTAGAGGGCGTCGCGTGGATCGGCCATGGCGAAGACCGCCTCGGGCAGCGGCAGGCGCGAGGCGACGAAGATGTCGCACGCCACGACGCGAATGGCGCGCACGTGCACGCCGGACTCGAAGTCGCCGCGCGTCCAGTGCGAGTGGTGCTCCTCGTAGCGGTTGCCGAAATGCGCCTGTTGGGCGTAGAACGCGATCGGCGTCGAGACGATCAGCGCCCGGCTCCGCTCCAGGCACTGGCGCACCACGGCAGCCGCCTGCGCCTTCTCGAAGTGCTCGATCACGTCCAGCATCAGCACCGCGTCGAAGTCGCCCAGCGCCGGCAGCGCCTGCACGGCGTCGGCGTAGTGCACCGTATCGTAGACGTAGTCGTGGATCGGACTGCGGTAGGGCTCGTGCGCCTCGATCCCGACGATCTCGGTGGTCCACTCCGCCCGGCCCAGCCTTCCGTGCCAGACGTCGAGGTACTCGCGCGCCAGCACGCCGTACTTCCCGAAGCCGCAGCCGATGTCGAGCACCCGGCGCGGCTCGAGCTGCGTGAGGACGCTCAGGACCGGCGTGATGTTGTGGAGCGCGCTGGTGGGCATCGTGGTCCTCGTGCGAAGCGGTGGTGGGCGGTGCGGGGCGGCGCGCCGCTCAGCCCTGGTACAGGTCGGCCAGTTTCTTCAGGCTTCCGGAATAATCTCCCGACGCGTCCGCGACTTCCATCGCCGCGATCGCGGCGAAGGGCACGTGCGGGCAGCCGGCGAAGGTCGTCGCGAGGGGCTGGCCGGCGGTGGCCGCGGGGCCGGCACGCCGGACGTGGGCGATCACCGACGCGTCCCCGCTCGCCTGCGCCGCCAGCGCCGCGGCGCGCCCCAGCGACAGTCCCGCTTCGACCGCGAAAGTCAGCGCCCGGAGCAGCCGGTCCAGTACGTAGCGGGGCTGCTCGAGAAACCAGCGCACCGTGCCCAGCAGGAGGGAGCCGCCGGCGAGCGCCCACGCGGCGAGGCCGCCCAGCGCCACGACGAGGAAGGCGCCCCAGCGGCCCGCGGCGAGCAGTGGGAGAGGCCCGATGAGCGCCCCGGCGAGGGCCAGGAACATCGGGTACGCCGCCTTCTTGAGCACCTTCAGCACCACACGGTCTTCCTCGCTGAAGTAGGCGGCGAGGAGCGCCACGCATTCCTCGAGCTTGCCGGATTCCTTGCCGAGCGCCACCAGGGCGGTCTCGAAGGGGAGGGTGGCGTGCGGGGAGGGGTCGTCGGGCCAGGCGAGTCCCGCGCGCTGGCGCAGGTGCCACATGCGATAGTAAATGGCCTTGTCACGGCCCGAGCGCACCGTGCGCAGGGCGGCGGCCGGCCGGACTATCCGCGGGCCTTGAGGAGGCTGCGGACCGCTTCGGTGGTGAGCGCCGGGGCGAAGAGGTAGCCCTGCACCTGCTCGCACCCCAGTGAGCGCAGGATGGCCAGCTGCTCGGGGCGCTCGACGCCTTCGGCGATCACGTCCATGTCGAGGCCGCGCGCCAGGTTGATGATGGTGCGCACGATCTCCGAGTTCTCGCCGGCTTCGCCGATGTTGGAGACGAAGCTGCGATCGATTTTCAGCGCGTCGATCTCGAAGCGGTGCAGGTAGCTGAGCGAGGAGTAGCCGGTGCCGAAGTCGTCGAGGTCCACCTTGACGCCGAGGGCGCGCAGGCGGGCCAGCGCCTCGATCGCCGCGGGCGCGTTCTCGATGATCGCGCTCTCGGTGATCTCGAGCCGCAGGGAGCTGGGCGTGAGATCCCACGCGGTGAGGACGCGGGCGATCTGCTCGACCAGGTCGGGCTGGCGGAACTGCTTCGCCGAGATGTTGACGCTCATGGTCAGGACCTGGTGCGGGAACTGCACCTGCCACTCGCGCAGCTGGCGGCAGGCCTCGCGCAGCACGGCGCGGCCGATGAGGACGATGAGGCCCGTCTCCTCCGCGGCGTGGACGAATTCGTCGGGGAGGACGGTGCCGCGCTGCGGGTGCTGCCAGCGCACCAGGGCCTCGAAGCCCGTCACCCGGCCGGTCTGGAGCGAGAAGATCGGCTGGTAATGGATGCGGAACTCTTCGCGGTCGAGGGCGCGGCGCAGGTCGGTCTCGAGCTGGAGCTGCGAGACGGCGCGGGCGTGCATCTCCGAGTCGAACACCTCGTAGCGCGCCTTCCCCAGCGCCTTGGCGCGGTACATCGCGATGTCGGCGTCGCGCAGCAGGTCGTCGGGCCGGTCGTAGCCGCTGCTCGAGAGGGCGATGCCGATGCTGGTGCTGGTGAAGACCTCCTGGCCGCTCAGGTTGAAGGGCAGGTTCAGCTCGCGCTGGATCCGGTCGGCGATGCGGGTGGCGTCGCTGACGTCCACGATGTCGTCGAGCAGCACGGTGAACTCGTCGCCGCCCAGGCGGGCCACCGTGTCGCCGGGGCGCAGGCACCGCTCCAGCCGCCGCGCGATCGCGATCAGGAGCTGGTCGCCGATGAGGTGGCCCAGCGAGTCGTTCACCACCTTGAACCGGTCGATGTCGAGGAACAAGAGCGCGAAGGCGTAGTCGTCGCGGCGCTTGGCGCGGCCGATGGAGCGGGCCAGCAGGTCGGTGAAGAGCGAGCGGTTGGGGAGGTTGGTCAGCGCGTCGTGGAAGGCGTCGTGGACCAGCCGCATTTCGGCGGTCTTGCGCGCCGTGACGTCGCGGAAGCTCCACACCCGCCCCATCACCGTGCCTTCGAGCCGCTGCGGGATCGAATAGCGCTCGAAGACCCGGCCGTCGCGGAACTCGATCTCGTCGTAGCTCTCGATCTCGGGGTTGGTCTCGAGCTCGCGGACCCGGCGCACCGTGGCCTCGGCGTCGCGCAGCTGCTCGGTCATCACGGTCAGGAGCCGCTCGTGGTCGCTGGCGTTGACCATCTCCTCGGGCAGCCGCCACATCTCGAGGAACTTGCGGTTGCAGGTCTCGACCCGGCCGCTGTCGTCCACCACCAGGATGCCGTCGGCGGTGGATTCCAGCGTCGTCGAGAGCAGCGAGAGGGTGCGCGAGAGGTGCGCCGCCGAGAGCTTGAGGTCGGTCACGTCGTGGTAGATGCCCTGGGTCGCGGGGCGGCCGTGCCAGACGATGCTCGCGACGTTGCAGACCAGGTCGATGGTGCGTCCGTCGCGGGTCAGGCCGGTGAGATCGAAGCGCGCCGGCACCGTCTCGCCGGCCTCGATGCGGCGCAGCCGCTCGGCGATCAGCTCGTGGCTCTGGGGCGCGACGATGCCGGTGTAGTGGAAGCCGGGCTGCTCCACCTCCGCCTGGCTCCAGCCGAAGAGGTGTTCCCACGCCGGGTTCACCAGGACGAAGCGGTCGTCCTGGAGGACGTAGATCGCCTCGGCCGACTGCTCGATCAGCGAGCGGAAGTTCGATTCCGACTCTTCGCGGGCCCGCTCGGCGAGCTTGCGGTCGGTGATGTCCACCAGGACGCCGTGGAAGACGATGTCGTCGGTGCCGTCCTCGCGCACCGCGGTGCAGGAGTCGATCACGGTGCGGCGCGCGCCGTCCTTGCGCCGGATCTCGATCTCGAACTCCCGGACCGCGCCGTCCTTGCGCAGCAGCTCCAGCTCGCGGACCCGCTGCTCGGGGTCCACGAAGAGGTCGAAGGCGTTGAGCGCGGCCAGCTCCGAGAGGGAGCCGATGCCGAGCATGTCGAGGAAGGCGAGGTTGGCGTCGAGGATCTCGCCCTGGAGGTTGGTGACGTAGACGCCCTCGCGCAGGTTCCCGACCAGGGCGCGCAGGGTGTCGGGATCCGAGAGACTGCGAAGCCGGGCGCCGCTGGCCGTCAGCCCGATGGTCCCCGCGATGGCGGGGTCGGGGCCCTGGGGGGGCGGGGCGGGCGTCGGCTTCGATGCCATGCGAACTAATGTAGGGCGGGGGTGGTTGGCCGGTAAGGCGGCGCGGGCAACGCGGGTAGGGCATGCCAAAACGGCGCTCGCTTAGGCTTTGGCCAAGTCCTTGCGGGGCGGCGTATTCCTCGACGACGGTCCGGCCGAGGCAGGCGTGTGACGCGACGAGCGCTCGCTAGTGGCGCGTCTCTGAAGTTGCGCTAGTGGTGATGTCGTGGTATCTTGGGCCATGCCCGCTGCCGTGCCGCTGGTGCTCACTGCCCCCGTGCGGGCGGAGTTGGAAGCCATCACGCGCTCGACCCGCACTCCGGCCGGC
>JBGOSS010000081.1:0-12830 GCA_041476105.1 Gemmatimonadota bacterium
GGCACGCCGATGGCGCTCGCGCCGATCGCGCACCTGCTCTACTCGCGCGTGATGCGGCACAGCCCGCAGGACCCGCACTGGCCGGACCGCGACCGTTTCGTGCTGTCGGCGGGCCACGCATCGATGCTCCTCTACGGCGCCCTGTTCCTGTCGGGCTACGGCTTGTCGCTGGATGACCTGAAGAACTTCCGTCAGTGGGGCAGCAAGACGCCCGGCCACCCCGAGTACGGGCACGCGCCCGGCATCGAGACGACGACCGGGCCGCTGGGGCAGGGCCTGGCCAACGCCGTCGGGATGGCCATCGCCGAGGCCCACCTGGCGGCGCGATTCAACCAGCCCGGGCACGACGTGGTGCATCACTTCACCTACGGCATCTGCTCCGACGGCGACCTGATGGAGGGGATGAGCCACGAAGCCGCGTCCCTCGCGGGTCACCTCAAGCTCGGCAAGCTCATCTTCTTCTACGACGACAACCACATCACCATCGAAGGCTCGACCGACCTCGCGTTTTCCGACGATACCGGCAAGCGCTTCGAGGCCTACCACTGGCACGTGCAGCACGTGGCCGACGCCAACGACCTCGGCGCGCTGGAGCGTGCCGTCGCAGCGGCCCAGGCGGTGACCGACCGGCCGTCGCTGATCATCGTCCGCTCGCACATCGGCTATGGCGCGCCGCACAAGCAGGACACCGCCGCGGCCCACGGCGCCGCCCTGGGCAAGGAAGAGGTCGCCGGGGCCAAGCGCTTCTACGGCTGGCCCGAGAACGAGACCTTCCGCGTTCCCTCCGAGGCGCTCGACCACGCCCGCAAGGCGGTGGACCGGGGCCGCGCCGCCGAGGCGGCGTGGGACGCGAAGATGGCGGCGTATGCCAAGGCGCACCCCGAGCTCGCCACGGAGCTGAAGGCCGCGCTGGCGGGCGAGCTGCCCGCCGGCTGGGAGAAGGCGCTGCCGCAGTTCACCGTCAAGGACGGCGCGATGGCGACCCGCGCGGCCTCGGCGAAGGTGATCAACGCCCTCGCGCCGGTGGTGAAGACCCTCATCGGCGGCTCGGCCGACCTGGCCGAGTCCACGCTGACCCTCATCAAGGGCGAAGCCGATTTCGCGGCCGGCACTCCGGCGGGCCGCAACATGCACTTCGGCATCCGCGAGCTGGGGATGAGCGCCGTGCTCAACGGCATGTACCTGCACGGCGGCGTGCGGCCCTACGGCGCGACGTTCCTGGTCTTCTCCGACTACGCGCGGCCCGCCCTCCGCCTCGCGGCGCTGATGGGCATCGCGCCGATCTGGGTGTTCACCCACGACAGCGTCGGCCTGGGCGAGGACGGTCCCACGCACCAGCCGGTCGAGCACCTGGCCGCGCTGCGCGCGATCCCGAACATGACGCTGATCCGTCCTTGCGACGCCGCCGAGACGGCGGCGGCCTGGGAAGCGGCGCTCAAGCACACCACGGGTCCGGTGCTCCTGGTCCTCACCCGCCAGAAGCTGCCGGCGCTCGACCGCACGGTGCTGGCCGGCGCGGCCGGACTCGCCAAGGGGGCGTACGTGCTCGCCGAGGCGGCGGGCGGCACGCCGGCGGCGCTCCTCATCGGTACCGGCAGCGAAGTGGCGATCTGCCTCGCCGCGCGCGAGATTCTGGAGGCGGACGGGGTCCCGACGCGGGTGGTGTCGATGCCCTGCGTCGCCTTCTTCGAGCGCCAGAGCGAGAGCTACCGGGACACCGTGCTGCCGCCGCAGGTCGCGACCCGGGTGGCGGTCGAAGCGGCGGTGAGCCAGGGATGGGAGCGCTGGATCGGGCCGCGCGGCGCAATGATCGGCGTCGACCGCTTCGGGGCCTCGGCGCCCGCCGAGCGGATCTACCAGGAGCTCGGGCTCACCCCCGAGCGGGTCGTCGAGCGCGTGCGCGCGCTCGTCAGGCAGGAGGGGGCATGAGCGCGCAGCGCGCATCGAATCCGGGCAGCCCGCTGGGCCGGCTGGGCCGCGAGCGCCAGAGCGTCTGGCTCGACTACATGCACCGCACCATGCTGCGCAACGGCGAGCTGAAGGTGCTCATCGAGGCGCGGGGCGTGCGGGGCGCGACCAGCAACCCCACCATCTTCGAGCAGGCGATCGGCAAGAGCGACGCCTACGACGAGGCGATCGTCGCGCTGTCGGCGCAGGGGAAGGACACCACCGCGATCTACGAGGCCCTCGCCATCGAGGACATCCAGGCGGCGTGCGACCTCTTCCGCCCGATTTACGAGATGTCGAGCGGGAACGACGGCTTCGTCTCGATGGAGGTCTCGCCGCTGCTGGCCCGCAACACCGCCGGCACCGTCGCCGAGGCGCGGCGGCTGTGGGCGGCGATCGCGCGTCCCAACGTGATGATCAAGATTCCCGGCACGCTAGAGGGGATCCCGGCCATCCGGCAGACCCTGGCCGAGGGGATCAACATCAACATCACGCTGCTCTTCGCCGTCTCCATGTACGAGCGCGTGATCGATGCCTACCTCGGGGCGCTCGAGGACCGGATCGCGAAGGGCCAGAGCATCGAGGCGCTGCGCTCCGTCGCCAGCTTCTTCGTCAGCCGGGTAGACACTGAGACCGACAAGTGCCTCGAGGCGCTCGGCAAGCCCGCGCAGACGGCGGCGCTCCTCGGCACGGCGGCCGTTGCCAACGCGAAGGTCGCCTACCAGAAGTACACCGAGCATTTCGAGGGCCCGCGCTTCCGGGCGCTGATGGCGAAGGGCGGCGCGGTACAGCGTCCGCTGTGGGCCAGCACCGGCACCAAGAACCCGAAGTATCCCGACACCATGTACGTGGACGAGTTGATCGGCCCCGACACGGTGAACACGATGCCGCCGGCGACCCTCGAGGCCTTCGCCGATCACGGGACCGTGGACCGCACCGTGGACCGCGACGTGGAGCAGGCGCACCACCGGATCGCCGCGATCGAGGCGCTCGGCGTCCCGCTGGCGGGCGTCACCGATTTCCTGGTGGTGGACGGCGTGAAGAAGTTCGCGGACAGCTTCGCCGCGCTGCTTGCGGCGATCGACCAGAAGAGAGTGAAGCTCGCGGCAGTGTAGTCGACAGTCGACTGTTAACTGTCAACTGTTAACTGTTAACTGTCAACTGTTAACTGTTAGCTGTTGCCTCTTCAGGCCGCCGCCACCAGCGGCCCGTCGACGGGAAACTCCACCCAGAAGGTGCTGCCGTGGCCCGCGGCGCTCTCCACGCCGATGCGGCCGCCGTGCAGATCCATGAAGCGCTTGCAGAGCGCCAGCCCCAGGCCGGTGCCTTCGTAGCGGCGCGCGTACGACGCGTCGACCTGCGAGAACTCGCTGAACAGCCGCGGCAAGTCATCCGCCGCGATGCCGATCCCCGAATCACCCACCGCCAGCCAGACCGCGTCCCGTTCGGCCTGCCGCGCCAGCGGAGCCGGCAGCAGCGCGCGGCGCCGGGCGGCGCGCACGCTGATGCTGCCGCCGGGCGCGGTGAACTTGATCGCGTTCGACAGCAGGTTGAACAGCACCTGGCGGGCGCGGGTCTCGTCGGCGACCACCAGCAGCGGCCCATCGGCCAGCTCGACCTGGAGGTGGTGGTCCTTGGCGCGGAGCAGCGACTCCATCTCGGCGAGAACGCCGGGGACCAGGGTGCGCAGGTCCACCGGCTGGAGGTTCAGGTCCATCCGGCCGGCGTCCACCTTGGCGAGGTCCAGGACGTCGTTCACCAGGCCCAGCAGGTGCCGCCCGTTGCGCGAGATGGTCTCGAGGGCGTCGTGCTGCGCGGGAGTCAGCTTGCCCTGCGCGCCCGACAGCACGATCTCCGAGAAGCCGATCACCGAGTTGAGCGGGGTGCGCAACTCGTGCGACATGTTGGCGAGGAACTGCGCTTTCATCCGGTTGGCGCGCTCCAGCTCGGAGATCTTCGACGACAGCTCGCGGCTCGCCTCCTCGACCGACCGGTAGAGCCGCGCGTTCGAGATCGCCACCCCGAGCTCGCCCGCCACCTCCTCGACCAGCCCCAGGTCGCCGGCCCGCCAGAGCCGCGGAAAGCCCGCCTGGTGAAAGGCGAGCACGCCGACCACGTCACCCCGCAGGATGATGGGCGCCGCCAGCACCGCCAGCGCATCGGTGAGCCCCGCGCCGGCGATGGCGGGGACTTCGCGCGCATCCGGGGTCTCCACGGTGCGCCGCTCGCGGAATGCCTGGAGGAGGATCGGCGCGGCGGGATCGGCCCGCAGGCCCAGCGGCGGGACGTCGGGGCCGCTCCATTCGGCGGTGGCGGGCAGCAGCTCGGCGCCGCGGCGCAGGCGCACGTAGCAGCGCGAGGTCTCGAGCGCCGCGCCCAGCTCGCGCACCGCCGTGTCGAGGATCTGCTGGAGGTCGAGCGACTGCCGGATGCGGCTGTTGACGCGGTTCAGGAGCGCCGCGTGCCGCTCCCGGGCGCCCAGCTCCTCGATGGCCTGGATCGCCTCGATGGTCAGGGCGGCGTACTCGGCGAGGTCACGCAGCAGCGCGATGTCGGCGGGGCCGAAGGCCCGGCCGTCGCGCGGGTTGTCCACGCCGAGGGCGCCGACGCAGCGGCCCCGCGCGATCAGCGGGAGCATCACCGAGCGGCGCAGCTCGATCCGCTCGTGCAGGCTGCGGTAGCCGGGACCGGTCGTGGGGTCGTTCAGGACCAGGGGCTGGCCGTGGCCGATCACCCAGCCGGCCATCGAGCCCTGGCGCGGCACGGCGGCCCCGACCGAGGCGGCCAGCGGGCCGGTCGCTGCCTCGACGACGAGCCGGCGGTCGTGCTCGGTCACCAGCGTCACGTGCGCGAGATCGCTGCCCATCAGCCGCGCCGCCGATTCGGCGACGTGGCGGGTCACCCCGCGCACGTTGCGGTCGGTGAGGAGGACGCGCCCGATCTCGTTCTGCCGCTCGAGCCGGTCGAGCTGGTCCTCGAGGTGCGTCTTGGTGTGCCAGTATTGCCGCAGCAGGATCGCGATCACGCCGATGAAGAGCACCACCGAGAGGGCGTCGACGACGGCGTGATTCACAGGTGCCCCGGCAGGTGCGCTAGCGCGGCTGCAGCTCGTTCACGAGGATCACGAACGGCTCGACCAGCCCCGGATCGAATTGGGACCCCGCCCGCTTGCGGACCTCTTCCAGCGCCCACGGCACCGGTTGCCGCTCGCGATAGGGGCGGCCCGTCGTGATCGCGACGAAGGAGTCGCAGATGGCGAAGATGCGGGAGGCCAGGGGGATCTTGTCGCCGGCCAGGCCGTCGGGGTAGCCGCTGCCGTCCCAGCGCTCGCGGGTGTGCCGGACGACGTCGAGCGCGCTGCCCAGGCCGGGGACGTTGCGCAGGATTTCGGCCGCCCGTCCCGGCGCGCGCTTGAACAACTCCCACTCTTCGGTCGAGAGCGGTCCTTCCTTCTTCAACAGGCCGTCGGGGAGCATCAGCTTGCCGATGTCGTGGAGCAGGAAGCCGCGGAAGATGTTCGGGTCGGCGGCCAGCTCCGGGGCGAAGCGCTCGCAGAAGAGATGGGCCAGCCGCGCCGGCCGCTCGGCCACGATCGGGTCGGCCCCTTCCCGCTCGGCCAGGGCGAGCGAGAAGGCGGCGACGGTGCCGGTATAAGTCTCTTCCACGGTGTTGATGGCGCGGTTGAGCTCGTCCACCTTCTCCTGGAGCTTCGCCGCAAGACGGTCGGTGTGCCCCCTGGTCCAGTCCTCGGCGGGGAGCCGGGCCTTCAGCTCGGGCGTTGGCCGCCCGATCGCCTTCGTCACCTCGGCGATGAGCTGGCGCGGCTCGAGCGGCTTGACGAGGTACCCGGCGGCGCCAAGGGAGAGGCCGAATTCGCGGTCGGCGGGCTCGTTGTAGGAGCCGGTGTAGAAGATCACCGGGATGTGCGCGGTTCGGGGGTCGGTCTTGATGGCGCGGCAGAGCTGGAACCCGTCCATGCGCGGCATCAGGATGTCGGTCACGACGAGGTCGGGCAGCTCGGCCTGGACGATGTCGTAGGCGGCATGCCCGTCGTCGGCGGTGAGCACGGCGTAGCCGGCGCTGAGGAAGACCGAGCGCAGGGCCCGGCGGCTGTAGGCGACGTCGTCGACGACCAGGACCTTCAAGACAGCTCCTCGGGTTGCGGGCGACTGATGGCCGATGGCTAATGGCTAATGGCTCATGGCAAGAACGGCTAGCCGAGGCCTGCCTCACTGTCGGCCATCAGCCATCAGCCATCAGCTATTAGCCCTCAGCCGTCAAGCTGTTAATTTGCCGCCGGTGCGCCCTACCGTCCATGTCGTGCCCCACACCCACTGGGATCGCGAATGGTATCACACCGCCGCCCGATTCGGGCTGCGGCTCGCCGCGATGGTCGACGACACCATGTCGCGGCTCGAGGACGGGAACCTGCCGGCATTTCTGCTCGACGGCCAGGGCATCGTCCTCGACGACTATCTCGCCATGCGTCCCGAAGCGGGCCCGCGTCTGGCCGCGCACCTCGGGGCGGGGCGGCTGGAGTGCGGACCCTGGTACGTGCTGGCCGACAACCTGCTGGTGAGCGGCGAGGCATTGATCCGCAATCTGCTCGAGGGCCGCAGGACGGTGCGGCGGCATGGCGGCAGGCCGATGAAAGTCGGGTACGCCCCCGACACCTTCGGGCATCCCGGCATCCTGCCGACACTTTTCGCGGGCTTCGGCATCCGGACCGCCGTGACCTGGCGCGGATTCGGCGGCGAGAACAGCCAGGAGAAGGACCTCTACCGCTGGCTCGGCCCCGACGGCAGCGAGTCGGTGATGATCCATCTCCCGCCGCAGGGCTACGAGAGCGGGCGAGTGGGCGAATGGATGAGTGGAGCGAGTGGGCGAGCGGGCGGGTGGGCGGCGCTGCGGGCGCTGCTGGAGGGCCGGGCCCGTGCGCCGCACTGGCTGATCCTCAACGGCGCCGACCACCACGCGCCCCAGACCGGCCTGCGCGCCGCGGTGCGGGCGCTGTCGCGCATCGAGCGAGACTGCCGGTTCGTGATCGGATCGCTCGGTGACTACTCGAAGGCCGTCGAAGCCTGGGCGCGGCGTCACGCCGACGAGCTGCCGGTCGTCGTCGGCGAGCTGCGACGCGGCCAGCGGGCGCAGTGGGTGCTCCAGGGAACCCATGGCAGCCGGCTCGAGCTGAAGCAGGCCAATGCCGGGTGCCAGCGGTTGCTGGAGAGGGTGGCGGAACCGTTGGCGGCGCTGGCGGGGATGGTGGATGGTGGACGGTGGATGGTGAAAAAGGCACCGCGCGACGATCTCCACGCCGCGTGGCGGACGCTGCTCGAGAACCACCCCCACGACAGTATCTGCGGGACCAGCAGCGACGCGGTGCACCGCGAGATGATCACGCGGTTCAACCGGTGCGGCGTGATGGGGGACGAGATCGTGCAGCGCGCGGCGGACGCGGCGATCGGGCACGACCCCGACGCGGCGCGCGCCGCGGGGCGGGAGACCTGGAAGCCCGCGCTGCTGGTCTTCAACCCCGCGCCCCGCCCACGCAGCGGCATTTTCGAGGCCGACGTCGCGCTCTTCGCCGGTGACATCTCGGTCGGCCCCGGCTCGGCGGGGCGGAAGCCGCGCATCCGGCGCCCGCGCAGCCTGGTAGTGCGGGGTGCGGACGGCGCGGCGCTCGCGGTGCAGGAGTTGTCGCGCGAAGACGGCTACGACCGGATCGAGAGCCCGCACTACTACCCCGACTGCGACGCCGTGGAATGGCGCCGCGTAGCGATCGCCGTCGACGACCTGCCGCCGCTCGGACTCACGGCGCTGCGCGTCGAGGAGTCGGTTGCCGGCCGGCGCTCTAAGCTGCCCCTGCGCCCTGTCACCGCGACCGACTTCGGCCTCGAGAACGAAGCGCTCCAGCTCCGTGTGGAGTCCGACGGGACGATCGCGTTGCTGGACCGCGCGAGCGAACGCAGCGCCCACGGACTGGGCGCGCTGGAGTGCGTGCGCGATGCCGGCGACAGCTACACCTCGGCGCCGCGCGGCGCGAATCTCACGCCGGCGCCCGACGCCGTCGCGGTGCGGGTGGTGCGCGAGGGGCCGCTGGTCGGCCAGCTGGAGGTCGTCCGCCGCTGGGATGACGCCGACATCGAGGTCACGATGCGGGTGCGGCTCGACGCCGGCGCGCGGCACCTGGTCGTCACCACCGACTTCTGGAACGTGCATCCCGATCGCCGAGTGCGGCTCGCCTTTCCCCTTGGCGAGCCGTTGCGCCGAGTGGTGGCCGACGGGGCTTTCGGGCCGGTGGAGCGGCCGCTGCGCCCGGTGCGTCGCCGGCCCGGAGACACCGAAGCCCCCGATCCTTGCGCGCCGATGCAGCGCTATGTGTCGGTGGCCGGCGCCTCGGGCGGGCTCACGGTCTTCACCGACGGGCTGCCGCAATACGAGGCGCGGACCGACGGCACGGTACTCGTCACCCTGCTGCGGTCCTTCACGCAGCTCTCGCGCCGCGACCTCCGCGAGCGGCCGGGGCACGCCGGGTGGCCGACCTTCACTCCCGACGGCGCGCACATCGGGCTGGTGCGCTCGCGACTCGCCGTGATGCTGCACGATCCGGAGTCGCTCGATGCGCGCGATGCCCTCGAGGCCGCCGCCGACGCATTCCTGGCGCCGCCGATCGGCCTGATGCGGCGCGCCCTGCTCGCGCTGGGCCCGGCCAGCCGGGGGCCGGAGCTGAAGGGCAAGGGTCTGGTCTTCAGCGCGATGAAGCCGGCGGAGGCGGGGAAGGGCGTCGTCTTGCGGTGCTACAACGACCGGCGCGAAGCGGTGCGTGGTGCGTGGCATGTGGGAACGGCATTCCGCACCGCCACGCGCTGTCGGCTGGATGAAACGCCGATCGGCAAGGTGAGTATGGGTCGCGGTGTGATCGCATTCGAGGCCGCCGCACGGGAGGTCGTGACGATCCTGGTGCGCTGAACGTTCCGCATTCGTCCCTCCTTTGCAGGCCGCCTGAAACATCGCGAAACATCCCTCACGCCCCGCCCACGCCTAACGGGAGACGGCCCCACACCTTGGCGCGAACGATCATCGCGGCACAGAGAATGCCTTCAAGTGAGCGGCCTGCTGGCCCCATACCCTTCTCACTTGTCGGAGGCGCCGATGCGCCGCTCGGGTCTCGTCGCTTTCATGCTGGCCGCGTGCTCAGTTCCGCAACTCCTCCATGCCCGGACGCCGCGCCCGCGGGCCCGCGGCGCGATGACGCCCCATGCCCACATCATCGCCAACACCTTCTCGAGCGCGATGCGGGACCCCGAGAGCGGGCCGTTCACCTTCACGATCACGGTGCAGAACAGCGGCACGGCGGGCGTGGTGGGGGTCACCTGCTGGGCGCTGAGCAGCCAGCTCCCCTGCGGCAGCGTCTCGCCCGAGGGGGACGGCGTCTACCTCGCCAACGGCGAGACGCAGGAGTTCACGGTCGGTTTCAGCACGATCGGCGTGGGCCACTTCAGCGTGAAGTTCCGGGCCCTCGACGGCCTGGTCGAGGCGATCACTCCCCGCGACAGCGTGACGTTCGGGGTCACGGTCGCAGGCTCGGCGCTCCAGACGCACCTCACGCCCGTCGAAGGGCAGCGGCTCACCTCGAGCGACAGCCTGGTGGCGTTCTTTCAGAGCGGCAACGGCATCAACACGTCAACGCTGAAACTGTTCGTGGACGGCACCAACTACACGTCGAGCTCCCAGGTCTCGGGCACCACCATCCGGCGGATCGCCTCGGGGCTCACCGCCGGCACGCACCGGCTGACGACCTACGGCTGTACCAACGGCAGCCGATGCGATTCGGTGTCCACCAACTTCACGATCGTGGGGAGCCCGGGGCCGGTCGCATTGGACGATTCGCTGCCCCCGATGGACGCCGAGGGGGTGTTCGGCACGCTGCCGGGCGCCCTCCCGCTCCCACCGGAAAACCTGCGCGGCTGCCCGGTCAACGCGGGCGATCCCGACATCGTCCTCCAGTCGCCCGGCCTGACGGTCTACCAGCCGACCAGCCCTCAGGGCTACATGTTCTGGGCAGGCCTGGGCTGGGACAACACCATCACCATCGCCGCGTCCACCGTGGACAACCTGCCGACCAGCTCGCGCCACTGTAGCGGGCTGCCCTGGGTCGAATACACCGACTACGACTGGAACTACTGGTCCCACTCCGACCCGGATGATCCACTGTGGGACAGCTATCCGTACGGCGATCGAAGCGGTGGGTCGCTGCGCGCACTCCCGATGGTCGTGGCCGACCACACGGCCGTGCGGCTGCGGCGGCGCGGCGGTGGCCGGGTGCGGGGCGAGCTGAGCGACCTGGATCCCCGCCACCCCTTGTTCGAGGCCACGCGCGCCTGGCGACAGGGTCAACGGACACCTCCCACTTCGTCCGGGACTCCCGGCCCAGCGACGGCAGAACCAATCCGCCTGGTACGGGGTCTCGTCGCGAGGCGGGCGCCGGTGTTGCCGCGGCGGAACTACGAACCGATCGGCGGTGTGTTGCCGAGCATCTGGGACGCCGGTGCGATAGACACGAGCAGCTACTGGGTGAAGCTCAACGGCACCTACATCGTGCAGAACGGCGCGCCGGTCTACAGCGGGGTGGCGATGCAGTACCTGGCTCGGAGCGGCTCGTCGTTCACGATCCCCTCGTCTGCGGCCGTCGTGTACCGGTACAACGCCGCCCAACCGGGCTCCTCGCCCAACGGGGGCTGGAATGAGATCATCGCGAGCATCGCGGACTCCTCGGGCCACCGCACCAGCATTCGGTCCCGGTTCGCGGTGATCGATCCCGGCGCTCCGGCGGACCTGGCCCTCACGCCGATGCGGGACTACCGGCAGCTCGAGCAGGGCGAGTGCGCGGCGTTCGGGGCCTTCCAGTGCGGCTCGGTGACGCTGGTTCAGACGATTCCGGGCTACGTGACCCGTGACCGGGATCGCTCGCTGCACCTGGTCTACCGGTCGGCCTCCCAGCGCGCGCCGCTGATCCTGCCATTCCAGGTGGCCGTGGACCGCTACCAGATGGCGCCTGACTCGGTGAAGAGCTGGATCTCGGAAAACGGCGTCGCGGTACCCGACAGCATGAAGCACCGGTACGCCGGCTCGAAGTGCAATCCGAGCTGCTCGAGCTTCCAGCTGCTGGACGAGCGGGCCAACGAATGGCGCGTGGTGTCGGGCGAGCTTGCGGCGCCCGCCACTGGCAACGTCTTCGGCCCGCTGACGATAAACGTGCGCGGATACTACCCGGGCCAGGTGCACGACAATGCCTATACCCAGGATGTGACGCGACTGTACTGGACCGACACCACGAGCACGCGATTCGGCGCCGGGTGGCAGGTGGCCGAGTTGGGCCGGCTGATCTTCATCACGCCGTCGACGGGCGCGCCGGCCACGATCTACGCGCGAGGCGACGGCTCGTACACGGTGTACCGCTCCGTCGGCGGTGTCTACGTGGCGCCACCGGGCGAGCGGGGCAGGCTCGTCGATCGGAGCGACGGGGACTATTCGTACTACGCCATCGAGTTCCCGGATGGAAGCGCGGTGGGCTTTCAGTCCGACGGGATGCAGCGCTTTACCCGGGACGTACTCGGGAACAAGACGTACTACGACTACAATGCGGGCCGACTCACGCACATCCAGGATCCCGCCGGGATCTGGTACGATTTTGTCTATGATGGTGGCGGGAGGGCGAGCGAGATCCGCATCGCGCTGAGTGGCGTCGGTTACACGCGCCTGGCCACGTTCGCGTACGGCACGGACCGATTGACGAGCGTCGCGCTGTGGGCTGACGACAGCCACGCCGACACGACGCAGTTCACGTATCTCTCCGGGGCGCCGGGTGCGTACCTGGCGACCGTCACCGATCCCCGCGGCCAGCAGACCTCGTTCACCTACGACTCCCGCTTCTGGACGCCGACCTCGGTGGTGCGTCCGTCGTACCTCGGGGTGCGCGACACCGCCTTCTATCGGGACCCGCTGCGCCGCGCCGCCCCGCGGGAAGGCTGGGGGCGGAGCAGCAACGCCCAGGAGCGGCTGCTCGGCATCAACCAGGCCCGCGGGACCTTCCTGGGGATCGCCACGACTCCCACCGACGTCGAAGTGGACCCCTTCGGCGCACCGACGATGGTCCGGCACTTCGCGCCGCCGCAGTCGCTGGGCTACAGCTTCGTGCCCGACGAGCTGCGCCACATCGAACGCGATTCGACCGGCCGGGTGACGAAGATCGTGGCGGGGCGCGACTACTATGGCAGCAACGCCGACTCGGTGCGCTACCAGTACGACGCCCACGGCAACCTGTCGCGGCTGATTCGCTCCACCGCCCAGTGGCCCACCGCCGGCATCGTCTTCGATACCACGAGTTACACCTATGACTCCGTCACGACGGGTCTCCCGTTCACCTACCAGCGCTGCGTGCGCATGCGCACGATGCGCGATCCGATGGGGGGCGTGGACAGCGTGACCTACGGAGGCTCGGGGGCAGCCCTGTGCCTGCCCAGCCGCATGCGCGGCATGGCCGGCGACACGACGACATTCGCGTATTCGCTCTCGCTGGGCACCGCTCCGGGCGTGCGGCCGGTCACCGTGGTGGACGCCGCCGGCATTCGGCGCGACATGACCTACGACGCCACAACCTGGAATTCCGTCACCAGCGTGCGGTACGCCGACGGCGCCACGTTCCGTGCCCATTACGACTACTTCGGGCGCCCCGACTCGACCGGCCGCGTCCCGCAAGTCGTAGAAAAGCGTTTCGGGTGATCCTGGCAGCGAGTCTCCTCAGTTAGGCCCTGCGTCCCGGATGCGGGACTCCTACGTTGCCCTCAGTGCGACGATCGTCGCGCGACCCAGCCTCCGGTCCC
>JBGOSS010000082.1:0-12789 GCA_041476105.1 Gemmatimonadota bacterium
AGTCGGTGGATACGGTGATGAGGCTCGGGATGAACCACCCGATGGGGCCGCTGGCGCTGGCCGATCTGATCGGGCTCGACACCTGCCTGGCCATCCTGACGGTGCTCCACCAGGGGCTGGGCGACGACAAGTACCGGCCCTGTCCGCTGCTCAAGCGGATGGTCGCGGCGGGACAACTGGGGCGAAAGAGCGGCCGTGGATTCTACGCTTACTAGCGAACAGGCGCAGATCGTCCAGCTCGCCCGCGACTTCGCGGCCGAGCACATCGCGCCGTTCGCCGCCGAATGGGACCGGACCAAGACCTTCCCGCGCGACCTGCTGCGCCGGATGGGCGAGCTCGGGTTCTTCGGCATGCTGCTGCCCGAGGAGTACGACGGCCTCGGCCTCGACACCCAGACCTACCTGATGGCGATGGAGGAGATCGCCTACGCCGACGGCGCCTCCTCGATCTCCATGGGCGTGCACAACTCGCTGCCCACCCAGATGCTGCTGCGCTGGGGCACCGCCGCGCAGAAGCAGCGGTGGCTGAAGCCGATGGCCCGCGGCGAGCTGCTCGGCGCCTTCGCCCTCAGCGAAGCGGAGGCCGGCAGCGACTCGGCGAGCCTCGCGACCCAGGCGGTGCGCACCGCCGACGGCTGGGTGCTCAACGGCATGAAGGCGTGGGTGACCAACGGCGGCACCGCCGACGTCGTCCTGGTCATGGCGCGCACCGACGGCGCCGGCGCGCGGAAGGGCGCGAAGGGGATCAGCGCCTTCATCGTGCCGACGGAGAGCACGGGCTACCGCGCGCTCAAGCCCGAGGACAAGATGGGTCTGCGCTCGTCGAACACCTGCGCCGTGGCGCTCGAGAACCTGCGCCTGGGGCCCGACCTGCTGCTCGGCGAGGAGGGCAAGGGCCTCATCTACGCGCTCGGCGCGCTCGACGGCGGGCGCCTCGGCGTCGCGGCGCAGGCCATCGGCATCGCGCGGTGCGCCATGGACCACGCGGTCCGCTACGCCGGCGAGCGCCGGCAGTTCGGGCACGCCATCGCAGAGTTCCAGGCCATCCAGTTCAAGCTGGCCGACATGGCGACCCAGATCGCCGCCGCCCAGTGCCTGCTGCGCGAGGCGGCGCGGCGCAAGGACGCGGGCGAGGACGTGACGCAGTGGGCCAGCATGGCGAAGCTCTATGCCGGCGAGATGGTCATGCGGGTCACCACCGAGGCGGTGCAGATTTTCGGCGGCTACGGCTACATGCGCGACTATCCCGTCGAACGGCTGATGCGCGATGCCAAGGTGATCACCATCTATGAAGGCACCAGCGAGATCCAGCGAATCGTTATCGCGCGGGAACTGCTCAAGAGCTGAAAGGAATCCGTGGAAATCTTCGACATCCTGAAGCAGCACGACCACGAGCAGCTGGTATTCTGCCACGACGCGTCGGCGAACTACCGCGGGCTCATCGCGATCCACAACACCACGCTGGGGCCGGCGCTGGGCGGGACGCGGTACTGGAAGTACGAGACCGAAGGCCACGCGGTGATCGACGCCCTGCGGCTCGCCAAGGGGATGACCTACAAGGCCGCCGTGACGGGCCTGAACCTGGGCGGCGGCAAGTCGGTGATCCTGATGGGCGACGGGCCGGTGGATCGCGAGGCGCTGTTCCGCGCCCACGGCCGGTTCGTCGAGACGCTGAAGGGCCGCTACATCACCGCCGAAGACGTCAACACCAGCCCCGCCGACATGGACTACATCCACCTCGAGACCGAGCACGTCGTCGGGCTCCAGGGCCGCTCGGGGGATCCTTCGCCGGTGACGGCGCACGGCGTCTACCGCGGCATGAAGGCGTCGGCGCTCTGGAAGTTCGGCAAGGACGACCTGGCGGGGCGCACCGTGGCGGTGCAGGGGCTGGGGCACGTGGGCTACTACCTGTGCAAGTACCTCGCCGAGGAAGGCGCGAAGCTGATCGTCGCCGACATCGCGAAGGAGCGGATCGACCGGGTCTGCGACGAGTTCCACGCCAGCGCCGTGAAGCCCGACGCGATCTACGGGCAGGAGGCGGACATCTTCGCGCCCTGCGCGCTGGGCGCGGTGATCAACGACAACACCCTCCCGCAGCTCAAGGTGAAAGTCATCGCGGGGGGCGCCAACAACGTGCTCGCCGAGCCGCGGCACGGCGACGCGCTCGAGAAGAAGGGGATCCTCTACGCCCCCGACTACGTGATCAACGCCGGCGGCCTGATCAACGTGAACTCCGAGCTGGAGAACTGGTCGGCCGAGCGGGCCTTCAAGATCGCGGGCGAGATCTACGGCACCATGCTGCGCGTCTTCGAGATCGCGAAGGAGGAAGCCGTGCCCACCTACATCGCCGCCGACCGGCTGGCCGAAAAGCGCGTGGCGATGGTGGGCAAACTGAAGCGGACGTGGGTCTGCTGAGCAGCCGGCGCACCGCCGTCACCCCCTCATGAGGGAAGCGATGCTGAACGCGTACGCCCCCGATCCCAATCTCGTCGCCGGCGACCCGCTGGTGGCCGATATCGTCGCGCGCGAAACCGCGCGCCAGGCCGAGGGGCTGGAGCTTATCGCCTCCGAGAACTTCGCCTCGCCGGCGGTGCTGGCCGCGATGGGGACGCCGCTCACCAACAAGTACGCCGAGGGCTACCCGGGCAAACGCTACTACGGCGGCTGCGAGGTCGTGGACGAGGTCGAGACGCTGGCCCTCACCCGCGCGGGCGAGCTGTTCGGCGCGGCCCACGCCAACGTCCAGCCCCACAGCGGCTCGCAGGCGAATTTCGCGGCCTACCTGGCCGCGATGCGGCCCGGCGACACGCTGCTGGGGATGGCGCTGCGCCACGGCGGCCACCTCACCCACGGGGCCGCGCCCAGCGAATCGGGGAAGATGTTCCGCGCCGTCCAGTACGGCGTGCGCGAGGAGACCGGGCTCATCGACTACGACCAGGTGCGCGAGATGGCGAGGGCCGAACGCCCCCGGGTCATCGTCGCGGGCGGCAGCGCCTACGCGCGCATCATCGACTTCGCGGCCTTCGCCGCCATCGCCCGGGAGGTCGAAGCCGACTTCATGGTGGACATGGCGCACTTCGCCGGGCTGGTGGCCGGCGGCGCCCATCCTTCGCCGGTCCCCCACGCCGACCTGGTCACCAGCACGACCCATAAAACGTTGAGGGGTCCGCGGGGCGGCCTCATTCTCAGTACCCGGAGGCTCGCCAAGGCGGTGGACAAGGAGATCTTCCCCGGCACCCAGGGCGGCCCGCTGATGCACGTGATCGCGGCGAAGGCCGTGGCCTTCGGCGAAGCGCTGCGGCCCGAGTTCAAGGACTATGCGCGGCAGGTGGTCGCCAACGCCCGCGCGCTCGGCGAGACGCTGGTGGGGAAGGGCTACGCGTTGGTCTCGGGGGGCACCGACACCCATCTCATGCTGGTGGATCTGCGCGCCAGGGGGCTGACCGGCAAGGAAGTCGAGGAGGCCCTGGGCCGCGCCGCGATCACCGTCAACAAGAACACCGTGCCCGGCGACCCGCAGTCGCCCTTCGTCACCAGCGGCATCCGCATCGGGACGCCGGCGCTCACCACGCGCGGCATGAAAGAGGCGCAGATGCGTACCGTCGGCGAGCTGATCCACCGCGCCATCGAGGGCCGCGCGAGCGAGTCGGCGATCGCGAAGGTGAAAGCCGATGTCCGCGAGCTGGCCCAGGGCTTCCCGCTCTACGGACTACCCGCCGCCACCTAGCCCGTACTCGCGGCCGTGCCGCTCCGGCCCCAGCAGTGCCACGGTGGCGGCCAGCGTGAACACCACCGCCGCGCTCATCGCCATCACCGTCGACCAGGGCCAGTGCCTTGCCGCCGCGGCCTGGATGGTCACGATCGATCCGCCGAACAGCACGCCGCACTGATACGCGAAGCCCGGCAGGAAACCCCGCACCCCGTCGGGCGACAGCTCGTTGATGTGCGCGGGGATCACGCCCCACGCCCCCTGCACGCAGGCCTGGATCAGGAACGCGCCCGCCACCAGCAGCGCGAGGCTCGGCGCGAACGCCCACAGCGGGATCACCAGGATGCCGCAGGCCAGCGACAGGGCGAGCGCCTTGCGCCGGCCGATCCGGTCGGAGAGGCTGCCCGCCAGCACGCCGCCCGCCAGCGCGCCGAGCATCGAGAGGGCGGTGAGCGCCGCGCGCTGCCGGGGTGTGAAGCCCCACTCGCGCTGGAGGAAGGTCGGGAACATGTCCTGGGTGCCGTGCGAGCAGAAGATCATCACCGTGGTCAGGGCGGTGATGAAGAGGAAGAGCCGCCAGTTGCGGACGATGGCGCGGACCAGGTCGGTCCAGGTCGCGTGCTTCGTTTTCTCCCAGACCTCGGATTCCTTCACCCGGTAGCGGACGAACAGCGCCAGCAGGGCGGGAAGGCCTCCAATGAAGAACAGCGGCCGCCAACCCCAGCGCGGGAAGACGAAGAAGTAGGCGAGCGCCGCCAGGAGGTAGCCCATCGCGTAGCCCTGCTGGAGCAGCCCGGAGAACGCGCCGCGCAGCTTCAGCGGCACCTTCTCCATGACCAGCGACGCTCCGACTCCCCACTCGGCGCCCATCCCGATCCCGAACAGCGCCCGCAACACCAGGAAGCTGGCGTAGCTCGGCGCGAGGCCCGACAGCACCTCGACGATCGAGAAGAACACCAGGTCGATCATCAACGGCAGGCGCCGGCCGTAACGGTCGGCCAGCAGGCCGAAGATGAAGGCGCCGACGGGGCGGAAGGCCAGGGTGAGCGAGATCGCGACGGCCATCTCGACGTCGGACTTGCCGAAGTCGTGCCCGATCGCCGTCAGGGTCATGACGACCAGGAAGAAATCGAAGGCGTCGAGCGTCCAGCCCAGGAAGCCGGCGAGAACGGCGGCGCGATGATCGGAGGCCGGCTGCACGGGGCGCAAGAGTAGCCCGGGCCGCGGAGGGCGTCAACGCCGACCCTGCCAGAGTGTGGCCGATTACCTTTCGGCCATGCTGCTCGTCGTGCCCCTGGTCATGGCGGTCCAGGCCATGCGGCTTCCCGTCGCGGAGTCCGAGACGCTCCAGGTCACCGTGACCGGCGGCGGCGTGCCGGTCGTGCTCCTGCCCGGGCTCTTCGGCTCGGCCTACGCGTACCGGCTGGTCGTGCCCGCGCTCGTCGACTCCGGCTACCGCACCATCGTCATCGAGCCGCTGGGCATGGGCACGTCGGCGCGCCCCGCCGACGCCGACTACTCGCTCACCGCGCAGGCCGACCGCGTGGGCGCGGTGCTCGATTCGCTGCGCCTCAGCGGCGCGATCGTGGTGGCGCACTCGACCAGCGCGTCGATCGCGCTGCGCCTCGCGCTGCGCCGGCCCGAGCTGGTGCACGGCATCGTCTCGCTCGACGGCGGCCCCGCCGAGGATGCGGCCATGCCGGGGTTCCGGCGCATCCTGCGTTTCGCCCCGCTGCTCAAGCTGTTCGTCTCGCGGCGGCGGATGGAACGCATGTTCCGCGAGAGCTTCATCAACTCGTCGGGTGACACGTCATGGGTGACTTACGAGGTCGTCCACGGCTACGCCGACGGCGCCACCGCCGACCCCAGTGCCACGCTCGACGCCTTCCGCGGGATGGCGGCGGCCCGCGAGCCACAACGGCTGGAGGACAACCTCCAGCACATTCGCTGCCCGGTGCGTCTTCTCGTGGGCGGGGCGGTGCATCCCTACGGCATCGGCGCCGGTGAAATCGCACAACTCGCCGCGAGCCTGCCGGACTTCGCGGCCGACACCGTCGCGGGGGCGGGCCACTACATCCAGGAGGAGCGCCCCGAGGCGGTCGTGGCGGCGGTCCGCGCCATCTCCCACAGGACTGGCCATTGACCGCGGCGCAATTTGCAACAACTTAGCACGCGGCCCTGAGGCAGCATCTCTTCGAAAAGGCGTGATGCCCGAGGAACAGGAACTTCGCCGTAACATCCTCCGACACGTTCTGCGCGCCTCGGGCGCGACCAGCATTGACCAGTTGTTGTTCGACCCCGTCACCTCGCTCCCCGGTCTCCAGCTGCTGGCGCCCCAGATCGAGCAGGCCCTCGCGACCCGCCATGCCGTTGGCCTCCTCGCCGTCAGCATCGCCCAGTTCTCCAAGCTCGAAGAAGTCTATGGCTGGGAGAAGTTCGATGAGATGGTGCGCGGCTTCGCCGACTGTCTCAAGGCCATCAAGGTCGAGTCGTTGCGCAAGGAGGACGCGCTCGCGGAGCTGACGCTGAACGGCAACGTCTTCATCCTCATGCTCTCGCCGCCCCGGAAAAGGAAATCCCTCAGCCACCGGGACCTGGCGCTGGTCAAGAACCGCGTCGTCAAGAAGCTGGACGCCTACGTGGCCAAGGCGCTCGCTCCCGAGCTGCTCTACCGCTTCAGCTACTTCATCGGCAGCGCGGTGATGAAGAAGGACGCCGCGGTGCGGCTGGAGCGGATGCTGTATCGCTCCATCGACGAAGCGCTCACCGGGGCGACCTCCGAACGGGAGAAGCTGGTGCGGCGCAGGGCCCGCGCGGTGAAGGAGATCATCGACCTGCGGCGCATCACGACGCTGTACCAGCCGATCGCGGACCTGCGGACCCGCACCATCATCGGGTACGAGGCGTTGAGCCGCGGCCCCAAGGGCGAGTACGAGTCGCCCGACGTGCTGTTCCGGGTCGCCTACGAGGCGGAGCTGGTCTTCAAGCTCGACCGCGTCTGCCGCGAGCGGGCGGCGCGCGGCTTCGGCAAGATGCTGGACGACCAGCTGCTGTTCATCAACATGGAACCGCTCTCCATCTTCGATCCCGCCCTGGCGGAGCGGGTGCCCAAGCGGCTGGTGGCCCGGACGGTCTTCGAGATCACCGAGCACGCCGCGATCGCCGACTTCTCCACCTTCCGCCAGGCGGTGCAGCTGGTCAAGCGCCTGGGCTTCAAGTTCGCCCTGGACGACGTCGGGTCGGCGTACTCGGGGCTGCGCATCATCTCGGAGATCGAGCCGGACTTCATCAAGCTCGACATGGAGCTGACGCGCGCCGCGCACAGCAGCCGCGTGAAGACCGAGCTGATCCGGGCGGTGGCGGGATTCTGCGTCGAGGCCGGTGTGCCGATGATCGTGGAGGGTATCGAGACGCCGGAGGAGCTGGAGGCGGTCACCAAGTTCGGCGCTCACCTGGTGCAGGGCTTCCTGGTCGGGAGGCCGGAGCGGACGCCCTCAGCCGCACGCATGATGTAGCCGGCCTCCCTTGCGGCCTCGCCCGGGGCCGGTATCTTCGCCCTCCCATTCCGGAAACTTTCGAGGCACGTCCGATGGCCACGATTACCCTCACCATCAACGGGACCCGGCGGACCGACACCGTCGATCCGCGGCTCCTCCTCGTCCAGTACCTGCGCGAGGTGTGCCGGCTCACCGGGGCGCACGTCGGCTGCGAGACCAGCATCTGCGGCGCCTGCACCGTCGACATCGACGGTCGCGCCGTGAAGTCGTGCACCGCGCTTGCCGTGCAGTGCGACGGCTCGAGTGTCACGACGATCGAAGGGCTCGCGACCGACGGGAAGCTTCACCCGCTCCAGGAAGCCTTCTGGTCGGAGCACGGATTGCAGTGCGGCTTCTGCACGCCGGGGATGATCATGAGCGCCCGCGCGCTGCTCGCCGCGGACCGGAACCCGAGCGAGGCCGCGATCCGCCACGGGCTCGAGGGCAACCTCTGCCGCTGCACCGGCTACCACAACATCGTTCGGGCCGTCCAGGCGGCGGCGCGCGCGATGGGTCAGGAGGCCCGCGCATGAGCCCCGTGACCGTCCCCAAGTTCATCGGCGCGCGCATCAAGCGGAAGGAAGACCCCCGGCTCATCACCGGCCGAGCGACCTACACCGACGACATCGTGCTCCCGCGCATGGCGTACGTGAAGATCGTCCGCAGCACCGAGGCCCACGCGAAGCTCCAGACGGTGAACGTCGCGGCCGCGAAACTGCGGCCCGGCGTCATCGCGGTGATCACCGGCGAGGACGTCAAGGACCGCATCGCGCCGCTGCCGGTGGCGCACAAGATCGCCGATCTGAAGGTCCCGCCCCACTACGCGCTGGCGCGGGGGGAGGTGCACCACGTCGGCGAGGCGATCGTCGCCGTCATCGCCGAGACCGCAGCCCAGGCCACCGATGCCGCCGAGCACGTGGTGGTGGACTACGCGCCGCTGCCGGTCGTCACCGATGTCGAGAAAGCCGCCGGCGGCGCGCCGTTCGTGCACGCCGACCTGGGGACCAACGTCGCATTCGCCTTCCCCTTGAAGGCCGGCGACCCCGACGCGCAGCTCGCCAGGGCGCCGGTCCGCCTCAAGCAGCGGATCATGAACCAGCGCCTGATCCCGGTCGCCATCGAGCCGCGCTGCGTCGTCGCCGACTACGACGCCGGCTACCAGAAGCTCACCCTCACCTCGACGACGCAGATCCCGCACCTGCTGCGCCTCCTGCTGGGCGCGGTGCTGTCGCTCCCCGAGCACAAGATCCGCGTCGTCGCCCCCGAGGTGGGCGGCGGGTTTGGCAGCAAGCTCAACTTCTATCCCGAGGAGGTGCTGCTCGCGCACCTCTCGCAGCGCCTGGGCCGCCCGCTGAAGTGGACCGAGACGCGCACCGAGGGCTTCCTCTCCACCATCCATGGCCGCGACCAGCTCGCCGACGTCGAGATTGGCGCCGACCAGGACGGCCGGCTCCTCGCGCTCAAGGTGCGGCTCTGGCAGGACCTCGGCGCGTACCACCAGCTGCTGACGCCGGTTATCCCCACCCTCACCGTCCTGATGCTTCCCGGCTGCTACACGGTGAAGGACATCGAGGTGCATCTCGAGGGTGTCTTCACCAACAAGACTCCGACCGACGCCTACCGCGGGGCGGGCCGCCCCGAGGCGACCTTCATCATCGAGCGGGCGATGGACCTCATCGCCGACGCCACCGGCAAGGACCCGGCCGAGGTGCGGCGGATCAACTTCCCGCCGGCGAACGCGTTCCCGTTCGTGACCGCGACGGGCCTCGCCTACGACAGCGGCAACTACCAGGGGAGCCTCGACAAGCTGATCGCGAACGCCGGCTACGCGGCGCTGCGCAAGGAGCAGGTCGCCAAACGCGCCAAGGGCGAGCTGATGGGGATCGGCCTGACGACCTACGTCGAGGTCTGCGGCCTCGGCCCGTCGGCGGCGATGCCCGCGGGCGGGTGGGAGGCGTGCGAGCTGGAGGTGCGGCGCTCCGGAAAGATCGTCGTGAAAACCGGCTCCTCGCCGCACGGCCAGGGTGAGGAAACCACTTTCGCGCAGATCGCCGCCGACGGTTTCGGCCTCACCCCCGACGACGTCGAGGTGGTGCACGGCGACACCGACGCGGTGGCGGAAGGGATCGGCACCTTCGGCTCCCGCAACCAGGCGGTGGGCGGCGCCGCGCTGGCGCGCTGCGTCGAGACGGTCCGCACCAAGGCGCGGCGGATCGCGGCGCACCTGCTCGAGGCCAGCGTCGACGACATCGTCTTCGCGGACGGGAAGCTCTTCCCCAAAGGCGTGCCGGCGAAGGCCAAGACGTTCATGGACATCGTGAACGTCGCCTACCTCGCCGACCAGCTGCCCCAGGAGATCGAGCCCGGCCTCTCGGCGGTGCACTTCTTCGAGCCGACCAACTTCACCTTCCCCTTCGGCGCGCACCTCGCCGTGGTGGACGTGGACCAGGAGACCGGCAAGGTCACGCTGCGGCGCTACGTCGCGGTGGACGACTGCGGCAAGATCATCAACCCGATGATCGTCGAGGGGCAGCTGCACGGGGGGATCGCGCAGGGGGTCGCGCAGGCGCTCTTCGAGGAGGCGATCTACGACGCGAACGGCCAGCTGGTTACCGGCGAGCTGATGGACTACGCGGTGCCCAAGGCCACCTTCCTGCCGAGCTGGGAGCTCGACCACACCGTGACGGCGTCGCCGGTGAACGTCCTGGGCGCCAAGGGCGTCGGCGAGGCCGGAACGATCGCCAGCGCCTCGGCGATCATGAACGCCGTGGTGGATGCGCTGAAGCCCTTCGGCGTGAAGCACATGGACATGCCCGCGAAGTCGGAGCGAGTGTGGCGCGCGATGCAGGGAGGTGCCAGGTGATTCCGTCGGCGTTCGAGTACCATCGGGCCTCCTCGCTGAGCAACGCGCTCGCGCTGCTGGCCGAGCACGGCGAGAAGGCCAAGGTGCTGGCGGGCGGGCACAGCCTGCTGCCGATGCTGAAGCTCCGGCTCGCGTCCCCGCCGCACCTGATCGACGTCGGCGGCGTCGCCGAGCTGCGCGCCATCGCCCGGACCAGGGACGGCCTGGTGATCGGCGCCCTGGCGTCTCACGCCGACGTCGCCGCCTCCTCCGAGGTGCGCGCCTCGCACCGCGGGCTGGCGGAGGCCGCCGCGGCGATCGGCGACATGCAGGTGCGCAATCGCGGCACCATCGGCGGCAGCCTCGCCCACGCCGACCCCGCCGCCGACTACCCCGCGGCGGTGCTGGCCTTCAACGCGGAGATCGTGGCGCGGGGTCCCAAGGGGACGCGCGCCATCAAGGCCGCCGACTTCTTCCAGGGGCTCTTCACGTCGGCCCTCCGTGCCAATGAGTTGATCACCGAGGTGCGCTTCCCCGAGACCGACGGGGCGGGGAGCGCCTACGAGAAGTTCGAGCAGCCGGCCAGCGGCTTCGCTGTGGTCGGCGTGTGCGCGCAAGTCAGGCTGGACAGCTCGAAGACGGTGCGCGCCGTCCGCCTCGCGGCGACCGGCGTCTCGGATCGCCCGGTGCGGCTCACGGCCATGGAAAACCTCCTCGGCGGCAAGCCGTGGAGCGACCAGGCCCTGGAGGCCGCCGCCCGGCAGGCCGACGCCGACCTGAAGAAGGTGCGCGAAGACCTGTACGCGAAAGAGGACTACCGGCGGCACCTGCTGCGCGTCGTGGCGCGGCGGGCGGCAGCCCGCGCCGTGGCGTAGCAGGCCGAAGCGGGGCGGGGGCGTCAAACGACCCCATCGGCTTGACCCCGCCCCACGTCATCCCCTATGCTTGGCCCGTGAGCCAGCTCGATTTCGCCGACGACGTCATGGCCCGGATCCGCGAACGGTCCGGGCGCTTCGACGAGCGCGCCTACCTCTTCGTGCTCGCCGCGCTGGAGCATCTCCAGAAGAACCTCCCGTCCCGGCGGCACGTCAGCGGCGAGGAGCTGGCGCGGGCCTGCCGCGATTTCGCGCTCGAGCAATACGGCCTGCTGGCGCGTCCGGTGCTCGAGTTCTGGGGGCTGCGCGGCACCGGCGACATCGGCACCATCGTGTTCACCCTCATCGAGCTCGGCCTGCTCAAGGCCCAGGAAAACGACCGCCCCGAGGACTTCGAGGAGGTCTACATCTTCCGCGACGCGTTCGATGCGGACTACCCCTGGGGTGCCTGGCGCGAGGAGTGCCGGCGGGACTGATTTCCGTCCGTGATGACACGCATCCGCAGACCCGCAGTCGCCGGACTCTTCTATCCCGCACAGCCGGCCGTTCTACTCGCCACCGTTCAGGAGCTGCTCGCCGGGCAAGCGGCCGAGCCGGCGCCGGCCATCGCCGTTATCATGCCTCATGCCGGCTACCAGTACTCCGGCCGGACCGCCGGCATCGCGCTCGCCGGCGTCGCGGTTCCGCGCTGCTGCATCGTGCTGGCGCCGAACCACACCGGGGCCGGCGTCGCGACCCACGGGGGAAGCGTCTACGCCGTCGGCGCCTTTCGCACCCCGCTGGGTGACGTCGCCGTGGACGAGACGCTGGCGGCCGCGCTCCTGGCGCGCTGCGCTTTCCTCGAGGACGATCCCGGCGCCCACCGCGCCGAGCACGCCGTGGAGGTGATCCTGCCGTTCCTCCTCGCGCGGCGGCCCGATGTCGCCGTCGTCCCGGTGGTCCTCGCCTGGTCCGACTGGCCGCGCACCCATACCCTCGCCGAGGCGCTGGCGCAGACGGTGCGGGAGGCGGGTGAGCCCGTGCTGCTGGTCGCCAGCAGTGACATGAACCACTACGAGCCCGCGGACATCGGCCGGAAGAAGGATGACCTGGCCCTCCAGCCGGTCGGCAAGCTCGACGGCGAGGCGCTGCTCGAGGTGACCCGGAAGCACCGGATCACCATGTGCGGCCGCACGCCCGCGGCGGCGGTGCTGCACGCCTCGAGACTCCTCGGCGCGACGAGCGGCGACCTGGTGCACTACAGTCACTCGGGGATGGTCACGATGGATGACTCGGCCGTGGTCGGCTACGCCGGCGTGGTGATACGATGAGTCCGCTCGCTACGTGAACGTCATCCCGGTTCTGACGGCAGACCAGGCCGCCGAGTGGGATCGCGTCGCGCGGGAAGGAGCCGGCATCCCCTCCCGCGTGCTCATGGAGTCCGCGGGCCGCGCGGTCGCGTGGGCGATCGCGCGGGAGCACGGGCCGGCGATGTCGCGCGGCGTCCTGGTCGCCTGCGGCAAGGGCAACAACGGCGGAGACGGCTGGGTCACCGCGCGCACCCTCGCGGCCCTGGGCGTCAACGTGACGGGCGTCCAGCTCGAGGGCGATGCGTCACCCGACAACACCGCCAACCGGACGCTCGCCCGCGCCCACGGCGTCCGGGTCGTCGGTCCAGTCGACGAGTGGGGCGCCCCCGGTGTGGTGGTGGATGCCCTCCTGGGGACCGGGGCCTCGGGGTCGCCACGGGGTGATATCGCTTCCACCATCGAGCGGATGCAGCGCCAGGGTGCGCCGATCGTCGCCGTGGACGGGCCAACCGGTCTTGACCTCACGACGGGCGCGGTG
>JBGOSS010000083.1:0-12463 GCA_041476105.1 Gemmatimonadota bacterium
GACTGCCGGATGGACGCCAGCGCCGCGTCCCACCAGATCTCCGGATCCTGCTCGGCCCACCCCGGCCGCGGCGTGCTGAGCGGGATCTCGGTGGTGGCCGCCGCCTCGACGTCGCCGGTGGCGCCGACCAGCAGCGCCTTGACCCCGCTCGTGCCGACGTCGAGGCCGAGGAAGAGGTCGCCAGCCATGCCTAACGGACGCCCAGCAACAGCTCGATGGTCAGCTGGTCCAGCCGCTCGTATGCGTATCCCTGCGCGCGCATCTCCGGCAGGTCGAAGGGCTCGGTCTTGAGCGCGCTGGCCGCGTCGCCGGAGAAAACGGCGCGCCCGGCGGCCTGGCCGCCGCGCCCGCGCAGATCGGCCAGCAGCTGCTGGATCGCGGGGTCCTGGTTGAAGCGCTCGGCCTTGTCCTTGAGAATCAGGTAGGTGCGCATGTTGCCGGCGGCGAAGTCCCACACGCCGGCTTCGTCTTCGGTGCGATAGGCGTGGCTGTCGAAGTGCCGCATCCCGGGCCACTGCGCGTCCTCGAGCAGCTTGACCAGAAAGAACGCCCCCTTGGGATCGTCGCTCCCGAAGCGGAGGTCCTGGTCGAAGCGCCCGACCTTCTGCCCGTTGAGGTCGATGTGGAACAGCTTCCCCGCATCGAGCGCCTGGGCCACGCCGTGCGAGAAGTCGAGTCCCGCCATCTGCTCGTGCGCCGTCTCGGGGTTGAGTCCGACCATCTCGGGGTGGTCGAGGGTGTAGATGAACGCCAGCATGTGGCCGGTGGTGGGGAGGAAGATGTCACCGCGGGGTTCATTGGGTTTCGCTTCGAGCGCGAACCGCAGATTGTACTTCTGCGATCGGACGTACTCGCAGAGGAAATTCATTGCGTCGCGGAACCAGCCGAAGCCGGCACGCAGGTCGCGGCCGGCATTGGTCTCGGCGCCTTCGCGCCCGCCCCAGAACACGTATGTCTCGGCGCCCAGCTCTACGCCGAGGTCGATGGCGTGCATCGTCTTCTGGAGTGCGTACCGGCGGACTCGCGCGTCATTGCTGGTGAAGGCGCCGTCGCGGAAGACCGGATCCGAGAAGAGGTTCGTCGTCGCCATCGGCACGCGCATGCCGGATGCCTTGAGCGCGGCCTGGAATTCCCGGACGATGCGGTCCCGCTCCGCGGCCGGCGAGCCGGCCGGCACCAGGTCGTTGTCGTGCAGGTTGACGCCGTAGGCACCGAGCTCGGCGAGCTTCTGCACGATGCGGACCGGCGGGATCACGGCCCGCACCGGCTCGCCGAACGGGTCGCGCCCGATGTTCCCCACGGTCCAGAGACCGAAGGTGAAGTGGTGCTCGGTGCGGGGGGTGTAGGCGCCGGATCCGGCGGTGCGGGTCATGGTGAATCCTCGAGGGCGGTGCAGCGCGGCTTCCGCGGGTCCGGCGGGCAGCGCAGTTGCAGGTACCAGTCGAGCGGGTGCGCGGGTTGCGCGACTCCCGGTGGTACGCTCATGCGGGAGAACGTCTGGAAATAACCGATCGACGCGTCGCGCCACCAGCGCGCTTCCCGTTCCTGGATCGCCAGGAAGCCCTGCACCTCGCGAAAGCGCTCCTCATCGATGCGTCCCTGGAGCGCGTCCCAGGTCCGCCGCATCCACCGGACGGTGTCGATCCCCACGTCGTACCGGTGGATCAGCTCCTCCC
This sequence comes from Gemmatimonadota bacterium, assembly GCA_041476105.1. Taxonomy (GTDB): domain Bacteria; phylum Gemmatimonadota; class Gemmatimonadetes; order Gemmatimonadales; family JACORV01; genus DASXPG01. Next base: position 1,677 of record JBGOSS010000083.1, read on the forward strand.
ACAGCGTGCGGCCCGACCGCATCCGCTCGTCCCAGCGCACCCGGTGGAACCAGAGGAGCAGCTCGTCGGGGACGGAGTCCCGGTTGGCGAAGCGGCCCTGCACCGGCGGGAAGTACTGGCTCACCGCGTCGCTGCCGGTCACGGTCCGGTCGAAGCCCAGGCCCGCCGTGTCGGCCCGGTTGTAGTAGACCGAGGTCTGGTCGGCGCGCCCCCCCGTCACCCAGGGCCCCGGCCCATAGTGGTGGCCGCGCGCCATCTGGTGCGCGAGCCCGAGCGGCGTCATGTAGTTCACCACCGCCTCGCGCGACGCCATCATCATCGCCTTCACCGGACCGACCACGCGCTCGTCGTTCGAGAGGGTCATCCGGATCCACTCGTCCGCGACCGCGGCGGCCGGCAGGGTGTGGTCCCAGGCCAGGCGCCCGAAGGCGTACCAGTTGGCCTGGTTGAAGTGCGATCCGGTCCAGTCGCGGTCGGTGCCGACGTTGGCGACGCCCGCGATCCCGCTGCGCGCGTGGCCGTCGAGCGAGCCGTCGATCACGCGGCCCACGGTTGAGCCGGGGCCTTGCGCGCGGGTGTCGGCATCGAGAACCTCGGCGAAGAGCGGGCCCAGGTAGGCGAGGTGCGTGTCCTGGCCGAGGTACTCCTTGGTGACCTGGAGCTCCAGCATCAGCGGTGTGCGGGGCATCGCGCCGAAGAGGGGATGGAACGGTTCGCGCGGCTGAAAATCGAGCGGCCCGTTCTTGACCTGGACCAGCACGTTGTCGCGGAACGTGCCATCGAGCGGCCGGAACTCGTCGTAGGCCTGCTTGACCCGGTCGGCCGGCACGTCGGCGCTGTACACGAAGGCCCGCCACATCACGATGCCGCCATGCGGCGCGACCGCGTCGGCGAGCATGTTGGCGCCGTCGGCGTGGGTGCGGTGGTAGTCCTGCGGGCCGGGCTGGCCCTCCGAGTTCGCCTTGACGAGGAAACCGCCGAAGTCCGGGATGGCCGCGTAGATCTCGTCCGCCTTGCGCGCCCACCCGGCGCGCACACCGGGGTCGAGTGGATCCGCGCTGCCGAGTCCGCCGAGCTCGAGGGGCGCGCTGAAGCGCGCGGTCAGGTAGACCCGGATGCCCCAGGGGCGGAAGACCGCGGCGAGCGCGGCGACCTTGGCGAGGTACTCGGGCGTGAGCACCCTGGCATTGGCGTTGACGTTCGTCAGGACGGTGCCGTTGATGGCGATCGAGGCGTTGGCGCGGGCGTAGTCGCGGTAGCGGGCGCCCACCGAGTCGGGCAGCCTCGACCAGTCCCACAGCGAGCGGCCGCCGTAGCCGCGCTCGACGCTGCCATCCAGGTTGTCCCAGTGGTCGAGCAGGCGCAGCCCGATGCGCGGGGCACTCGAAAGGCGCAGCGCGCGGAGCGGCTGCTGGCTCTGGAGGAGGCGGAGGAGGTGGAACGCGCCGTACAGCACGCCGACGTCGTGGTTGGCGGCGATGACGATCGCGGGGCGGCCGCCGATGCGGGCGGCGCGGATGAGGTAGCCTTCGTCCCCAACGGCGCGCAGCTCGACGCCGAGGCCCAGCGCGGCCACGACGCTGGAGCTCGCCGGCGTGCCGGCCACCAGCGCGCCGGCGCGGGTGATCCGCGGCGCCAGGGGCACGTCGGCACCGAGCAGTCCGCGGAGTCCCCGGACGAGTTCGTCGCGGGCGGCGCTCAGGGTGGGGGAGTCGCCCGTGAGAACCAGCTGGGCGATCGCCGCGCGGTACTCGCGCAGGCGCGCCTCATCGGCCACACGGTGATACCGCATCCACAGCTCGTAGCCGTCTTCCGCGCGCAGCGGTGAACCGGCCGCCGCCAGCAGCGCGCAGCACAGGACCCACCGCCTCAATCGCGCGTGGTACGGCAATCAGCCGGGGAGTCTGGAGACCCGCGCGTGGCGCGAGTTCGTGGAGCAGCTGGTCAAGCCGTCTCGCAGCGCTGGAGTCGCACTAGTAGAAGAAGAGAGCGCATCGCCGCGGAGCATTGTGATAAACTGACCTTATGACACGGACGGATGCAAGCGAGCGGGCGATGCGTCGCGCGCGCTAGCCCGGTGCGACGGGCGCGGGATCCAGGCGCGGAACGAGGAGGTGCACGATCGCCAGCGCCGAGACATACGCGACGCCGCAGATGGTGAAGATGGTGGTGTAGTTCCCGTGGGTGAGGTCGAGCAGCCGGCCGGTGCTGCGCTGAAAGGCCATCCCGGCGATCGCGCCCGCGAAACCGCCGATGCCCATGACCGAGCCCACGGCGCGGCGCGGGAACATGTCGCTGACGGTGGTGAAGAGATTGCACGACCACCACTGGTGCGCCGCCGCGGCCACGCTGACGATCGCCACCGCGATCCACATGTTCGGCGCCGACGGCGCGAGCATCGTCGGCAGGATCAGCAGCGCCGCGACGAGCAGCGCCGTCTTGCGCGCCGCGTTGACACTCCAGCCGCGCCGGATCAGCATCCCCGAGAACCATCCGCCGGCGACCGAGCCGACGTCCGCGAGCACGTAGATGACGATGAGCGGAGCCGCGAGCCCCGTCAGGCGGACGCCCCAGTTCGCGTCGAGGAATTTCGGAAGCCAGAAGAGATAGAACAGCCACACCGGATCGGTCATGGCTTTGCCGACGATGAACGCCCAGGTCTGCCGGCGGCGCAGCAGGCCCAGCCACGGCATGCGGCCCGGCTGGTCGGCCGGATCACTGCGAATCAACGCCAACTCGGCGCTCGAGACGCGCCGGTGCCGGTCGGGGTCGCCGTAGATCGCCAGCCAGAATACCAGCCACACGAACCCGATCGCACCCGTCGCGATGAACGCCGCGCGCCATCCCCAGGTCAGCGCGATCCAGGGTACCACCAGCGGGGCCACCACCGCGCCGACGTTGCTCCCGGCGTTGAAGATCCCGACGGCCAGCGCGCGCTCCCGCTGCGGGAACCACTCCGCGACGGTCTTGACCGACGCCGGCATGTTGGCCGCCTCGCCGACGCCCAGCAGCGCGCGCGCGATCGAGAAGCCGGCGACGCTGCGGACCAGGGCATGGCCCATCGCGGCCAGGCTCCAGAACACCATCGCGAACGAGAAGCCGCGCCGGACCCCGATGCGGTCGAGGGCGCGTCCCACCCCCAGCAGGCCGATGCCGTAGAACAGGCTGAACCAGCTGACGATGTTGCCATAGTCCGTCTCGCGCCATCCGAGCTCGCGCTGGAGCGTGGGGGCGAGGATCCCGAGGACCTGGCGGTCCATGTAGTTGATGGTGGTCGCCGCGAAGAGCAGCGCCAGGATGGTCCACCGGTAGCCGAAACCCAGTGGGCGGTGCTCGGCGGGATCTGCGGCGGGGGCGAGCGCGCTACCGCTGGACGCGGCCACTGGCGTCGCCCTTCACGAGCGCTTCCACCTCGGCGACGCTCACGCGATTGAAGTCGCCGGGGACGGAATGCTTGAGGCATCCGGCCGCGGCGGCGAACTCCAGGGCCCGGGCGTCATCGGCGTGGGTGAGCAGGCCGTAGATCAGCCCGGCCCCGAAGGCGTCGCCACTGCCAACCCGGTCCACGATGTGGGTGATGTCGTACGAGCGGCTGACGTGAAACGCCTTCCGGTTGTGGAGGCACGCGCTCCAGCCGTTGTGGTCGGCGCTGCGGCTCTCGCGCAGCGTGATCACCTGTTTCTCCAGATTGGGAAACTGCTCCAGCACCCGCTCGGCGAGCGCGCGGTACTTCGCCGCATCCAGCGCACCGCCGCGCACATCGACGTCGCCCTCGATGCCCAGGGCGCGTTGGCAGTCCTCCTCGTTGGCGATGCCGACCTGCACCTGCCCCACCAGGTCGCGCATCACCTCGGGGGCCTTCCGGCCGTACTTCCAGAGATTGGCGCGGTAGTTGTAGTCGCACGACACCGTCACGCCGCGCTCGCGCGCCTGCCGCACCGCCTCCAGCGACAGCTCCGCCGCGCTCTGGCTGAGGGCCGGCGTGATGCCGCTGATGTGAAACCAGGCGGCCCCGGTGAAGGCGGCCTCCCAGTCGACGTCGCCGGGCCCGGCGGCGGCAATGCCCGACCCCGCGCGATCGTACACCACCTTGCTGGGCCGCTGGGTCGCGCCGGCCTCGAGGTAGTAGATCCCCACGCGCTCACCGCGGCGCTTGACGAGTCGCGTGTCCACGCCGAACCGGCCCAGCTCCGCGAGCGCCGCGTCGCCGACCGCGTTGGCCGGGAGGACGGTGACGAAGGCGGCGTCCAGGCCGAACTGGGCGAGCGAGACGGCCACGTTGCTCTCGGCGCCGCCGAAGGTGGCCTCCAGCGCCGGCGACTGGAACAGTCGCTCGTGCCCCGGAGCCTTCAGGCGCAGCATGATCTCGCCGAATGTGACGACGCGCTTCGGCATGACTCAGGGCCCCGCCGTCGTGAGACCGGCCCGGCGAACCGCCTCCGACACCTCGCCGCGGATACGCGCGAAGTCGCCCGCGGCGATCCACGCCTGGGGCGCCATCCAGGAGCCCCCGCAGGCCGCGACGCGCCGGCTCCCGAGGTACGAGGCCAGGTTGGCGGCATTGATGCCGCCGGTGGGAATGAACTCCACCTCGCCGAAGGGCGCGGCGACGGCCTCGAGGAAGGCCAGGCCGCCCATCGGCTCCGCCGGAAAGAACTTCAGCACGCGAAGTCCCTTCTCGAGGGCCGCGCCGATTTCGGTCGGTGTGCAGACGCCGGGGAAGACGGGGAGGTCGTGCGCCTGGCAGTAGTCCACCACCCGCGGGTGCAGACCGGGCGAGACGATGAACCGCGCCCCCGCGCGCCGCGCCTCGTCGGCCTGGCCATCGGTGAGAATCGTACCCGCGCCGACCAGCACCTCGGGGTGCTCCGCGGACATGCGGCGCAGCGCGTCGCAGGCGCCCCTGGTGCGGAAGGCGACCTCGGCGCATGGCAGGCCGCCTTCGACCAGCGCCGTTGCCAGGGCATCCGCCCTGGCGGCATCGTCGATGACGATCAACGGGAGGATGCGCAGCCGTCTCAGCCGATCGAGGATCGCCTCGGTCACGGCCCCGCCGGCCCGCCCGCGACCGCTTCCCAGATGCCCTGGAGGTAGGAGGCGCCGAGGGCGCGATCGTGCAGGCCGTACCCCGCGCGCCCCTCCTCGCCCCAGATCATGCGGCCGTGGTCCGAGCGCATGGGACCCGCGAAGGCCGAGTCCCGCAGGGCGGTCAGCACCGCGAGCATGTTCACGTCGCCGAAGCGCGAGGGATGCGGCACCTCGTGGAACCGCTTCTCGCCGGTGACGTGCACGTTGCGGCAGTGCGCGAAGTAGATCCGCGATCCCACCTTGCGGATCATCGCCGGCAGGTCGTTGGCCGGGTTCGCGGCCAGCGAGCCGGTGCAGAAGGTGATGCCGTTGGCGGGGTTGTCCACCAGGCTCACGACCCGCTCCAGCGCCTTGCCGTCGGTGATGATCCGCGGGAGACCGAAGATGCTCCAGGGCGGATCGTCGGGGTGCAGCGCCAGCCGCACGCCGGCCTCGCGGGCGACGGGCGCCACGCGTTCCAGGAAGTACGCCAGGCTCTCCCAGAGCTGCTCACGGTCCACGTTCCGGTACGCGGCCAGCAGCTCGGCGAGCCGGGGCCCGTCGTAGCCGTCGGCCCAGGCCGGCAGCTTCTCCATGCCGTGCGACAGGTCGATCCGCGCCAGCGCCTCGTGGTCGTAGGCCATGGTGCGGGAGCCATCGTCCAGGGGATGCGCGAAGTCGGTGCGCATCCAGTCGAAGACCGGCATGAAGTTGTAGCAGAGGACGGGGATCCCGAGCTCGCCGAGGTGGCGCACGCTCCGGCAGTAGTTGTCGATCAGCCGGTCGCGGGCCGGCCGCCCCAGCTTGATGTCTTCGTGGACCGGGATGCTCTCGACCACCGAGAAGCGGAAGCCGGCGGCGGTGATCCGCTCGCCGAGGCAGGCAAGCGCGTCTTTCGGCCAGACCTCTCCGGACGGGATCTCATGGAGCGCGCTGACGATTCCCGTCACGCCCGGGATCTGCCGGACGTTGGCGAGCGTGACGCGGTCGGCGGGGCCGAACCAGCGAAAGGTCATGTGCATGGACGCTCCCACGTGCGCGTCTGCGCCGATCGGAACAGGGCATCGAGCACCGCCATGTTGGCGATCGCGTCTTCCAGCGGCACGGGCACCGGGCCCTCACCGCGGATCGCCCCGGAGAAGCGGTCACCCTGGAGCGTGTACTGGTCCACCGCCGGGAACGCGATCGTCTCGACGCCTCCGCCCGCCAGGTCACGCCCATCGTCCACCAGAACGCGGCAGGGGCGGTCGGGCGGGGCGTTGAAGGGTATCTCGACCTCGATGCGCCCGCGGGTGCCGAGGATCTGCATCCGCTGGAACCCCACCGCCTGGCCGGCACAGGTGAAGCTCGCCTGTCCGGAGGGGAACCGCAGCAACCCGGACGTCAGGCGGTCGACGTGCATCTGCGGGTCACGCTCCAGGTTCACGATCACCTCGACCGGCTCCGCCCCGAACAGCCACCGCGACAACATGACAGGATAACAGCCGATGTCCAGCAGCACCCCGCCGCCCCATTCGGCGCGGCTGCGGATGTCGGCGGGGTCCCGTCGAAAATAACTGAAATTCCCGAGGATGAGCGTCAGCTCGCCGATGCGCCCCGCGGCCACCATCTCCCGGACCGCCAGCCACTGGGGGTGCGTGCGCACCATGAAGGCCTCTCCGACCTGCACGCCGCTCCGGTCGCGCGCGGCAAGCAACTCGCGTGCTTCCACGGCGTTGAGCGCGATCGGCTTCTCGCACAGGACGTGCTTGCCGGCTTCCGCGGCGCGGATCGACCAGGGCACGTGCAGGTGATTGGGCAGGGGATTGTAGATCGCTTCGATATCCGGGTCGGCCAGCAGCGCGTCGTAGGAGCCGTAGGCGCGCGGGATGCCGAGACGATCGGCGGCGGCCCGCGCCCTGGCGTGGTCGCGCGAGGCGATGGCCACGATGCGCGAGCGGTCGCCGCGCTGCATCGCCGGGATGACCTTCTGCACCGCGATGTCCGCGACGCCGAGGACGCCCCAACGGACCGGTGCCGCGGTTGCGCTACCAGCGGCCATGGACGCTCCCGCGGATGTGGCGGTCGTAGGCCGAGCGTACCTGCGCCAGGGCCTCCTCCGTCAGCGGCGGCAGGTCCGCCGCGCTGACGTTGGCTTCGGCCTGCGCCGCGGTACGCGCGCCGGGGATCGCCGCGGTCACGTCGGGGAACATGAGGATCCACCGCAACGCGAGCTGCGCCAGGGTCGCGCCCGGGGGCACCAGGCCGCGCAACTCCTCCACCGCGCGCAGCCCCGTCTCGTAGTCCACGCCGCTGAAGGTCTCCCCCGCGTCGAACGCCTCGCCACGCCGGTTGTAGGTGCGATGATCGCCGGCCGCGAACGAGGTGTCCCGCCGCATCGTCCCGGCAAGGAGGCCGCTCGCCAGCGGCACCCGCGCCAGGATTCCCACCTTCCGCTCGCGTGCCGCCGCGAAGAACCGCTCGGCGGGCTTGAGACGGAACATGTTGAAGATGATCTGCACCGACTGCACGCCCGGGTGCTCGATGGCACGCATCGCCTCGTCCACCGTCTCCACGCTGACCCCATAGCAGCGCACCTTGCCCGCGCGCGCCAGATCGTCGAGGATGCCGAACACCTCGGGGGACTGGTAGACCTCGCCCGGCGGGCAGTGGAGCTGGAGCAGGTCGAGCGCCTCGGACTCGAGGTTCTTCAGGCTGCGCTCGACGAAGGCGGTCAGGTTGGCCCGGTCGTAGCCGGCGGCGACGTGGGGCCGCAGGCGGCGCCCCGCCTTGGTGGCTACCAGGATGGGCTCGCTGCGCTCCCGCCGCAGGCGCGCGACCAGCCGCTCGGAGTGGCCGTCGCCGTAGACGTCGGCGGTGTCGATGAAGTTGACGCCGAGGTCCACGGCGCGGTGCAGGGCGCGCAGCGATTCGGCATCGTCGGTCTTTCCCCAGGCGTCGCCTCCGATGGCCCAGGCCCCGAAGCTGATGGCCGAGATGCGCCAGCGCGTTCTGCCCAGCTCGCGATACTCCACACCGCCCCTTTCGTCCGCGGTTGCCCGGGCCATTATGTTAACCGGGTGGACCTCCACTGCAATGGCCGGCACCTGGTCGCGGCACCAGGTGCCTCGCTCTTCGAATACGCGGAGTCGCTCGGCGTATTCGTCCCGACGTCCTGCCAGAAACAGGGCACGTGCAAGGAGTGCCTGGTCGAGGTCACCGAGGGGATGGAGCACCTCACGCCGCGCAGCCGCGAGGAGGCTCACCTCCGGGAGAACTTCCGCCTGTCGTGCCGCTGCCGCCTGGTCGACGCGACCGGCGTGGTCCGCTATCACACCATGCGCCGCGGCGAGCTGCGCATCGAGCGTCACGGTTTCGAGCTGCCGGGCCGGCGCGGCGGGTTCGCGATCGATCCGTGCGTCACCCGCGATGGCGACCGCGTGCTCCTCGACGGGCGCGTCATCGACCGCACCGCCGGTCCGATCCATGGCCTCGCCGCCGACCTGGGCACCACCACCATCGTGCTGCGCCTCTTCGATCTCGAGACCGGCGACGTCGTCGCCGACGCGTCGTTCGAGAATCCCCAGCGGTTCGGGGGCTCCGACGTCATGTCGCGCATCCACTACGACACGCACCACCGGGGCAAGCTGTTGCAGCGCACCCTGGCCGGGTACCTCAGCCACGCGATCGAGGCGTTCCCCGTCGCGCCGAGCTCGATCTACGAGATGGTCGTGGCGGGCAACTCCACGATGCGGGACCTCTTCTTCCGCCTGAGCGTGTACTCGATCGGCCAGAACCCGTATCAGTCCATCACCGAGCTGGAGGTGAAGAGCGGCATGCGGGCCGGCACCAGCCTGGCGGCGGGTGCCCGGCGGCTGCGCCTGCCGCTCCATCCGCGCGCCCGGATCTACGGGCTGCCGATCATCAGCGGTCACGTCGGCGCCGACGCGGCGGCCTGCATGCTGGCCGTGGACCTGGCCCACGAGGAACGCCTGGTGGCCATCATGGACATCGGGACCAACACCGAGCTCATCCTCGGCAACCGGCACCGGATTCTCGCCGCCTCCTGCCCGGCCGGGCCGGCCTTCGAGGGAGGCAAGATCCGCTTCGGCATGCCGGGCCTGCCGGGCGCCATCGAGAAGGTGCGCATCCGGCCCGACGGCTCGGTCGAAACGCAGGTCATCGGCGACGTGCCGGCGGAAGGTGTGTGCGGGTCCGGCCTCATCGACGCGCTGGGCGAGCTGCTGCGCACCGGCCGCATGAACGGGCTCGGCCGCCTCGAGGACGCCGAAGAAGTGGTGCTCGACGATCGCGGCGAGCGCATCATCGTCCTGCACGAGCGCGACATCAACGAGCTGGCGCAGGCCAAGGGCGCGAACGTCGCCGGGCTGCACATCCTCTTCGACCAGTACGGGTGCCGGTTCGATGACGTTGATGTGTTTTATCTGGCGGGCGGCTTCGGCCGTCACCTGAACGTGGAATCGGCCCGGCGCATCGGGCTGATCCCGGACCTCGAGGACGGGCGCATCATCCAGGTCGGGAACGCCGCCATCGAGGGCGCCTGCATCGCCCTGCTGTCGCGGTCCCGGCGCGCGGAGCTCGAGCACCTCGCCCGGCAGGTGGTGCACTGCCGGCTGGAGAGCCACCCGGCGTTCTTCCAGTATTTCGTCGAGGGCTGCCAGTTCCACCCGGTCGAGTCGCTGGGCCCGCTCGGGATCGCGGAGCGATGATCACGTCGCCGACGCTCGAGGTCCTCGACACCGGACCGGCTCTCCAGGTCCAGGAGTCGGAGTACCGGCGGCTGCTTGGCTACCCTGCTGGGCACGCCGTGACGGGGCGCGCCGCCGAGTTGTCCGACTGGGCACGGCGCTGGTACGCAGAGCACGGCGCGCCCTGGCTCTACGCCCGCCAGGCCGACCGGATCGCGCTCGGCGAGGGCCGCGTCGCGATCGACGGAATCCGCTTCGTGTCGCCGCGGCTCCACCAGGTGCTGCACGATGCCGGCGCGGAGTCGGCGGTGCTGGTCGCCGTGAGCGCCGGGCCGCAGTGCGAGGAACAGGCGCGGCGGCTCTGGGTCGAGGAGAAGCCCGACGAGTACTTCTTCCTCGAGGTCTACGGCTCGGCCGTCGTGGAGGCGCTGGTCTCGTCGGCCGCGTACCACCTGTGCGACTGGGCCGATGCGCGCGGGCTGGCGGTCCTGCCCCACTACAGCCCCGGCTACCCGGATTGGGACATCGCGGAGCAGCAGAAACTGCTCGACCTCGTAACCCAGGGAAGCCGGAGCGCGCACCCGGGCGAGCTGCGCGCCTTCGAGTCAGGCATGCTCCAGCCGAAGAAGTCGCTGTTGGCGGTGTTCGGCATCACGCCGCACGTCGAGCGGGTGCAGCGGCTCACCTCGCTGGTGCCGTGCGCGAGCTGTTCCCTCCCGGCGTGCCGCTATCGCCGCGCGCCTTACCAGAGGTCGCTGCCCCAGATCGAGCGTGTCCCCGCGGCGAGCGCGGAGCGCGGCGGCGCCGGGCCACGTCCCGCCCGCCCGTCGCCGCTGACCCCCGACGCGCGCTACGCGTTCAGCGAGCGCGCCCTGGAGAAGTGGTCGCGCGAACGGCTGCGCCTCATCGTGCAGGACGACGGCACCATCGCGGCGCGCTTCCGGTACGAGGGCACGACCTGCTCCAACCTGGGGCACCCGCTCGCGTTCGACTACGTCGTCCGGTTGTCGCGGCGCGAGGAGGGCTACACCA
>JBGOSS010000084.1:0-12399 GCA_041476105.1 Gemmatimonadota bacterium
CATCGCGGCGCTCTACGGACCGCTCCACGGCGGCGCCAACGAGGCGGTGCTGGAGATGCTGGCGGAGATCGGGGACAAGAAGAACATTCCCGCCTTCATCGAGAAGGTCAAGCGCGGCGAGGGCCGGCTGATGGGCTTCGGCCACCGCGTCTACAAGTCCTACGATCCGCGCGCCAAGCTGATCAAGAAGGTCGCCTACGACGTCTTCGAGCAGACCGGGATGAACCCGCAGCTCGAGATGGCGATCGAGCTGGAGCAGATCGCGCTCAAGGACGAGTACTTCATCTCGCGCAAGCTCTACCCCAACGTGGACTTCTACTCGGGGCTCATCTACCAGGCGATGGGCTACCCGACCGACTACTTCACCGTCCTGTTCGCCATCGGGCGGCTGCCCGGCTGGCTGGCCCAGTGGGAGGAGATGCTCCAGGACCACGAGCAGAAGATCGCGCGCCCCCGGCAGATCTACTGCGGGCCGGCCCGGCGGGTGTACCGGCCGATCGACAAGCGGTAACGCCCTGGTACCACACTATTAGTATGACCTCCGTCACACTCGGGGGCTTTACCCCCAGCGTATATTCCTATCTGCATGCGCCCACATAGTTTGCTCCGTGTCGTGGCGGCCGCCCTTGTGGCCGCCGCCTGTGGTGGCGACGGGCCCGTGGGCCCGCCGGCCGACCCACCCACCAAGCTCTCTGTCGGCGTTCAGCCCTCGGCCGCCGCGCAGAACGGCGTGGCCCTGGCGGTGCAGCCCTCGGTCCGGCTGCGCGACGCCTCGAACCGGCTGGTGGCTCAGGCGGGGATCGTGGTCACCGCGACGGTCACGGGCAGCGTCACCCTCTCCAACGGCACGGCGACGACCGACGGCACCGGCACGGCCACCTTCAGCGGGCTCACCGTCACCGGGCTGATCGGCACCTACACGCTGCACTTTTCGGCGGCGAGCCTCACCGGTGTGGACGCCACGCCGCTGGCGCTCGCGGCGGGAGCGCCGAGCCAGCTCGCGCTGTCGACGTCGCCTTCGGCCGCATCCCAGGCGGGCGTCGCCCTCGCGGCGCAGCCGGTCGTCCAGCTGCGGGACGTTTCCAGCAACGCCGCCGCGCAGGCCGGCGTGACGGTCACCGCGACGCTGGTGAGCGGCTCGCCGAACCTCTCGAACGCCTCGGTCCAGACCGACGCCACCGGCCGCGCGACCTTCAGCGGGCTCACCCTCGCGGGCGCCACGGGCAGCTACACGCTGCGCTTCAGCGCAACCGGGCTCACGCCGGCGGACGCGCCCGCCGCGACGGTGCTGGCGGCCGGACCCCCGACCCAGCTCGCGCTGGCGACGCAGCCGCCCGCCACGGTCGTCAACGGCGCGGTCTTCCCGACCCAGCCCGCCGTGCAGCTGCGTGACGCCTTCGGCAACAATGCGACCGCGGCCGGCGTGGTCGTTCTCGCCAGCATTGTCACCGGCCCCGCCGGCGCGGCGATCGCCGGCGACACCGCGATGACCGACGCGACGGGGAAGGCGACCTATGCCGCCCTCAAGATCACCGGCACTGCCGGGAACTATTCGCTGCGATTCGCCTCCGCGCCGCTCTCGTCGGTGGTCTCGGCGGCGCCCACGGCACTCACCGCCGGGGCGGGCACGCAGCTCGGCCTGAGCACGCAGCCCTCGACGGTCGCGCAGAATGGTGCCGCGCTCGCGACCCAGCCCGTCGTCCAGGTCCTCGACCAGTCGCAGAACGCCGCGGCGCAGGCCGGGGTGCTCGTGACGGCGTCGTTCGCGACGGGGACCGGCACGCTGGCCAACGCGACGTCGACGACCGACGCGACGGGCAAGGCGACCTTCAGCGGACTGGCCATCAACGGGGTCATCGGGCTCTATCAGCTCCGCTTCGGCGCGCCCGCGCTCACCGCGGTGAATGCCCTCTCGACGCTGCTCAACGCCGGCACCGCGTCGGCCCTGGGCATCACGACCCAGCCGGCGACGACGGCGGCCAACGCCACCGTGCTCTCCCGCCAGCCGGTGGTGCGGCTCCTGGACGGGTCGGGCAACGCCGTGTCGCAGACCGGCGTCGTCGTCACCGCCACGGTGGTGAGCGGGAGCCTGGTGCTGGCGAGCGCCGCGGCCACGACCAACGCGCAGGGCATCGCGACCTTCGCCGGGCTCGCGATGACCGGCCTGGCCGGGAACTACACCTTCCAGTTCACGTCGCCGAGCCTCACCCCGGCCACGGCGACCACGCCCACCGCGCTCGGCATCGGCGCGCCGGCCCAGCTGAGTGTCACGGTGCAGCCGGCCACCTCGGCGACCGTCGCCATCGCCCTGGCGACGCAGCCCGTCGTCCTGGTCGCCGACGCGGGCGGCAACGCCGTGCCGAACGCGACGGTCACCGCGTCGGTGAGCGGCGTGACGGTGCTGAACGGTTCGGCGATCGCCAACGGGTCGGGGTCGGCGGCGTTCGCGGGTCTCACGATGGTGGGAACGGCGGCGACCTACACGATCCAGTTCGGCTCCGGCGCGGCGCAAGTCGGCGCGTCGGCCGGAACGATGCTGGTTCCCGGCGCGCCGGCGGCCGTCCAGATCGCCATCCCGCCCCCGGCGCAGGCGCAGAGCGGCGTGCCGTTCGCGACCGCGCCGGCGGTGGATGTGCGCGACGCGGGCGGCAACCTGCTGGGCGGAGTGCTGGTCTACGCGGAGGCCCCCGGCAATCCCGCGACCGTCGTGATGACGAACGGCAGTGCGGTGACCAGCGGCTCCGGACGCGCGACATTCACGGGCCTGACCCTGACGGCGCCGGTCTCCGGCTACTCGCTGCGCTTCTGCGTCGGCGCGGTCTGCAGCCTCTCGTCGCTGAAGGTCGGATCGCCGACGCCCACCTCGCTGGTCACCGGTCCGCTCGCGCAGGTCAGCGTGACCTCGCAGCCCGGGACCGCGGCCGTGAACGGCGTCGCCCTGGTGGTGCAGCCGGTGGTGCGCGTCGCCGATGCCGCCGACAACCCGGTCGCCGGCGCGAGCGTGACGGCCACCACCAGCGCGGGCACGGTGGTGTCGGGAGCCTCCGCGATCTCCGACGCCGCGGGCGACGCGGTCTTCACGGGGTTGACGCTGACTGGGGCGGTGGGCAGCTACACGCTGCACTTCGCGTCGGCCCCGGGGTCGGACGACGCAGCCGCGCCCACCGTGGTGACTCCCGGCGCGCCGGCCACCATCACCATCACGACGCAGCCGCCGGCGAATGCCACCAACGGCCTCGTCTTCGCCCAGCAGCCCGTCGTCACGGTGAGCGACGCGAGCGGCAACCTGGTGCCGGGCGTGGCCGTCGTGGCGACGACGACCGCCGGCGCGACGCTGAGCAATGCCACGGCCACCACCAGCGGGCTCGGCGTCGCGACTTTCTCGATGATCGGGCTCACCGGGACCGCCGCGGCCTACACGCTGCAATTCCAGTCGGGTGCGGCGTCGGCCCTGGCGTCGCCCACCGTGCTCGGCTCGGGCCCCGCGACCACGATCAGCGTCCCGGTCCAGCCGTCGACCAGCGCGTCGAACGGCCTGCCCCTGGCGCAGCAGCCCGTCGTGCACGTGACCGACGGAACCAACCCGGTGGCCGGCGCCATCGTCACCGCCACCGCCGGGAGCGCGACGGTGGTGAGTGGAACCGCGTCGACCGACGGGGCGGGCAACGCCACCTTCGCGGGCCTCACGCTGATCGGCCCCCCGGCCAGCTACACCCTCCAGTTCGCGACCAACGGCCTGGCCCCCGTGTCGGCATCGGCGGCCACGGCGCTGGGCGCCGGTCCGGCATCGCGTCTCGAGGTCGTGAACCAGCCCTCGGCCACCGCCGCCAGCGGCGCGGCGCTCGCGATTCAGCCGGTCGTGAAGATCACCGACGCGGGCGGTACGCTCGTCGCCTCCGGCAGCCCGATCGTGACCGCGAGCGTGGTGAGCGGGAGTGCGACGCTGGCCGGCGCGAGCGCCACGGCGTCGGGCGGCATCGCGACCTTCTCCGGCCTTTCGCTCTCGGCGCTGGCGGGTCCGTACACGCTGCGCTTCAGCTCCGGTGCGCTCCAGTCCGCCGATGCCGCCGCGCCGACCGCGGTCACGCCGGGAGCGGCGGCGAAGCTGAGCCTCACGACGCAGCCGTCCAGTTCGGCCACGGCCGATTCCGTGCTCGCGCAGCAGCCCGTCGTCCAGGTGCGTGACGCGGCCGGCAACGCGACCAACACGGCGGGCATCAACGTGACGGCCGGCGTGGTCAGCGGCAGCCCGACCATCACCGGGGTGACGCTGGTGCCGACCAACGCGCAGGGCAGTGCGGCCTTCTCCGGCCTCGCGCTCGGGCCGGCGGGCACCTATCGCATGCGTTTCACCGCCCCGGGACTCAGCGCCGTGAACGCCGCCGATTCGCTGGTCGTGGCGTCACCGGCGACCAGCGGGCAGCCCATCACCAGCCTCTCGGGGTCCATCTCGGGGGCGTTGACCCAGACCTTCGTGGTCCGCACCCAGCCGGGCGACACGCTGTTCGTGGTCACCATCGCCGACGGTCCCGGCAGCTCGGGCGACGCCGACCTGTACGTGCGCTTCGGCCAGTCGGCGAACATCGGCACCGACGTGCACGACTGCTTCCCCAACCTGGCCGGCAACAACGAGGTCTGCAGCTTCCACAATCCGGCTCCCGGGCTGTGGTACATCACGGTCTACGCCTTCTTCGCCTACACCGGCGTCACGCTGACCGCGACCCGCTACTAGCCGCTTCATCGTCCGCGCCGGCACGAGCGATGGCGGGACGCGCTCCGGATGACGATATTCTCCCACGTTCTCTCTTCCGGAGCCGCTCGTCGTGCGTCGCATCGTTGCGCTGTCCCTGGTTCTCTCCGCCGGCGCCCTTCCGGCGCGCGCGCAGCAGGCCACGCAGGCACTCGAGATCAAGTACGTGCGCGACAGCGAGGAGTATGCCGCGCTCGCGCGCCAGGTCTATCGCGTCGCGACGCAGGCCGTCACGGCGTCGGCGCGGCAGGTCCCCGCGGGACGCTGGGCGGTGATCCTCGATGTGGACGAGACCAGCCTCGACAATTCCCTCTACCAGCTGGAGCGCGCCGCCTACGGCCTGGCCTATTCCGAACCTTCGTGGGCGGTGTGGACGGCGCGCCGCGCCGCGGGGCTCGTCCCCGGCGCGGCGGATTTCATCGCCGCGGTGCGGCGGCTCGGCGGGCACGTGGCCTGGGTGACCAACCGGGCCGCGCGGGCCGAAGACGACACCCGCGCGAACCTCCAGTCGGCGGGCCTGTGGAATGACGACGACCGGCTCTGCGTGATCGGGGACTCGACGTACACCAAGGCGGTACGGCGCGCCGAAGTGGCGGCCGGAAACGGGCGGTGCTCCTGGAGCGGGCAGCGCCTGGCGGTGCTGGCCTTCGTCGGCGACCAGATGGGTGACTTTCCGGCGGCGGGCGAGGGCGACGGCGACGCCGGCAATGACGCCGCCTTCGGCGTGCGGTACTTCCTCCTTCCCGATCCGATGTACGGCGGATGGACGAGCCGCGTGACGCGGCGGGACCGTTGAGGCTGCGCCCGGCGGCGGTGCTGCTCGTCGCGCTGGCGCCGCTCGCGGCCCGCGCCGCGGCGGGGAGCGGACCGGCGGGATCGCAGCGCCCCGCGCCGCCGACGCTGGTGATCGCGATCGTGGTGGACCAGATGCGCGGCGACTACCTCCAGCGGTTCGGGCCCCAGCTGACCGGCGGCCTCCGCCGCCTGGCGCGCGAGGGCGCGGTCTTCACGCACGCGTACCAGGATCACGCCATGACGGAGACGGCGCCCGGGCATGCGACGTTGCTCTCGGGCCGCTACCCGGCCTCGACCGGCATCGCCCGCAACGACGAGGGCGTCGGGGACTCGGCCATGCGGCTGGTCGAAGCGCCGGGCCCCGGCGCATCGCCCGCGCGGTTCCAGGGGACGCAGCTCTTCGACTGGATGCAGCAGCGCTGGCCCGCGGCGCGGGCGCTGTCGGTATCCCGCAAGGACCGTTCGGCCATTCTGATGGTCGGCCGCGCACGCCAGGTGGTCTACTGGTACTCGGCCGGCCGGTTCACGACCAGCCGCTACTATGCCGACAGCCTCCCGGCGTGGCTGCGCGACTTCAACCGGCAGGCACTCGCGGTTCGAGCCGGCACCGCGGAATGGCCGCTGCTTCGGGATCCCTCGGCGTACACCGAACCGGACTCGATGCCCTACGAGCACCACGGCCGCTCGATCGCCTTTCCGCACCGGTTTCCGGATGACTCGGCGGGCCGGGCGTCGGCGTTCAGCGACTCGCCCTACATCGACTCGCTGACGCTCGCCCTGGCTCTCGAGGGCTTGCAGCGTATGGACCTGGGGCACGGCCCCGGGCCCGACCTCCTGGCCATCGGCCTGTCGCAGACCGACTATGTCGGGCACGGCTGGGGCCCGGATTCCCGGGAGCTGCACGACCAGATCCTGCGGCTGGACCGCTGGATCGGCGCGTTCCTCGACTCGCTGGGGCGGGTGCGCGACCTGCGGCGGGTGGTCCTGGTCCTGAGCGCCGACCATGGCGTCACGCCGTACCCGGAGTGGTCGCAGACCCACGGCAACACCGAGGCGACCTATCCTCGGGTGGACACCGTCCTGGCCCGCTGGCGCGATTCGCTGAATGCGCGCTGGGGGCGGGCCAACTGGATTCGCTACTTCGACTACGGAATGCTGGCGCTCAATCGCCCGGGCCTCGCGGCCGCGGGCGCGGATGTCGACTCGATCGTCGCGAGCATGCGGCGCGACCTGGAGCGCGTGCCGGGCGTCCAGCGCGTCTACACGCGGGCGATGATCGCCTCACCGGACACCACGGGCGACTGGGTCCGGGTGTGGTGGCATCGAACCGTGCCGGCATCCTCGCAGGCCGAGCTGTTCGTGGCGCTGGGGCCCGGCGACGTCTTCGGCCCCGGGCGCGGATCCGCCGAGCACGGGCTGGCCACCGACACCGACGCGTGGGTGACCCTGGCGTTCTGGGGTGCGCCGTTCCGAGCCGGGCACTACGCCGGGCGCGTGAGCACCGTGGACGTCGCGCCCACCCTCGCCCGGGCGATCGGCGTGACGCCGGATTCAGCCGTGCAGGGGCGGGTGTTGAGGGAAGCGCTGAAGTAGCTGCCAGCTGACAGCTGCCAGCGACCATCTGTCGAAATGAGGGCATCATGGCCGGACGCAAGCTCTCGGCGAAGACCGAGGAGGAAGTCGTGTTCATGGAGCACATGCTGCTCCAGTGCGACACGCTGACGCGCAAGATCGAAGAGTATGCCGCCTGCAAGACCAAGGCCTCCGAGGGGATGGTGCAGGTGATCGTCCGCCAGCTCAGCCAGCTCCGGCAGCAGGCGATGATGAAAAACCTCGGTCCGCTGGCCGATGCGGCGGGCACGCTGGGCATCCTGTCGTCGCGGGGAAGCCAGGTGCAGCGCACCCGGACGATGCGTGAGGGCGTCGTCAACTTCAAGCAGCTGATCGAGCGGGTGATGAAGGCGGCGATCGACGCCGATGCGCGGGTGCGGGCCGAGGCGGAGAAGGCCCTGGCGAACCAGAAGGCGGAGGGCGGACACTGATGGCCGTGCTCGACAAGTTCATCCAGGCGATGTTCGAGTCCTCGGGGTCGATGCTCAAGCTGCAAAGCGGCCAGCCGGCCTCGATGGAGGTCGGCGGCGCCGACAAGCCGGTCACGCGCGAGCCGCTCCCCAAGACCAAGATCATGGCCCTGGTGCGCGAGATCGCGCCCGAGGGGATGCGCGACCATCTCGACGCCGAGTCGCGGATGGCTTTCGGCTACCTGGCCGACGGGAAGCGCATCGACGTCGAGATCCTGCACGCCGGCGAGGACGTGACCGTCACCCTCGCGCCGGCGCGGCCCCGGCGCTCGTCGGCCGCCATCTCGATGCCGATGGAGGCGAAGATGGGCTCCGAGGGGGCCGCGGCCCCGGCCCCGGTGGCGGCCTCGCGCGCGGCGACGAGTGCCGCGGCCGACGCCTCGGGAGCCGCCGAAGAACGCATCCAGGAGATGCTCCGCAAGCTGGTGAGCTCGGGCTCCTCGGACCTCCACCTGCGGGTCGGCGAGCCGCCCATCATCCGCCTGTCGGGTGTGATGAAGCGCCTCGAGGGCTATGAGCCCCTCACCGCCGACGAGACGACGGCGCTGATCCACTCGATCATGCCGGAGCGCAACAAGAAGGAATACGCGTCGGACAACGACAGCGACTTCGCCTACGAGATCCTCGACCTCGCCCGGTTCCGCTGCAACGTGCTGCGCGACCGGAAGGGCCCGGCGGCGGTGTTCCGCGTGATCCCGACCACGGTGCAAACGGCGGACGAGCTGCACCTCAGTGACGAGGTGCAGAAGCTCTGCTTCCTCACCAAGGGGCTGGTGCTGGTGACCGGCCCGACCGGCTCGGGCAAGTCGACGACGCTGGCCTCGATGGTCGATCTTATCAACCGCAAGCGCACCGACCACATCATCACGATCGAAGACCCGATCGAGTTCGTGCACCCCAACAAGAGCTGCGTGATCACCCAGCGCCAGGTCCACCTGCACACCGAGGGGTTCAAGCGCGCCCTGCGCGCCGCCCTGCGCGAGGACCCCGATATCGTGCTGGTCGGCGAGATGCGCGATCTGGAAACGGTCGCGATCGCCATCGAGACGGCCGAGACGGGCCACCTGGTCTTCGGCACGCTGCACACCACCACGGCGCCGTCCACGGTGGACCGCATCATCGACCAGTTCCCGGCCGACCGGCAGAGCCAGATCCGCGTCATGCTGTCGGAGTCGCTCAAGGGCGTGGTGGCGCAGGTGCTGTGCAAGAAGATCGGCGGCGGCCGGGTGGCGGTGCGCGAGATCCTGATCAGCATTCCGGCGATCGCCAACCTGATCCGCGAAGGCAAGACCTTCCAGATCATGTCGATGATGCAGACCAACAAGAAGTACGGCATGATCACGATGAACGACGCGCTGCTCGACGTGGTCGAAAAGAAGCTGGTCGAGCCGAAGGAAGCGTGGATGAAATCGGTGGACAAGGGCGGCTTCGAGGCCCAGCTCAAGGCCAAGGGGCACGACATGAGCTTCCTGAAGAACGTGGAGCAGTGAGAAGCGGGGGGACGGGAGGACGGCGGGACCGGGGGACGCTCAAGGCTGTGGTGTGGCTTCTTCTGTCCCTCGGTCCCACCGTCCCACCGTCCCACGCCCAGCAGCGCGCCGAGACCGCCGTCCTGTCGTTCACCCTCGCCGACATCCTCAGCGCACCGTTTCCCTCGGAGCTGGTCGCCGCGCCCAGCGGCCGGGCGCTGGCGTGGATCGGGGATGAGCAGGGCCGGCGCAACGTCTGGGTGGCCGAGGCCCCGGCCTGGCGCGCGCGACGCCTCACCCGCTGGGTCGCCGACGACGGCCAGGAGCTCTCGGAGCTGACCTGGACCGCCGACTCGCGCGGGCTGCTGGTGGTGCGTGGCGGCGATCCGGGCGGCAATCACGACGAGCACCAGCCCGCGAACCCGCTCTCGGATCCGCGCGGGACCGAGCAGGCGATCTGGCTCGCCGCGCTGCGCGGCGTGCCGCGGCGCCTCGGCGAGGGCTATCACCCCGTGCCTTCACCGCGGGGCGAGCGGGTGGTGTGGATCTTGCGGGACACGCTGCGCGCCGCGCCCCTGGCGTTCGCCGCGGCGCCCCAGGTGCTGCTCAAGTTGCGGGGCGCCGCCGATGAGCCGGCCTTTTCGCCCGATGGCAGGACCCTCGCGTTCGTCAGCCGGCGCGACGACCACTCCTTCATCGGCCTCTACGACTTCGCCCGGCGCGAGGTGCGCTGGGTGTCGCCCGGGACCTTCCGCGACGATACCCCGCGCTGGTCCCCCGACGGCAAGCAGCTGGCCTACATCCGCGAGCCGGGCGGCGCCTACGCGCGCGGCGAGCCGCTGCCGCGCATCGACAGCTCGGCGACGTTCACGCGCTACGCGATCCGCGTGGCCGATCCCCTCACCCTGGAATCGCGCGACCTCTGGCGCTCACCCAACAACAGCGACGGCGCCCGGCCGGGCGTGGCCGGCGACTGGGTGCTCCAATGGGCCGCGGGCGGGCGGCTGCTCTTCGCCGCCGAGCAGACCGGGTGGATCGGGCTGTACGGCATCAGCGCGGAGGGCGGGGACGCGACGCGCCTTACCCCGACGGGGTGCGAGATCTACGACGTCGTCCTGACGCATGACCGGCAGGGCGTGCTCTACGCATCGAACTGCGGCGACGTCGACCGGCGCCACATCCAGCGGGTGAATGTCGCCGGCGGGCAGCCGGTGGACGTCACCTCGGGCTCCGGCCTCGAGTGGCTCCCGCAGTCGCTCACCGACACCACCGTCGCCGTGATCCGCAGCGACGCGCGGCAACCGGCGGCGCCGGCGCTGGCCGGGCCACCGCTGAAGACGCTCGACGGCTGGCCGCTTCCCGATTCCTTCCCCGCCGACCAGCTGGTCGAGCCGTCCCAGGTCGTGGTCCGCGCGACGGATTCCACCGAGATCCACCTCCAGCTCTTCCTGCCGCCGAACGGGACGCCGGGACGGTTGCCGGCGGTGATCTACTTCCACGGCGGCCCGCAGCGGCAGATGCTCCTCGGCTGGCACTACCGCCAGTATTACCACCAGGCCTACGCCTTCAACCAGTACCTGGCGAGCCGCGGCTTCGTGGTGCTGTCGGTGAACTATCGCGGCGGGGTGGGCTACGGGCGCGCCTTCCGCAGCGCGCGGGGGCGGGGGCGCGCCGGGGCCTCGGAATACCAGGACGCCCTGGCCGCCGCCGCGTACCTGCGCGGACGCAGCGACGTCGACAGCACGCGCATCGGCCTCTGGGGCGGGTCCTACGGGGGCTACCTGACGGCGCTGGGCCTGGCGCGGAACTCCGATCTCTTTGCCGCGGGCTTCGACCTCCACGGCGTGCACGACTACGCCGAGGAGTCGGAGGCGACGCATCAGTTCGGCGTGAGCGACTCGGCGATCGCGGCGATGCGGCGCGCCTCACCCATCGGCGACCTGGCGCGCTGGCGCTCGCCGGTGTTGCTGGTGCAGGGCGACGACGACCGGAACGTCCAGTTCCAGCAGACCGTGGACCTCGCGCTGCGCCTGCGCCGGATGGGGGTGCACGTCGAGGACCTGGTCTTTCCCGACGACATCCATGACTTCCTGCGGCACGCGCACTGGCTGGCGGCCTACCGGGCCGGGGCGGAGTTTCTCGCGCAGTGGCTCCGGCGGTGACCGGGGCGGGCGAGCCGGCGGACTTGACGCCGGGCGCGGTCGCCCGGCCCGCGCTGCCGATCGCCCCTATCGTCCTACTGGCCGTGGGCGCCTGCGCCGCGATGCTGGTCGCCACGTGGCGGGGCATCGGCGTGACTTCGGACTCCGTCGTGTACCTCGACGCCGCACGCTACCTGGCGCGCGAGGGCGGCTTTCGCTCGGAGATCTTCTCCGGGACGCCGCAGCCGATCACCCATTTTCCGCCGGGCTACTCCGCGTCGCTGGCCTTTCTCACCCGCGGCGGCCTGGACCTGCTCTTCGCCGCCCGGGCGCTCAATGCGCTGCTGATCGCCGCGAGCGTGGCAATGGTCTGCCTCGCGGTCCCGGGCGGGGCGCTCAAGCTCTCGCGCTTCGGGCTGGTGGCGGGATTGCTCGTGGCCACGTCGTGCGACCTGCTGGTGCTCCATGCGATGGCGTGGAGCGAGCCGCTCTTTCTCGCTCTGACGATGGCGGGCATCTGGTGCCTGGCGAGCGCGATCACGTCGGAGCGCGAGTTGCCGCTCGCAGCCGCTGCCCTCGCCATGGGCCTGGCCACGATCACGCGGTACGTCGGCCTCGGCACGATGGCCGGCGCGGGTGCCGCCCTCCTGGTGCTGGGGTCGGGATCGCTACGCATGCGGATCCGGCGCACCGTGGTCTTCACCTGCATCGCGATGCTGCCGCTGGTACTCTGGCTGCTGCGCAATGTGCGCCAGGGGGGCAGCGCGACGAACCGGGCCCTGACGGTTCACCCGCCCACCCTCCAGGACCTGCAAGGCATCGTCTTCGCGACCGCCGACTGGGTGTTGCCCGAGGCGGCTCCCGTGCTCCTGGGGTTTGCGCTGGTCGTCGTGGTGGTGCTGGTGCACGTCGCGGCGCTGTGGGTGCGCCGGCCTCGCTCGGGTGAGGCGTGGACTTCAGCGTACGTCCTGGCGAGCCTGCTCACGATCATCTCGGCGACCTACATCGCCTTCCTGCTCGCCTCGCTGACGTTCATCGACGCCGCGAATGTGCCCGACACGCGGCTCCTCGCGCCGGTGTTCTGCTGGCTCGCGACGGCCATCGTGGCGGCCGCGGCCGACGCGCACCGGGCCGGTCGCCTGGCTCGATCCTGGCGATACGCC
>JBGOSS010000085.1:0-11662 GCA_041476105.1 Gemmatimonadota bacterium
CCGCAGGGGAACTGCTGGATCCGCGCCCGCATGCGCTCGGCGAACACCAGCGCCCCGTGCGTCCCGGTCTCGGGCAGCACGATCACGAACTCCTCGCCGCCGTAGCGGGCCACCGCGTCCACGCTGCGCACCTCGCGCCGCAGCAGGTCGCCCAGCTGCCGCAGGACGGTGTCGCCCACCAGGTGGCCCATGGTGTCGTTGATCCACTTGAAGTGGTCGAGGTCCACCATCAGGATCGTCAGCACCAGGGAGTAGCGCCGCGCGCGGTCCAGCTCGCGCTCCAACGCGTCGCTCAGGGCCCGGCGGTTGAGGCACCCGGTCAACGCGTCGGTGCTGGCCAGCTGCTCGAGCCGCTCGCGGTCGTTCACCACCGTGGCGAAGTCGTGCGCCTTCTCGATCGCCGCCACCGCCGCGCGGATCACCGAGTCGGCGAACTCGGCGTCCTCCCGCCGCAGCGACTTCTCGCCGTCGAGCGAACGCAGATACAGCACCCCCGAGTGCTGCTCCTTCATCCGGAACGGCAGCGCCACCACCGAGCGGGTCGGCACCTGCACGCCGTCACGCATCCACGACGCGCGCACCCCCTCGAAGAGCGGATCCGTCATCACGTCCTCGGCGATCACCATGCGGCCCGTTTCCAGCGCCTTGGCGATCTCGGGATACCGCGTCAGCTCGACCCGCAGGTTCCGCAGCATCGGGTTCTCGAAGGCCGCGACCACCGTGCCGTGGGTGTCACCGGGATTGGCCAGGATGATCGAGCACTTCGAGATGCCCAGCGCGCGCGCCACCCGCCGGCTCAGGATGTGGTAGATCTCGTCCGGCTTGAGGGAGTCGGTGACCTCGTGGAGGATGTCCACGATAGAGGCGCTCTGCTTGAGATCCTCCGCCACCGCCGAGAGCGACGCCTTCACCTGCTTCAGCTCGCGCCACCGCCGCAGGTGCATGTCGACCCGCGCCAGCAGCTCCTTCATCCGGAACGGCTTGGGAATGAAATCGTTGGCGCCGATCTCGAGCGAGCGCACCGTCCCGTCCTCGGGCGGCATCGAGCTGACCATCAGGACCGGCAGGTCGCGCCACGCCGGCTCGGCCCGGATCTTCTCGAGCAGCTGGAGCCCGTCCACCTTGGGCATCATGATATCGAGCAGCACTAGGTCGGGCCGCTCGTCGTGCAGCCGCTCCATCAGGCCTTCGCCGTTGGGCACCGTCACCACCTGGAGGCCGTGCTCGCGCAGGATCCAGGTCAGCGTGGCCACCAGCGCCATGTCGTCGTCGGCGACCAGCACCTTGGCGCCGGTGAGCGGCGGGGCAATCGGCTGCGGCACGGTCACGCTCCCGCCCCGCCGAACAGCGCCACCAGCCCGTTCCAGTCGATGTTGCCGCCCGACAGCACCGCCACGACCGGCCCCTGCAACGCGCCGAAGGGACGACCGCGGAGCCAGGCCAGCGTCGCCGCGCCCGAAGGCTCGACCACGAGCTTGAGCCGGTCCAGGGCGTAACGCACCGTCTCGACCAGCGCCGCGTCGGAAACCGTCACCGCGTCGGAGACGGCGCGGATCAGGTGCTCGTAATTGAGCTGGCCCACGCTCAACGTGATCAGGCCGTCGGCGATCGAGCCGGTCTTCGACAGCTGGACCCGGCGCTTCTGCGCGAAGGAGGTGGCGAACTTGGCCGCGCCCTCGGGCTCGACGGTGATCACCGACGCCTCGGGACGCAGCGCCCGGACCGCCGTCGCCACACCGGCCGACAGCCCGCCACCACCGGTGGGCACCAGCACGGTGCGCACCCCGGGGCAGTCCTCGCAGATCTCGATGCCCACCGTCCCCTGGCCCGCGATAATCGCCGGATGATCGAACGGCGGCACCACGGCCAGTCCCTCCGCCTCGGCGATCGCCATCGCCTTGCGATACCGGTCCTCCGAGGTGCGGCCCGCGAGCACCACCTCGCCGCCCAGCCGCTCGACACCGGTGCGCTTGGTGGCCGTCACCGTCTCGGGCATCACGATCACCGCGCGCAGCCGGAAGCGCTTCGCCGCGTAGGCGACGGCCTGGCCATGGTTGCCGGAACTGTAGGTGATGACGCCCTTCACGCCCTCGCCGGCGAGCTGGCTCACCAGGTTGTAGGCGCCGCGGAGCTTGAACGCGCCCACGCGCTGGAGGTTTTCGGGCTTGATGAAGACCGGGACGCCGAGGGCCTCGGAAACGTCGTCCACCGGCAGGAGCGGTGTCCGGATCGCCACGTCCGCGATGCGATGCGCGGCGGCGCGGATATCCTCGAGGGTGACGAACTCGACTCCGGCGACAGCCGTCAAGTGCAGGTCCCGCAAAGGGGTGGAAACATGCGAAACTACGCCCCCGCTTGAGCGACGGCAAGTATATGTGCAGTAACGGGGTAAGGGGCTTCCGAGTGGCAGGCGGGAGGGCGGCGTCAGAATGCCGCGCCTCTATACGTTGTACTTTGCAACCCCAACAGCTCTCGGAGGATCAATGAAGACGCTGCCTCGCACCGCCGCCGCCCTCGTCCTGATCGGGCTCGCCGGGTGCAGCAAGATGCTGTTCGACACCCTCCCGGCTGACGCGACGCTCCGGTTCGTGAGCGGCGTCCACGGCCAGGTCAACGTGCTGGTGGATGGAGCCGCGATCCTTCAGAACATTTCGCTGGGGAGCGCGGTCCAGGCCGGCGTGTCGAGCGGCACGCACAGCCTGGTGATCGAGAAGGTGGGCGGCGCCTCGAGCTCCGCGCGCATGATCAACCTGGCCGTCGGGGGGAGGGCGATCGTCGTGGCCTTCGATTCCTCCGGCGCGCCGGGCACGAGTCTCCTCGTCGATTCCAATACCGTCGTGCCCGCGGGCGCCACCAAGTTGCGCGTGGCCCACTACGCCGCGGCGGCCTCGACCATCGACATCTGGCGCACCCAGCCCGACTACGGCACGCCGATCCGCATCCAGTTCCCGTTCAACTACCAGGACGTCTCGCCCTACCTCCAGAGCACCGTGGGCGACTGGCGGGTCATGGTCTCGCACCCCATCCCAGCGGCGACCCCGAACGCTCCAATGCCGGACACCCTGGCCAACAGCGGCGCCCTCGCGATCGCCTCCGGCGCATCGAAGACGGTGATCGTCGTGGACGGCGCGGCGGCGGGGACAGTGCAGATCGTGGTGATGGAACCCTGACAACTGCCGCTGATGGCAGATAGCTGATGGCTGATGGCAAGCAAGACAAAGCCCCGGGAAACCGGGGCCTTTGCTTGCCCATTAGCCATCAGCCATTAGCCATTAGCTACCAGCCACCCGCCACCAGCTAGCTTCTGCGCAATGTCGCCGGCCCGTTGGTCGTCACCGCGCGCACCAGCGTGCCGCCGGTGCCGAGGGTCGTCTGGATCCTGCGCCGGCTGCCCATGCCGATCCGTCCCTGCACCGTGATCGGGAAGCCGATGTCGAGCGGGCCGTTGATCGTTCCGGTCTCCAGCTGCGCGTTGTAGCCGTCGGGCACCACCAGCTCGAGCGGGCCGTTCTGGGTCTCGGCGTCGAGTCCCACCCCTTCCCAGTGCGTCCCCGAGAGCACGACGTGCAGCGGGCCATTCTGCGCCCGCGCCCGGACGTCGCCCGCGACGTTGTCGAGCGCCAGCGGTCCGTTCTGCGCCTCGAGCCTGAGCCGGCCCGTGACGTCCTCGATTTCGAGCGGCCCGTTCACGGTGGAGAGATCGAGGTCCACGCGGCGCGGCGCGAAGATCTCGAAGCTCACCGACCACGACGCCCACCGCCGCGAAGACGGCCCGTCGACGTGCAGCCGGCCGTTCTCGTTGACCACCCGCAGCGACGCGGCCAGCTCGCGCGCCTCGGCGTCGGTGCCGGCGTTGGTCTGGATCCGAAGCACGACGTGCACGCTGTCCTTGTCCCAGCCGGTGACCGACACGCCGCCGTTGGGCGAGGCGTCCACGCTCAGCGCCTGCCCGGCCTGCGCGCGCCAACCCATCGTGCGCTCCTCGCAGAACCGTACCCGGTCGCGGTCACCCCAGTCGCCATTCCGGCAGTTGTCCATCCAGTCGCGGTCGTCGTCCGAGGAACGGCGGCTGCGGCTGCGCTCGCGGTCCGACCGGTCGCGCTGCGCCAGGAGGGCGCCGGGGATCGTTAACGCCAGCACCGAGGCGAGTATCAGATTTCTACGCATGTAGTTGTCCTTGTGGTGGGTTACGCTGCCACAGACTAGGACAGCGACACCCCACGGATGGTTGGCGCGGGCGCCCGGTCACCGCATCGACTTCGCTATCAGCCTCGTCCTCACCCCTGGCCACTCGTCGTCCACAATGCTGTACCAGGCCGTGTCCCGAATCCGGCCGCTGGTCGCGATCCCGTGCTTTCGGAAGATCCCCTCTTCCCTGGCGCCGATGCGCAGGAGCGCCGCGCGCGATTTCGCGTTCAGGGCGTCGGTCTTGAACTCGACGCGCTGGTACTTCAGCACCTCGAAGGCGTGGGTGAGGAGCAGCAGCTTGCATTCCGAGTTGACGCCGGTGCGCTGGTACGCCCTGCCGTACCAGGTCCAGCCGATCTCCAGCCGCCGGTGCGCCGGCTCGATGTTGGCGTAGCGCGTCGAGCCGATCGCGTGTCCACTGGCGCGCTCGATGACGGCGAAGGGCAGCGCCTTGCCCGCGGCCTGCTCGGCAAGCGCGGTGTCGATGTACGCGCGCAGCTCGTCGAGATTCCCGACCCCGGTCAAGGTCCACTTCCACAGATCGGGCTCGAGTGCGACGCCGAGCAGCGCCTCGGCGTGTGCCCGCGTCAGCGGCTCCAGCCGGACGAGCCGGCCCTCCAGCACGACGGGGCGCGGCGCGGGGTTCTCGCTCACCTGCCATCCTCCGCCGCGGCGGAGCGCAGCAGGTTGAGGGCCGTGACCACAACGACGATCACCACCAGCCACCTCACGGCCGTGAGCGGCAACGCCTTGACGATGAACGCCGCGATCAGGACCGCGGGAATGCCGCCCAGCGTCAGTCCGAGAGCGGGCCGCGGCGCGTAGCTGCCGGCGCTGATGAAGCGCATGCCGGCCACCGGCATCAGGAAGGCGCAGGCGCCCATCATGATCGGAAACGCGGTACGGGGGTTCATACCCAGCAGGCTGATCATGATGAGGCAGGGCGCGTAGAGGCCGATGCCGAGGGTCACCAGCGCGCCCATCACGAAAATCAGCGCGGCCGCCAATGCCAGCATCAGCGGGCTGAGCCCCAACGCCTCCCCGCCGGGGATCAGCGGCGCCCCGCGCATCTCGTCGAGATTCTTGAGGACCATCAGCACACCGGCCACCAGCAGCCCGGCCCCCATGCCGACCTGGATCCGCCGTCGCGGCCAGCGCGTCACCACCCCGGCACCCAGCCAGGAGCCAAGTACCGACGCGGTGATCAGCGTGCCAAGCGTCACCGGCTCGACCGCGACGAGGGCTACGAAGATGAAGGCCTGGACCACGACCGGCGGGCTGTGGCCCACGTTGAGCGTGCCGGGAATGCGCTCGTCCGGCACCAGGCGCCAGAACCGGTAGGCCGACGTCGTCGGCGCGAATGAGCCGATGCCCAGGGTGTCGAAGAAGTTGGTAACGAAGCCGATCGCCGTCTCGAGCGGGCTCGGCCATCCGCGCTCCGGCTCGGCGCGCCACCGCCGCGCCCAGGTGACGACGAACGCGGCGGCGATGAGGGCCAGCAGCCCGAACAGGGCGCCCTTCAGCCGATCCCCGCCCGCTCGCGGGCCCGCCGGAGCAGCGCCTCCATGACGGGGCGCTGCGCGCTGAAGGTGTCGTCCACCACAGTCAGAGTCGGGATCGGTCCACTCGACAGGCCGAGGGTCTCGGGGTCGAAACGGCCGAACCCCGACTCGTGCACGCCGCTGCTCCCGCGCCCCGGCGCCGGGTGGCTGAGGTGCGAGAAACAACGCGCGTAGCGGGCCGCGCGCGGCGAGTAGACGTGGAACATCGGCAGCAGCTCGAGCAGCGCGTCGTAGTGGAACTCGCCGCAGGCCAGTACCCGCGGGTATCGCTCGCGCAGCTCCGACACCATGCGCCGGGTTCCCTCGTGCATGTCGGCGCGCGGGTTGTTGACCCAGCCGCCGGAGATATCGAGGAAATAGCCGTCGACGCCGTAGGTCTCGATCACCGAGGCGATGCGCGAGGTGAGCCACCGGCGCCAGGAGTCCACGCCGAGGTTCATGTACGCCAGCCACCCCTCCTGGTGCCGGTCGTTGTCCCAGTCCACCCAGTCGAGGTCGAAGTGGTCGCGGTCGATGCGCTCCGTCGCGGCGTCGGCCACGCGCGCAAAGACGGGCTGGCGGCGGTTCGCGGCGTTCATGCCGAACATCGGCATGAGGTGAAAACCCATCCGCATCGCTTCGGCGACCAGCCGCCTGAAACCCGCCTCGCCGCCGAGCCGGTCGGCCGGCCGGTAATTCGGGTAGTCCCAGTAGTAGCGCCCGTCCCAGGCGGCGAGGAACACCAGGGTGCGCTCGGGCGGGAATCGCTCCGCCGCCCAGCGCAGGATTTCCAGCGTGCGATCGTAGTCGTTGAAGACGTAGCCGGTGTAGTGCATCCCGTGAACGCTGAGGACGAGCCCGATCCCCCCGAGCCACGGCGGAGCGTCGCGGCGCGCTTCCACCGGCACGAGATGGTAGGCCCGCTCGAGATGCTCGTCGTGCGCCTGGACCGGCTCCTCCAGGCTCGCCGCGCGGCCGGCGCGCCACGCCGGCACGCGAACGCGGTTCTGGCTCAGCCACCCTTCGACTTCGTGGATCGCCTCCACCCGGTAGCCGTTCTCGCCGGGTTGGAAGTAGAAACGCTTGGGTCGCACGCGATCGTCGAGCGAGGAGAGGTGGAAGACGTCGTTCTCGCCGGCGCGCACCAGCACCAGCGGCGTGCCCATCCCCCAGGCGGAGTTGCCGCCGAAGAGGTCGCCCGCCCCGAATGGGTAGCCGTAGAGGATCTCGTCGTCGTGCGGATCGAAGGGTGGCGCGCCGCCGCTCGAGATGCGTCCCCGCGGCACGCCGCGGATCACCGACGTGACTGCCTTGATGGGCTGACCCATCTCGGCGACCACGTCCCACTCGACCGCGGCGCCGCTGCGCCGGAAGACGGCCGTGAGACTTCCTTCGGCGTGTTCCTGCCCCCCGGCCCACACCAAGCGCGTGCAGCGCAGGGTGAGCGCGTCGTCGCCACCCTGCGTGGTCATCGCCTCCGCGTCGAGGCCGTAGGCGTTTTCGCGGGTGAAGATGCGGAAGCCGAAACGCAGTCCGCCGTACGGCACCGACGGCTCGGGAAAGTCGAAGCTGAACTTGTCGAAGGACCGGCCGCGGGGCGGGACCCAGACCTCGCTCGTCGAGGTGAGGGGGAGGATCGGCGCCTCGGCGACGCTGGATGCCGCGCCGGCGAGCGGCAGCCCCGCGCCGGCGGCCGCGCTCGCCCCCGCGACGCGGATCAGCTCGCGGCGCGTGAGCCCGCGATCCACGTCGTCTCGACCCGGGCGCTCAGCCGCGGCCGCCGGCCCGGCTCACGCGCCAGTACACGCCATACCGCTCGTCGAAGAGCGTGTAGAACGGCACCAGCGTCAGGTCGCGTTCCTGGCCCACGGTGCGGAATTCGCCGGGTCGTCCCGGCACCGGCTGGATCCACGATGCCGGATCGTCCGACGCCGCACGAAAGGCCGGCGCGGGGACCGGCTCGAGCGGATAGCCCGGCACCTGGCGCGGTGGCGTGGGCGGCGCGCGCAGCGTCGCGGGTGTCAGCCCGTCGGTTCCCAGCCGGCCGACCAGGACCAGCGGCCCGAACATCACCGCCTGCACGGCGGGATCGTCGGGCATCGGCGCCAGGTGCAGCCGCATCGGCAACGTGACGTCGAGCCGATCACCGTCACGCCACGTCCGGTCCACGACGAAGTAGCCGCCCGGTGCCGCGAAACCGTCGAGTGGCCGTCCGTTGAGCCGGGCGCCGGCGCCCCGCCCGGTCCAGTACGGCACCCGGACCCTGAGCGCCATGCGCACCGGCGCGGAGGCGCGCACCGTGATGGCGGCGGTCCCCTCCTCCGGGAAGCGCGTCTCCTGCACCAGGCGCACGCCCTTCTCCGTCCAGTCGAGCTCGGAGGCGACAAAGAGATTCACCCAGATGCCGTCGTCGTCGTGGAAGTAGATGCTGTCGCCCAGCTTCGCGAAGGCCTCGCTCATCGAGCCGGTGCAGCACCAGTAGTCGTGCTGCGGCGCGCCGAAAAGCTTCCAGTATCCGGCGGCGAGCGGCACGTAGTAGAGCTTCGAGCCGTCGTCGGGGTGCTGCACGCCGAGGATCCCGTTGAAGAGCGCGCGCTCGTAGTAGTCGGCGCAGGCGGGGTCGGCGGTCCAGGCGAAGACCTTCCGCGTCAGCTTCTGCATGTTGTAGGTGACGCAGTCTTCCTGGGTGTAGCCGCTGAGCTGCGTGGCCAGCACGCCCGGTTCCGCGCCCCAGCCTTCGCCGTTGCTGGTCCCGCCGGTGCAGTAGCAGCGGTGGGTGGTGACTCCGCGCCAGAAATACTCGGCGACCGACCGGTAGCGCGCATCGCCGGTGAGCTCGTAGCGCCGGGCCGCGCCGATGATCTTGGGGATGGTGGTATTGGCGTGGAGCCCTTTGAGCTCGTCGCGGCTCGCGGCGAGCGGGCCGAAGATCCGCTCGTGGTCGAACCGGTGGGCGGTGGCCGCGTGGCCCCGCTGGCCGGTCACGGCCGAGAGGTTGTAAAGCACCTCGTTCATGCCGCCGTACTCGCGCTCCAAGACCCGCGCCATCTCATTGTCGCCCAGCGGCTGGCACCAGCGGCCGGTCCACGTCGCCATGCCCTGGAGCACCGTCAGCGCTGGCGCGTTGCCGGCCAGGGTGTGCATGTCGAGGAGGCCGGCCATGATCTTGTGAAGTGTGTAGAAGGGCGCCCAGACCGGTCGGCCCTCGCGCAGGCGGTCGAAGAACTCCTCGGGGAACGCGCTCAGGTAGCCGTTGCCGAGCGCCTCCTGGCACCGGGCCAGCTCGGCGACGATGAGGTCGCCGCGCGCCTTGACCTCGGCGTCGCCCAGGCTCGCCCACATCAGCGCGCAGGCCGAGAGGTAGTGGCCGGTGTAGTGGCCGCGCAGCTCGTTGACGGGCGCTTCCCACCCGCCGAGCGGCTCGCCGGTGGTCGGCAGGCCGGCGGTGAGACGGAAGGTGTGGAGGAGACGGTCGGGGTCCTGCGCCATCAGGAACCGGCGATTCACCATCATCGCGTCGAGGCAGGGGCCGGGACGCAGCCGCACGCGCGACAGGTCGAAGGGCGAGGCGATCGGCGGGGGAGCGTCCGGCGCGGCGTCGACGGCGCCGCTGCGCCCACGCCCGGGAAGCGCGGCGAGGGCCGCGGTGGCGGACAGGAATTGCCGGCGCTTCATAGGGCCACGCTACGGCGCCGCGCGCGACCGTGTCAAGGCGTCAGCCTTCGGCGCCGGTCTCCAGGGCGTCGGCCTCGATGCCTTCCTCGCCTTCGTCTTCCACGACGCGGGCCACGTCCTGCACCAC
Source organism: Gemmatimonadota bacterium (assembly GCA_041476105.1). Classification (GTDB taxonomy): domain Bacteria; phylum Gemmatimonadota; class Gemmatimonadetes; order Gemmatimonadales; family JACORV01; genus DASXPG01. The sequence continues at coordinate 9,532 of JBGOSS010000085.1, forward strand.
GTCGCCCTCGTCGAGGTTGATGATCTTCACACCCTGCGTGTTGCGGCCGATCACCCGCATGTCATTTACCGGCAGCCGGATGATGACGCCGTGCCTGGTGATCACCATCAACCCGTCGCCCGGGATCACCTCGTGCAACGCGACCACGTCGCCGGTCTTGTCGGTGCGCTTGAGGGTGATGATGCCCTTCCCGCCCCGGTGCTGGACGCGGTAGTCGGCCAGCTCCGACCGCTTGCCGAGGCCGTGCTCGGCGACCACCAGCAGCGTCGCTTCGCGCTTGATCACCACCATGCCGATGACGGCGTCGCCCTTCTCGAGCTCGATCCCCTTCACGCCGGTGGCCGGCCGCCCCATCTCGCGCACGTCCTTCTCGTGGAAGCGGATCGACATGCCGTACTTCGTGGCCAGGACGATGTCGTTGGTGCCGTCGGTGATCTGCACGTCGATCAGCTCGTCGCCGTCTTCGATGTTGATGGCGTTGAGACCCACCGAGCGCACGTTCCCGTAGGCGCTCAGCACCGACTTCTTCACCGTGCCGCCCCGCGTGGCGAACACCAGGTACTTGTCGTCGGCGAACTCGCGCACGTTCACCAGCGCCGCGATCCGCTCGTCGGCCTTGATGGCGATGCAGTTGACGATCGGCTTGCCCTTGGCGGCACGCCCCATTTGCGGGATGTCGTACACCTTGAGCCAGTAGACCTGGCCCGTCTGGGTGAAGAACATCACGTAGTCGTGGGTGGAGGCGATGAAGAGGTGCTCGACCCAGTCCTCTTCCTTGGTGTGCATCCCGTTGAGGCCGCGCCCGCCGCGCCGCTGCCGCCGGTAGGTGGAGACGGCGATCCGCTTGATGTAGCCGGCGTGCGACACGGTGACCACCATGTCCTCGTCGGCGATCAGGTCCTCGACCGAGAACTCGCCCTCGTCCGCGACGATCTCCGTCCTCCGCTCGTCGCCGAACTCCTTGGCCAGGTCCTGGATCTCCTTCTTGAGGATCTCCATGCGCCGCGGACGGCTGGCGAGGATGGCCCTCATCTCCTTGATGAAGGCGCGCACCGCCTTCAGCTCTTCCTCGAGCTTGTCGATCTCGAGGCCGGTGAGCCGCGCCAGGCGCATGTCGAGGATCGCCTTGCTCTGCTTCTCCGACAGCTTGAAGCGGGTGCGCAGCTTCCCGTCGGCCTCCTCGGTGGTCTGGGATCCGCGGATGATCTTGATGACCGCGTCGATGTTGTCGACCGCGATCTTGAGGCCCTCGAGGATGTGCTCCCGCGCCGACGCCTGGTCGAGGTCGTACTGGGTGCGCCGGGTGATGACGGCGTGGCGATGATCGACGAAGTGGCCGAGCAGCTCCTTGAGGTTCATCTCCTTCGGCCGGCCGCCGGTCAGCGCCAGCATGATCGCGCCGAAGGTGGTCTGCATGGTGGTGTGCTTGTACAGGTTGTTCAGCACCACCAGCGGCACCGCGTCGCGCTTCAGCTCGATGACGATCCGCATCCCGTCGCGGTCCGATTCGTCGCGCAGGTCGGAGATCCCCTCGAGCTTCTTTTCCCGGGTGAGGTCGGCGATGCTCTTCACCAGGTTCGACTTGTTGACCATGTAGGGGATCTCGGTCACGACGATCTGCGACCGGCCGCTCGATTCCTTCTCCTCGACCTGGGCGCGCGCCCGGATCACCAGGCGGCCGCGGCCCGTCTCGTACATCTCCCGGATGCCGGAGCGCCCGTAGATGATGCCGCCGGTCGGGAAGTCGGGCCCCGAGATGAGCCGGGCGAGGTCCTTGGGCGTCGCTTCGGGATTGTCCACCAGGTGGACGATCGCCTTGGCGACCTCCCGCAGGTTGTGGGGCGGGATGTTGGTCGCCATCCCGACCGCGATCCCGGTGGACCCGTTCACCAGCAGGTTGGGGAGCAGCGACGGCAGCACCGTCGGCTCCTTGAGCCGGTCGTCGAAGTTCGGCGCGAAGGCGACGGTGTTCTTCTCGATGTCGGCCAGCATCGCGATCGCCAGCCGGGTCAGCCTCGCCTCGGTGTAGCGGTAGGCCGCCGCCGAGTCGCCGTCGACCGAGCCGAAGTTGCCCTGGCCATCCACCAGCGGGTAGCGCAGCGAGAAGTCCTGCACCATGCGGACCATGGCG
>JBGOSS010000086.1:0-10525 GCA_041476105.1 Gemmatimonadota bacterium
AGGTCACGCGCTTGGAGCGGATCGCGCCCTCGAAGCCGCGCACGATCGCCGCGGCGACATCATCCCAGCCCATGTGTTCGAACATCATCACCCCGCTCATGATCACCGCACCGGGGTTGATCTTGTTCAGGTCGGCGTACTTCGGCGCCGTGCCGTGGGTCGCCTCGAAGACGGCGAAGCCGTCGCCGATGTTGGCGCCCGGGGCGATGCCGAGGCCGCCCACTTGGGCCGCACAGGCATCGCTCAGGTAGTCGCCGTTGAGGTTGGGGGTCGCCAGCACCGCGTACTCCTTGGGGCGCAGCAGCACCTGCTGGAAGACGCTGTCGGAGATCCGGTCGTTGACCACGATGCGGTCGCCCCGGGGCGCGCCCTTGAGGTCGGCCTCGGTGACGGTCTTGCTGCCGAAGCTGTCCCTCGCGACCTCGTAGCCCCAGTCGCGAAAGGCGCCCTCGGTGAACTTCATGATGTTGCCCTTGTGCACCAGCGTGACCGGCGAGCGCTTGCGGTCCACGGCCGCCTGGATGGCGCGCGCGATGAGGCGCTTGCTGCCGAACTCGCTCATCGGCTTGATGCCCAGCGCGCTGCCCTCGCGGATCTTCGCCTGAAACTGCGTCATCAGGAACTCGCGCAGCCGCTTGGCCTCGTCGGAGCCGGCCTTGTACTCGATGCCGGCGTAGACGTCCTCGGTGTTCTCGCGGAAGATCACCACGTCGAGGTCCTGCGGCCGCTTCACGGGCGCGGGGACGCCCTCGAAGTAGCGCACCGGCCGCACGCACGCGTAGAGGTCGAGGATCTGGCGCAGCGCGACGTTCAGCGAGCGGATCCCGGTGCCGACCGGTGTGGTCAGCGGCCCCTTGATCGCGAAGCGGTACTGCTGGATCGCCTTGATCGTCTCGTCGGGAAGCCAGCTGCCGGTCGCCTTGAAGGCTTTCTCCCCGGCCAGCACTTCCAGCCAGTGGATCTTGCGGCGCCCGCCCGAGGTCATGTGCACGGCGGCATCGAAGACTCGGACACTCGCCCGCCAAATGTCGCGGCCGGTGCCGTCGCCTTCGATGAAGGGAATGACGGGCTGGTCCGGCACGGTGTAGGTGCCGGCGGCCCACTGGATCGGCGTACCCTGGGGTGTGGTCATGGTCCTGTAGACTAAGAGGCGGGAGAGCGGCCGGAAAGTGGGAGCACTAGCGGCGCTCTCCGGTGTCGAGCATGACGCCCACCGCCAGCGCGACGCGGCGGTCGAGGGTGCGGTCCGGGTCGGCCGTGAGGTCGAGGACGTAGCGGTCGAGGATGGTCATCTTGCGGTTGAACATCCCGATCGTCTCGTCGCTCTCGGCGGCGAGGATGCGGAAGTTGGTGCGCAGCAGGCCGAACAGGGGGCCGATGAAGCGACGCAGGAAGGCGAGGAGGGCCGAGTCCTCGATGGCCATGCAGATCTCGCGGCCGCCGGGGGCGTCCACGTACCAGCGCTTCCGGACAAAGTTGTAGAGGTAGTTCTTCCGCAGGTGCGCGAGCACCTTGCCCTGCGCGTCCCGCACCGTGTAGGTCGCGACGATCGGCTGGAATTTCTTGTCCTGGAGAATCGTGAGCAACGGCTTGCCGCCCGACTCGTCGCGGTAGAAGCTGGTGTGCCGCTTCGTCGACAGGGCCAGCCCGACGGTGAGGGTGACGGTAAAGAACCCGGTGAACCCGACGACCGCCATGATGTTGGCGAGCGTGCCCTTCGCGTTGCCCACCAGCATGAAGCAGGCTGCCGCGAACGCCATGCCGGCGATGATGCCCACGAACAGGGCGCCGAGGTTGCGCAGGAGGTGCCGGGGGCGCACCACGAAGAGCAGCGGCGTCCCCGCCTCGTCGGTGACGGCGTACTTCTCGTCGAGACGGATCTTCTGCCGGATCAGGAAGGTGTCGCGCTCGAAAACCGGGTCGGCCTGGGGCGTCCGCGGCGGGGCCGCCGGCACGACGATCTCGCGGGAGCAGTCCGGGCAGGTGATGGTCTGGCCGGCGAACTTGTCCTCGAACGAGAAGGGTCTGCCGCATTCGCAGGTGACGGCGATGGACACGGCGCACGCTCCTTGGGTGGGATCGTGATGACCGGAATCTGCAATCAACACCTGGAACCTAAAACCTGGACGACTGCGAGCGATAGGATCAGTCCAGGTTCTTGGGTCTAGGTTCCGGTGTCCAGGTTCTCTCTCTTCTTCTTCTCTCCCGAAGCCCAGATCAGCACCAGTCCTGCGGCGATCCAGGTGAGCTCGCGCAGCCGCTGCACGATCGCGGCGAACACCCCCAGCGCGGGATCCATGCCCAGCATCTGGAAGATGAGGTAGAAGCTGCCTTCCTTCACGCCCGCTTCCAGCGGCACGAAGAATATGATGTTCACCGCGAGCCCGCCGAAGGACCCGATCCCGAACGCCTGGAGCGGGCTCACGTCGAGGTGGATGCCGCGCGCCATCAGCCAGACCTCGCCCGTCGCGATGGCGCGGCCCAGCACATCCATGCCGACGCTGAGAAAGAAGCGGCGGGGATCGCGGTGGTAGAAGCCGGTGATCAGCCGGTCGAGCTCCTCGATCCGCTCGCGGTGCGCCTCGAGGGGCCGAGCGAGCCGGCCGAGGAGGGGGAGCCGCCGCAGGATACCCACCAGCGGCGCCACCACGCCCTGCTGATGGCTCACGAAGACGAAGAGGATGAGCCCGATGATGACCGTGGCGATGGCCACCAGCGTGACCACCAGCCCGCCGGGAAGGCGGTAGAGCGCGAGCACGACGCCGATGCTCAGCACCCAGGTGACCATGTTGCTCAGGGCATGGAGGATGTAGTAGGTGACCGTCGAGCTGGTGGCGCGCTGCCCGCCGGTCCAGTGAGTGACCGCCGCGGCACGGTACACCTCGCCCCCGGCCTGCACGAACGGCGTGACCATGTTGACCGCGAAGCTCGAGACGCTGATCAGGCAGGTGCGCAGAAAGGGCGGCCGCTCGGGGGCGTCGGCCATCGTGGTGTACCAGGCGGCGGCGTAGCAAACGTGGACCGGGATCCAGAGCAGGACGATCGGCACCAGCGTCCAGCCGGCGGTCCGCAGATTCGCGGCAAGGGTGTGCAGGCCGACGCGATAGAGGAGAAACGCAAAGACCGCCGCGCCGGCGACGAAGATCGTGAGGCGCCGCGCGGGCTTCAGCCCGGGCCCCGGACGTTCAAATCAGGCAGGTTTCAGCGCGGATCCTGCACGCGCGTCGGGACCACGGCGCAGGGACGGACGTCGAATTGCCCCGGTGCCATCTGGGTGCGGCAGGTGTGGGCGTGCGCGATGCCGAGTTCGCCGTCGGCGTTGTCGCCCCAGCAGTAGAGCGCACCGGCCGTGGTGATGGCGCAGGTGTGGCCGTTGCCGCTGGAGATCGCGGCGAAGACGAGGTTGCCGGCGGTGGCCGCGGGCGTCAACGCATTGCGCGACGTGTTGATGCCCAGCACGCCATTCGCGTTCGTTCCCCAGCACCAGGCCTTGCCCGCGACGGTGATGCCGCAGGTGTAGGCGAAGCCGGCGCTCAGCGCCTTGAAGTTGAGGCCGCCGGAGACCGGGACGGGAATGCCCGCGTTGGCATTCTGGCCGGTGCCGAGCGCCCCGCCGCCGTTATCGCCCCAACACCAGGCCGAGCCCTCGCGCGCGATCCCGCAGACGTGCTCGCTGCCGGAGGCAAGCTGGGTGAAGAGGTGGTTGCCGGTCACCGCGACCGGGACGTTGCTGCCGGCACTGGCGCCCGTGCCGAGGGTGCCGGGTCGGCCCCAGCACCAGGCCGCCCCCTCCGCCGTCAGGCCGCAGGCGAATGCGCTGCCCACGACGACTTGCTGGTAGCGTCGCATCCCGGCGACGCGCTCGGGCACACTGCCGGTGCTCGGGCTCTCGCGTCCGCTGCCCAGCTGGCCCGCCCCGTTGGCGCCCCAGCACCAGGCAATGCCGTCGACGGCGATCCCGCAGCCGCCGGAGGCGTAGTCCATCTGGCGCAGGCGTAGCTCGCCCAGGGCCGAATGCGGGAGGCTGGGGTTCTGCGCGCCGCCCCAGCAGACGGTGGCGCCCTCGCGCGTCAGGGCGCAGGTGTCGAAGACACCGGCGGCGATGGACTGGAAGCGCTGCGGCGTCTCGACCGCGACGGGCCGGCGGATGTTCACCGAGTCGCCGATGCCGAGCTTGCGGTTCAGGTTTTCGCCCCAGCAGTAGGCCTGCCCGGTGTTGTCGAGGGCGCAGGTGTAGCCTGACCCCGCGCTGACGGCGGCCCAGACCTTGGCGGGCGCCGGGGGCCGCACCGCGGCGGCAGCGCGGGTGGGCCGGCGGGCCTGCGCGGTCGCCGCGCACGGCATGGCCAGCATCAGGATCAGCAGACGGCAATGGGCTCGCATGTCGGCACCGATCCGGGTGTCATGTGCTGGGGCTGGGAGGACCTACATCCAAGTTGCCCATCGCGACGACGCCCGTCAAACCGTTTGGCGTGACGGGCCTCGCGCCGTGCTGGGGCTACGGCCAGGTGAGAACCGCGATGCCGAACGGACCTGTCGGCGTGGACGAGTGTGCCAGTCCCCCACCCGTTCCGGTGGGTGAAGGCGCACCGGTGAAGGTCAGCGCCGGGGCCGTGCCGGTCCCGCCCGCCAGCCACTGCACAACCGCGTAGTGCCCCGCCCCAGTCGGCACGGCGCCGGCAAAGGTGGGCGAGGCCATCGCGCGCGGCTGGCCGGTCCTCATCAGGAACGTCAAGACGTCGTCGGTGGCGGCGTTGCCACTGAAGGTGACGTTGTCCAACTGGAATGGCCCGTTGGCAAGCGTGTCCACGACGACGAGTGGTGCGTTGTCGAGCGCCAGTCCGTCGATGGCGGCACCGTAGATCGAGAGCGTGTGGCCCTCGCCGTGCACCGTCTCGATCGCGGCTCCGCCGTCCTCCAGAGCGTCACCCACCAGCACATCGCTGTTCAGGGTCACGCCCGAGGCGCTGGAGTTCGCGATCTTGAGTTTGCCGAAGCGCGAGCCGGTCGCGCCCCCGGGGTTCTGGAAGACCACGCTCTGGGACGCTGTCCCGTTGAGCTCGGTCACGTGCGGGCCGGTGGCCACGAAGCTCGTGGACGTCGAGCTGCTGACCTGCGTGAAGTTCCCGCCGATCCGGATCAGCCCGTCGGTGAGCTGCCCGGTCTCATCCCCCCCAGCGAAGATCGCCTCTCCGGCGACAATGAGCGTACTGGCCGGGGCGTGGCTGACGAGGACCCCGCCCGAAATGGTGTTGAAGTTGTCGGTCACGGTCGCGGTGTTCCCGGCCAGGTCCAGGCTGCCGTCGAAGACCGACAGCACACCCGTCACGGTGAGCGGGCCGCTCAATGCGAAGGCCGCGCCGCTCCCTCCGACCTGGAGGTTGGACATCGTGCCGCGCACCGTCCTGCCCGTGCCCGCCATGGTGAGGAACCCACCAGGCCCGATGATGGCGCCTCCGGCGTCCACGTTGCCGTTCGCCACCAGGCCGGACGTGCCGAGGTCCAGCGTCGCGCCGGCGGTGAGGGTGAGGTCGTTGGCGAACGCGACGGTGCCGAGGACCGGCTGGTTCGCCGTCGCCGGAATCAGCACGTTGTCGGTGAAGGTCGGCACCTGCGCCGGGCTCCAGTTGCCCGCAGTGGACCAGTCGGTGGAAACGGCTCCCGTCCAGGTGCGGGTCCCCGCCACCACCTGCCAGTTGACCACCGCGCCGCCCGTGACGCCCGTCAGGGCGGAGCCATTGAACGCCGCCCCCGCGAGGTCGATCGTCAGGAATGGGGCGCCGGCGTCCTGGTCGATGGCGTCGAGGTAGTGGCCGGTATTCGTCGGCGTCACCGTCCACTGCACGTTGTTGAAGGTGAACGGCGTCGCCGCGCCAGGGTGCGTGATGAAGAACGGGGTAAAGTTCGACGAGTAGTTCTGGAAGGTGACATTGTCGAACTTCGTGATCGTTCCCCCGGTCGACTGCAGCGTTACGTTGTCGAGCACCAGGCCATCCACGTCGAGCCCGGCGACCCTCAGGTCGCCGCTCAGGAGCGTGGAGGCACCGGCCGGCGAGATCAGCTGCCCCGTCGCGACGATCGCATTCCCGCTGATGGTGACGGCGCCCGTCCCGGCGATTTCGAGATCGTGGAAATGCGACACGAAGGGGGCCGCGAAAAAGATGGACCGGGCGGTGGTGTTGGTGAAGCGCACCCGCGTCCCGGTCGACGCGAAACTGGGGAAAGCAAAGGGTATGCCCGTGTTGAGCTGGGAAAAGCTCCCAGAACTGAGCGTGATGATCCCGGCGGTCAGGTGTCCGGTCTCGTCACCACCGTCGAAGGTCACGTTGCTCGTGGAGTTCACGGCATCGCCGGCGTTCTGCATGGTGAGCAGGCTCCCCGCCCCCGGATTGATGCTCAGCGAGAGCACGTTCAACGTCGATCCGTTCAACTTGAGCTCGGCGCCGGACACGTTCACGCTGCCCGTGACCGTGGTCGTGCCGGGCGCCAGCGTCAAGACGGTTCCACCGCCCTGGACGGTGAGCGATCCGGAGGTGCCCAGCGTCACGGGGCCCGCGAACGCCGCCGGACCGCCGGTGAGGACCGTGACGCCGCGGTAGCTCAGGACGGGCAGCGTGGCACCGCCGGTGAAGGTCGTGACGCCGGCGTTGTAGCTCCCGCCAATGACCAGGCTGTCGCCGTTGAGCGAAACATTCGCGCCCAAGGTGCTGCCCGCGACAGTGATCAGCTTCCGGCCGATCGTCAGCGTCCCGCCGCCTGACACGGTCGTCGCCGAGGCGACAACCAGGCTGTCGCGCACCGTGGCCGCGCTGGAGAAGTTGACCGTGCCGCTCGTCTTGCTGATGACGACGTCCGCGAAGTGTGACAGCGCGGCGCCCGGGTTCCCGAAATTGATGCTCTGGTTCTGGTTCTCCTGGAAGCGGACCCGCGTTCCGGTCGAGACGAAGCTGAGCGGCGAGCCGCCGTTGCTCTGGGTGAAGGCGAAGAGGATGCTGATCACCCCGGCCGTCAGGTGGCCCGTCTCGTCGCCGCCGTGGAAGTCCACCCCGTCGGTCGCCAGGCTGTCGGCCGCGTTGGCCATGGTGAGCCGCGCGCCGGTACTGACCGTGAACTGGGCGGCGTGCATGAAGTTGCCGTTGAGCCGCAGCTCGGCGCCCTGGTCCACGGTGACGTTGCCGGCGATCGTCTGGCCGCCCAGGGTCACCACGGTGCCGGCGCCCGTGAACCGGGTGGTGCCGTTGAGCAGGATGGACCCCGGCGCGAACGTCGCCGTGCCGAGGACGTTGATGGTCCCGTAGTTGCGCGCCGGGATCGTGCCGCCCGTGAAGTTGAAGGTGTTGGCGCCGATGTCGCCGGGGAAGCCGCCGTTGAGCAGGCTGTCGCCGTTCACGGTGATCGCGTCGACGTGCACTGAGGCGCCGTTGATGATCCGAAGCTTGCGCCGCACGTCCAGGGAGCCGCCGCCGCCAACGCTGGTCGCGGTGATCAGGTCGAGGCTGTCCATCACCGTCACGTTGCTGTTGACGTTAAAGCCGTTCGGGCCGCCTTCCCCGATCACGCCCGCGAAGCGCGACGTGGTGGCGCTCGAGCTGGCGAAGTCGACGATCTGCGGGAACCCCCCCTGACCGGTGAAGCGCACCCGCGTCCCCGTCGAGACGAAGCTGTTCGTCGTGCTGACGTTGTCCTGCGTCAGGTTGCCGGCGATCGCGAGCGCGCCGCCGGTCAGATGGCCCGTCTCGTCGCCGCCCGCGAAGGTGACGTCGCCCGCCACGATCACCGAGTCCAGGGTACCAACCATCCTGAACAGTCCGCCGCTGACCACCTGGAGGCCGCCGGCGCCGATGTTGAACAGCTGGCCGTTGGCCGTGAGCACCGCGGATGCGCCGCTCACCGTCGCCGCCGCCGCGTTGGTCACCCCGCCGAGCGAGACGGTGCCGTTGATCACCAGCGCGGGCAGGTCACCCTCGACGGTCTTGCCGGTGCCGACCAGCGTCAGCGTGCCGGAGCCGACGATCGAATGCCCGGCGTTCACGTTGCCCGTCGCCGTCACGTCGAACGCGCCGACGTTCAAGCTCGCGCCGGTGGCCACCGTCAGATTGTGGACCGAGGCATTCGCCGTGAGGGCGGGCTGGTTCGGGGTCCCGGTCGGGACGACCACGTCGTCGGCGCCGGTCGGCACCGCGGCGCCGCTCCAGTTGCCGGCGATGAACCAGTCGGTCGAGACCGCACCGGTCCAGGTCTGCAGCGTCGCCGCCACCGGCCAGTTGACGACCGCACCGCCGCCGATGCCGGTCTGCGGCGATCCGTTGCCGGGGTTGCTGCCGGTCAGATTGATGGTGACACCGAGCCCGTTGCCGGTGTTGTCGTCCGTGACGTCGAGATAGTGGCCGGTGCTCGGCGTGACCAGCCAGGCGAGGTTGTTGAACGTGAACGCGCTGGCCGCCCCCGGATGGTTGATCGTCAGCGGCGTCGCCGTCGCGGCGTAGTCCTGGAAGGTGACGTTGTCGAACCGGGTCAGCGCCCCGTCGGTGGCAACGAGCAGGGCATTTTCGAACACCAGGCCGTTCACATCGAGACCCGCCACGGTCAGGGTGTTGCCGCCATTGCCCGAGATTGTCGCGCCGGCGGCATCGGTGATGAGCTGTCCGGTGGCGAAGGTCGCCTGGGGAAGGGTCACGAAACCGGTCCCCGTCAGCTCGATATCGTGGAAGTGCGATGCCCCGAGGCCCGGCGTGGCGAAGTTGACGTTCGACCCCGACGGGCCGTTGATGAATCGCACCCGGGTGCCGGTGGAGACGAAACTCTTCGGCGTCGTGCTCGCCAGCTGGTCGAAACCCCCGGTGACGTCGATCCGCCCCGCCGTGAGGTGCCCGGTCTCATCGCCGCCCCGGAAGAGCACCTGGGCCGAAAGGTTCAGGACGTCCCCGGCGTTCTGCATCGTCAGCACGCCATCAGAGATCGTCGTCAGGCAGCAGGCGTTCAGGGTCGCGCCGTTCATCTTCACCTCGGCGGAGCTGGCAACATTCAGCCCACCCGAGATCGAACTGGTGCCGGACGGCATCGTCATGACGGTCCCGGCGCCCGAGACGGTGAGTGACGCTCCGGACCCGCTCACGGTAAAGGGCCCCGCGAACGTCACCGGACCGCCGGTCGCGACGAGGAGCGTGCCGTAGGTCAGCACCGGCAGGACGGTGCCCGCATTGAAGGTCGTCGCGCCGGCGCCAAAGGTGCCGCCGATGAAGAGGCTGTCGGGGTGAATGGTGAGGTTGCCCTGGAAGTCGCTCCCGGCCGACGTGACCAGGCGCCCCGCAATGATCAGCTGGCCGCTGACCGTCGTCGCCGAGGCGACGAACAGGCTGTCGCGCACCCGCGTGGGGTTGATGAAGTTGACGGTGCCGCCCGACTTTGAGATGACCAGCGCCCCGAACCCCGATTGCCCGATGCCGTTCGAGCTGATGGACACCGACTGATTCTGGTTCTGGAGCAACCGCACCCGGGTCCCGGTGGGCACGAAGGCCTGCGTGCCGACGCCGCCCTGGTTGATGTTGGACCGGGCGCCGATCACACCGGACGTCAGGTGGCCGGTCTCGTCGGTGACGGAGAAGAAGACGGTGCCGGTGACATCCAGGCTGTCGGCCCCGTTCGTCATCGTCAGCAGGCCGCCGTTGGTCACGTCGAGCGTTCCGGCCACGGTGGCCGTGTTGCCGGCGAGCGTCAGGTTCGCCTGGGCGCCGTTAACCTGGAGCGCACCGGCGATGCTGGCGGTTCCCGCCAGCGTCACGCCTCCGGCGATGGTCACGTTCGGGAGCACCCCGCTCAGGGTGCGGCCGAGCCCGGTCATGCGTACCGTGCCGGCGCCGGTAATGGAGGTCCCCGCATCCACGTTGCCGGCCGCGGTGAGCGTCCCGCTGGTGATCGAGAAGGACGCACCCGTCTGGACGGTGATGTTGTTGACCGTCGGGCTGCCGGCGAGCGCCAGCACATTCGGCGTGCCGGCGGGGATCACGATGTTGTCGGTGCTGACCGGCACCGCAGTCCCGCTCCAGTTGCCCGGCGTGAACCAGTCAGAAGACACGGCGCCGGTCCACGTCACGGTCGCCGCCGCGGCCTGCCAGTTGACCACCGCGCCGCCCCCGGTCCCGGTCTGCGCCGATCCGTCCACCGGGTTGCTGCCCGCCAGGATGACGGTCAGCACCAGGCCGTTGGTCGGATTGGCGTCGGTGGCGTCCAGGTAGTGACCCGTCGTCGGTGTCACCAGGAACTGCACGTTGTTGAACGTGAACGGCGCCGCGGCCCCGGGATGCGACAGCAGGAAGGGCGTCGCCGTCGATGCGTAGTTCTGGAAGGTGACGTTGTCGAACTTCGCGATCGTGCCCCCGCTCGAGCTGAGCGGCGCGTTGTCGAGCGTCAAGCCGTCCACGTCGAGCCCGGCCACGGTGATACCGTGCCCGTTCCCCGCCACGATGGATGCGCCCGGCGCCGAGATGAGTTGCCCCGTGGCCCCGATGTCGGTGTTCAGGGTGAC
>JBGOSS010000087.1:0-10393 GCA_041476105.1 Gemmatimonadota bacterium
CGTGCGGTGACGCCACCACGCCGGTCCGGGTGACGGTGAGCATCGGCGTCGCGAGCTTCCCCGACCAGAAGATCGTTTCCCCCGAAACCTTCCTGGCCACGGCCGACGCGGCGCTGTACCGCGCCAAGGCCGACGGCCGCAACCTGGTGCGCCTGTGAGCCAGATGAAGTGCCCGCGGTGCGGCGCCCTCTACACCGGCGACGCGAAGTTCTGCCCCAAGGACGGCACGCCGCTGGTGGCGATAATGGCGCCGCCGCCGGGCGTGCCCGCCGCGGCCGGAGGCGCCTCGACGACGCAGATCCGCATGGCGATCAAGCCGCCGCCCGCGCCGAACGACCCGGCCAAGACGCTGCGCAACCAGATCCTCGACCAGCGCTACCAGGTGATGAAGAAGCTCGGCGAGGGCGGGATGTCGTTCGTCTACGAGGCGAAGGACATTTCGACGGGCGAAGTGGTGGCGGTGAAGATCATGACCCCCAAGCTGGCGCAGGACAAGGTGGCCGCCGAGCGGCTGCGGCGCGAGGCGGGACTCGCGATGCGGCTGGACCATCCCAACATCTGCTCCATCAAGCGGCTCGGCGAGACGCACGACGGGCTGATCTACCTGGTGATGCCGCTGCTCACGGGTGAGCTGCTCTCCGACAAGGAAGTGCGCGAGGGGCCGATCCCGCTCGAGGTCGGGATCCCGCTGATGCGGCAGATCTGCGACGCGCTCACCTTCGCGCACGAACAGCAGATCGTGCATCGCGACCTCAAGCCCGAGAACATCTTCGTGGTGCCGGGCGGCGACGGCAAGCTGAAGGCGGTGGTGACCGACTTCGGTCTCGCCAAGGAGAAGCGCGCCGAGCCGGGGATGGCCAAGCTGACCGCCACCGGCATCATCCTGGGCACGCCGGAGTTCATGAGCCCCGAGCAGATCCGCGGCAAGCCGCTCGACGGGCGCTCCGACATCTACGCCCTGGGGCTGGTGGCCTACGAGATGTTCAGCGGCCGCCTCCCCTTCGAGGGGAAGAGCGCGCAGGACATGATGATCGCGCGGTTGCGCGGCCAGCCGCTGCCGCTGCGCAAGGCGCGGCCCGATATCCCCTTCACACCCGAATTCGAGAAGGCCCTGATGAAAGCGATCGAAGCCGAGCCGAACGACCGCTACCAGACGGCGCGCGAGCTGGGCGAGGCGCTCGACAAGGCGAAGACCGGGAACTCGGGGATCATGGGCAAGATCAAGGGGAAGCTCTTTTGAACAGGGGAGACAGGGGAGACAGGGGAGAGATGGGAAGGGCGGGGGTGCTGGTAGCCGCACTCTCGCTGATTCCGCTTCTCACGCTTGCGGCGCAGCAGCCACAGCAGCCGCAGCTCGTGGCCATTCGGGCCGGGACCCTCATCGACGGCCGGGGCGGCCCGCCGGTGCGCAACGCGGTGATCGTGGTCCGCGGCGACCGTATCGAGTCGGTCGGCGGCGCGGTGCCCGCCGGGGCGCGGGTGATCGATCTCTCCCGCATGACCGTGTTGCCCGGGTTCATCGATGCCCACGTGCACCTTGCCGGCCGGCCGATCGGCGAGGGCGACTGGGTCAATGCCAGCGTGCACGAGACGATCGCCGACGACGCGATCTTCGGCGTGCGGGCGGCGCGCGCGACCCTCGACGCGGGCTTCACCACGGTGCGCAACGTCGGCGCGCGCGGCTTCGCCGACGTGGCGCTGCGGAACGCGATCAACGCCGGGCGGGTGCCGGGGCCGCGGATGATGACGGCCGGCAACTCGATCGGCATCACCGGTGGGCACTGCGACGATAACGGCTACGCACCCTACGTGCTGCGCGAGCCGGGGCCGCTCGAGGGGATCGCCAATGGCGCGGACGAGATCCGCGACGCGGTGCGGCTCCAGGTGAAGTACGGCGCCGACGTCATCAAGATCTGCGCCACCGGCGGCGTGCTGTCGCAGGGGGACGCGGTCGGCGTCCAGCAGTACTCCGAGGACGAGATGCGGACGGTGGTCGAGACGGCGCGGCTCCTCGAGCGCCGCGTCGCGGCGCACGCCCACGGGACCGACGGCATCATCGCGGCCTCGCGCGCCGGCGTCACCAGCGTCGAGCACGGCTCCTTCATGACCGAGGAAGCGGCGCGGATCATGGTCCAGAACGGCACCTGGCAGGTGCCGACCCTCACGGCGGGGTGGTCCCTTGCCGGCACGCCCGAGGCCCTCGCGCGGCTGCCGCAGTGGACCCAGCCCAAGGCCCGCGCCGCGTGGGAGGCCAACATGCGCGGCATCCGCATCGCGGTGGCGGCGGGCGTGAAGATCGCGCTGGGCACCGACGCCGGCGTCTTCCCGCACGGGCTGAACGGCAAGGAATTCGAGCTGCTGGTGACCTACGGCGGGATGACGCCGATGCAGGCGATCGTCACCGGGACGATGAACAGCGCCACCCTCCTCGGCATGGAACGCGACGTCGGCTCCGTCGAGGCGGGGAAGCTCGCCGACCTGGTCGCGGTGGCGGGCGATCCGATCGCGGACATCACGCTGCTCCAGCACGTGGGCTTCGTTATGAAGGGCGGCGAGATTTTTCTGAGTCAGCAGTCGACAGCCACCAGTCGACCGTAGCGTGCTGTCGACTGAGGACTGTGGACTGTCGACTGTATGAAGCGCTTCCCCGCCTACGACCCTCCCGAATACGTCGGCTGGAAACCCGAACCGGGACTGGTCGCAGCATACGGCGAGACGCTCCGCCGTGACCCGGCGCGCGCCGCCATCGTGGACGCGCTCGGCGAGCCGTTTCTCCTCCGGCTCTACGCCGGGCTGCTGCGCACCCGGTTGGTCGATGTCACGCTGAAGCGCTGGGTCCGCACCGGTGTCATCTCCAAGGCCTGGCTGTCGACCGGCGAAGAGGCCGCCACCGTCGGGCCGGTCCACGCCCTCGACCCCGCCTCCGACTACGTGGCGCCGATGATCCGGAACTCCGGGGCGTGCAACGAGATGGGGATGCCGCTCGCCGACATCATGCGCGGCTATCTCGGCACCGCCGACGGGCCGTCGAAAGGGCGCGACGGCCACTACGGCGATTTCTCCCGTCACATCCTGCCGCCGATCTCGCATGTCGGCGATATGGTCGTCGTGACGGCGGGCATTGCGCTGGCCGCGAAGATGCAGTCGGCAGTCGACGGTCGACAGCCGAGAGTCGCGATGACGTGGATCGGCGACGGATCCAGCAAGGCCGGGGTGAGCCACGAGGGGTTCAACTTCGCCGCGGTGCAGAAGCTCCCGGCGATCTTCATCGTCCAGAACAACCAGGTCGCGCTGGGAACCCGGCTCGATGACTATCACCTGCCCGCCGACTTCGCCGAGCTGCCGGCATCGTACGGGATGTGGGGCGCCTCGTTCGACGGGAACAACGTGCTCGACGCCTGGGCCGCGACGGCGCTCGCGGTCGCGCGGTGCCGGGCCGGCGAGGGGCCCGCGATGCTCATCGCCAACACCTTCCGGATGGGCGGGCACGCGACGCACGACGAGCGCGAGGCGCGCGCGACCTTCCCGGCCGATTGGTTCGCCGAGTGGGGGAAGCGGGACCCGGTCGGGCTCTACGAGGAGTACTTGAAGATCAAGCTGTCGACTGCCGACAGCCGACTCCTGACGGTCGACAGCAAGCTGCTCGCGGTGGAAACCGCGGTCGAGGCCGAGATCGCAGAGGCCGAGGCGGAGGCGCTGCACAGCAAGGAGCACGCGGTCCCCGAGGGCGCATCGGCGATCGACGGTGTCTACGCGTCCTAGGCTCGCCCTCGCGGCGCTGCTCGTCGCTTCCACGGCGCGGGCGCAGCAACCCGGCGTCGACGTCCAGGCCTATCACTTCCGCATCGATCTTCCCGATACCGGCAACGCGATCAGGGGCTGGGCGTCGGTCTTCTTCGACACCCAACGCGGCTACGACGACACCTTGCGGCTCGACCTGGTGGGAATGACGGTGGACCGCGTGGTGGGTATGCGCACCCTGCGCGGGGTGCCGTTCTCGCACGACGGTCGCGTGCTCAAGATCGCGACGCGGGGGCTGCGGGGCGCGCCGCTCGGCGTCATGGTCGAGTACCATGGCAGGCCGAGCGATGGCCTGATCTACAATGCCGGCAACGCCCGCGGGCGCCGCTCGTTCTTCGCCGACAACTGGCCCAACCGGGCGCGGTACTGGCTCCCGACGGTGGACCATCCCTCCGACAAGGCGCGGGTCCTGTGGAGCGTGCGCGCCCCCCGGGGGTGGCGGGTGGTGACCAATGCACCGCAATGCAGGCCGGAGGCTGGAGTCCTTCAGGCGGGGACCGGTGGCCGGGGCCGATCCTGTCTCGAGTCGGCGCCGATCCCCACCTACACCATGGTCCTTGGCGCGACGCCGATGACGGTGAGCCGCCATCGCGCCGCCCTGTCGGGTTCCGACAGCATCCCGATCGAGGTGTGGGCTTACCCGGAGGATTCGGCGTTCGCCGACAGCGTCCCGTTCCGGCGCGCGACCGAGATCGTCGAGACGCTGTCGCGGATGGTGGGGCCGTTTCCGTACGCGAAGCTGGCGCACGTGCAGAGCTCGACGCGCTACGGCGGGATGGAGAATGCGACGGCCATCTTCTATGCCGAGCGAAGCTACGTGCGGCGCACCATGGGCGAAGGGGTAGTGCGGCACGAGACGGCGCACCAATGGTTCGGCGATGCGGTGACCGAGGCCGACTGGCATCACCTCTGGCTCTCCGAAGGCTTCGCGACCTACTTCGACCTGGTGGTGGGGGCGGCGCTGGACGGCGACTCGGTGCTGGCACGCGGGCTGCGGAGCAACGCCGAGAGCTACATCCAGTCGAACGTCGTGAACCGGCCGATCATCGACACCGCGGTGACCGACCCGAACGAGATGCTCAACGACAACAGCTACCAGAAGGGCGGCTGGGTGCTGCACATGCTGCGGCGCACCGTCGGCGACTCCGCGTTCTTCGGTGGACTGCGCGACTACTATCGCAGCTACCGCGATTCGTCGGTGCTCAGCGCGCAACTCGAGCGGAAGGTCGAGGCCGCCGCGGGGACCGACCTCGGCTGGTTTTTCCGGCAGTGGCTCCGGCAGCCGGGCTATCCGCGGCTCGATGCGCGCGTGGAATCCGACAGCGCGGCGCGGCGTGCCACACTGCGGGTACGCCAGGTGCAGCCGGCGGCCTGGGGGGCGTTCCGCATCGACCGGCTGCCGGTCTCGCTCGAGGGCGCCGGCTGCGTGGGGGTCCGGGGCGAGATCGCCCTCGCGCCGGTGCGGGGTGATCAGAGCTTCATGTTGCCGGTAGCGGCGGGGTGCGTGCCGTCGGGGGTGCGGGTGGATCCCGATGGGGACTGGCTCGTGAGGCAGACCTAGACAGGGCCGCCGGGATCGAGGTTTCGGTTCCGGTCGCTGAAGGCCGCACCGCTCCCCCGTCCTGAGGGACGGGCTCGGCTGACCGGGCCGTGAACGGCCGGCTACACCGACGGTTCGGTTGCCGGCTCCACTGCAGTAACGTCTCCATTTCGTCTAGATTTCGTGGCTGTCCAACGGGGCCGCGTGGCTCCGACCAATCACCATCCACACCAGACGGGCACATGCGATTCCTCGTCATTGGCGCCGGCAAGCAGGGCTCGGCCTGCGCGCTCGACCTTCTGAACCAGAGCGCGACGCAGTCGGTGCTGCTGGCCGACCGGCACGTCGACCGCGGCGTGGCGCCGTTCCTCGAGCCGTTCAAGGGGAAAGGCCGGCTCGATCTGCTGTCGCTCGACCTGGCCGACATCGACGCGGTGCGGGTGGCGATGCGGCACGCCGACGGCGTGCTGAGCGCGGCACCCTACTACTTCAACGTCGAGCTGGCGACGCTGGCGGTGGAGTGCGGCGTGCACTTCGCCGACCTGGGCGGCAACACCGAGCTGGTGACGCAGCAGAAGCGGCTCCACGCGGCGGCGGTGGCGAAGGGGGTCTCGATCATCCCCGACTGCGGGCTCGCGCCGGGGATGGTGAACGTCCTGGCGGGCGAGGGGATCCGCCGCCTCGACACGGTCGAGAGCGTCAGGGCGTGGGTCGGCGGGCTGCCGCAGTCTCCGGAGCCACCGCTCAACTACATGGTGGTCTACTCCCTGGAGGGCGCGCTCGACTACTACACCACGCCGTCGTGGATCCTGCGCGGCGGCAAGCGGGTGACGGTGGATGCGCTGAGCGAGTTGGAAGAGATCCGGTTTCCCCCGCCGCTCGGCATCCTGGAGGCGTTCCACACCGCGGGTGGGATCTCCACCATGCCCTTCGAGTACGAGGGCAAAATCCCGGTGATGGAGTACAAGACGCTCCGCTATCCGGGCCACGTGGCGATCATGAAGCCGATCCGGGACCTGGGGCTGCTCGACACCACGCCGATCGCGGTCAACGGCGGCGGCCACAAGGTCAGTCCCCGGCAGGTTTTCATCGCGGCGGTATCACCCAAGCTGACCAAGCCGCAGGGGCGGGACCTGGTGGTGCTGCGGGTGGAGGTGCGGGGGATGAAGGACGGGAAGGCCGCGGGGACGCGCTGGCAGCTGGTGGATCGGTACGACGTGCAGCGGCAGGTTTCGGCGATGATGCGCACCACCGGCTACTCGCTATCCATCACGGGGATCATGCAGGTGGACGGACGGATCGCGAAGAAGGGCGTGTACGTGCCAGACGAGTGTGTGCCGGCGGGGCCCTATGTCGAGGAGCTGGCGAAGCGGGGCGTCGCGATCGCCGAGTCCGCCATCTAGACGGCATGCAAGCCATCATCGTGCAATCGTTCATCGCCGCGCCGCCCGACACCGTGTGGGCGGCGTTGCGTTCGCGGACCGACGTGCTGTTCGACGGCCTGCCGGCCGGGTCGTGGCCGGAAGGTGGGAGCGAGGAACCGCCGTACCATGTGGAGGTGCCGTGGCCGTTCACGGCGGCGGCGGGCGGGGCGACGAAGGTCTCGCTCACGCTGCACGATGCGGGCGATGGGGTGCGGGTGGATCTGCGGCACGAGGGGTGGGGCGAGGGGTCGGCGTGGGACACGGCGATCCAGGGGCACTTCGCCGGATGGCTGCAGGGGCTCGCCGCCATCGGCCTGCTGCTCGAGACGGGGCGTGACGCGCGGGTGCGCGAGCCATCGCTGCCCGGGCGGGAGCGGTACTTCATCTCGGGGGAGATTCCCGCGGCGCCGCCGGCGGTGTACCGCTCGATCACGGACGAGGCGGTGCGGGCGCGGTGGAGCGGCGGTGTGCTGGATGGCGCCGAGGTGGTCGAGGAGCTGGAGGATCGATTCGTGCGGTGGCGCGTGGGCGCGCAGATGAGTGGCCGAGTGAATGCGCAAGCGACCGGGCGGTTGGGGGAGATCACCGCGATTCTGCGGGCGACGCCGAGGGGGACGCACCTGGCGGTCGCGGAGTACGGGGTAGCGGACCGGGGGGCGTCGGGGCGTTGGCCGGCGATGTTCGAGGGGCTGGCGAGGTTTCTGCAATAGCACGCATTGTTTTGATGACGCTTTTTCCTGGCGGGTCCGCACTCTTCATCCGATGGAAACCACTCAATCCGACGGGCGGGCCGACGGGCCGGCCGAACCGGGGACGGCACTGGTCCGTCAGGGCGCGGCGGTTCCGGTGCGGGCGTACGTGGACACCGCTCCGGAGCGGGGCGCGGTGCCGGCGCCGGCGCAGGCGTGGCGGTCGGTCCTGCCGGCGGCTCGGCCACGGCTGATCCGGGAGATGCGGGACGCGCTGCGGATGCGGCATCTGAGCGTGCAGACCGAGCGCCAGTATGTGAGCTGGGTGAAGCGGTTCGTCCGCTTTCACGGGGTCCGCCATCCGCTCGAGATGGGCGAGGCCGAGGTGCGGGCGTTCCTCAACGATCTGGCGGTGCGCGGCAAGGTCAGCGCGAGCACGCAGAGCCAGGCGCTCGCGGGCCTGCTGTTTCTCTATCGCGAGGTGTTGCGGGTCCCGATCCCCTGGGTGTCGGACGTGGTGCGGGCGAAGCCGGCGCTGCGGGTGCCGGTGGTGATGACGCCGGAGGAGGTGCGGCGGGTGCTGGATCAGTTGCGGGGGGTGCCGCGGCTGGCGGCGCTGGTGATGTACGGCGGCGGGCTGCGGCTGATGGAGGCGATGCGGCTGCGGATCTACGACCTGGAGTTCGAGCGGGGCCAGGTGACGGTGCGGGCGGGCAAGGGGGAGAAGGACCGTTTCACGGTGCTGTCGCAGAGCTCGATCGGGCCGCTGCGGGAGCACCTGGAGGACGTCCGCCGGCGATGGCTCGAGGACCAGGGGCGGGTGCCGCCGGTCCGGACCCCACTGCCGGACGCGGTGGGCCGCAAGTTCCCGCGGGCCGAGCGGGAGTGGGGGTGGCAATGGGTCTTTCCGGCGACGCGGATCATGCAGGTGGGGGCCGAGAGCTGGCGGCAGCACCTGCATCAGACGGCCATCCAGCGGGCGGTGCGGGATGCGGTGGTGCGGTCGGGTATCGCCAAGCGGGCCAGCTGCCACACCTTTCGGCACTCGTTCGCCTCCCACCTGGTCCACGGCGGGTACGACACGCGGACGGTCCAGGAACTGATGGGCCATGCGAGCCTGACCACGACGGAAACGTACCTGCACGTGCTCAACCGGAAGCTGGGAGTGACGAGCCCGGCCGACCAGTTGGGGTTGTGAACGAGGGCACAAGTATCCGAATTGGCTGCGTTCGGCCCCGACGCGGTATAATTGCATTATACGAGCGGGCCGTGCTCAACCGAGCGGTTTATACGAGCGAGGGCCTGCGGGACAAGTTCCTTAAATACTAGTTAGGCGGCGCCTTGATACTCCCCTGGACACCAGGTCGCGAGGGTAGCGATGATACACGATGAAGAGCTTCTTCGTATGTCTCGGCGCATCGATAGTCTTGAGCGTGGCGCGCGGCGCTCCAGAATGCTGAGCTTAGCCCTCTTTCTAGTAGGCACAACCTTCCTTGTGACAACCTGCGGAGACGCGCGCGTATCGACTTCCCAATTAACGCTTAGGGATTCCCAAGGCCGCTTGCGAGTCGAGGTATCTGCGGCGGGAAGGTGGCCGTATCTCCGTTTTTTCGATACGACCGGGGCCCTCTATACATCCCTCGAAACTGACAGTCTCTCGGCCGAGCCTGTACTCCGGTTTAAGGCTGGCAATAAGCGGCAAATCACCGCCGAGTTCGGCTCTTCTGCTATCGGAGCCAGCGTTACTAGCCTCCTAGATGACGAGTTTCAAGCGAGTGTCACAGCACTCTCTGTCTCGCCCGTCGTTCTCTTCACCGGTCCCGACCGGGGAGCCCGGCTAGAACTCAAGGACGCGGTGCCCCACTTCGTCTTTGTGGATGCCGATGGTAATGTCACGGGATCGCTTGCGCGCCAACGATAACGACAGGTCGCGCGTCCGTTAGGCGGCGCCAGTCGCCGTGGCCGCGCCACCAGCTCGGGAGACTCGTGCCCGGAAGCGCCGAAGTGTGGATCTGGAGTACTGACCCTGGCAAAGTGGACCGCAAATGGGCGTCGTACTTTGAGGAGTGGTTCGACGCCGCAGTGAAGGACGCCGATGGGTTCTACTCAGAGGCATTGCCGGTCCATACTATTGGCCGTCTTTCCCCAGACAAGCGCGTCGACGGCCGTATGTCCATGTTGCCGAGCTTCTTTCACCAGATCAGAGTTCGAGAGCAACCAGAGTCTAGAGTCCTAACTCGAGGCCCTACTCTTGAGGAGTTCAAAGGTCTGTTGTCGCGCCTACAGGAGTTGCTACCGACATTTCGAGTTCATCGTCCAGGAGGATCCCCGGCGACGCTGGATTCGATATCGAGTGCGTCGGTAGCGTGAGGACAAGTCTTGCTCCGAGGACCCCTAGGGAATACAGTTATCAGAGAGACAGATAGGAGACTCAATGAGAGTGCGCCTAAAGCCTGCGTTCTCGAGTCCAAATCCGGCTTATGAGTGGCTCGACCACCAGACAGTCTACGAGGCGTGGTTTTCGGAGAAGCGCATCTCGCCGAGGCCTATTGTCGTAGCGCATCCAACTGCATCCGGTGTCTGCGTCGAACTTCCGTATCGCTGCTTCCAGATTCTGTCAGATGGCGCCGCCTAACTATGCGTTGAAGCTGCCGAGCGCCGCCATCGTGCCGCGCCACCGCCCAGCTCCCCGCGGCGGCGCTCGCAGCTTAACGCTTATCCGTTATGCCGCCGGCCCGGTGCGCTGCGGGGGCGCCTGATCAATCGGGACGCACTCACGCTCCTGGAGCCTGAACTGGCGGCGCACCGGGCCGGCAGCAAACTAGCTTTCGAGTGGGTTCGAGTGCCGGCGCTTCCCATGCTGGCGAGTGCCGTGTGTTTGTCTGGCATAACTAAGCGTTGAAGCAGCCGGCGCCGGCCGTCGTCAGAAGCGTTGCTCA
>JBGOSS010000088.1:0-10323 GCA_041476105.1 Gemmatimonadota bacterium
CGGCTGCACGTCCCGGGGAAGGACTGGGTGGACCGCATCTTCGCGCCCAGCGACCGGAACAACCGCGTCCTCACCAGTCTCCAGCGGATCTTCGATGGCGGGCGGCTGGGCGGCTCGGGCTACCTCTCGATCCTGCCGGTGGACCAGGGGATCGAGCACGCGGCGGGTGCCAGCTTCGCCAAGAACCCCGACTACTTCGACCCCGAGCACATCGTGCAGCTGGCGATCGAGGGCGGGTGCAATGCCGTCGCTTCGACGTTCGGGGTGCTGGGGATCGTGGCGCGCCGGTACGCGCACAAGATCCCGTTCATCGTGAAGATCAATCACAACGAGCTGATGACCTATCCCAACAAGTACGACCAGATCATGTTCGGCACCGTGGAGCAGGCCGCCGACATGGGCGCCGCCGCGGTGGGCGCCACGATCTACTTCGGGTCGGAAGAGAGCGGCCGCCAGATCGTCGAGGTCAGCGAGGCCTTCGCGCTGGCGCACGAGATGGGGATGGCCACCATTCTCTGGTGCTACATGCGCAACAGCGCCTTCAAGAAGGACAAGGACTATCACCTCGCCGCCGACCTCACTGGCCAGGCCAACCATCTCGGCGTGACGATCGAGGCCGACATCATCAAGCAGAAGCTTCCCGAGAACAACGGCGGCTTCCAGGCGCTGAACATGGGCGGCTCGTCGTACGGCAAGTTCGACGAGCGCATCTACACCGAGTTGGCCAGCGACCACCCGATCGACCTCTGCCGCTATCAGGTGGCCAACTGCTACATGGGCCGCGCTGGGCTGATCAATTCGGGGGGCGCGTCGGGGAAGAAGGACCTCTACGACGCCGTCGCGACCGCGGTGATCAACAAGCGCGCGGGCGGCATGGGGCTCATCTCGGGCCGCAAGGCCTTCCAGAAGCCGCTGAAGGATGGCGTGGCGCTGCTGAACGCGATCCAGGACGTCTATCTTTGCCGGGACGTAACGGTTGCGTGAGGTGAGCGAGCGGGTGCGGCGCCTGAGCCTGGGTGCGCTGGCCATCGCGACGATGGGCTGCGCGCACGCCGCCAACTACGTCGACCCGCTGAACCCCCGTTACGCGGGCGCCGTCCTGGCCGCGGACGTGCCCACCGGAGCGGTGCCCGACACGCTGCGTATCGTGTCGTTCAATGTGAAGTATGCGCTCCACGTGGATCGCGCGGTGGACCTGCTGCGGAACAATGATTCCCTGTGGCACGCCGACGTGATCCTGCTCCAGGAGATGGACGAAGCCGGCGTGCGGATGGTCGCCGACTCCCTGGGCATGGGGTACGTGTACTATCCCGCCGTGCTGCATCCCCGGACCCATCGCGACTTCGGAAACGCGATTCTCTCCCGCTGGCCCCTGGTGGACGACCGCAAGATCATCCTGCCGCACTTGGCGCGGTACAATCAGACCCAGCGCGTCGCCGTCGCCGCGACGATGCTGGTGGGCCTGCACCGGGTGAGAGTCTACAGCGTGCACCTCGCCACCCTCCTCGCGAACGGCCCCACGGCGAGGCGCGAGCAGTTGGCGGCGGTGCTGGCCGACGCCGACAGCTTTCCCATCGCGCTGATCGGCGGCGACTTCAACAGCGAGACGGTCCCCGCCATCGCGCTGCGCAAGGACCTCACCTGGCCGACCCGCGGCCTGCCGCACACCAACACCTTCTGGACCTTCGACCACATGCTGCTGCGGGGCCTGGCCGTCGCCGGGACTCCGGGCCTGGGCATCGTGCGGGACGTGCACGGCGCCAGCGACCACCGGCCGGTGTGGGCGCACCTGGTCTTCTCGCCGCAGGCGGTCGCCGCGACCCGCTAGGGGCCGGCAGCGGTCGCCGAGAGCCTGCGCAGCCACATTCCGAGCAGCTCGTCGCCCGGCGACCGTTGAAGCTCGGCGCGCAGCGCCTCGCGCACCGCGTCGCGGAACGGGGCCGGGAACGTCACCGGGCGCAGCGGCCCGCCGCCCGCCCCGGACAGCACGGTGATGGTGGTGGCACGCGCTTGCAGGGGATCGACCCGCAGCGCCAGGCGGGCGCTGAAGGCGGTCAAGGCGGCGCGCGCCTTCGCGAAGTCGCCGAAGGCGGCGTAGAGGTTGGTGGCCCAGGCATAGGCCTCGGTCAGCACCGGAACCTGGAGGACGAAGTCGCGGCCGAAGTATCCCGCCTGCCAGAGCGAGTCCGCGATGCCCCTGGCGTCCGCGGTGCGCCCCAGTTTTGCCAGCAGGATCATTCGTCGGGCCGCGACCGCTTCAACTTCGGCCTCCACACCCAGCGAGTCCGCCGTCTCGAGCTCGCGGAGCGCGACCGCGGCGTCACCGTCGAGCTCGTGAACCCGCGAGGCGGCCCGGTGCGCCTCGGCCTCCCCCGGCGAGACCGCGAGCCAGCGCTGGACCCAGACGCGCGCCACCGCCCGGGCCCGGCCCCGCGCGGTCTCCAGCGACTCGGGCGGGACCAGGGCGAGCGACTCCAGTGGCACCAGCTCGACCACGCGTCGAAGCAGCGGCACGAACACCCGGTCGGGCCGCGCCATCTGAAGGGAAGGCGCCCGCGCGAGCGCGGTATCGGCCGGCGCGAGCGCGTCCTCGACGTCGAAGTCGCAGCTGCACCATTCCCGGATGGAGCTGCGCACCGGGCGGGGCGTGTCGTCACGGAAGCCGGCGACGGCGGCGGGTGCCTGGCCTCCCGCCAGCGAGTACACCGCGACCAGCCCTCGATACGCTCCGTGGCGCGCGCGGTCCAGCCCGAGGACGCGCTCCGCCAGCTGCACCGTGGCGCCGAGGGAGCCGCGCCGCCGCTCTCCGGTCGCTGATCTCACCAGCAGCGGATCCAGGAACTCGAGGCTCGCGAGAGCCTCCAGCGCGTCCACGTCGTTCGAGTCTTCCGCGACCAGCGACTCCAGTGCGGCGCGCGCCGCCGTGAAATCACCGCTGACGAGGCGCTGGAGGGCTCGGACCTCACGGGCGGTGCGTGCCGGAAGCCGCCCGGCGAGCGCGGCCGCGCGCTCGGCGTACCCGTAGGCGGGATTGCCGGGCTCCAGCACCGAAAGTGCCAACAACGAGACCTCGGCGAGCTTGGCGTAGGCCTGGGCGAAGGTGCTGTCTATCGCGACGGCGGCCGCGAAGGCTTCACGGGCGCGCCGGAACTCCGAGCGGTGGAGGTGGTTCAGCCCTCGCAGGTAGGCGCGATAGGCATCGAGCGAGCCCGTCGTCGCGGCGGCAAGGTCGGCGCTGGCGCCCCGCAGTCCGGCGGACTGGAGCAGCGCCGTGGCAACGCGGTCGTACGCGTCGCGCACGTCGCCCGCACGCGGCACCTCCGCCGTGGCTTGTCCTACCGGTCGCCGGGTGACGGCGTCGTACGCCCGGGCGTTCACCCGCAGGCCGCGGGTCGATGCCAGGAACTCCCCGGTCACGGCGGTCCAGCCGCCCGTCTCCGCGGCGACCTGGCCGATGCTGCCGAAATCCATCACGTCGCCGGCCCGCAGCCGGTGGCGGCGCAGTGAGGGGTAGAGCCGCTCGTCGGGCACCACGGTGATTTCGGACCACTGGCCGAGCGCGTCCGCCAGCATCGTGGCCGAGGCCTCCACCAGCCACTCGTGATCGGCGTCGTGTGAGAGATTCCGGAACGGAAGGACGACGAAGGACCGCCGGCGCACCCCCTCAAGGGGGGGCGCGCGCACTACGGCAACCGGCCCGCAGGGCGGGGGCGCCCCGTCCGGACACTGTGCCCGAGCCCGCATCACGGCGCCGACCGCCAGCAGCGCGCTGAGAGCGATGGCGCGGGCCTCGAGGGGCCTCGGAAACCGCATTGCCGTGTTCGTTGCCAAAGTATACGCCCCGTCCCGGAGGGCGGCTAGAGTATCAGGCGCGCCATCGTTGCACGCGCTCGAGGATCGATTCGCCACCGATCTCGGTGCAGAGCGCCTCGAGCTCAGCGCGCCGCGCGCCCTCCCAGCGCAGCGCGTCGGTGTCTTCGGTGAGCGGCACGTCGGTGCGCAGGGTGGCGAGACGGCGGTAGAGCAGGGCCTCCTGTCGGCTTCCGACAAGACTCGCCGCCAGGGCCTCGGCGCCGCGCACCGCGACCCGCCACTGCGACGGGTCGTCGGGGATGGCCTCGAGGTGCCGGTAATGCGCCAATAGCGTCGCCGCCGAGCGCGCGCCCCAGCGCGGGACGCCGGGAAAACCGTCGGCAGCGTCGCCGACCAGGGCGAGCCAGTCGGGAATGGACGCCGGCGCCACGCCGAACTTCTCCACCACGGCCGGCTCGTCGTACACCTTGCGCCGCAACCGGTCGAAGCAGACGACCCGCTCGCCCCGCACGCACTGCGCCAGGTCCTTGTCGGGCGAGCAGATCACCACCTGTTCGACATCGGCGCGCGCGGCGGCCCGCGCCGCCGCGGTGGCCAGCGCGTCGTCGGCTTCGAACTCCACCATCGGCCACACCACCACGCCCAGGGCCCCTACCGCGCGCTCGGCGAGCGGGAACTGGGCGAACAGCTCCGCGGGCACGCCGTCGCTGGTCTTGTAGCCGCCGAAGAGATCGTTGCGGAACGACTCGATCACGTGGTCGAAGGCGCAACCGACGTGGGTGACCCCGTCCTCCCGCAGCAGGGAGAGCAGCGACCGCATCAGCCCCAGCGTGGCGCCCACGTCGGCGCCGTTCGGGGCCGTGGCGTCGGGCGCGCCGTAGTGGGCGCGGTACAGCTCGTAGGTTCCGTCAACCAGGTGGATACGCATCGCTTACCAAGGCCGGCCGGCCATCGCGCACTCGAGGATGGACCGCACCCCCGCCTCGTCCACTGGGCGGGGATTGGGATAGGCACCGGCCGCGGCGAGGGTCGCGGCGCGTGGGATCATGTCGCGCGTGAAGCCCAACTCGGCAAGCGTGGGCGTCTTGAGCGTCCGCGTGAGGTCGGCGATCCCCGTGACGGCATCGTCCGACCGCAGCGCCGCGGCGATGCGCGCCATCGCCTCCGGCGCCGCCGGCGCATTGTACGCCATCACGCAAGGCAGCAGCGCCGCGTGGGTCCCGGCGTGCGGCAGGCCGAAGCTGCCGCCCAGGATGTGGGCGAGCTTGTGGTGCAGCCCCATCGCCGTCATGTCGAGCGCGCGCCCGGCGAGATGCGCGCCGGCCAGCGCTTCGGCGCGCGCGTCGTGATCGCGCGGTGACTCCATGATGATGGGCAGGCTGTCGGCGAGGCGGCGAATGCCGTCCCACGCCAGCAGCGACGAGACCGGGCCGGCCTCGGGGGCGTACGCCGCCTCGACGCAGTGGGCGATCGCGTTCATGCCGCTGGCCGCGCTCACCGCCACAGGTAGGTCAAACGTATGAACGGGATCGTAGATCACCAGCCGCGGTGCCACGCGTGGGTCCCGGCCGGTCCGCTTTTCCTTTCCATCGCTGATCCCCCAGATCGCCGTCATTTCCGAACCCGAATAGGTCGTCGGGATCGCGGCCAGCGGCAGCCCCGTCTCCAGCGCGAGCGCCTTACCCAGGCCGATCGCCGAGCCGCCGCCCAGGGCCAGGAGGGCATCGGGGCGCGCGTGCACGAGAGCGGCCTGCGCCTCGCGCACCACCTCGCGGGGCACCTGCGGCTGCGCGCCGGCGAAAAACCCCGCCAGCCGTTCGCCCAGCAATGCGACCACCCGGTCGCGGTCCGACGCTCGCCCCGGCGTGGTGATGAGCGCGACGCTCCGCATGCCGCTCCGCTCCAGCTCCGCCGGCAGCGTCGCCAGGCTCCCCGCGCCGAACACCACGCGCACCTCGTGTGTGACGTAGGCGAAGCGGAGGCTCGGCGTATCGCTCACTGCTCGAGAGCCCGCAGCACGGCCAGCTCCTCCTCGGTGACCGGCGCCGTCTCGCCGACATCCGCGGCGACGCTCAGCGGCCACCCTGTCGCCGCCCGCGCCTGGTCCACGGTCACGCCCGGATGCACCTGCGTCAGCGTCAGCTCGCCCGTGCCGTCATCGGGAACCAGCACGCCAAGGTCGGTGATGACGCGTGCCGGCCGCCCGACCGACGTCACGAAGTCGAGCCGCTCGACGAACGCCTCGGGGCGCTGCCGCAGCATGATCACCACCTCGCGCGCGGCGGCGGCGATCTCCGGCGCGCCGCCGGCGCCCGGCAAGCGCACGCGTGGACGCTGGTACGGCCCGATCACCGTGGTGTTGAGCCTCCCCGTGCGGTCGATCTGCGCCGCGCCGAGGAATCCGACGTCGATCCGGCCCGCCTGGAGCCAGTAGGCGAAGATCTCCGGGACGCTGACCACGCTGTCGGCCGTCTCGGCCAGCTCGCCGTCGCCGATCGACAGCGGGAGCACGTTGGGCTTCGAGCCGATCGTTCCCGATTCGTAGATAAGGAGCAGGTCGGGGTTGTGGATGCGGCGAGCGAGATTCGCCGCCGCGCTCGGCGCGCCGATCCCCACGAAGCAGGTGCGATGGCCGCGCAGCGCGCGGGCCGCCACGATGCGCATCGTCTCCTCGCCGGTGGGCTTCACGAGCCGGCGCGCACGCCGCGGAGCCACGCGCCGAAGCTCTCGCGACTCCGGGAGGTCGCGTCCCAGGCGAGGTAGAAGGCGTTGTCGCGGCGATAGTAGCCCTGGGCATACGACGGATGCGCGCCGCCCGGGGCCAGGGCGATCATCGTGACCGTGACGGCGGGCAGCACCACGGCCCCGGGCATCGGCGCCAGCTCGTCCACGATCTCCTCGACCGTGACCAGCGAGCGCTGCGCGCAGTACACAGCCTCCTTCTGGATCCCGACGATGCCCCAGAGCTGCACGTTGCCGGTGCGGTCCGCCCGCTGGGCGTGGATGACCGTCACGTCGGGGCGATGCGCCTTCACCGCGGTGAGCGACTCACCCGTGAAGGGACAAATGACCGACTGGAGGGCGGGGTTCTGCTCCGGAAGGCTGGTGCCCGCTCCCGCGCGCAGCACGCCGAAGGGCAGGGCCGATGCGCCCGCGACGTAGGCCGACGCCATCATCGCGTGGCTGTACTCGGCCAGCTCCAGCGGCCGGGGCCAGCCATGCTCGACCGCGTCGCGCAGCCGGTGCAGCGACCCCACGCCCGGATTGCCGCCCCACGAGAAGACCAGCTTGCGCGCCGCGCCCGCGCCGATGAGCTGATCGTAGATGATGTCGGGCGTCATCCGGATGAGCGTCAGGTCGGTGCGGCCCTGGCGGATTACCTCGTGCCCCGCGGCGTGCGGGATGAGGTGGGTGAAGCCCTCCATCGCGACGGTGTCGCCGTCGTGGATCAGCTCGGCGACCGCGTCGTGCAGGCTCGCGAAGACCGGCGCCACGACGTTAGGCGGCGAGCCGGGCCAGCAGCTCCCGCACCAACGCGATCTCGTCGTCGTTCACGAGGTGGCCCATGCCGGGGTAGATGCGCGTGGTCACGAGCGCGCCCATGCGCTGAAAGGCCGCGGCGCTCTCGCGCACCCGCGCCTCGGGGACGTGCGCGTCCTGGTCGCTGCATCCGAAGAAGGCCGGCGTGCCGCGGAACGAGCCCGCCTCGCTCCACGTGGTGCCCGGCGGCCCGATGAGCCCGCCCGAGAGGGCCATGACGCCGCCGTAGCGGGCCGGCCGACGCTGCGCGGCGGTACACGCCAGGCACGCGCCCTGAGAGAAGCCGAGAATCATGACGCGCTCGACGGGGATGTCGGCACCGAGCACCTCGTCCAGCAGTGCGTGGATGACCGAGATCCCCGAGGTGATCCCCGGCTCGTTCTGCTCGATGGGCGCCATGAAACTGTTCGGGTACCAGGTGCCGCCCGCGGCGGCGGGGGCGAGGTAGGCGACGTCGGGGTGCTCGATGGCCGGCACCAGGTCCAGGATGTTCTTGGGCCCGGCGCCGCGCCCGTGGACCATGATCACCGCCGCGCGCGCGTCCTCGAGCTCCACGCCGTCGGAGAGGACGCTCTGGCCGGCGTGAGGAGGCAGCGGCCCGGTCACCGGAGCGTGACCTTCGGCAGGCCCGCTTCGATGTCGGCGCGGTTCGGCTCTTCCCAGGGCGGCAGCTTGAGCGAGGTGCCCAGCTCCGGGAGCGACTCGTCGGTGGTGAAGCCGGGCGGCACCGTGGCTATCTCGAAGAGCACGCCGTTGGGCTCGCGGAAGTAGATCGAGCGGAAATACTGGCGGTCCATCACCTCGGTGACCGGCACGCCGCGGCGGAGCAGCTCGCGGCGCAGCTCGAGCTGCTGCTCGGGGTCGTCCACCGCGAAGGCGACGTGGTGCACGGTGCCCAGGCCGTTGATGGCGGTGGGAGCGTCGCCGGCCGGCACGATCTCGAGGAGCCGGCCGGGGGCGTCGCCGTTCACCGCCAGGCGCGTCGCGCCGGCGTGCTCGCCCACCACCGCGCTCTCCATCAGGCTCTCGACGAAGGCGATGGTCTGCGCCGGCTCGCGCACCAGCAGCGTGACGCCGTGAATGCCGCGGATGGCGCTGGCGTCGTCGATGCCGGGGCGCAGCCAGGGCGCCCGCGCGTCGGCGCGACTCCCCACCAGGCGGATGGTGAGGCCCGACGGGTCGCGGAAGCGCAGGGCGTCCTCACCGAACTGCGTCGCCTCGTCCGCCAAGGCGACGCCGGCGGCGGCGAGCCGCTTGCGCCAGAAGGGAAGTGAAGCGGCGGGCGCCGAGAACGACGTCACCGTGATCTGCCCGGCGCCGTGGGTCCCGACGCGGGTGCCCATCTGCTTGTAGGGGAACGTGGTCATGATCGTCCCCGGCGTGCCGGACTCGTTCCCGTAGTAGAAGTGGTAGACGTGGTGGTTGTCGAAGTTGACGGTCTTCTTGACCAGCCGTTGCCCCAGCACCCCGGTGTAGAAATCGAGGTCCTGCTGGGCTTCGCTCACCGTGGCGGTGACGTGGTGGAGACTGCGGATCGGCTTGTCCACGATCGGGAGAAAGCTACATCGCTCTGGCCTTCAGCGGCGGCCTTGTCGAGCCGCGAGTCTTACTCGCGCAGAACGCGCCGCGGGTCGAGACCGCGGCGGCGGAGGCCTGATGGACGGCCCTCGTGGGCGCTACGGCGCCCGGGCCGCCGTCAGGTCGGAGAACACGAACTTGTACGCCTGCGCGGTGCTGTCGTAGTCGGCGCGGAAGCGCGTCGGATAGCGCACGTTCGCCGGTTGGTCGGGCATCTCCGGCAGGGCAACCGGGAAGCTGTGCCGCGCGAGCAGCGTCGCCCGCGTGATCATCGGCTCCACGAATATCGGCCGTCCGTGGTAGTAGCCCACGACGGTGGTTTTCTGGAACGGCGTCACCGCGCGCAGTTCCGTCCCCAGCAGCGAGTGCATCCCCATCTTCGGCACGCACAGCCCGAGGAGCATGCCGACCTGCGGGATGTTGATATCGGGCAGCTCGTACGCCGCCGGCAGCCGGCTCGGCTTGGTCGAGTCGGCGCAGTCGATCGCGTCCACGGCATTGGCCGGGATGTTGTAGAAGTGAAAGTCGAAGTGGGGCACCAGGAAGGGGCCCGGCGGATGGCCGTGCGGCTCCCAGTATACGGTCAGGACGGTGAAGCCGGTCGCCGAGCTCACGGCTTCGGGCAGCGGGATGGTGGCGCTCGCCACGGGCGGCCACACCATCGGGGCGTCGGCCGGTGCGTTCTCGGCCGCGCCGACGGGGACCGTTGCCCCGAACGCGACGAGGGCGTTACCGGACTTCTCACCCCACACGCAGATGTTGGCGCCGTTCAGTGGCCGGCATTCGCCCTGCACGATCTGCTGCCGGTTACATCCCGCGAGCCCGATGGCGAGCACGCCAACGGCGGCATCGGCAAGAACACCGCCTGAGCAACGCAAACTCCAAGTCATGGGGGCCCTTCTGCAAAGCGGTGAGGTGACGAGTGTTTCACTGGAAAAGACGCGGGCCAGCATATCGCGAAACGCAGGGGTATGCAAGGCGTCAAGCCCGCGCCTCCCGCCGCACCTGGCGCAGGATAGCATGGCGGATCAGCCCGCTCCCGGGAGCCACCAGCCGCCAGTACCGCCGAAAGTGGCGAAGCGTTGCCGGGTCGGCGCACCGAACCCGGGTCTCGGTGGTCAAGGTGGCTCCCGGTGGCGTGGCGGTGACCTCGAAGTTCCATGCCGCCTGGGCCAGGCCGACCGGGAGGTCTTCCCGGAACCGCGGCCGTCAGGGTCCAGAAGCGGCCGGTGATTCCCAGAACGATCTCCCGGGGCGGCAGCTCCTCGAGCAGGATGAAGTCGGAGTGAGTGAGGTCGGTCAAGGAGGCGCGGGGCGCCTTGGCACGGCGAACGAGACGCCGCCAGGTGGGGCCGGGCGAGCGGAGCAGAGAGGGAAGGAGGCGAAGGCCCA
>JBGOSS010000089.1:0-10309 GCA_041476105.1 Gemmatimonadota bacterium
CCGGCCTTGAGCCGCAGCAGGTCGAGCCGGATGTTCTCCAGCGCCGCCACGGAGACCGCGAGCCGCTGAACCGCCCGCTCCCGCTGGGCGGTGAGGTCGGCGCGCAGCTGCGTCCGCTGGTCCAGGGCCACGGCGCCCGCCGGGCTCTCGCGCAGCGAGCTTGAGCGCGCCGACGGCGCCTCGTCGCCGAGTCCCGCGATCATCGCATTCAGCTCTTCCGCCCGCGCGCGCATCCCCTGCGCCTCGGCCTCCAGCCGGCGCACCAGGTTCGGCAGGTCCCGGAGCGCCTTGCGCGACTCCTTCGGCAGCGACTCGAAGATCTGGTCGGCCGCCATGCCGATCGCCAGCTCGGTGGGCCGGTGTGACCCCGGCGCCGGCAGAGCCCGCGTCTTGAGGCCCAGGGTCGCGAGCTTCGCCAGGAACCTCCCGACCGGACTCTCCAGCAGCTTGAGCCGGAACTCCATGGCGGCGTCGCGGCGGGACGTGATCTTCTTGCCGGGCCAGATCCATCCGATGAACGCCCCGCCCACGGCCATTGCCGTCGAGCCCAGAAAGATCCATCCCACCCGGGCAACGCTCGCGAAGTCCGTCATCCCCCACACCGACAGGAGTGCCGCGGCGCTCACGCCGACCGCCCCGATCGTGGTCCACCGAATCGCCTTCGCCCACCAGGGCGGCTCGCGGTCGTAGTCGTACTGGAATGCCAGCTCTTCCTTGCGGTGCTCGATGTACTGCTGGAGCGCCACCCGGAGATCGTCGACGGTGTAGCCCACCGCCAGCACCTGCTGCGTGTGGTAGAGCCGATTGATCAGGAACACGCCCCAGGTGACGCCGAGCAGGCCCAGGGGGACCGCCGGGCTCCCGCCATTGGCCCAGATGATGCCAGCCCCCTCGGCGAGCGCGACCGACCAGAGGTACAGCAACGGGCGCGCGGCCTGGCCGCGCGTGAGCCATACCCGGATCGGCGCCGGAATCCCCCGGACCACGTCGGTCGACTGGGCCAGCGCATCGGCGAACGCCTCGGCCGTGGGCCACCGGTCGTCCGGGTTCTTCGCCAGGCACTTGTCGATCGCCTGCGCCGCTTTGGCCGGCACGCCCGGCGCGACCGCCGAGAGCGGCGGTGCCGGCATGGTGATCTGCATCGCGAGCAGCGCCGGAACTTCCGGCGAGTCGAACGGCAGTCTCCCCGAGAGCGCGTAGAAGCCCACGATGCCGAGCGCGTAGAGGTCGCTGCGCCCGTCGACCCTGTCGCCGCTCGCCTGCTCGGGGCTCATGTACTGCGCGGTGCCGATGATCTCGCCGACCGCCGCGCTGCCGCTCGTTTCGCCGGCGCGCGCGATCCCGAAGTCGCTCACCATCGCCCGGCCGGTGCCCTGCTCGATCAGGATGTTGTCGGGCTTGACGTCGCGGTGGACGATCCCGCGCAGGTGGGCGTAGGCGAGCGCCCAGGCCACTTCCTGGAGTACCCGCGCGCCGCTCACCGGACTCAGCGGTCCCTTGGTCCGCAGCCGCTGGCCGAGCGTCTCGCCCTCGACGAATGCCATCACGAAGAAGACCAGCCCGGCGGCCTCCTCGACGAGGTAGATCGGGACGATGTTGGGATGCGAGAGCTTGGCCGAAGTGCGGGCCTCGCGCAGGAAGCGGTCCTTGAGCCCGGCCTGGGCGGCCTGCGCCGGCGGCAGCAGCTTGATCGCGACCAGCCGGTCGAGTGCGACGTCGCGGGCCAGGAACACGATGCCCATCCCGCCGCGGCCCAGCTCGCCCTGCAGCGAGTAGCGTCCCACCACGGCCTGCTGGAGACTGACGAATTCGCTCGAGAGGGCGTCCGGCATCGGGCTATCCTACCACCGCGTGCGGGGGGCTGCCAGAACGACGGCGCCCGCGGGGCCGGCGCGCCAATGCCACCAAGTTGCGTAGCGATGCGCCAGGATGAACCTTCCCCCGGGCCGATGACCACGCCGCCAGGCAGGTGCCCCGCGTGTGCCGCCCCGATCCCCGAGGGATCCGTCTATTGCCCCTCGTGCGGCGCAGCTGCGCCCTCTGGAATACGGCAGCGTCTGCGCCTTCAGCGCGCGCTGGGTGACAGCTTCGAGCTCGGTCGATTGCTCGGTCGCGGGGGCTTCGCCGAGGTCTATTCGGCCACCGACCTGAAGCTGAAACGTGACGTCGCCATCAAGGTGCTGCACCCTGACCTGGTCGTCTCGCACAGCCTGATCGAGCGCTTCCTGCGGGAAGCCCAGGCGGTCGCGAAGCTCCGGCACCCGAACATCATTCCCATCTATCAGGTCGGCGAAATGGACGAGCTGGCCTACTACATCATGCCCCTGATCGAGGGCGAGAGTCTGCAAGCCTGCCTCGATCGCCAAGGGTCGCTGCCGATCGAGGAAGCGCGACGCATCCTGCTCGAAGTGTCCGAGGCCCTCGCGGTGGCGCACGCCGCCGCGATCGTCCATCGCGATATCAAGCCCGACAACATCATGCTCGAAGGCCCGCAGCGGCGGGCCATAGTGACGGACTTCGGGATTGCCAAAGCGCTCGGTAGCGGCGAGTCCGGGCTGACGGGTACGGGGATGGTCATCGGGACGCCACGATACATGAGTCCGGAGCAGGCAGCCGGCGAGAAACAGATCGACGCGAGGAGCGACATCTACTCGCTGGGGTGTGTGGCGTATCAAATGCTCGCGGGGCGAATGCCGTTCGAGGGAGACTCGGCGCAGGCGACGATCATGGCGCACCTCACCTCACCGCCGGAGCCACTTCAGAATCTGCGGCCCGATGTGCCTGACCATGTCGCGGCGGCGGTCATGCGCGCGCTGGCGAAGCGACCCGATGCGCGTTGGGCCACGGCGGGTGAGTTCGCTGCGGCGATCCGCGCGCCCCGGCAGGCGAGCGCACCGACACCACTGCGGTGGTTCGCGCGCCGCGTCCGAGGCGGCGTTCCCACCTCCCGGCGGCGCCTGCGGTTCTATGCCGGCCTGTCGCTGGTCATCGTTGTCATCGCCCTGATTGGCCGGCCCGCCGTGCGGATCGTCCGGTACTACTGGACCAGGCCCGCGCTGCGAAATGCCGCGGACGCGGGCATCGATACGGCCCGTTCGACCTTGATCGGCACCCCGACACTCTCCCCGGATTCAGGGTACCTCACGTTGCAGGCCGACCAGGCAGTGAACGACGCCGGCGGCAGTCCCATGCCCAACCTCACGCGGAGCATCTACATCGGCCCGACCCGCTCCTCCACCGGCCAGTTGGGCACCGTCGTCAGCATTATCTCCGTCATCAAGGACCAGCGGGGGCCCCTCGTCGTGAGGCGCGGCGAACTGGCTCCCCAATCCTTCGCCGGCTACCGGTACTTCACCGGCAACGACGGAGCGGGGATCTGCTTCGGCGGCGGCGACCAGATCTTCGGGCCGATCTACTCTGGAGGCGACCTGTGCATCTACAGCGGCGGCGCCCGGTTTCACAACAGCGTCGAGGTCACGGGCACCATCACCGGCATCAACTACGCCACCTTCGATGGAGGGTACGTCCAACACGCGGCAGCCATTCCCCTCCCGACCGCAGCCGCCTTTTCCAGACTGGCCACCTACGCATCAGCGGGCGGGATGAGCTTTACACCGCCGCGAGGGGGAACCAGCGCGCAGGCGCGCCTGCGGATCGAGTTTCTCGCGCTCGACCTCGACGGCGACGGTCGGGTCACGGGGCCGAACGAGGGGTTCTTCCGGGTGTACCAGGACAGCGGCAGGGCGCACGCAGACTACGTGACCGGGACAGCTCCCCGCGCTGCAAGCACCTCACGGAACTGCGGAGATTTCCACACGGCGAACGGCGTGACGACCTTCTACTCTGCGGCCTACCACCTGAACCCTGCCAATCCGATTCCCGGCGGCTCCATCACGCACTCCACCGCCCACAGCACCGCCGCAACCCAGTCGCTCCAGCTGGGCAACTCACGCTGCTTCCTTGGCGGTGACGATCACCTTACCGTGGTCGCGGGCAAGAACACCTTCGTCGGTGCGGACAGCATGGGCCACTGGATACGGTATTCCACTACGCCAGACTCCGCCGTCATCGTGGGCCTCAAGAACGCCGCGTCCAGCACCGTGGATACGACCCTGTCGGCCCGGACGCTCGAGGCGCAGTACCTCTGGCCGCTGTCGCGCCGGTACAACCCCAGGTCCAGGGGCGTCATCTACGTCAACGGTCGGGTTGTCGTGAGCGGCGTGGTGCACGCGCGCGTCACGCTCGCTGCCAGTGACAACGTCATTATCGGCGACGACCTGAAGTACGCGATCCCTCCGAGCTCGGTGCCGTGCGGCGCGGCGGACATGCTCGGCCTGCTATCGGCCGATACCATTTACCTGTCCGACAACGCGCTCAACACGCCGCAGCCCTGGGGGGCTTCCGGGGAGTACAAGACCTACGCGGCCACGCCGGACGAGGTGGTGCAGGGTGTGCTGCTGGCGCTCCAGTCGTTCACGGCGGAGAACTACGCAACGGGCCCCGCGACCCAGGAGCCTTGCGACAGCACCGCCTGGGGGCGCGGGTGCCTGTACCACACCGGTGGGCTCATTCTGGGGACCCGCGGCGCCATAGGGACAACCAGAGGCACCGGCTACCTCAAGCGCTACGTCTACGATCGGTGCGCGTCCGAGGCGCCGCCGCCGTACTTCCCCACGACGGGGCGCTTCCTTGGCAACCGCAACTACTACGAGGTTGATCCGACAGGGTTCGACGCGACCAGCTTCTTCCGCGCTCGGTCGCTGCAGTAGCTGCCGCGTTTGACTCACGGCGTGAGCCCCTACCGGATGCGAGCCCGCTCGAGGTGCATGACCCCGGTGCTGTCGCGCACCCCCAGAAAGACGACGCCGGCGCCAAACCCCGCGATGGTGCGGAACGCCGGAAGCTGGATCCGGTCGGTCAGTTCCCCTCGGCGGTTGACGATGTCGTAGACCGGCCGGGCATCCACCATCGCGGTGGTACGGATCCAGAGGTTGCCGTCGCGATCCGCGCGGACCGCCCCCTGGCTGAAGGCCGGCCGGTAGTCGGGCACGTCGGCGGGCTCCGCCTTGACGACGGTTGGCGCCGCTATCTGCATGGCGCGCGGAGGTCCGCTGCCACCGCCGGGACCACCAGCGTCGCCGCCGCCGGGGCCCGCGAAGACCATCACCATGCCCGGCCCGGGGCTGGTCGCGCCGGGTGCCGCGCCGCCCCGGGTCTGCACATTGGCGCCGGCCGCCCCGCCCTCGGCGCGCGCCATGCGCGCGGGCATCGAGTCCATGATGGTCTGCATCGCCGCCGCCACCGAGTCGATCAGCGCCGTCTTCGCCTCGTCGCCCAGGTGCTCCCAGGCGTAGGGCATCCTCGCCGACGAAGACCAGGTGCCGTCGCCCTCCAGCCAGTCCACGTGATAGTCCCGGCCGCGCACCACCGCGAGCCGGCCATCGGACGTGACGGCCCAGTCGTCCACCGTCATCGGGGGAAAGGCCACCATCGACGCGCGGAACTGGCCGCGATCGTCGCGGTTCATGGTGGTGCGCGACCGCGGGATGTGGATCGCGGCCGCCGTGTCGAGGGTGCGGCTGCCGAAGTCGAATCGGACCACCAACGCCGAGTCCGGCGGCTCCATCCTCATGGGGCCATCGGTGGGTGGTCGGCCGTTGAACACCAGCCGCACCGGTGAGAAGTACACCAGGCGCCCGCGGGCGTCGAAGCCCGGTGTGCCGAAGATGCTGCCGATCAGCGCCGGCATGCCGCCGCCACCCGGCGGCATCGCCATGACCCGGGTGATCTGTCCGGCCGAGCTCAAGACCAGCATCGAGAGCGACGCCGGCGTGATGAATAGCGCGGAGTCGCCGCGGAACGGCATCAGGGTGCCGGGCCGGGCTCCATACGCGTTCGGCGACGCCGGATCCGAGTCCGCCACGACGACGGCGCTGGCGAGCATCGAATCGTACAGCAGCACCCGACGGCTGAGAATGTCGTTGACGTAGACGCGCCCGCCCCCCACCTCGACCGCCGTGGTGACGGCCGAGAGCGAGTCGTGGGACACCGCGGTGACGTGACTGATCTGCCGTATCGGGGGCGGCTGCGTCTGCTGGGCCTGGACCAGGGTGGCCAGGGCGAGCGCCGCCGCGGCGAGAGGCAGGACGATGCGTGTGGTCATGGACGATCTCCTCATTGGCGAATGATCATCTGGTTGCCGCCGCCGCCCATGCCGCCACCCGGCACACCGGCGCCCGGCGCAAACACGCCGCCGGGCGCACCCGACGTGCCCGAGCGGATGGCGGCAAGATAGCGCCGGTCGAGATAGGCGGCGATCAACGGGGGCAGCTGGCGGCGTTGCGACGGCGTGAGCAGTCCCGAGATCCGGGGCGCGAGCACCATGAGCAGGTCCACGGTACCCTCGCGCGCCCGGCGGTACTTCTGATACACCTCACCGTGGTCGTACTGGTCGGGAAGCGCCCCATAGGTCCGGAGGAGCGGTGTCCAGATCGAATCGAGACGGACCACGTACCACCGGTTCAGCGTCGCCAGGCTGTCGGCCTGCACCCCGGTGAGATGCAGGGTGTCGGACTGCGAGAGAATCGTCGCCAGCGGATTGATGACGCCGCCCGTGCCGTACATGGCGCGCAGCAGGGGAACCGGCGTCTTCGTGCCGGTGAGGGTACGCCCGCGATCGAGCGTCTGGGTCAGTGCCTGGCCCTCGCGCGTCGGGCCGAGGTCGATCCGCAGCGACAGCGTCACCGCGACCGGATTGCGGACGTTGCTGACCGCCTGGGTGGTGGCGCCGAACCGCTGGTTCACCTCGTAGACGTAGCGCTGCGCGGTGGTGTCGAAGCCGCGCACGATGAGCAGCCGGGAATCCGGCGTCGGTGCCTGGCCCCAGCCGTGCAGGTGCTGGCTGCCGTGCAGCATGAGATCGAACGCGCCGAGCGGATTGGCGACCTGGAGCGACAGCGTCGCGCGCTGCGGCAGCTTCACCCGCAGCGGGTTGAAGGCGATGGTGAGAAAGCCGGTCGACGTCCAGGGTCCCTCGCAGCTGTTGCGCCCGGCGATCCGGCCGAGCTGCCTCGTCAGGCAGGCCCGGACCTTCGGCGCGGCGCCCGCCAGCAGCGTGGTCATGCCGGACGCCAGCGCGGGGTCCGCGGTGGCGGAGGGATCGGCGATGAAGGCGCGATCGTTCGCGTAGCCGTCGCCGTTGATGTCGCCGCTCACGACCGGCGTAAACGGCGTGCCGGACGTGAACCGCTGCGCGTAGTTCAGC
This sequence comes from Gemmatimonadota bacterium, assembly GCA_041476105.1. GTDB lineage: Bacteria > Gemmatimonadota > Gemmatimonadetes > Gemmatimonadales > JACORV01 > DASXPG01. Next base: position 7,265 of record JBGOSS010000089.1, read on the forward strand.
CGCAGCAGGTCGAACAGGTTGGTGCCGAGGTTGACCTGGACCTGATGCCGCCAGTCGGCCGAGGCCCTGGCCTCGCTGACATCGAGCGGGCTGCCCGCGGTGCTGGCGAAGCCGCTGGTCCGCTCGCGGACCGAGCCCAGCGTGTACGCGATCCCCCAGCTGAATCGTGAGCTCACCGACAGCGGCGCAACCTGGACCTGGAGCTGGCGGCTCACCGACCGGAAATCGGACACCGACTGCGTCACGTGATTGAACTGCGTCGAGACGCGGCTGTCGGTTGTCGCGAGCGTGCCGCTCCCCGGCGCGATGCTGGACGGCGGCACGAACACCGGTCGGCCGGCCTCGCCCGCCAGGGTGAACACCACCGTGGGGTCGAAGTTCAGGTCGCGGAAGCCGGGCTGATTGAGGTTGAGCGACCAGGTGCCGGTCACGGTGGCCATGAGCCGGTTGTCGAGCGCGGGCCCGGACCACTGGAGCGTCGAGCGCACGCTGCGCTGAGCGGCGTAGTCCGGCGCGAACAGGGCGACGTTCGGCTTGCCGTTGCTCAACGCCGGCGGCGCGCCGCCGGCGCAGGTGGTCGGGATCGTACTGGCGTTGGCGGCATACGCGGTCCAGTCGGGGGTCGGGGCGGCGCCGCCGACGCAGGTGAGCTGCTGCACGCCGCTGGCCAGGCCGGTGGTCGTCATCGCCTGGGAGACCAGTTGCGCGCCCGGCGTGTTCTGAAAGACCCCGATGCCGCCCCGCACCACGCCGCGCGGGATGCGGGCCGCCCCCGTGAACGCGCCGATCTGGCTCGCGGTGCCGTAGGTCCAGGAGAATCCGATCCGCGGGCTCACGAAGACGCCGTCCGGCACCCGGTCGTTGGACACGCCGAACGCCTGCGCGACCGCCGGGTTGGCCGCCGGACGATCGAGATAGCGTTCGGCGTCCACCCGCGCGCCGTAGACGATCTGCACCTCGGGGCGCGGGCGCCACGAATCGCCCAGCGACACCGCGCCGATCAGCTGGGCGCCCCGCGCGGTGACCGGCGCGAGCTGGCGCGAGAACAAGGAGGCGGTGCCGGCCTCGAGATCCGCCAATCCATTGAACGTGAAGGTGCCGAGCAGGGTGCTCGCCTGTTCGAGCGACCAGTCGTCCCGCCGCAGCTCCGTCGACAGCTTGACGCGGTGCCGGTTGTTGAGGCTGAACCACGACAGCGTGTTGGTCAGGTCCCACGACCGTGACGTGCCCGTGCTGCGCGCCGACATCCCGCCGAACTGGATGGCCTGCACGCCGCTCGTTCCGTCCGCAAAATCGGAATGCACCAGCACCGAGCCGCCCGGCTGATAGAGATAGGGCGTGAGCGCGCGGCGGCTGGTGCTGAACGCGAAGCCCGTCTCGGTGAGCACGACCCCCCCGAGGTATGCGGTGTGCCTGAGCCGGGCCGAGCCGCCCGAGTTCGCGAAGCGGAAGGTGGACGAGGGCAGCTGGGTGGTTAGCGGCACCCCCGGCGAGGCGCGGTTCCAGCTGGCGTTCATGGTCAGGTTGAGCGCCTGCCCGGTGCTCGACGAGGGCGGCATGAAGTCCACGGATCCGAGCAGCGACAGCTGATCGGCCAGCCGGCTGGAGGGAAAGCCCGGCACGGTGGCCGGCACGCCCGCGCCCTGGAGAATGCCCAGCAGCCGTGCGACCGAGTCGGGCGCCACGCCCATGGTCTCCAGGCCGAGCGGGTCGGTGTCGAGCAGCGTGGGGAGGTCGTTGCCCCGGCGCCCCACCTGGTACGAGAGGTTGTAGAACGCCTTGTCGTAGGTGATCGGGCCCGCGAATCGCCCGCCCACGTTGAGGTTCGAATACTGCTGCCCCAGCGAGCGTCCAGCGCGATCGGTCCATTCGAGCTGCGGGAGGTTGCCGATCGCGCTCGCCGTCCGCTCGACATAGTTGGAGCCGGGGGTCGTTCGCACGTTGAGCGCGCCGCCGCTGAAGCCGCCCTGCGAGACATCGTAGGGCGACGTGGCGAGGGAGACGGACGTGCCGGCATCGCGCGGGAGGTCGGACGCGCCGCTGTTCAGGCCGTTCAGCGTCGTCAGGTTCTGGTCGGTGCTGAGTCCGAGGACGGAGAAGCCGGACGGATCGCCGTTGGTGCCGGGGACGAGGGTCACGCCGGGCTGCGAGGCGGCCATGGCGGCGAGATCGCCCGCCTGGTCGGGAGGGATCAGGTTGCCGGTGACGGAACGCTCGGTGCCGCTGACGTCACGCTCGCCATCTGCGCGTGGCGGCCGGCGGCGGCTGGCAACGACCTGGAGCGTGTCGAGGGTGATCGTGTTGAGGCGGGCGTCCGCAATGAGCACGGCCTCGTCGGCCACGCGCTTGAGCTCGAAGCGGCGTGGCGTGAATCCGATCGCGGCCACGGTGATCCAGTAATCACCGTCGCCGCCGGGGAAGGTGATGGTGTAGCGCCCGTCGGAATTGGTCCGTGCCGCACGGTTCACGTTCCCCGAGATCGAGGTCGCGGTGACCACCGCGCTGTAGATCGGCGCATTGTCGGTCGCCGCGGTCACCCGTCCGCGAATGACGTCGGCCTGGGCGGCCAGCGAGCGGGCGCCGGGCAGCACCACGGCCGACACCAGCAGGCCGGACCACAGCTTGTGTCGGATCATTGCCTAGTGGATGCGGGAAAGCCCGCAATGGTTGCAGCGGGCCATGGGGTCGTTGGTTCGGGTCTCACTCTGGTCGAATGTACCACTGAAAACAAGCGGTCAGCTCATGGGGCGCCGGGTTCGTTCCCGATCAGGTCGTCGCGACCGCGCCGCTGCGGCCGGCCAAAGGTCCAGCTGGCGCTGAGCACCAGGCCGCGGATCAGGGACCGCCGCTCCTGTACCTGGTTGAACCGCGGATCAGCCGCCGTGAACTTCTCGCGAGACGTATTGAACGGGTCGATCACCCGGACCGTCATGCTCAGCCGGTCGCGCACCAGCTTCTTGCGCGCGGCAATGCTGAACCGGGTCCGGCTGGCGTTCCGGCCCTGCTCGACCGTCAGGGCCGCCTGATAGCTGACCAGCGCCTGGA
>JBGOSS010000090.1:0-10308 GCA_041476105.1 Gemmatimonadota bacterium
CGATTCCCGGGCGGCCGGCATTTCAGCACATTGCAGATGAACACCGCCTCGCGCGCGAGGCCGATCGCCTTGAGGATGTCGTTCAGCAGCTGCCCCGCGCGGCCCACGAAGGGGCGGCCGGTTTCGTCTTCGGTCGCGCCCGGTGCCTCGCCCACGCAGACGAACTCGGCGTTGGGGTTCCCCTCGCCCGGCACGCTGTGCTGCCGGGAATCGCCCAGCGAGCACTTGCGGCAGGCGTCGATGACCCGCGCGAGATCCGCGAGCGTCGTCAGTGCGGCGACGGGATCCTTGGTGAAGAGGTCGCCGGATGGCGGGGCTTCGATCGTGAGGCCCGATGGATACATCGCCGGACCCGTGGGAGCGTGGGAACGTGGGGGCGTGGGAGCGTCCTGCGTGGGCGCCTTTTCGTTCCCACGTTCCGGCGCTCCCACGTTCCCACGGTCTTCCAGCACCAGGTCCTTCTCACCGAGCTCGATCAGTTGTTCCAGGTATTGTCGGCGGGCATCCACGGAGGAAAGGTAACCCTCTAGAGGTGAACCGATCGCGCTCGCTCGCGGCGCGCGCGGAAGGCCGGATCGGCGTGGCTCCAGGCGGCAGCCACCATCTGGTATTGCGTGACCGCGCTGTCGGGCGCGCCCGCGGCCTCGAAGGCCCGGGCCAGCAGCTCGTGCAGCTCGGTGCGCGTGATGTAGAGGTTACTCGACTCCAGGTCGCCGCGGAGCGCGGCCTCCAACGGGTAGATCGCCTCCCTGGGCCGGTGCAACGACAGCAACGCGCTCGCCAGCTCGTAGTTCGCCCGGGTATAGCCGTCGCTCCACGACCACACCGAGGCGCGGAAGGACTCCGCGGCCCGGGCAAGATTGCCGCGTGCCTTCCAGAGAAGGCCGCGGATGTAGTGGTGCAGTCGCGGGTCCCGACCGAAGCCGCTGCGACTGCCCTGATGCTCGACCGAGTCGGCGAGCGCGGCCAGGCGCACGGTGTCGCCCACCGCCGCCAGACAGGTGGCAACGTGAGTGAGCTGCCACGCTTCGTGCCTGGCGATGTGGCCCGGGAATTCGGGGGCGACCGCCGTATGCAGCTGCCGCTCGAAAAGGGCCGCGGCCTCAAGGGCGCGGCCAGACTCGAGCAGCACGGTCCCGGTGGCGGGGAACAGCGGCACGTTGCGGGCCACGCCCAACGCCTCGACCAGGCGCCCCTGCGCCCGCAGGCTGATGACGAGAAGCCAGGCAGCGTCCGCACGCATCGGCTGGCTTCCGGTACGCATCAACCGGCGCAGTGCTTCATCCGCCCGGGCGAAGTCCCCGCTCCTGATTGCGAGCAGTACGGCGCCCAGCTCGAGGTTCCCCGATCCGCCCCGCGCGGAGTCGGCGCTCGCCCAGACCTGGTATGCCGCGCGCCCCTTGTCCTGCCGGGCCAGGGCGACGCCCAGGAGCCACAAGGCGCTGTTCCCATGCTGGGCGCGGTCCATGTCGCGAGCTACCCGCTCGGCCGCGGCCGCGGAGTCGGCATAGATGTACGACCACCACAGCCGCTGATACGCTTCGCACGCCAGGCACCGGGCCGAGTGCCGCGCCAGGCTCAGCGAATCCATCGCGATTACACGCCGGTACTGGCGCGCCGCCGCGAGGAAGTCGCCGCGGCGCTCCAGCGAGTGGCCCACGGCGAATTGCGCGTCCGGATCGAGGGGGTAACGTACCACCAGCGTGTCGGCCAGGGCATTCGCGGCCGGCGACATCGCCAGCTCCGCCACGCCTTCCAGGATAAGCAACCGCTCGCGGTCGGTCGCCCGGTCCGCCAGCCGCGCGGCGCGGATCAGGAAAGGCCCGCCGTCGTTCAGGTGCGCGACCGACGCGGCAAGGCCGGCATAGTAGGCCGCCATGGCGAACGACGAGTCTTCCGCCAGGGCGGCCGTGAACAGCCGCAATGCCCCGGTCACGTCGTCCAGGTAGTAGGAGCGCAGTCCTTGGTCGTAGAGCCGGTAGGCCACGACGGACTGCGTCGTCACGTCGGTGATCCGCCCCGGCGGAGAGGGCACGCCGAAGCTGAGGGCGATCCGGGACGTGGCATCGTCCACCACGGCGAACAAATCGGCGCCTTCGGCGCGATAGGCGCGCTCCACGGCGCCGCTCGCAAGGTGGATCACCTGGAGGTCGAGCTGGAGGCGATCAGCAGCCGCGCGGTGCAGCGTGCCCTGGATCAGCTCGCCGGCACCTGCCTCGCGCGCGGCCTCGATGACGCTGGCTCCCGGCCGGCCGGCTGCGCGCAACTGCGCCTCCAGGTCGTACAGGCGAGTCACCGGGATCACGTGGAGCCCGACGAGGCGCGTGAGACTGGTGGAGAGCAGGTCCGCCGGCACATTCGATGCTGTTCCTTCACCCGCGAACGCGTCGGTAATCGGTCCCACCGCGATCACCGGCGGCGCGGAAGAACCACGCGTCACTCGGATGACGCCGGCCGCGAGGATCACCAGACCCAACGCAACGGCCGCGCCGACGAGCATCCGCTGGCGCCGACGGGGCGCAACTGAAACCATCGGCGCAAGGGCCGGAGAGGCGGTCGGTGCCGACCCTTCGGCCGGTACGGCGGATGCGCTCGGCTCCGGGGCCGACGTCGCCGCGCCGCGCAGCGACTCCGCTAACTGACGAAGCTCGGGCCCGGGCTCCGCGTCGAGTTCCTCCCTGGCTCGCCTGGTGTACTCGGCGTAGGCCCGCAGTGCTCCCGCACGGTCGCCCACCCTCGCCAGCAGCAGCATCAGGTCTTTGACGCCGTGCTCGTCGTCCGGATCCAGCGCCACGGCGCGACGAGCCCAATGGGACGCGCCCGCGCCGTTGCCCCCCTGCTCTTCCCCCTTCGCGAGGGCCCAGGCGCCGCCGGTCGCGAGCGCGCGCAGCCGGCGCCGCTCGCCTTCGATCCATTCAGCCAGCGCCTGCGAGGCATCGGGGACGTGCAGGCCGGCGAGGAAGTCGCCTCGGTAGCTCTCGAGCGCGTCCGCTGTGCGCCCCGCGGCCAGCGCCTCCTCGAACAGTCCGACGTCGCACCGTAGCGCATCGGTGTTCACGGCGATCTCCTCGTCCCCGCGGCTCGCGATCGCGTCGGTGCCGAGCGATTGACGCAGCAGGTAGACCGTCTGGCGCAGCACCTGGCGGCCGTGCACCTGGTCGGTCTCGGGCCAGAAGAGCGCCAGCAGGGTGTCGCGGCGGACGAAGCCGCGCGGCGTGGCCGTGGCCAGGTAGACCAGCAGGGCGAAACGCTTGGGCTGCGTCAAAACCGCGGCCGCTTCGGGGCGGTCGGGTGCGCTGAGGTCGCAGCTGCCGAGGGTTCTGAGCTGGATCATCGCCGTCAACTTCCGATTGACGCCCGCTTGGCGCCGGCTTTACGGGGGGTCACTTAACGTGTTCGAACCTAGCCCGCGCCCCGGGGCGCGGCAAATCCGGAGGCTTCTCGATGACCCAGCACCAACAGCCCTGGCGCGCTCGAGGCTTCGCACTGGCCGCGGGCCTGCTGTACCTGGCGGCCTGCCAGCCTGGCGAGGTCACCAAACCCGACGCCACCGAAACGGCGGCGGCCAGGCCCACCGCTGCTCGTCCGCTCGGCTCGCCAGAGCAGCTGGCGGCTCTCGGCGCGGCGCTGGAAGATGCCACCAGCCACCTCGTTCCCTCGCTCGATGATCGCGTCGGCGCCGTGATCCTGAGGATCCACCTGGACGAGTTGTCGGGGCGCGTCGCGGCGGGCGACGCGGCCGGCGCGCGGCGTGCCCTCGCGAGCGCACGCCGGGCGCTGGACATCGCCGGCGGCGTCGGCGCCAGGGAAAGCGTCACCAGCTCGGCGATCCGGCTGGTGCTCGACCACACCGAAGCCGTGCTGAATGGCCGTGATGTGACGCAGGTCCAGGGGCCGGCAAGGCTCAATTCTTCCGGCGGCGCTCCCGCCGCCAGGCGATAGGGAGGTCCAATGCGTTGCCTGACGAGTGGAGTGCGCGCGGGCGCCCTGTTGCTCGGGGTTGCCTCCGCAGCGGAGGCGCAGGCGATCCAGGCTCAGTTGGGAGGGGACACACCGTCGCCACCGACCCCCAAGACCTTCTACGCCTGCTACGTCCCGCTCATCGGCACGGTGTACCGGATCAAAGAGCCCGGACTACCGCAGGCGTGCTTCTTCGGTCAACACGTGATGTTCAGCTGGGTGGACAACGCGGCGGGCACCGCGGGGCCGCCGGGGCCGCAGGGCATTCAAGGGCCGGTCGGACCGACCGGCGCTCCCGGAGTAGACGGCGCGGCGGGAGCCGCAGGGCCTGCCGGAGCCGCCGGACCCGCTGGGGCACAGGGGCCTGCCGGCACGAACGGGACGCCGGGTGCCGCGGGTGCGCAGGGCCCGGCGGGAGCCGATGGGCGCGAGGGCCCAGTGGGACCTGAAGGCCGGCCCGGACCAACCGGTGCGCAGGGCGCGCCAGGGGTTGAGGGGGCCGCGGGGCCGCAGGGGCAGCAAGGTCCGCAGGGGCCCGAGGGAGCCGCCGGGCCGCAGGGCCATGAAGGCCCTCCAGGCCCTCAAGGCCTCACCGGCTTCGGGCTTCAGGGAGCACAGGGACCCGAGGGACCGCAGGGGCCCGCCGGAGGAATGTCCGGCTATGTGCGTGTCTCCACGCCTCATCTCGCCGGCGCTCAAAGGCAATTCTTCGTTGGGTCGTCTTGTCCAAGCGGGACAAAGGTCGTGGGGGGAGGCTTCACGAATACGGTCGGTGCCGTGACGATCATCGGTTCCTTTCCGGACACCGACCAATCATGGCGGGTGAATGGATTCACTGAAAGCGAGACAACCCTCACCGTCTATGCGATTTGCGTAACCGGCTGAAGGGGACGTCAGCGGATCGGCGGAAGCACTTCTTCTTCGGGGAAACCAGCGCCGCGAGGCGATCAAGGATCGCCTCCGCGGCGGGAGGTCACACCATGCGTTGCCTGACGAGTGGATTGCGCGCGGGCGCGGTGTATCTGCTGCTGATCGGGGTTGCCTCCGCAACGGAGGCACAAGCGATCCAGGCTCAGTTGGGAGGGGACACACCGTCGCCACCGACCCCCAAGACCTTCTACGCCTGCTACGTGCCGCTCATCGGCACGGTGTATCGGATCAAGGAGCCCGGGCTGCCGCAACAGTGCCTGGGCGAACGCCACGTGCTGTTCAGCTGGGTGGATAACGCGGCGGGCACCGCGGGTCCCCCGGGGCCGCAGGGCATTCAGGGGCCGGCGGGACCGACCGGCCCTCCCGGAGTGGACGGCGCAGCGGGAGCCGCAGGGCCTGCCGGAGCCGCCGGACCCGCTGGGGCGCAGGGACCTGCCGGTACCAACGGGGCGCCGGGAGCGACGGGCGCGCCAGGAGCCACGGGTGCGCAAGGTCCGGCAGGAGCCGATGGGCGCGAGGGCCCACCGGGACCTGAAGGCCGGCCCGGAGCGACAGGTGCGCAGGGCGCGCCAGGGGTTGAGGGGGCCCCGGGGCCGCAAGGACTGCAAGGTCGGCCGGGCCAGGAGGGAGCCACCGGTCCGCAGGGCCATGAAGGCCCTCAAGGCCCAGCAGGCCCTCAAGGCCTCACCGGCTTCGGACTTCAGGGAGCACAGGGGCCTGCGGGACCAACTGGACCGACAGGGCTGACAGGTATCGGGCTTCCCGGTCCGCAGGGGTCTCCTGGGGCCAACGGAGCGGCGGGAGCGGCGGGGCCCGCAGGACCTCAGGGTCCCGCCGGCAGCATTCTCAGCGGCTACGAGGCCATCAGCATCTCGGCGCTGGTTCCACCCAATTCAAACAAGACCGCCGAAGCCTTTTGCCCGGCCGGAAAGACCCCGGTGAGTGGAGGGTTCGGCAATCCCCTGGGCGATGTCTTCATTCTTGCGAGCCGCCCATCGGTTCGAGGATGGCAGGTCATTGCGAACAATCCCAACCTGACCTTCAGCGGCACTGTCGAAGTGTACCTGGTCTGCGTGACATCGTAGCGCTGGCCACGCCATCGATCGGTCGGTGGGTGCCGCGGCAGGGCGGAGGGCGTCCTGCCGCCGCACCGTCAGCTACCGCCCGGCCGCCCTCGAGGCCATCAGGTTCGTCACGCGATCGAGGATCGCCTCGGCGGCCGCTGCCTTGCTCATCAGCGGCAGCTCCTCGGCCTGATCCGCGGTCACCAGGGTGACCTTGTTGGTCTCGGACTCGGGACCCGCCGCGGCTTCGGTGGCGCTGTTGGCGACGATCAGGTCAAGCTGCTTCTTCACCAGCTTCTCGCGCGCGTTCGCCACCAGGTCGTGCGTCTCGAGCGCGAAGCCGACCATCACCGCGCTGCTGCGGCGCCAATAGGCGGTGCTCGACAGGATGTCTTCGGTGGGTTCGAGCACCACCTTCACCGGGCCCGCGTCGCGCTTGGCCTTCTGGCTCGCCACCGCTGTCGGCGCGTAGTCGGCGGGCGCAGCCGCCATGATCAGGCAGTCGGCCGACGAGAGCGACTGGCTGACCGCGTCTTTCATCTCGCCGGTCGTCTCGACGCGCACCAGCTTCACGCCAACCGGGTCGGCCAGCGCGCCGGGACCCGCGATCAGCGTGACCGCCGCGCCCCGCAGCCAGGCCGCCCGCGCCAGGGCGTACCCCATCCTGCCGCTCGAGCGGTTGGTCACCACCCGCACCGGGTCGAGCGCCTCGCGCGTCGGCCCCGCCGTCACGACGACCTGTTTCCCCGCGAAGGGCGCTGCGCTCCTCAGCAGCCGTTCCGCCCACGCGACGATCTCCTCGGGCTCCACCATCCGCCCGGGCCCTTCGCCCTCGCCGTGGGCCAGCGGCCCGCTCACGGGACCCAGGATGGTCAGGCTCCCCGTCTGGGCGGCGCCGTCCGCCAGACGCTTGAGATTCGCGCGCGTGGCCGGATGGGCGTACATCGCGTCGTTCATCGCGGGACAGAGCAGCACCGGCGCGCGCCGGGCCAGCAGCAGCGCGGTGAGGAAGTCGTCGGCCATCCCCTGGGCCATGCGGGCGATGGTTTGCGCGGTGGCCGGGGCCACGACGATCAGGTCGGGCTCGCGGCCCAGGCGGACGTGATCGAGCGAGCGGCCCGGCTCCCAGAGGGAGCTGACGACCGGCCGCGCGGTGAGGGCTTCGAAGGTCAGGGGTCGGATGAACTCGGTGGCGGACGGCGTCATCACGACGTCCACCAGCGCGCCCGCCTCGGTGAGGCGGCGCGCCACGGTGCAGGCCTTATAGCTCGCGATACCGCCCGACACGCCGAGAACGACGTGCCGGCCGGCGACGCCGGTCACGCGTCCTGGCGCCGGCGCCGCGTGATCTTGTAAGTCAGCGCGCCGCTCGACAGCTCTTCCAGGGACGTGGTCGTGAGCTTCTTCTCGTACTGGAAGGAGCGATCGCGCGGAAAATCGTTCACGAACCGCGCGAACTTCGCCGCCACCAGCACGCCCACGTACTTGTTGCCCGCCTGCTTGGCGATTTCCACCGGGGTGAAGACCCGCATCGTTCAGCCTCCCGCTTTCTGCATGATCTGGCCCAGCATCGCCGTGATGTCACGGCCCAGCTGGACCAGCTGTTCGCTCAGTTCCGGGTTCCGCCGCGGCCGGTGCACCTCGGCGTCGAGAATCGCGGCCACTTCGGCCACCGCCGCCGTCCGGTCGGTGTTCACGACGACGTAGTCGTACTGCAAGGCTTCGTTGAGCTCCACGACGGCCCGCTTGAGCCGCTGGTCGAGGTTCGCCGCCCGGGTCCCGGCCTTGCCGCCCAGCCGCCGGATGAGCTCCTCGGCCGAGGGCGGCATGATGAACACCAGCACCGCGTCGGGGAAGAGCCGCCGCACCTCCTGCGCGCCGTGGATCTCGATGTCGAGCACCACGTGCCGTCCCGAGGCCAGCACCGACTCCACCTGCGAGCGGAGCGTCCCGTAGAGCTGCCCGCCATACTCGGCCGACTCGATGAACTCGCCGGCCTTGATCCGACGCTCGAACTCCGCGCGGCTCAGGAAGAAATAGTCCTTCCCGTCGGTCTCCTCGGGCCGGGCCTTGCGCGTCGTTGCCGAGATCGAGTACCCCAGGTCCTCCCGCGCGGACAGGAGCGAGCGGGCGATCGTCGTCTTGCCGCCTCCCGATGGGGACGAGAGCACCAGCGGGAACGCCATCACTCGAGGTTCTCGATCTGCTCGCGCATGCGCTCCAGCTCGCCCTTCATCGCGATGACGGCTTCGGCGATCGGCGCGTCGTTGGCCTTGGAGCCGATGGTGTTGGTCTCGCGCCCCAGCTCCTGGAGGAGAAAGCCGAGCTGCTTGCCGACCGCGGCGCCCTCGCCACCCAGGGCCGAGCGCACCGCCTCGACGTGGGCCGAGAAGCGCACCAGCTCCTCGGTGATGTCGAGCCGGTCGGCGATATGGGCGATCTCCTGCGCCATCCGGCTCTGGTCCAATGCCACGCCGGCCGCCAGCTCCTGCACGTTGCGGCTCAGCCGCTCCTTCTCGGCCACCAGCCGCTCGGGGGCGCGCTGCCGGATCTGCGCCGCCTTCGCCGTGAGCGTGGTGAGCCGCCCGAGCAGGTCGCGCACCAGGGCGGCCCCTTCCCGCTCGCGCATCAGGACGCACGCCCTCGCGGCCTCGTCGACGATGGCCAGGACTTCCTCGCCCTGCACCGAGGCCTCGGAAGCGGAGACGCGCACCACGTCGGGGATGCGCGCTACCGTGGACAGGTCGAGGTCGCCCTTGATCTTGAGCGCCTTCCCTACGGAGCGCAGCGCCGCGACGACCGCCCGGGCCCGCTCCAGGTCCACCTCGACGCCGCCCGACGCTTCCGGCGCATCCACCCAGCGGGCACTCACGCTGGCATGGCCCCGCTCGAAGTGCTTCCGTAGCCGCTCGCGCACGTCGGTCTCGAGTGCGGACAGCTCGGATGGCGCCTTGAGCTGCACGGCGAGGTGCCGGTGGTTGACCGTCCGAATCTCGAGCCGCAGCCGCCCGCCACCCGCCGCCCCCTCGGCGGCCCCAAACCCGGTCATGCTGCGGAGCGGCATAGCCTTGAAAGGTAACGGACGTGACGGACGGTTGGAAGTGACAGAGGGTTGAGGAGAAGAAGGGATGTGCTTGACGGGATTGACGATAGGAGGTTCCCTCCCCATTCTGCGCAGCCTCTGCAACCTCCCTCAATCCCCTCAACCCTCCGTCACCTCCGTCACCTCCGTCACCTTCGGTACCTCTGGTCAGTTGGTAAACTCCCAACGGATGCCGAAGCGTTGGAGGTTCCGCGGGAGGGTGAAGCCCGGAAGATCTTCGTAGTGAATGAGTTGCGTGTTGCGCAGGCTCCAGTAGATGAGGGCCCCGACCAGACGAAACTGGAGGTAGAAGTTGAGGACGGTATGCCCCGCCAGAGCGATCGGCGCACCGGCTGCGTCCCGGCCCGCCACGCCGCTGCCCCACCCTTCGAACTCGAACGTCGCCTGGAGGTCGAACGCCCCCCGGCGAAAGTGCGGCAGGAACATCGACCGGAAGGTGAACCGGGTGATGGAGTGCCGGGGCGGATCGAACTGGACGCTGTCGGTCGAGGGCTGGCGGAACCACCCGCTGATGCTGAACCAGGGCCTCGGCTGGAACCGGTAGCTCACCTGAGGCGCCGTGGCGCCGGCGGTCAGGGTGCCCGGGAGCTGCGCCCTGAAGAGACCGAAGGCGGGAGCGGAAAAGTCGCCGCGCCGGGTGAGCGACGCATCGAACGAGAACACCCGCCCGGTGACGCCGAGACCCGCGCTCCAGTCGAGCACCGTCTCGGTCGAATCGCTGGCGACGAAGAGCGAGTCGTTGAGCCGGCGCCAGCGCAGGTCCCCGTGCAGCGCGACCCAGGGAAGGAGACGCACCTCGGCGGCCGACGTCACCTCCTGCATGTCCCCGCCGCCCAGCACGGTGCGCTCGCGGGCGGATCCGCTCAACGTGAGCATCCGCAGCGGGCTCAGGGCCAGCCGGGTGCCCGCCTCGAACGGCGAAGTGCCGTCGCGCAGCCGTCCCCATCCTTCGGCGGACCAGCGGCTTCCGCGATAGCTCAGCGTGAACGCCGCCTGTCCCTCCGCCTGCTGGAGCCCGCTGGTGTCACCGTAGGTGCTGCTGCCCAGCAGGGCGTCGAAACGCAGCCCCAGGCCGTCGGCGCGCGTCGCGGTGAAGGCGCGCACGAAGAGGTCGCTGCGATGCGGGTGGCGCCCGGGGATGGGCACGCCTCCCGTCCCCAGCGGCGTGATCGTCTCCGCGTCGAAGGTGTACGCGTTGGCCTGCAGCTCCACCCCGGCGCGCTCGCTCGGCATCCAGGTGAGCTTGCCCCA
>JBGOSS010000091.1:0-9610 GCA_041476105.1 Gemmatimonadota bacterium
CTTCGCGAACACCTGGTTCCATTGCCAGGTGCGCGTCGCGATCGTCGGACCGCGCGTGGTGTTGTAGGTCGCGTTCCACGTCGTCACGTGCAGCTCGGCCAGGGCCGGGATGTCGGCCACAACCGCGTCGCGCCAGGTGATCGAGTCCAGCGACTCGCCTCGCTCACGCAACCCGCGCGCATTCTGCTCTCCTGTTGGCCGCGTTCGCGCGTAGATCCAGCGCTTGATCCCGGCAATACGCGGTTTCAGTCGATCCCAGAGGGTGAGCGGCGGTGGCGTGTATTCCTCCACGCGCACCACAGCGACGTCGCCCCGCATGTCGCCGAACTGGTACGTGAGACGAAGCGTCCGCCCATCGAGACGCCCGGCGATGCGAAACGTCAGGGTCGTTCCGTCGGGCCTGACGTGTTCACCTTCGAGATTCACCGCGCCGGAGATGGAGTCAAAATGCCCCTGGCGAATCGGCGCGTTCTGCCTGCCGGGATTCGCAACGCCACGGACCGATCCGTCCCCATCGACGATGAGGTCGAGCAGCACCTCGGAGGGCTTTCCCCACCGTCCCGTAATCATCGTGGCAAACCCGCGAGCACAGTCATGCTTCAGTCAGAAAACCGATGAGTGAAAGTGGCAGCGAGCGCAGCGAGCCGCCACAATGGCCAGCGCTATCTCGGCGGCTGCCTTGAACGCCGCATCGATCGAGGCTAGCCCGGGCCCGACCATTACCATTCACTCTTCACACGCCAGCCGCGGCGCGAAACGTCTCCGACATCTGTTCACGTCATGTCCCATCCCTCCGCCGAGTTCCTCGACCTGCAGGCCGCCCTGGCCGGTGAGTACTCGCTCGAGCGCGAGCTCGGTCGTGGCGGCATGGGAGTGGTCTACCTCGCGCGCGATGTGCAGCTGGATCGCGACGTCGCCATCAAGGTCCTGCCGACCCACCTCGCCCGCGCCGCGGCGGCGCGCGAGCGCTTCGTGCGAGAGGCCCGCACGGCCGCCGGCCTCTCCCACCCGCACATCGTCCCGATCCATCGCGTCGGCGAGTCGCGCGGTTTCGTCTTCTTCGTCATGAGCTACGTGGAGGGCGAGACGCTCGGCGAACGACTCCGCACGCGCGGTCCCCTCCCGCCGGCCGACGCGACGCGCGTGCTGCGCGAGGTGGCCTGGGCGCTCGCCTACGCGCATGGACGCGACATCGTGCACCGCGACGTGAAGCCGGACAACATTCTGCTCGAGGCGGGCACGGGCCGCGCGCTGGTGACCGACTTCGGCATCGCCCACGGCGGTGGAGACCCCGGCCCCGTGACCGACCCGGGGAAGATCATGGGGACCGCGCACTTCATGAGCCCGGAGCAGGCCGCGAACGAGCCGGTCGATGGTCGCAGCGACATCTACGCGCTCGGCGTCGTCGGCTATCTCGCGGTGAGCGGCCGTCTGCCGTTCGAGTCGTCCAACCTGCCCGCCCTGCTGGTGCGCCAGGCGACCGAGGCCCCGCCGAGCGTGATGCGCGTCGCCCCCGGACTGCCCCCCGCGCTCGGCGCGGCCATCGACCGATGCCTCGCACGCGATCCCGCTGTCCGATTCGCCGACGGCGAGGCGATGGCGGCGGCGCTCGCCCCCACGCCCGACGCGCGGCCCGCGCTGCCGCCCACGCTGCGCGCCTGGCTCGGCGCACGGAACCCGCTCTTCGTCCCCTATATGGCGTGGTCCGGCGTCATCGGCACCCTTACCCTCGTCAACCTCGTCGTCTGGCTGGCAGGCAAGCGGCCGGCTGGGCCGGCAGACATCGTGCGCCTGGCCGCGATCGCCTCGCTGCCCTTGCTGCCGATCGTCGGCTTCCACCTCAACCAGGCACGCCGCCAGTTCCGCGTGGGACACACCCTCGCCGACCTGCGCTCGGCGCTCGAGGTCGCGCGGCGCGAGCGGGTCGAGACCGAGGCGCTGTCGCGCGAGGGCGAGGAGAGCCTCTCCCACCGGCTCCTGCGACTCGGCACCGTCGCCTCGGGGACCTGGCTCGCCGTCACCTTCTGGCTGCTTCTCCAGGGGACGATCCACGAGAACCGGACCGGCCTCGAGTGGTTCCTCGTGCCCGTGCTCAGCACGATGGTGCTGGGAGCGGTGAGCAATGCGCTCGACGTGCAGTTCATTCCCGCCAGGATCCGCGAATGGTGGCAGACGGGGATCCGTGAGCGCCTCTGGAACAGCCGCGCGGGGCAGTGGCTCGCGCGGCGGCTCGGCGCTCCCGATCGCTCGCGTGCGGTGGGCGGCGGGGTCTTCCGCGCTACCGAAGCCGCCCTCGGCGTCGCCGCGGGCGAGCTCTTCGCGGCGCTTCCGAAGGCATACCGCGAGCAACTCGCCGAGTTGCCGGCGACGGTCGCGGCGCTCGAGGCCCAGGCGGCCGGGGCGCGCGCCGAGATCAACGTGGTCGCCGCTCTCGCCCCCTCCGGGTCAGTCGACGCCGAGGTCCTGGCTGCGCGGCGCGACGCAGCGGCGGCGCACCTCGCCGAGAGCGTCGCCGCGCTGGAAAGCATCCGGCTCGATCTCCTCCGCCTGCACGCCAACGCGGACGATCTCGCGCCGCTCACGACGCTGCTGGACGCCGCGCGCCTCCTCGGTGAGGACATGAGCCGACTCGCGGAGGCCCGGCGAGAGGCCGAGGACGCCGCAAGGGGCAGCCTCGGCGCGCGCTCGGTGGTAGAAGATCCAATCTCGCAGTGAGGTAGTAATGAAGAAGTGGCTGAGACGCTTCCGCGGTGCGGTCGGAATGGGCCTGACCTGGGCGGGCCCGGGCAAGCTACCGGCGCACCACCAGAAGCCTGCCGCCTAACGCGATAGGGTTTAGCTGCGAGCCGGCGTCTTGACCGCGCTGGCTCGTCAGCTACAACCCTTAGTGAGCCAGCGACGTGTTCAGTCGAGCACCTCGACTGTAGCGTGGTCGGTCGTGGCGCTCTGATACATGCACAGCCGGGTTCCTGGCACCAGGCGATCGTGGGTGCGTCGTCAATCAAGAAGTGGACGCGGGCCACCGATGGGTTACCCTGCTCGCATGGGGGACGATCGAAGTGGCACACTAGACTCCAGCCTTGGGAGTGGGGATGTACGTGCTTGAACCACGACTTGTCGGTTGTGTCTGTGAACGTTGGTAGCCCGTATCGAGCCTGTGCATCTGACCAAGTGATGCGGGCGCTATGCTCAATGATCACTCGCCGGATGGCGGCGAGCTCGCGAACAATGAACTCAGCGCAGGCCCGCGGCAAGCTCGGGTAAATGCAGCTACGACCGCTCGAAGGTGGCTTGTGGAAGACGTGGTAGGCGGGGCCGGTGTCGACACGAAAGTACCAGTGATTCTCTGCGGGCCATCGCCGCTCTGAGTATTCGGACCAAAGGTCGACTAAGTGCGGCCATGAGAGTAGGTGTGCTTCCAGCTTCGGCACCAAGTGCACCAGCGACGCGGCGGAGAGTCCAGCCTGATCGAGTATCTCGATGGCTGATTGCTCTAGGGTCTTGGACCGTTCGGGCAGTCTACAGATGGCGTCGATCATCCGGCCGTCGCTGGCTAACGAGATGCGCTTAATCTGCGGGCCGCGCGCGCGGCACGATGCAGCGCTGCGGCTCAATGTAGAGCGCGCGGACCGACAGCTTCAAGCGCGTGTTAGGTGGCAACGCCAATCGGCGCCGCGAACCCCTAGCCCCTGCGATGGGGCGGAGCCGGTGCGGGCACCGGTAGATCGCTGCGCCAGATCTCTGACATGATCTTCCAGTGACCGTCAGTCTTGCGCCAGACACCCATGCCGGCGCCCGTATCGGGCGGCATCGGCGCCCCCGCGGGCGGTGTGAAGGTCCAACTTGCCCGGAGTACCGCCACCGGCCCGTTCGCCGTCACGTCGTCGACATGAAACCGCAGCACCCCGGTCGGGCCGTTCTGGAAGACCGCGGCATACATCTGGCGCACGGCATCCCGTCCCTGGACCTGACGCGAGTTGGGCGGCATGACATGAGCCTGGTCGGCGTAGAAGGCCAGGAGTGAGTCCGTGTGACCGGCGCTGAAGTACCGTCCGTAAGCAGTCATGATGGCCTCAAGCTCGATCCGAGCCGAGGCCGACTCGGCTTGGATGCGAGCAGTCGCCTGGTCGGGTGTCTCCGCTTGCCGGCAAGCGGCAAGAGCTAGGACAGCCAACACTACGGGTGTGCGGCGCACAAGAACTCCGAGTTGTGGGAGGGCGCCTAGCATAGCCACCTGACGCCCCGCCGTCCAGCGGGCTGTCCTAGCGGCAGTCGTGGGCAGGGTTGGCGGCGAGGAAACCGGGTTGTTCTTGATTGACTGGCCTTGATTCTTGGAGTTGCCACCTAACGAACAGCGTTAGGCTGCGAGCCGCCGCCGGGCAAGGTGCCCCAACGCTCACGATACGGACGCACCAGTGCCTCCACGCTAACGCGCGAACGCGGTGAACGCCACGGACCGCTCACCAAGCTCCGACCCGGCGGCGGCTCGTCAGCTTCAACGCGTAGGGTGACCTGGCATACCATAGTCTTCAGTCTCGACCAAGAGCAGGAAGGCTACGATGATGTACCGCCAGATCACCTCTGCGGAGAGGTATGCGCTGGGCGTGCTGCGGCGGCAAGGCCTGAGTGCCGCCGCGATGGCCCGGGCCTTGGGGCGCCACCGCGGCACGATCGGGCGCGAGGTGCGGCGCAACCGGGCCCACGCGGACGGGTCCTACCGCCCGCAGCTGGCCGACTGGTACGCCGGCGGCCGGCGCGCCCGCTCCCGGCGCAATCAACGCTTCACCACCCCGGACCTGGCGTTGGTCGCGGCGTTCCTGTGGGAGCAATGGAGCCCGGAGCAGGTCGTCGGGTACCTGCGGCGTCATGCGCTGCTCGCGATCAGCCACGAGACGATCTCTCGGTTCATCTGGGCCCACTGGCGCCACGGTGGCGCGGGCGCCGCCAGCGCGGTCAGCCGGACCGACAGCTTCAAGCGCATGTTAAGCCGCCAGACTGTACTCTATGGAGGCAGCTCAGCTGCCCGCTGTGAGCCCGTCGCCTCGGCTCGTGGCGGCGGGAGTCGGCGTTGAAGCTCGCTTTGCCCTGCGGCGAGACGCTCTAGCGCGGCGGCCACGGAATCGAGCGTGCCCTCGAGGCGGTCCATGCGGTCGTGTAGCGGCTGCGGATCAAGTTGGAGCTGGGCTTCGAGCTGGTGGATGCGGTTGCGGGCACGCCACCAAGCGATGCCGAAGCCGACGGCACCGATCCCGAGGCCCTTTGCAGAAACGACCAGCGCGCCGAGAAGAAAGCTAGACGGATCCATGTGGTTGTACCCTTGCTCGATGTCTGGCCGCCTAACGGATCGCGCTTAAGCTGCGGGCCGCGCGCGCGGCACGCCGCCGTGGATACGCTCCAATGCACAGCGCGCGGACCGGCAGCTGCAAGCGCATGTTAGGCGGCGGCCTTTCCTGCGTCCTCCACCAACCACCGACCTCTCCGAGCAAGATGAGGCTGACTGTCACTATGGTAGCGCCCGGTGCGATGCGTGGCCGTGCAGAAGCTGCCATCGCCCGCCCCGTCTTGCAAAGACGTACGTGACCGCGACGCCTTTGCGGTCGGTGTGGCCGCTAGTATCGGTTACCGCGACGTGTCCGGCGCCAGAGAGAACACCGGCATCAGGCCCAAGCACTGACACACGCAAAGTATCCCACACGAAGGCCATGCTGCGGAAGCCCCGGTAGATGCTGCGATACATCGATATGAGTGAGTCGTGGGGAATGAGCAGGAGGCTTCCATCCGCGGCAAACGTGAGCTCCGGATCCGAGGTAATAGTGGACGCAAGCCGGCTGGCGTCGAGCGCGTTGGCTGCGTCCGCCCAACCTCGCGTGATGGCCAGGATAGAATCTGTGACCGCCGCGCGCTGGGCGTCTGTGAGGTCCGAGGGTGTGGGCTGCGCACAACCGAGTATGATGGCTGCCAGCATCGCACCGCCGAGTTGCGCTGAACGTGGCATCATAGGCCTCCTCAGGCCGCTGGGGGGTTCATAAGCCCAGCACAAGGCCGCCGCCTAACGAACAGGGTTAAGCTGCGAGCCGGCGCCTTGGCCGCGCTGGCCTCGCCGTCGAGTATGAGAGCCGGAGTAGTCGCGCGCCAGCGCAGCCAGCCGGCTCGTCAGCTTCTGCCCGTAGTTATGCGCCGCGTGCCACTCCACCACTCTAGGGGGAAGGCGCGCCGTCGGCTTGCATGCTATGCAGCAAAAGGCGCCACGAGCGATCCGGCTGGCGCTGGAGTATGTCCAGATACCGGTTCCGCGCCACCGTGCTGTCCCCGACCCGTGGAATCGTGGTGAAGCGGCCGCGGTACTGCACAAACGCCCACGACCCCGCTACTTCAAGCTGCTGTGGAGGCTCAAGCACCGCATGGTAACGGGCGGTGCCGAACATCCCGGCCAGCGTGGTGCGCACTGCCGCGACACCGTGCATGCTCGCCGCTCCGGGGAGGAGGAGCGTCACGCTGTCGTCGAGCAGCCGAAGGTAGCCGTCAATGTCTGAACGGTCGACGGCGCCAGGCAAGTCGCTATACAGCTGCCGGATCGCCACCGAATCGGATACCGAGTCCGAGCGATCGGCGCCACCGCGGCAACCTACAGTGGCAAGGGCGACGGCAAGCAGCAGGACGGTGAAGCGCACAGGGGCCTCCCACGTGGCGCATGACGTACGGGGTTTGAGCTGCAAGCCGCGGCGGGCAACACCGCAGCGTCGAGCACGATAGCACCGAGCTGTTCTGGCAGCCAGACCCGCCGCGGCTTGGCAGCTTCAAACCCTTGTTAGGCAGCCCGCCTTGGATGTCTAGGTACTGCGCAAGGTTAGTTCGTCCGGCCCCGATTCATTTTCTCCGTCATGGTGATGTTCACGTGCCCCACCGACTGTGCGATCACCGGCTGGCCGTTCGGCACCCGGTCGCCGTGCGACCAGAGGTGGAAGATGATCCCGTCGGTGGTGGTGACCAGATTCGCCACGCTGGTAGCCTGGTCCGGTGGCAGGTCGAGTACCTGCACCCGTCCGGTAGCGATTTCCTGAGTGTGATCGTGCCAGTTCCGGTTCCAGTCGGCGAGCGAGATGACGTCCGTCCGTGTGATGGACTTGGCCACGATGTACTCGATCTGCTCGAGCGGGGCCAGCGTGTCGGTGGATTCGTAGATCAGGCACTCGATCACCGGCTCGGGTGAGATCACCTTGCAGTAGTGGTGGAACGGGCCCATCGCCTGACCGTTGACGACGTGCGGAGCGAGGACGTGGATCGTGTGGCCGTCGGCCGGCGTCCGCATCGGCGCCTGTTGTCCGTGCGCAGTGCCGGGCAGTGCCACCGCGCAGAGCGCCCAGAGCAGCCCGCGTGCGTTTCGCATATCACCCTCCTGGGTCGAATGTGTTGCCGCAGTTGCGATTGTACCACGAGTCGCGCGGCGTCGCAAACAGAACCCTCAAGCGCTGGGCAGAACCCTTGTCGATTGTGCAACGTTGGGCTGCCTAACGAATAGGCTTAAGCGGCGGCGCGGTCGCCCGCAGCCAGAGCAATGTACCCGACGGCGGGCCGCGCCGGCAACTTCAAGCCATAGTTAGGCGCCATGCCTCCGTGTACAGACAACGGCGCGCAGTCACAAGAAGCGAAGGGCATTGCCGCACAGGATCGCGGCCTTCTGTGTGTGGGTCAAGAAGGGCGCGGCGTTGACGGCGTCGATTACGGGACCGACGGCGCCCTCATAGTCGGAGCCAAACATGATCCGATTGGCAAAGCCCAGAGAGACCAAGCGTTGAAGGTAGGCGTAGAACGCCCGGGCGCGGAACGAAGGCGGGCATCGCGATCGCCGCGATATCGACGTAGAGGTTGGGATAGACCGACAGTAGGGCCACCATCTCGTCGCCGTACGGGTAGCCGGCGTGGGACACAAACGCCCGGAACCTGGGGTGCCGCACCAGGACATCCTCGAGGAGGTGGGGCCGACCAAGGTAGGTGCGGAATTGCGCGCAACAATCAAACGGCGTATTCGGCGGGCCAATGCCCATGTGGATGCCGACTGGGACGACCGCCTGTTCGGCGAGCGCGAAGTACGGCTCCAGCACCGAGTCGGCCGGGGACAGGCCGCCATAGATCGCCACAACCTCCCCGAGGGCCACGATCCGTCCCGCCGCAAGCTCGGCGCGCACCCATTCGACTGGTGGCGCGAAGGTTCGTGAGGGATAGCAGGCTTTCAGGCCGAGCAGCTTCGGCACGCAAGGCAGCAGCAGGCCGCGGAGGAGGCGACCCTGCCCACGGGCCACCCAGTCCGTGACCCCCGAGTCGAGTCCACTGACAAGCGCTCGCACCGCGTGAAAGCGCTCGAGCTCGGCGACTCGCACGGCGAACGAGTCGCGATGAAATGCGTGAAAGTGGACGTCGACGACCGGGCCGTAATACGGAGCCGACGCACGTGCCCCCGCCGCAGCTACCTGGACGACCAAGAGCGACACGGATAGCGCGCTCATTGCGCGATGGCACCATCTGTGAGCTGTGTCATCATGGCGCCTAACGAGTCGCGCTTACGCGGCGGGCCGCGCGCACGGCACGTCGCAGCGGACACGCCCCAATGTACAGCGCGCGGACCGGCAGCTTCAAGCGCATGTTAGGCGGCGGTCACGTGCGTACGTCCCCGTGCGCGGCTGATGCGTCTGCGCTCGCTAGCAGCCTGCGTCGCGTGCGCAGCTCACGGTAGGTTCCTGCAGCGCGCGCGGCGGTGGCCAGCAGATCCGCAAGGACCTGCGGGCGCCCGCGCATGGCGGCAGCCAAAGTCCAGCGAGCGACGTACCAAGCTAGAGTCATGTCGACGGGTAACTGCCGCCGGTCAACGGCCTCAATGATGCGCGCCTTCAGCGTCGGGTGCGCCTCGAGCCGTGAGCAAAGGACGCGCAAGAGTTCTGGCAGCGGCCCCGGAGCCCCTGCTTCCTTCCCGAGATGGTACCATGGCAGGGCCGCAACATCCCGGGCACGCCACCAGCGGACTAACGCCGCATCGCTTCCCGCCGCGATCGCCGGGGCCAGGCTCCGTGCCTGGAGAAGTGCCTCGGTGATGCCGTCCCCTATGACGAAGTCCTTGTGATGGCCGGCGTCGCCAACCAGCGTCCAGCCGTTGCCCGCGCCGGTCCGAAAAAAGAACCGTTCCTTCAGCGTGCCACGAACCTTGCCTACCGGGCGCGAATCGCGCAGGAGCGGGCCGATCACGGGCTCCGATGCTAGCACCGTACAAAGTGTGCGTTCCGGGTCGGCGCGCCAGGACGCAGTGCGATCCGCGGGTGGCCAACTGCCGATCAGCAGCTGGTTATGGTCCGTCGGGAAGACCACACCCGTTTCGCCGCCAAAATGACTGAAGTACATGTCGAAGCGATAGGCGGCGTCCGTATGCCAGAACGTCGGCGCATCCCAGTAGCCCCAATACCCTGCACGCCGCGCGTCGTAACCGAGGTACTCCTGGGCCCCAACCAGCCGCGCCACCGTGGAGTGACGTCCGTCGGCGCCGACGACCAGTCCCGCGGTGAAGAGCCATTCGCGCCCGCCCTGCAGTGCGCGCACGCCGCTGACGCGATCACCGTGGCGA
>JBGOSS010000092.1:0-9253 GCA_041476105.1 Gemmatimonadota bacterium
CGCAAGCTGCGGCGCTACATCCGGCAGTACAATCGCACCGCCACCCCATTCCGCTGGTCCTATGCCGATCCCACCCGGCGGATCAGAGCACTTTCGAACTCATGACTACAGTCCACTAGCCTGGGAGCCGGACGATGCTATCTTTCCGGCGCCCCAGGTCCGTCGGGTAACGGCGCTCGAACCGCGTCAGGGCCCCGAAGGCAGCAGCGCTAAGAGATGTTCGTTGTCGCGGCGGGTCGCCTGGGGCAATCCCCTTCCATTCTGATCGTTGCATCGGTGCGCGAGATGCTCGCCGCGCTGGTCGGCGGCGCGACGAATCTCGACGGTTGTCGCGCCGGCGTGCCGCTCGACGACCCGTGGGGCACGATGCTCTTCAACCAGTTCTTCGTGCGTCCCGTCGCGCGCGCCGTTTCCGAGAGGCATGCCGGTTCGCGCGACTGACGCATCGCGGCGCGCTCCCGCGCCGGTTACCTTACACCTCCTCATGCACGTCGCTCTCGCGCGCAAATACCGCCCCCATCGCTTCGCCGATCTCATCGGCCAGGAGCATGTCGCCCGCGCCCTGGTCGGCGCGGTCGAGCAGGGCCGCGTCGCCCACGGCTACCTGCTCTGCGGGCCGCGCGGCGTCGGCAAGACGACGGCCGCGCGCATCCTGGCGATGGCCCTCAACTGCGAGACCCGGCACGCCGGCAGGGCGACGGGTGGCGAGCCCTGCGGCACTTGCGCCTCGTGCGAGCGCATCTGGGCGGGCTCGACCTCGCTCGACGTGGTCGAGATCGACGCCGCGAGCAACCGCGGCGTCGACGACGCGCGGGAGCTGCGCGAGCGGGCGATGTACGCGGCGAGCCAGGAGGGGCGTCACAAGATCTACATCGTGGACGAAGCCCACATGCTGACGCGCGAGGCCTGGAACACCCTCCTCAAGGTGCTCGAGGAGCCGCCGCCCGGCGTCGTCTTCGTCTTCGCCACCACCGAGCCGCACAAGATCACCAACACCGCCGCGCCGGTGATGTCCCGGCTCCAGCGCTTCGACTTCCGCCGGGTCGGGCCCAAGGCCATCGCCGATCGCCTCGCGGCGGTCGCGGCGCAGGAACAACTCGCGATCGACGACGACGCGGTGCAGGTCATCGCGCGCGTGGCCGACGGCGGCCTGCGCGACGCCCTCTCGGTGCTCGACCAGGTCACCGCCTTCGGCGGCGGCGCGATCACCGCGACGCGGGTGCGCGAGGTGCTCGGGCTGGTGGGCGACGACGTCTTCGCCGAGCTGCTGGGGATCGTCGCCGGCCGGCGTCCGGAGGCCGTCTTTCCGTTCGTCGCGACGCTGGTCGAGGCGGGCATCGACCTGGTGACCTTCGCCGACGGGGCGGGTGACCTGTGGCGCGGCGCGCTGGCCATCAAGCTCGGCGCGAAGCCGGACGGCATCAGCGTGGTGCTCGAGGAGGCGGTGCGCCGGCATGCCACCGACCTCGCCGCCGGCGATCTGCTGCGTATGCTGCGCGCCCTCGAGGAGTCGGAGGAAACGATCCGTCGCGGCCAGACGCCGCGGCTCACGATCGAGCTGCTCCTGGTGCGCTGGGCGCTGATGGACCGGACGGTGGAGATCGCGGAGCTGCTGAAAGGCGGGGGACGGGGGGACAGCGGGACCGGGGGACGGGGTGAACACCGTGCGCCAGTGGCTCCCGCGATGCGCGACTCGGGCGCCAGCGCCTCGGCTTCGCCAACACCGCGGGCGGCGCCCGCTCCCGTCCCCCAGTCCCCTCGTCCCGCTGTCCCGCTGTCCCCCGAGTCCGTCCGCGCCTCCTGGCCCGCGATCCTCGACGCCCTGCGGGGCGAGCGGAAGATGATCGCCGCCGAGATGCTCAGCTTGACCGACGTGGCGGCGGTGGAGGGCGACGTGGTGATCCTCGCGCCGCAGGCCGGCCACGAGCTCGCAGCCGACAGCATCGAGCGCTACCGGGTGGCGATCGAGGGCGTGGCCGGCCGGGTCCTCGGGACGCCGGTGCGGGTGGGCCTGGTGGGGAGCGAGCTGGCCTCTGCTCCCAGTCGCCCGGCGGCCCCGGCGCCCGGTCGGCCGGCCGCCAAGCCGATGGATGACGTCCCGCTCTCCCCGCGTGCGCCCGGGCCGCCGTCCAAGGCCGAACGCCTCACGGTTTCCGGCGCCCAGGCGGAGCGGGCCAAGGCCCTCCGGGGCAAGGATCCGGCGCTCGATAGCGCCATGGATGCCATGGACTTGGAGCTGCTCGACTAGTCCGCTTGCCCCGGACCTTGTGGACCTCTAAGTTTCCACGAATGACCGACATACGTGCTCTCCTGCAGATGAGTCAGCAGGTGCAGGGGCGGCTGGCCGCGATGCAGACCGAGCTGGCCTCCAGGACCGTGACCGGCACCGCGGGCGCCGGGATGGTGACCATCACCGCCGACGGGCAGGGGAAGGTCCGCGACGTCAAGATTGATCCGAGCGTGCTCTCGGGCGACGTCGAGATGCTCGAGGACCTGGTGCTCGCCGCGATGACCGAAGTCCAGAAGAAGGCCGGCGAGATCGCCCAGGAAGAGGCGCGCAAGGTGCAGAGCGCGCTGCCGTTCCCGTTGCCGTTTCCACTGTAGCGCGGCCGTGTCCGCCATCGAGGAGTTGGTCGCGGAGTTCGCCAAGCTCCCGGGCGTCGGCCGCAAGACGGCGCAGCGTCTCACGTATTTTCTGCTCAAGCAGCCGCGCGAGGAATCGGCGCGGCTGGCGCGCGCCGTCCAGGCGCTCGGCGAGCGGGTGCATGCCTGCTCGCGCTGCGGCAATCTCACCGAGGCCGATCCGTGCCCGATCTGCGCCGACCCGCGCCGCGACCAGGCCACGGTGTGCGTGGTCGAGGAAGCCTCCGACGTCCTCGCGATCGAACGGGCCGGTGAGTACCGCGGCGTCTACCACGTCCTCGGCGGGCGGCTGGGCCCGCTCGACGGCGTCGGACCCGAGCAGCTCGCCATCGGGGCGCTGATCCATCGCCTGGGCAACGGCGACGGCGTGCGCGAGGTCATCCTCGCCACCAATTCGTCGGTCGAGGGCGAGGCCACGGCCCATTACCTTGAGCGGTTGGTCCAGCCCCACGGCGTGCGGCTCTCGCGCCTGGCGCGCGGGCTGCCGGTGGGCAGCGAGCTGGAGTACGCCGACGGCGAGACGATCGCCCAGGCGATCAGCGCCCGGCGCCCCCTGGTGGGGCACGAGTGAAGCGCCGGACGGCGTGGTTCGCGGGCGCCCTGGCAGCCGGGGTCCTCGTCGGCGGGTTGCTGGCGCAGCGCTCCATGGGCCGGTGGCGCACTTCGCTGTTCTCGGAGCGCCCCTTGCGCCGCCTCGCGGCCCTCGGCTACTTGAGCGGGCATCCGGGGCCCGAGGTCGTGCGCGTGCTTCGCGACTACCTCGCGTGGGAGGATCATCCCGCGCTGCGCCGGCGTGCCGAAGCGATC
Organism: Gemmatimonadota bacterium; assembly: GCA_041476105.1. GTDB lineage: Bacteria > Gemmatimonadota > Gemmatimonadetes > Gemmatimonadales > JACORV01 > DASXPG01. The sequence goes on from JBGOSS010000092.1 coordinate 3,451, forward strand.
ATGCGCCGCATGGAATCGAAACTGGCTTAGGCGGGGGCGGGATGCCGGGTGCTTCCAGCTGGTCGTTCCGGGAAGAGGATTTCAAGGCTATCTCGGAACAGATGAACGCGCTGTTGCGCGAAACGAACGTGAAGAGCCTGCTCCTGGTGGATCGCTCGGGGCAGGTGGTGGCGAACGTCGGCGACGCGCCGACCTTCGACCCCCAGGCGTTCGCCTCGCTCACCGCCGCGGACTTCAGCGCCAACGACCAGCTCGCCAAGATGATCGGCGAGCACGAGTTCAGCTCCCTGTTTCACCAGGGGGAGAAGGAGTCGATGTACCTGGCGGATGTGGCGCACCGGGTGATCCTGGTCGCGCTGTTCGACAACCGCACCACGCTCGGGATGGTCCGCTTGAAGGTCAAGGTCACCGTCGAAGGACTCACCAAGCTCTTCGAGGACATGTTCAACCGGGGCGACAGCGGCGCCCCGCCCAAGCTCGAAGGATTCGGCAGCCAGGAAGCCGAGGACGAAATTGACAAGCTCTTCGGATAAGGATCTCGCGACATGTCGATGATCAACTACGCCTCGCGCGAGATCAACTGCAAACTGGTGTACTACGGGCCGGGGCTCGGGGGCAAGACCACCAACCTCGAGCACGTCTACGGCAAGGTGAACCCCGCCGCGCGCGGCAAGCTCATTTCGCTCGCCACCGAGACCGAGCGCACGCTGTTCTTCGACTTCCTCCCGGTCGACCTGGGCACGGTGCGCGGCTTCAAGACCCGGTTCCACCTCTACACGGTGCCGGGCCAGGTGTACTACAACGCTTCCCGCAAGCTGATCCTCAAGGGGGTCGACGGCGTGGTCTTCGTGGCCGACAGCCAGCTGGAGCGGATGGAGGCGAACATCGAGTCGATGCAGAACCTCTACGACAACATGGCCGAGTACGGCTACGACCTGACCAAGATCCCGTTCGTGGTGCAGTACAACAAGCGCGACCTGCCCAATGCGTCGCCCCTCAAGGACCTCCAGGCCGCCCTCAACCCGGGCTGGCCGCTCGCCGACCCGGCCCGCCAGAAGCCGACCCCCGATACCGCCATCCCGGGCGAGTTCCTGGTGCAGCAGCTGCCCACCGGCGAGTGGGTCGAGCGCGCGCCGATCCAGGAGGCCGTCGCGGTCACGGGGGACGGCGTCTTCGAAACCCTCAAGTCCGTCAGCAAGCTCGTCCTGAAGTCGCTGGGGTAGGGAGCGTCCGATGTGGACCCTCCCCAACATTCTCACGGTCGCGCGGATCTGCCTCGCGCCCGTGATCGCCCTCCTGCCGTTCATCAACGGCTCGGGGCCCAAGATCACGGCCTTCGTGGTGTTCCTGATCGCCGCCGCGAGCGACGTCTTCGACGGCTGGTACGCCCGCAGCCACAACGCCATCACCGACGTCGGCAAGCTGCTCGACCCGATCGCCGACAAGCTGCTGCTCTTCGCGACGCTGGTGCCGATCTTCTGGATCACGCGGCACCCCGCGCTGCACTACGACTATCGCATTCCGTGGTGGGGCAGCCTGCCAGCCTGGGTCGCGATCCTGCTGGTCGGGCGCGAGCTGCTGATCACCGTCTTCCGCTTCCAGGCCAAGCGGCGCGGCATCATCATCGCCGCCGGCGGCGCCGGCAAACTCAAGACCGTTTTCCAGAACTGTTTCATCGGCGGCACCATCGCCTGGTTCGCCTGGAAGGACCTCATCGTCGAGATGAAGTGGACCGGCGCCTACACCGAACTCTGGAACGAATTCCACGGGGCCTTCATCGCCATCACCCTGGGCATCGCGGTGGCGCTGACGGCCTACTCGCTCGCCGTCTACCTCTACAAGTACCGCGGCCTGCTGCGCATCTCCAGCGAGCGCGGCAACTGATGGATGCCGAGATCGTGACCGTCGGCACCGAGCTGGTGCTGGGATTCACGATCAACGGCAATGCCGCGGTGATCGGCGGGCTCCTCGCCGCCGCGGGCGTGCGGGTGCGCCGCGCCGGCGTGGTCGCCGACGAGCCGGAGCTGATCGAGGAGGCGGTGCGCACCGCGCTCGACCGCACCGGGACGGTCATCGTCAGCGGCGGACTGGGGCCCACCAGGGACGACATCACCCGCGAGGCGGTCGCGAAGGTGTTCGGCAAGCCGCTGCGGCGCGATCCCGCTCTGGTCGAGCGGCTGCGCGGCTGGTACCGGGGCCGCGGTCTCCAGACGATGCCCGAGGCGAACCTGGTGCAGGCCGACGTCCCCGAGGGCGCCACCATCCTCGAGAACGCCCTCGGGACCGCGCCGGGGCTCTGGATCGAGGAGCAGGGCAGGCTCGCCGTCCTCCTGCCGGGGGTGCCGAAGGAAATGGCGGCGCTGATGGAAGGCGAGGTCGTCCCGCGCCTGCGCCGGCGGGAAGACGGGAACGGGGGAGGCCGGACCATCGTGAAGTCGCGGACCCTGCGCACCACCGGCATCGGCGAATCGGCGATCGCCGACCTGCTGGGCGACTACCAGGCGAGGCTCGGCGAGCGGGTCACGCTCGCCTTCCTCCCGTCGGTGGCGGGGACGGATCTGCGCTTCACCGCCTGGAGCGTCCCGGAGGCCGACGCCGACGCGACGCTGGCGCGCGCCGTCGAGGTCATCCGCCCCAGGCTCGAGGCCCGGATCTACGGCGAACACCAAGCCGACCTGGCCGCGGTGCTGCTCGCGCAGCTTGCGGCCCAGGGCGCCACGCTGGCCGTCGCCGAGTCGTGCACCGGCGGGCTCCTGGGGGCGCGGCTGGCCGCGATCCCCGGCGCCTCGCGCGTCTTCGTCGGCGGCGTCGTGGCCTACGGCAATGACGTGAAGCTGCACCTCCTTGGCGTCTCGGCCGACGACCTGGCGGCGCACGGCGCGGTGAGCGAGCCGGTGGCGCGGCAGATGGCGCGGGGCGTCGCGCGCGCCACGGGGGCCGACGCGGCGATCGCCATCACCGGGATCGCGGGCCCCGACGGCGGCAGCACCGAGAAGCCGGTCGGGACGATCTGGACCGCGGTGCTGTGGCGCGAGACGGAGCGCGCGTTCACCCTCGTCCTGCCGGGCGACCGCGACGACGTGCGGAGCCGGGCCGCCCAGTATTCGCTCGACACCCTGCGCCGCGTCATGGCCGGCGCGGTCTGATGGCGGACTGGACCGGCGTCGACATCTGGACGGCGCCGGACGGGGCGCGGATGGCGCTGCGCCGCGAGCCGGCGCGCGGGGCGCGGCGCGGCACGCTGGTGTTCGTGCACGGCTGGGGTGACTACACCGGACGGTGGGCGGAGCAGGCGGCGTGGTTCGGCGATCGCGGCATCGCGGTCTACGCCGCCGACCAGCGGGGCCATGGCAGGACGCCGGGCACCCGCGGGCACGTCGACCGCTTCACGCAGTATCTCTCGGATCTCGCGTCGCTGCGCAAGCTCGCCGCCGCCGAGGCGCCCGGGCCGCAGCTGCTGATGGGCCACTCCTTCGGCGCGTTCATCGTCCTGCGGTATCTCGAGACCGCGCCACCGCCGCTCGCGGGGGCGATCGCGCTCACGCCCTACGTCGACCTCTTCGTCCCGCCGGCGCGGTGGAAGGTCACGATGGCGCGCCTCATCGTCGACCTGCTCCCGCGGCTGCCGATCCCGACCGGGCTCGACTACCACCTCATCTCGAGGGATCCCGCGGTGGTGGACCAGTTCCACCACGATCCGCTCTGCCACGAGGTGATGACGCCCCGCGCCTACACCGAGGCCATGGCGACGCTGGCGCTGCTCGAGGCGGAGCGGGGGCGCATCCACGCGCCGCTGTGGTTCGCCCTGGCCGGCGACGACCGCATCGTCTCGACCCCGGCCGCAGCGATCTTCGCCGGCGGGCTGAGCGGCGACGTGACGGTGAAGAACTACCCGGGGATGTATCACAACATCCTGCACGAGCCCGACCGGGCCCGCGTTTACGCGGACCTCGCGCCGTGGCTCGACCGCATGCTGGCCGGGCGGGCCGCCGCGTGAGCGTGACCTACGCCTCGTACCTCCGGATCCGCGAGCTGCTGAGCCTCCAGGAGCCGCGCGCCGACCCCGCGCAGCACGACGAGGTCCTCTTCATCATCATCCACCAGGTTTACGAGCTCTGGTTCAAGCTCCTCCTGCACGAGGTGGACCGCTGCAAGGCGGAGCTTTCGGACAACGACCTCTTCGGTGCCATCGCCCGCTTCAAGCGGCTGCGCACCGTGCTCAAGACGCTGGTCGAGCAGCTCGACATCCTCGAGACGATGTCGCCGCTGTCGTTCCTGGCTTTCCGCGACCGGCTGGAGACCGCGTCGGGGTTCCAATCGGCGCAGTTCCGGGCGCTGGAGTTCGTGCTCGGGCTGAAGCGTGCCGCCATGGTCGAGCACTACACCGATCCGGCGGAGCGCGCCGTACTGGAGCGCCGCCTCGCCGAGCGGACGCTGGTCGACCACTTCTACGACTTCCTCACCGCCCGCGGCGTCGCGGTGCCCGCCGCCCTGCGCACCCGCGACCTCACGCAGCCGAATGCGCCGAGCGAGGCGCTCCAGCCCGACCTGGTGCGGCTCTTCCGGACCGCACCCGAGGTCGCGATCCTGCTCGAGCTGATGACGGATTTCGACGAGGGACTCCAGGAGTGGCGCTATCGCCACGTGAAGATGGTCGAGCGCACCATCGGCAACAAGAAGGGAACGGGCGGCTCGAGCGGCGCCGAGTACCTGCGGCGCTCGCTCTTCCAGCCGGTCTTTCCCGATCTCTGGGCGATCCGGCAACAGCTATAGCTGATGGCTCATGGCTCATGGCTAATGGCGAACAAAGGCCCCGGGATGCCGGGGCCTTGTTGTTGACTGCCATGAGCCATCAGCCACCAGCTATCAGCGTCTTGTCTGTCCCCGCAGCTGCACCTTCACCTCGACGCCGTTCGCGGTCACGACGATCAGGCTGTCGCCGACCTCGCTGATGCTCGGGGCGCCGAGGGAGCGCACTTCGACGTTCACCACCTCGCCCAGCCTGCCGCTGTAGCGCAGCGGGTAGACCATCGTGCGCCCACCGGCGATCGCCATCGGCGCCGTGGCGGCGACCGGCGGCACGCGCAGGACGTACGGTTGCGGTCCCACGAAGGAGTAGCTGAAGCCGCTCTCTCCCGACATCCGCTGCCGCTCCAGGTTGCGGAGCGCCCGCAGCACGCTGTCGATCGTCGCGATCCGCTTGCGCGAGGAGTCGACGGAGCCGCGGCTCGCCTCCAGCTCCCGCAGCGAGCGCTCGAGGTCGGTGATCTCGGCCCGGGCGCGCTGGACCGAGGCATTCAGCACCTCGCGGTAGGTGGCTTCCGCCGAGTCGCGGGTGCGGCGGTACTCCTCGAAGGCCGCCAGCTCCTCGGGCGTGGCGTCGGGCTGCGCCACGGCCACCAGCGGCACGCGCCGCTCCCGCCCGTCACGGCGCACGGTGAGCGTGACGTGCTGGCCGGGCTCGACCTGCGCGAAGGCCCGCCCGCCCTCCGGCGTGGTGAGATCCACGCCGTCGATGGCCGTCAGGGTATCGCCGCGGCGCAGCCCCGCCCGGTGGGCCGGACCGTCCACGTCGACGGTGTACACCGCCGCCGGGCCGCGGAATGTCCAGGTCTGCTGGCGCCGCGCGATCGGCGAGATGGAGCATTGCTCGCACTGGATCCCCATGCCCAGCCAGCCGAAGGGTGATCGGAAGGCGTTGCGGAGCGCCTGGATGCCGCGGACCTGCGCGGTCCGGAGCCGGCTGTTGTAGAAGTCGGCGACCGTAGCGGCGCTCGGGTTCGCCACCGGCACCACGGTGACC
>JBGOSS010000093.1:0-9165 GCA_041476105.1 Gemmatimonadota bacterium
AAGCTCCCTGAAGGGCCCTCGGAGACTACGAGGTAATAGGCGGCAGGTGTACAGGCGCGCAAGCGTGTCAGCCGAGCCGTACTAATCGCCCGTGAGGCTTGATCTCTCCCCCGTTTTTTCGGAGTGATCTCCCTCAATTTCGCATCAAAACCACGTCACGATGCCTCAGTCGACAGTTCACAGTCGACAGTCAACGGCAGCGATGCTGTCGACTGTCAACTGTCAACTGTGGACTTCGAATTTGGCTGGCGACTAACGCGGCAGGGCCACACCCGTTCCCATCCCGAACACGGAAGTTAAGACTGCCAGCGTCGATGGTACTGCCGACGCTCGTCGGTGGGAGAGTAGACCGCCGCCAGCCTTTCCCTTGAAGCCCGCACCAATCCACCGGTGCGGGCTTCGTGCATTTCCGGGTATGCCGCCCGCACGGTATCTTCGGTGACGATGTCACCACGCCTCCTCTTCATCGGCGCGCTCGCGCTGGCAGCGCACTCCGCCGCGGCCCAGTGCCCCGACGGCACCCCGCCGCCCTGCCGCTCGGCGTCCGCCGTGCGTACCGCCCCCGCGCAGCCGGGAAGCATCGCGGTCTTTCCGTTCACCAACCGCTCGCCCGACAGCACCGACGCCTACCTCGCCGACGCCCTCCCCGAGCAGATCGTCGGGCGCCTGGCGCGTGTGGGCGACCTGCACGTGAGGAGCGCGACCGCCGTCAACGCCCAGTGGCGCCGCACCCCCGACCCGATGGCCGCCGCGCGCGCCCTGCGGGTCGAGTGGTTCGTCACCGGGTCGATCCGGCGTGCCGGACGGCAGATCGCCGTCGCGGCCGAGCTGGTGCGCGCCTCGACGGGCGACGGCGCCTGGGGCGCTCCCTTCCGCCGCGGCGACGACGATCTCGGCGCCGTCGAGGAGCAGATCGCCGAGTCGGTCGCGGTGGCGGTGACCGGCCGCCTCGCCCCGGGCCAGCTCGCCGCCCTGCGCCGCACGCCATCACGGAACCCGGAGGCCTATCGCCTCTACCTCTACGGCGGCGCGCGCATTGCGCGCCGGACGCTCGACGATATCGCGGCGGCCCTCGACGCCTTGACCCAGGCCACTCGGCTCGATCCCGACTTCGCCGCGGCCTGGGCCCGCGTCGGTTTCGCGCGCGGACTCCAGATTCAGTACGGCAATCGGGACGGACTCACGACGGACTCCACCCTGGTGCTGGCGCGGGTTGCGACCGCGCGGGCGCTCGCGCTCGATTCCTCGGTGGCCGAGGCCTGGCGGGCCTTCGGATTCATCGCGGTCCTCGAGAGCAATCTCGGCGACGCCCAAACCCGGTATGCGCGCGCCATCCAGCTCGACTCGCTGAGTCCCGAGGTCTTCAACGCGATCGGCTACCTGTACGGCACGGACCTGCTGGATCTGCCGGCGGAGGGAGAGCCGCTCTACCGGCGCGTCCTGGCGCTCGATCCCGATTTCCGGAACGGTTGGCGACACCTGGCCCTGCTGCGGCGCGACCAGAGTCGCCTGGCCGATGCCGAGGCGCTGCTCGACACGGCGTTGTCCTTTGGCCCCTGGAGTCTGGGATCCAACGAGCGGGCGTTCGTGCGTTTCGCGAGGGGCAATGCGACGGGCGCACTGGCGGATCTGGAGGCGGCCGACAGCGTCGCGGGCATCGGGGCCAGTGTGCCGCTGCTGTTCAAGACCCCTTCGGGCGCCCGGGCGCTGTACCAGATCGGCGCCGGCGACAGCGCCGCGGCCCGGGCCCTGGTGGTCCGACTTCAGGTCGCTCCCATCCGGCCCGGAGTCCTCTCATCGCTGGCGGTGCTGTATCTGCTGCTCGGCGCGCCGGACTCCGCCCTGGCGACGCTGGAGCAGCTGCGCGCCATACCCGATCGTGGCGAACCCACGTGCGGTCCCGCTACGCCGTGCTCGACCAGCCTGCGCACCTGGCGCGCCCTGCACGACCCGCTGCTCGCGCCCCTGAGGACCAATCCCCGCTTCCAGCGCCTGCTCGAGGACACCCGCCCCCGCGTTCCCTGGCTCAGCCGGTAGCCGGCGCCTGCACGTCGTCCTCGTGCATTCGGAGCGCGTTCCGCCGGAGACCTACGGCGGTACCGAGCGCGTCGTCCACTGGCTCGGTGGCGAGCTCGGGCGCCGGGGCCACCACGTCACGCTCGTCGCGCCCCGGGGATCGCAGGCGCCCTACGGTTCGCACCAGCCCCTCGACCCTTCGCGGCCCATCGACCGCCAGATCCCCAATGACGCCGACGTGGTGCATTTCCATTTTCAGCCTTCAGCCTTCGGTCTTCAGCCGTATCTCATTACCACCCACGGCAACCTGACGGCAGGGCGTGCCGCCGACCGCAATACCGTCTTCGTCTCCCAGAACCACGCCCAGCGGCACGGCGCCACCTGCTTCGTGCGCAACGGCCTCGATCCCGCCGAGTACGGGCCGGTGGACTGGACCAGGGAGCGCAGCTACGTCCACTTCCTCGGCAAGGCGGCCTGGCGGCGCAAGAACGTGAGAGGCGCGATCGACGTCGCGCGCCTGGCGGGCTTGCGCCTCCTGGTACTGGGCGGGACCCGGCTCAACTTCAACATGGGGTTCCGATTTACCCTCGACCCGCGCGTCCGATTCGAGGGCATGGTTGGCGGCGAGCGCAAGAACCGGCTCCTCAACGGCTCGCTGGGGCTCATCTTCCCGGTGCGCTGGCACGAGCCGTTCGGGCTCGCCATCACCGAGAGCCTCTACTTCGGCTGCCCCGTTCTCGGGACGCCGTATGGCGCGCTGCCGGAGCTGGTGCCGGCGGACGTCGGCTTTCTCTCCAACAGCCGCAGCGCCCTCGCCGAGGCGGCGCGTGACCTCGGCCGCTTCGACCGGCGCCGCTGCCACGAGTGGGTCATGGATTGCCTGTCGGTGCGCGTCATGGCGGACGACTACCTGCGCCTCTACGCGCGGGTGATGGAAGGGGAATCGTTGAACGAGTCGCCGCCGATTGCCGCCCTCGCGTCGCCCACCTCGCTCGCCTGGGTGCCATGACCCGCTGCGGCTTCGTCGCCCTCGCGGGCCGGCCCAACGCCGGGAAGAGCACGCTGCTCAACGCCCTGGTCGGCGAGCCCCTGGCCATCGTGTCGCCCAAGCCGCAGACCACCCGCGAGCCGGTACGCGGCCTGATCACCGACGCCGAGACGCAGATCATTCTCGTCGATCCCGCCGGCCTCCTCGATCCGTCGTATCCGCTCCAGCGCGCCATGCTGCGGAAGGCGGTCGAGACGCTCCAGGACGCCGACCTGGTCCTGCACGTCCACCCGCTCCCCGAGGCGCCGGCGCCCCCACTCGAACGCGAGTTGCCCGAGGGAACTCGGGTGCGCGCCCCGGTGCTCACGGTGTACACCAAGGCCGACCTGGTGCCGGACGCCGCGGCGCGGGTGAAGTCGCTGCACGGGGGACCGGGAGACCAGGGGACCGGGGCACCGGCCTTGCCGCTCTGGGTCTCGGCCGTCTCGGGCAAGGGGATACCCGATCTCCTCAGGGCGGTGCGCGAGCGGCTCCCCGAAGGTCCGTTCCTTTATGACGCCGACGACATCGGCACCCAGCCGCTGCGTTTCTTCGCCGCCGAGTTCGTCCGCGAAGCCGCCTACGCCGAGCTCGAGCAGGAGTTGCCCTACAGCCTCGCCGTGGTGATCGATGAGTTCCGGGAGGGCGAAACGCCGGTGTATATTCGGGCCACCCTCGCCGTGGAGCGCGACAGCCAGAAGCCGATCGTCCTCGGCAAGGGCGGCCGGACGATCAAGGCCATCGGCATGGCCGCCCGCGCGCGGATGGAGGCACTGCTGGGCCGGCGCGTCCGCCTCGAGTTGTGGGTGACCGTCTGGCCCCGCTGGCGGAAGGATCCGGCGGCACTCGCCCGCCTCGGGCTTCCACTTGCACCGGAGTCGTCATGAGCGTACCGAAGGAGCTGCTGGACATCCTCGTCTGCCCGAAGTGCAAGGGCGACCTCGAGTACAAGGCCGGGCCGGCCGAGGAGTTGGTCTGTCATCGCTGCAAGCTGCGCTACGCCGTCGACGACGGCATCCCCATCATGCTCATCGATGAGGCCAAGCCGCTCTAGCGCGCTGCTCGTCGCTTTCACGGCGGCCCTGTCCGTGCCGCGCCTGCGGGCGCAGACCACGGGCACCCCCGAGGGCGCGGCGTTCCTGCTGGTGCCGGTCGGCGCGCGCGCGACCGCGCTGGGGCAGGCCGCCGTCGCGGACATCGGCAGCACCGAATCGATCTTCTGGAATCCCGCGGGCCTTGCGGAGCTCAAGCACACCCAGCTCGCGCTGCACCACTACGCCGACTTCTTCGGGACCGGCGACGCCTTCGTGATCGCCATGCCTCTCGCCGGGCTCGGCACCTTCACCGCCGCGGCCTATATCGTGGACTACGGCGAGGTCCCCATCACGCTCCCCGGCGGCGGGGGCACCAGCGGCAGTGCCATCGCGCGCAACGTCGCCCTCGAGGCGAGCTACGCCACGCAGCTGGTCGGCGGGCTCTCCGCCGGGATCGCGTACAAGCTGGTCCAGCTGCGCTTCGACTGCACCGGCGAGTGCCCGGCGGGATCGACGATGGTGGGCACCACCCACGCCGTCGACGTCGGGTTGCGCTACGTCTTGCCCGGGGCCATGCCCATCGTCGTCGGCGCGGCGATCCGCAACGTCGGCTTCCCCCTCCAGGTCAACAACCAGGCACAGGCCGACCCGATGCCCACCCGCCTCCAGATCGGCGTGGCGTGGGTCCTGGTGCGCCCGGTGCCCGATGCCGATGCCTTTGACGTGCGGGTCCTCGCGGACCTCCAGGGCGCAGTGGGCCAGGGCGGATCGTCGGCGGCGACGCTGGTTGGACTCGAATCGGGATTGCGCGAGGTGCTGCGGGTGCGTGCCGGCTTCGCCTTCGTCGACTCCCGGCAGCGGGGCCCGAGCCTCGGCGTAGGCGTCAAGGTCGGCCGCCTCGGCATTGACCTCGCCATGACCTTCTTCCCCTCCGACGCGATCGCGGAAAAGGACCCCCTGCACGTGTCACTGCGGCTCGACTTCTGATTCGCCCCGCGCCGCGGCTCCTGTGGTTGTGCCTCACGGCGGTGGCCCTCGGGCGAGCCGAGGCGGCGCACGCGCAGCTCCAGCCGCCTAGCTGGCCGAGCGCGCCGGCGGCGGCCGCCCCGTCGTGGAGGGTGCCCGGAGCCACCCGCGCCGTGGAGGATACGGCGCCGGCGGGCACCGTGGGCGGCGGACTGGACGGCGTGCTTCGCGTTCCGGTCCGGCGGCCCGGACTGCGGCCGGTGATCTCCATCGTGATTCCGGGATCCGGTCAGCTCGCCGGTGGGCAGGCGCGCGGGATCGTCTATCTCGCCGTCGAGGCGTGGCTGGTGTCGCGATCGCTGGCGGCGGGCCGCCGGGGTCGCGCCGAGCGCGATCAGTATCGTGCCCTGGCGTTCGACGTGGCGCGCCGGAGCTTCACGTCGCAGCGCGTCGACGGCCCGTTCGACTACTACGAGACGATGGAAAAATTCGTCGAGAGCGGGACCTACGATCTCGACCCGGGCTCGGGCTTCGTTCCGGAGAGTGATACCACCACCTACAACGGCTTCGTCTGGCAGCTGGCCCGCCGGACCTTCCTTCTCAATCCCGACTCGCCGCCCGACCCGACCTCGGCGCCCTATCACAGCGCGATCACCTTCTACGCCCAGCGCGCCGTGACGCCGAACTTCCGGTGGAGCTGGCGCGGTGCCCGGCTCGAGCAGGACGTCTTCCGCGGCGCCATCCGGGCCAGCGACGATGCCTTCCGGGAGCGCACCAACTTCCTCGGCGCTCTGGTCCTCAACCACCTCGCCAGCGCCATCGACGCGCTGATCAGCGTCCGGATGGGCCACCGGCCCCCCGCCATCCCCCACGTTGGCTTCCAGTCCGGACCCGAGACGGTGACATTGCTCTGGACAGGCTCGTTCTAGGGCCCTAACTTGAAGTGTTCTCGCACTTTGCGAGAGGAACCCGGTGCGAACGCGGCCAACGGTCATATTCTTCACGCCTGCGGGTCGCCCGATGCCACCCCTCGTCGCGGCCTGGCTGACGGGGAAGGGATTTCCGTCGGTGGCGCTCGGCGATGCCGCTCAAATTGAATCGATGACCCTGCGCTCGTTGCCGGCGATGCTGCTGGTGGACGGGAACGGGGACAGTTCGCACGGGCTGAGTCTGTGCCGGCGGCTCAAGGAAGATCCGTACTCGGCCATCGTGCCGATCGCCTTCCTCGAGGACGCCCACGTGCAGCCGCGCGTGCACGAGGCCTTCCGCGCCGGTGCCGACGAAGTCCTCACGCCGATCTTCGATCCCGAGGAGCAACGGTCCCGTCTGGACGTGCTGCTGACGCGCACCGAGCGCAACGTCAGCGTGCATCCCTCCACGCGGTTGCCGGGGACCAGCGAGATCGAGCGCGAGATCAAGCGCCGGATGGACGAGGGCACCAACTTCGCGGTCTGCTACGCCGACCTCGATCACTTCAAGGAGTACAACGACCGCTACTCGTACAACGACGGCGACCGGGTCATCCTCATCCTGTCGCGCATCCTGCACGACGTGGTGAAGGGACTCTGCGGGTACCAGGGCTTCGTCGGCCACATCGGCGGCGACGACTTCATCCTGGTGCTGCCGCTGGAGATGACCGATCCGTGCTGCAGCGAGATCATCACCGTCTTCGATCAGCTGATCCCGTTCCAGTACTCCGACGCCGACCGCCGCGCCGGTTACTTTTTCGGCAAGGACCGCCGCGGCCAGCTGCACAAGGTGCCGTTCATGACGCTCTCGATCGGCATCGTCACCAACGAGCGGCGGCGTTTTACCCACCCCGCGCAGGTGAGCGAGCTCGCGACCGAAATGAAGAGCTACGCCAAGACGCTGCCCGGCTCCGTTTTCGTCATCGACCGCCGCCACGACCCGATGGCGGCCGAGGACCGGTAATCCGATGAACGCGACCTGTCCGACCTGTGCGACCGTCTTCCGCATCGACCCGGTCAAGGTGCCGGCGGGAGGCGTGCGCGCACGCTGCTCGGTCTGCCGCACCGTCTTCCCGGTGAGCGCCGATGGGGCGGGCACCGGTCCAGCCACGACGCCGTCCGCCGCGAGCGGAGCGGGAGTCGCCCGGAGCCCGGCAGCCCCGCGCGCCGAGGTTGCCATGCAGGCTCCGAAGGCGCCGCCCGCGCCGCCCGCGCCCCCCGCACCTCCCGCGCCGGCGCCGGTGCAGGAGACCGTTCCCTTCTCAGTGCCGAAGATGGCGCCGCCGCCCGCCGCGCCACCGCCGGTCGAGGCGCCGAGATCGATGCCTGCTGCGCCGCCGGCGTTCGCGCCCCCCGCGGGGTCGCCGCCGGCGTACCCGCCGCCGGCCATGCCCCGTGCGCCTGCGGCTCCGTTCGCCGCACCTCCGGTCGCGGCGCCGACATCGGCCGCGCCGGCCTTCGCGCCGCCGATGCCCGCCGCGCCGTCCGCGCCGGTGGCTCCTGCGGCGGCCGCCGCGCGGCCGGCCTCACCCCCGGCTGCCGCCGCGCCGCCGCCGCCCAAGGCGGCGCCCGCCGCTCCGCCGCCCGCTCCCCCCGGGCCGCGCGGGACGCTGCCCGGCACCCCCGGGCGGGTGATCAATCCGTTCCTGGTGCAGGATCCGCAGGTGAAGGCGCGCCGCCTCGCCCGCGCGCTCATCTCCGACATGATCTCCTACCATCCCGCCAAACGCGCGCAGGGCCTCAAAGAGGGCACGCTGAAGCAGCATTTCGAGGAAGAGATCAAGAAGAGCTACGAGGAATACGTGATGCAGATCGGGCCGGACATCGCGAAGAACACCACGCACTTCACTGACGCCCTCAACGAGATCCTCGCCGGCGGCCAGAAGATCTTCTAATGGGTATCGTCACCGGGGCGGCGGCGGCGTACCTCGTCGGGTGCGTCCCGGTCGCCCGTTTCGTCTCCTACCTCGCTCGCGGCCGACCCTGGGCGCCGCTCGCCGCGCGGCTCGCCGACTTCGCCAAGGGCTTCAGCGCGATCGTGCTCTTCGCGCCGGTGAGTTCGGTGGGGCAGGCCCTCACCCTCACCGCCCTGGTCGCGGCCGACCAGTGGCCGGCGGTCGGGAAAGAAACGGGGCGCCTCGGCCTGTGGGCGGCGGCGGGCGCGATGACCGCGCTCACGCCGGTTGCCCCGCTGGTCTGGGGCGTCCTGTGGGCCATCGGCTTCGTCGCCTCTGGCTACCTGGTGGCGGGGCGACTGCTCGCCCTGGTGTTCTTCTCGCTGGCGCTCGGGTTCGTGGCCGGCTGGCCCTTGGGGCTGATCTCGCTCCCGGCCTGCGTCATGGTGCTGGAGCGGAGCCGTGCGGACTTCGGGCGCGTCGTTCGGGGCGAGGAAGCCAAGCACCACTGGCGTGATGATGGCTAACTCCTTAGATTGCAAATGCTTAAAGCCGAAAGCTCAAGGCTCCAGTGTTCAGCCTTCAGCCTTCAGCCTTCAGCCTACAAAGGACGGCCGGTGATCGACCCCGCGATTCGCGACCGCTTGAAGGAGCTCGAGCAGCAGCTCGTCGAGCTCCGAGGCTATCTTTGACGTCGACGCCAGACTAGCACGTCTTGGCGAGCTGGAAGCCGCGATGGCGGCCCCCGGCTTCTGGGACAAGCCCGAACAGGCCCGCCAGACCGTCGAGCAGGTCAAGCCCCTCAAGAGCTGGACCCAGCCCTATCTCGATCTTCGCAGTCGCCTCGACTCGGCCCTCGAGCTGGCCGAGCTGCTGGTGGCCGAGGATGACGCCGACCTGGCGCGCGAGCTGGCCACGGAGGCCGGCGTGCTGGGCCGCGAGGTCGAGCAGCTTTCGATCCGCGCGCTGATGCACGAGCCCGAGGATCATATGGGCGCCCTGATGACGATCCACCCCGGCGCCGGCGGCACCGAGTCGCAGGACTGGGCCGAGATGTTGATGCGGATGTACAAGCGCTGGGGCGAGCGGCACGGCTACGAGGTCGAGGTCCTCGACCTGCAGCCGGGTGAGGAGGCGGGCATCAAGTCGGTGACGATGGAGTTCCGCGGCGACTACGCCTGCGGCTGGCTCAAGTCCGAGAAAGGCGTGCATCGCCTGGTGCGGATTTCGCCCTTCGACAGCCAGGCGCGGCGGCATAC
>JBGOSS010000094.1:0-8678 GCA_041476105.1 Gemmatimonadota bacterium
AGTACCAGCAGGGCGGCCGGCTCGTCGCGATGACCGGCGACGGCACCAACGACGCCCCGGCGCTCGCCCAGGCCGACGTCGCCGTGGCGATGAACTCCGGCACCCAGGCGGCCAAGGAGGCGGGGAACATGGTGGACCTCGACTCCAACCCCACCAAGCTCATCGAGATCGTGGAGACCGGGAAGCAGATGCTGATGACCCGGGGCACGCTCACGACCTTCAGCCTGGCGAACGACGTCGCGAAGTACTTCGCGATCATCCCGGCGGCGTTCGCCACCACGTACCCGGCGCTCAACGCGCTCAACATCATGCATCTCACTTCGCCGATGTCGGCGGTGATGTCGGCGGTGATCTTCAACGCGCTCATCATCATCGCGCTCATCCCGCTGGCGCTGCGTGGCGTGCGGTTCCGCCCCATCGGCGCCGCGGCGCTGCTGCGCCGCAACCTGTTCGTCTACGGGCTCGGCGGCATCGTCGCCCCGTTTGTCGGCATCAAACTGATTGACCTGCTGCTGACCTCCGTCGGCCTGGTGTGAGGATCGAGTCATGTTGAAAGAACTGCGTCCTGCGCTGCTCGTTCTGGCGGCCCTGTCGGTGGTGACCGGCGTGTTCTATCCGGCCCTCATCACCGCTTTCGCGGCCGTCGCCTTCCCGCGCCAGTCTGGCGGCAGCCTGCTGACCGCCCCGGACGGGCGAGTCCTCGGCTCCCGCCTCATCGGCCAGCCGTTCACCAGCCCCCGCTACTTCTGGGGCCGGCTCTCGGCCACCTCGCCCGCGTACAACGCGTCGGCGTCCAGCGGCTCGAACTACGGGCCCCTGAATCCGGCGCTCGCGCAGGCGGTCAAGGATCGCGTGGCGGCGCTGCGGGCCGCCGATCCCGGGAACGCGGCACCGATGCCTGTGGATCTCGTCACGGCGTCGGGCAGCGGGCTCGACCCGGAGATCTCGCCGGCGGCCGCCGAGTACCAGGTGGCCCGGGTCGCCCGGCTGCGCGGCCTCCCGGCCGACTCGGTGCGCGCGCTCATCGCCCGGCATACCGCGGGACGCACCTTCGGCATGCTCGGTGAGCCGCGCGTCAACGTCCTGACCCTCAACCTGGCGCTCGACAGCGTGGCGCCGAGGAAATCATGATCGCCCTGATCGCGCTCGCCGCGGCGGTGCAGGCGACTGCCGTCCAGGACACCTCGCGCCACGTGGCGTGGGGCGGATTCATCGACACGTACTACGCCTGGGATGGCGGGCATCCGGGCTCGATCGACCGCCCGTTCACGACCCAGGCGGCACGTCACAACGAGTTCAACATCAACCTGGCCCACGTCGCCGTGACGCTCTCGGGCGATCGGGTGCGCGGCCGCCTCGCGCTTCAGGCCGGCACCTCGGTGCAGTCGAACTACGCCGGCGAGCCGTCGGTCGGCACGCTCAGCGGTAACTCGCTGAGCCGCCACATCCAGGAAGCGACCGTCGGTGCGCGAATCGCCACCGGCCTGTGGGCTGACGCCGGCATCTACTTCAGCTACATCGGCGGGGAGGGCTGGATTTCGCGCGACAATGCGACCTACACCCGCTCGCTGGTCGCCGAGTACTCGCCCTACTACCTGAGCGGGGCCAGGCTGACCTGGCAGCCCCGGCGCTCGCCGTTCACGTTCCAGCTCCACGTGATGAACGGCTGGCAGAACATCTCCGAGACCAACAGTGACAAGGCAGTCGGTGGCCGCGTGGACTGGCAAGTCAGCCCGGCGCTCACGCTCAGCTACGGCAACTTCTTCGGCAACGAGCTGCCGGACAGTGTGCCGGCCAGCACCCGCGCATTCAACCAGGTTCTCGCCAAGCTCTCGCTTCCCGCGGGCCTGGTGGTGCAGGGGCAGTTCGACTATGGCAAGCAGGGCGGCAGCGTGTGGTTCGGCTGGACCCTGACGGGCCGCAAGCCAGTGACGCCCGCTGTGGCCGTGGCCGCTCGTCTCGAGCAGTACAGCGACCCTGACCAGGTCATCGTGGTCACCGGCACGCCCAACCCCCTGAAGACGGTGGGCGGGTCGCTCGGCCTGGATGTCGGCCGTACGGACGGGCTGCTGTGGCGCACCGAGGTCCGGGGGCTGCGCGCATCGGCGCCGCTCTTTCCCTCGGGCGGGGCGGCGAACGGCTCCCGCAACAGCCTGCTGGTCGTCACGTCGATGGCGCTTTCGCTCTAGCATGCTGGCCGCTATCGTGACGGCATGACCGGCCGTCCCGATCCCGACGCGCTGCTGGCGCGCATCAGCGCCGAAGCGGCGCGGAAGGAGCGCGGCAAGCTCAAGTTGTTTTTCGGTGCCGCCCCTGGTGTGGGGAAGACCTTCACCATGCTCGAGGCCGCGCAGGCCAAGCGGCGCGAGGGCGTGGACGTGCTGGTCGGCATCGTCGAAACCCACGGACGCTCCGACACCGCACGGCTCCTCGAGGAGCTGCCCATCCTGCCGCGCCACTCCATCGAGTACCGCGGCACCACGCTGCATGAGTTCGACCTCGACGCCGCGCTGGCCCGGCGGCCCGGGCTCCTCCTCCTCGACGAGCTGGCCCACACCAACGCCCCCGGCAGCCGGCACGACAAGCGCTGGCAGGACGTGGGCGAGCTGCTCGACGCCGGGCTCGACGTGTACAGCACCCTCAACGTCCAGCACGTGGACAGCCTCAACGACGTCGTCGCGCAGATCACGGGGGTGACGGTGCGCGAGACCGTGCCCGACACGGTGCTCGAGATGGCCGACGAGATCGAGCTGGTGGACGTCTCGCCCGAGGTGCTGCTCCAGCGGCTCAAGGAAGGCAAGGTCTACATCCCGGAGCAGGCGAGCCGGGCGCTCGAGCGGTTCTTCCGGCGCGGCAACATCAACGCCCTGCGCGAGCTGGCGCTGCGGCAGACGGCGACGCGGGTGGACGCGGAGATGCGCGACTACCGGCAGTCGCAGGGCATCACCGAGACCTGGGCCGCCGCCGAGCGCATCGTGGTGTGCATCGGGCCGGACCCGCACTCGGCGCGGCTGGTGCGCGCCGCGAAGCGGATGGCCGAAGGCCTGGAGGCCGAGTGGGTGGCGCTGTACGTGGAGTCGGCGGCGCACTTCCGGCTGAGCGCCGAAGACCAGGCCGCGGCGGTGCAGAACCTGCGCCTCGCCGAGCAGCTCGGGGCGCGGACCGCCACCATCAGCGGCGATGACATCGCCACCGAGATCCTGGCCTGGGCGCGGGCCAACAATGTCACCAAGATCGTGGTCGGCAAGCCGATCCGCGGCGGCTGGCTCGCCCGGCTCCGGGCTTCGCTCCTCGACGCGCTGGTCGAGGGGAGCGGGACGATCGACATCTACGTGATCACCGGCGCCGCGCGCTCGCCGCGCCTCGCGAAGCCGACGTCGGCGCCGCTGGCGCCCGGCGACTTCGGCCTGGCGATCGGCGTCGTCGCGCTGGCCACCGCGGTGGGCATGCTGTTCCGCGGCCTGCTCAGCACCACCGACGTGGCGATGCTGTATCTCCTCGGCGTGGTGCTGGTGGGCGCGCGGGCTCGCCAGCGCCCCGCGCTGGTGGCCAGCGTGCTCAGTATCGCGGCCTTCGATTTCTGCTTCGTCCCGCCCTACTACACCTTCGCCGTCGGCGACCTGCGCTACCTCCTGACCTTCGGCATGATGCTGGGCATCGCCATCGTCATGGCGCGGCTGACGGGGCGGATCCGGGAGCAGGTCGAGCGCGCGCGCTCGCGCGAGCAGCGCACCGCGGCGGCCTATGCCCTCAGCCGCGACATCGCCGCGGCGAAGGACGGCGACGAGATCCTGGCGGCGATGGCCCGACACATCCGCGAGGCCTTCGCCAGCAGCGTCACGGTGATCCTCCCGGGCACCGCCGGCCTCTTTCCCGAGGAGGACGGCGTCGCGCGCTGGGTCTTCGAGCGCCGCCAGATGGCGGGTCTGGGGACCCAGACGCTGCCGGCGACGCCGGCCCTCTACCTGCCGCTGGTGGCGTCCAACGTCGCGCTCGGCGTGGTGCGGGTCGAGCCGCGCGATCCGCGGGACGCAAAGGACCCGGTGCGCCGCCAGCTCCTGGAGACCTTCGTCGGCCAGGCGGCGGTCGCGCTGGCCCGCGCGCAGCTCGCCGAGCGCAACCAGCAGACCGAGGTCGAGGTCAAGACGGAGCGCCTGCGCACCAGCCTGCTGAGCTCGCTCTCGCATGATCTGCGTACCCCGCTGGCCAGCATCGAGGGCGCCGCGAGCGTGCTGCTCGCCGGCACCGAGCCACCGCTGGATGCGCGCCGCGCGCTGGCGCTCACCATCGTCCGCGAGTCGCGCCGGATGACGCGCCTGGTCGCCAACCTCCTCGACATGGTCCGCCTCGAGGCGGGGGCGCTCCACGTCAACAAGGAATGGCAGCCGCTCGAGGAGGTGGTCGGCGTCGCCCTGGTGCTGCTCGAGGAGCGGCTCCAGGGCCACCCGGTGACCACGCGCCTGCCGCCCGACCTGCCGCTGGTGCCCATCGACGGCCTGCTGATCGAGCAGGTGCTGATCAACCTGATCGAGAACGCGGTCAAGTATGCGCCGCCCGCCACGCCCATCGAGATCGAGGCGTCGGCCGGCCCGGGCGCCGTGGTCGTCGGGGTCGCCGATCGCGGCCCGGGCATCCCTCCCGGCGAAGAGATGCGCATCTTCGAGAAGTTCCACCGCGCCACGGACGACGATTCGGCGGGGGGCGTCGGTCTGGGACTCACCATCTGCCAGGGCATCGTGGCGGCGCACGGGGGCCGGATGTGGGCCGAGAATCGCGAGGCCGGCGGCGCCGTCTTCCGCTTTACGCTGCCGATCGAGGGGACGCCGCCGCCGATGCCCCCGGAGGCGGAGCCCGCCGGCGCGCGGGCGGCCGATGGCTGATGCGCCGCTCGTCCTGATCATCGAGGACGAGGCGCCGGTGCGTGCCTTTCTGCGCACCGCGCTGGCCGCCCACGGCTACCGGATCGTGGAGTCGGCGACCGCGCGCGACGGCCTGGCGCAGGCGGCGGGGCGCAACCCGGAGGTGATCCTGCTCGACCTCGGGCTCCCCGACGAGGACGGCATCGCCCTGACCCGGCGGCTGCGCGAATGGTCGAAGACGCCCGTCATCGTGATTTCGGCGCGCGGCCTCGAGGAGGACAAGGTCGCCGCGCTCGACGCCGGCGCCGACGACTACCTCACCAAGCCCTTTTCGGTGGTGGAGCTGCTGGCCCGGATCCGGGTCGCGCTGCGCCACGCCGCCACGGTGCCCGGCGGCGATCCCGTCTTCGCCGCACGTGACCTGACCGTCGACCTGGGGCGGCGCGTCGTCACGGTGCGCGGTGTCGAGGCGCACCTTACCCCGACGGAGTACAAGCTCCTGGCCGCCCTCGCGCGGCACGCCGGCCGGGTACTCACGCACCGGCAGCTCTCGCACCAGATCTGGGGGGCGCACACCGCGACCCAGACCCAGGCGCTGCGGGTCCACATGAATCAGCTCCGCCACAAGCTCGAGGCCGAGCCGGCGCACCCGCGACTGCTCATCACGGAGCCCGGCGTCGGCTATCGGCTGCGGGACGAGTAGTGATGTAGATTCCGCGCCGTGATCGCACGCGGCCGCATCGTCGTCCCCGGGGACAAGTCCATCACCCATCGCACCCTCATGCTCGCCGCGCTCACCGGCGGAGCCTGCCGGCTGGAGGGCGCCCTCGCGGCGGGCGATACCCGGGCCACCGCCTCGTGCCTGCGCGCCCTCGGGATCGGCGTGAGCCCGCTGGCCGATGGTCGCGCGGTGAGCATCCAGGGCAGGGGCCTGCGCCCCTTCCGCCGTCCGGCGAAGGCACTCGATTGCCGCAACTCCGGCACCACGGCCCGGCTGCTGTCGGGCCTCCTCAGTGCCCATCCGTTCCGCACCACGCTGACCGGCGACCGCAGCCTGCGGCGGCGGCCGATGCTCCGCATCGTGGAGCCGCTCACGGCCATGGGCGCGCGCATCACGACCAGGGATGGCCGCCTCCCGATGACGGTGGCCGGCGGTGCGCTCCGGCCGCTCGACTACACGAGTCCGGTGGCCAGCGCGCAGGTGAAGAGCGCGCTGCTGTTCGCCGGGCTCGCGGGTGGGGTGCGGGTGCGCGTGACCGAGCCGGTGCGCTCGCGCGATCATACCGAGCGACTCCTGGCGTTGCTCGGCGTCGAGTGCCGGGTCGCGGGGAACACCGTCACGCTGGATCCCGCCGAGCGCCTGCCGCCATTCGGGGGGCGCGTGCCCGGGGACTTCTCCTCGGCGGCGTACTTCCTGGCGGCCGCGGTGCTGGCGGAGCGCAGCGAGCTCGCGATCGTGAACGTCAATGTGAATCCGACCCGGACCGGGTTCCTGCGCGCCATCGAGCGCATGGGCGCGAGCGTGGCGCTCGAGGCCGAGCACGAGTCGCTCGGCGAGCCGGTCGCGACGCTGGTCCCGGCGTCCCGCGGCCGGCATCGGACGGCTATCACCGTGGCGCCAGGCGATGTGCCGGGGATGGTGGACGAGATCGTCCTGCTCGCCTGCCTCGCGGCGCGCGCCGAGGGGACGTCGGTGTTCCGCGGTGTCGGCGAGCTGCGCGTCAAGGAGAGCGATCGGCTGGCGCTGGTCGCCAGGAACCTCTCCGCCTTGGGCACGCGTGCCTGGACCGAGGGCGACACCCTCTGGGTCGAGGGCACCGACGCCCCTCCCGTCGGGCGCGTCGAGACGGCGGGGGATCACCGCCTCGCCATGTCGTTCGCGGTGCTCGGGACGCTGCCGGGCGCGCGGGTCCGGCTCGACGACCCCGACTGCGTCGCGGTGTCCTTTCCGGGGTTCTTCGACATGCTGCGCCGGGTGGTGCGCCGTGCGTAAACGGCCGATCGTCGCGATCGACGGCCCCGCGGCGAGCGGGAAGAGCAGCACCGCGCGCGCCGTCGCGGAGGCGCTGGGGTACGTGCACGTGGATTCGGGGGCGCTGTACCGGGCCTGTACGCTCGTCGCGCTCGACGGGCTGGGGCCGCCCGAAAGCTGGGAGGGGGCGCGGGTCGCCACCGCCGCGCACGCGCAGGGCGTCGCGATCCGGCAGGCGTCTGGCCGCTTCGTCGTGATGATCGGCGGTCGCGAGGCCGAGCCGGCGATCCGCGATGAGCTCGTGACGCAGCACGTGTCGCGCGTCGCCGCGCTGGGTCCGGTGCGGGACTACGTCAACGGACTGTTGCGGCGCGTCGCCCGGGACGGCGGTGTCGTCATGGACGGGCGCGACATCGGCACGGTGGTGTTTCCCGATGCCGACGTGAAGGTCTTCATGGTGGCCGATCCCGAAGAGCGTGCGCGCCGCCGGCTGGCCGAGAAGGGCGGGCCGCAAGATCGAACATCGCTCGAGCTGGAAGCGGGGGCGCTCCAGGCGCGCGACGCGCGAGACAGTCGGCGCGACGTGGCGCCGCTGGCGATGGCGGAGGGGGCGGTGGTCCTGGATACCACGACGCTCACCTTCGACGAGCAGGTGAAACTGGTCGTGGACCTCGCGCGAAAGGCCGCCCAGCGATAGGCTCCGGCATCCACCCGGAGCGCAGGATGAAACGGCTGCTCGCGATGACGTTTTTTCTCGTCGGATGCCAAGGCACGGAGCCCGCGACGCTGGTGGTGTCGGCGGACAGCGTGGTCTTCAGTGGATTCGGATCGGTGCCGGGGCCGCGCGATCTCGCGCTGAGCAGCACCGGCGCCAGCGTCGCGTGGGCCGCGAGCGACGACGCGACGTGGCTCTCGGTCACGCCGACGTCGGGCGGCACCCCCGCGAGCGTGGTCCTGCTGGCGCACCCCGACAGTCTCGCCGGCGGCCCCGCGAGCGCCACCGTCACCTTCCTTACCAACGGCAGTCCCGCCATTCCGGTGGCGGTTCGCATGGACGTCCCCAGCACCCAGGCGACGTGGACCGGCATCGTGGCGAGCCTGGGGGTGTCGATGACGCTGATCGAGACGAGCAGCGGGGTCATCTCGGGAACCGGCGTCTTCATCAGCGTGCAGGCGACCCCGTTCAACGTCACCGGCACGCACCATCATCCCGTGGTCCGCATGGTCATGACGGCCCCCGGCTTCATGCCGGTGTTCTTCGACGGCGCCTTCGTCGGCGAGCGGCAGCTCGCCGGGGTGATGAACGGCTCGGGGTTCACCGGCGACGCGGTGTCGCTGGACCACTAGCCTTCAGCCTTTAGCCTTCAGCATCTGTTCTTGACCGTGGCCCCAGCCCCGGGTAGCCTTAAAGGCTACTCCCGACCCGGCCATGGTGGCCGGGGGGGATTCCTTTTTCCGGCGCCCGGATAGGCGTATTGGAGTTCGTTCCTCGTATGCTGACTCAGGACCAGGACGTGCAGGAAGAGACGCGCACGCCCGCCACCCCGCAGCCCAAGATCAACGTTCGCGCCGATCTGTTCGAAGAGAGCTACTCCCCCGAGCAGTACGAACAGATGATGGCGATGTACGAGGGCACCCTCCAGCACATCGAAGAGGGTGAGATCGTCAAGTCCCGCGTCCTGCGGGTGACCGATACCGCCGTGATCCTGGACGTGGGCTTCAAGTCCGAGGGTGCGGTGTCCATCGACGAATTCAAGGACGCCAAGTCGCTGAAGGAAGGCGACGAGATCGAGGTCTTCCTCGAGCACCTCGAGGACAACGACGGCGCGGTGGTGCTGTCGAAGAAG
>JBGOSS010000095.1:0-8140 GCA_041476105.1 Gemmatimonadota bacterium
CTTCCCCGGCCCCGACCCCGGCCCCGCCAGCAGATCCTGCTGCACCCCCTGTTTCTCCTGCATCCACTTCTCGATCGCGATACCGATCGCGTCGGGCACGCTCATCACCTTGTTGGGCCCCAACCCGATCGCCTTGTCGCTGCTGATCCCGCGCAGCTGCCGGTGGATCTCGGCCATCGAGATCCCGCTGCGCAGCGCCAGCGAGATCAGCCGCCCCATGGCCTCCACATCGGCCATCAGCGGCGCCCCAGCCTTGCCCAGCGAAATGAAGATCTCGAAGGGCTGACCCTTGTCATCCTCCGTGATGGTGACGTAGGCCGTCCCCAACGGCGTCTCGATCCGCCGCGTCATCCCCCGCAGCAGATCGGGCCGCGACCGCTTCAGCCGCCGCTGCGCGTTCTCCGCCTCCGCCGAATGCAGATCGCGCTTCACCCGCTCCAGCTCGTGCTCCTTCTCGACGATCTGACCCTTCAGCTCGGCCAGCTCGCGCTCCAGCTCCGTCGCCGGGCGGCTGGCCGTCGACTGTCGACGGTCGACGGTCGACTCCCCAAACGTGGCTCCATTGGCCTGGACAGTCCTGGCGGTTGCTCCGGTGCTGAGCACCTGCATCGGCCGGCTGTTGTCCCGATAGACGGTCACGCCCTTGCACTTCAGCTCGTACGCCATCTCGTAGATGTGCCGGACGTCGGCCTCGGTGGCGTTCTCGGGGAAGTTGCAGGTCTTGGAGATCGCCGAATCGGTGCACTCCTGGTAGGCCGCCTGCATCTTGATGTGCCACTCGGGCGAGACGTCGTGCGCCGTGACGAAGACCCGCTGCACGCTCTCCGGCACCTCGTCAAAGTGGATGTGCCCCGCCTCGGCGATCTTCTTCATCAGCCCATCCGAGTACCAGCCGCCCGCCTTGGCCTGCGCCACGAAGTCGTTGTTGACGTCGGGCATCAAGACGCCGGCCTGGTTGCGCAGGAACGCGACGGCGAAGAGCGGCTCGATCCCCGAGCTGCACTCGGCCAGGATCGAAATCGTCCCCGTCGGCGCCACAGTGGTGAGGTTGCAGTTGCGCAGCTTGCGCATCGGCCGGATCCGCTTGCCGTTGGCATCGCGCGCGCAGCTCTTGTCGGGACCCCAGATGCTCTTCGCCCATTCCTTGAACGTGCCGCGCTGCTCGGCCAGCCGCTCGCTCTCGACCTTCGACTCCTCGTCCACGAACGCCATCAGCTTCTTCCCGAATGCCACGCCCTCGGGAGAGTTGTAGGGAATGCCGAGGCGCACGCAGGCGTCGGCGAACCCCATCACCCCGAGCCCGATGCGGCGGATCCGGTTGGCCAGTTCGGTGATCTCGGGCAACGGGTACTTGTTGGCGTCGATGACGTTGTCGAGGAAATGCGTGCACAGGTACACCGTCTGCCGCAGCGCGTCCCAGTCCACCCGGCCGCCCGTGACGAACGCCCCGATGTTGATGGAGCCGAGGTTGCAGACGTCATAGGCCAGCAGCGGCTGCTCGCCGCAGGGATTGGTGGCTTCGTACTCGCCCAGCTGCGGCACCGGGTTGTAGTGATTGGCCTGGTCGATGAAGAACACCCCCGGCTCGCCGGTGGACCAGGCGCCATGGATGATCTTCTCGAACACCTCGCGCGCGTCGAGCTGCCCCACCACCTCTTTGGTCTTGGGGTGGATGAGGTCGTAGCTGGTCCCCGCCTTCACCGCCCGCATGAAGGCGTTGGTGACCGCGACCGAGATGTTGAAGTTGGTGATCTTGGTGGTGTCGCTCTTGCAGGTCACGAAGTCCAGGATGTCGGGATGGTCCACGCGCAGGATGCCCATGTTGGCCCCGCGCCGGGTCCCGCCTTGCTTGACCACGTCGGTGCTCGCGTCGTAGAGCGACATGAACGACACCGGCCCGCTCGCCACGCCCATCGTCGAGCGCACCACGTCGTTCTTGGGCCGCAGCCGGCTGAAGGAGAACCCGGTGCCGCCCCCCGACTGGTGGACCAGCGCCATCGCGCGCAGCGTGTCGTAGATGCCGTTCCCCTCGCGGCCCGACGACGGATCGCGGTTCGACAGCGCATCCTCGACCGGCAACACGAAACACGCCGAGAGCTGGCCCAGGGGACGCCCCGCGTTCATCAGGGTGGGGCTGTTGGGCATCCACTTCCGCTCCGCCATGACGCGGTAGAACTCCTCGGCGACCGCCTCGACCCCGCCCTCCGACGCCCCGTAGGCCGCGTCAGGGGCCGCGACGGTCCGCGCCACGCGCCAGAACAGATCCTCCGGTTTCTCGGCCGGCTTCCCGGCATCGTCCTTCAGCAGATAGCGCTTGGCCAGGACGGTGAGCGCATTGGCGCTCATCTCGAGGGAATGGAGGTGCTTCGGGCGGGCGGCACGGTCGGGCATGGGCAAAAACTCCTCTGACGCCGGGGGTACGGTCAGTCCGGCTAGCCTTGTAATCTAAACGCACTGGCGGTTTTAGGACGTCGTGCGGAATTGCGACGCGGAGGGTCAAGCTAGGGGTATTGACCGGGTCGGGCAATAGGCCGCGAACGTCAAGATACGGCGTGACGTTCGGGTTATGCACATCACAAAGCTGCTCGCTGCACAACTTTCAGCTCCTCAGCCGGCGCCGATCGCCTCCAGCAGCGTGCGCACCGTGTCCAGCTGCGGAAACAGCAGCACGTGGCCGCGGACTTCGGTCTCCTCGCCCTCGACGCGGAAGCTGGTGTCGATGCAGATCGCGCAATCGCAGTGTGCCTGGTCCACGCACAGCAGCGACATGGCCCAGTCGGCGCGCGCATAGATCAGTTTCGGCGTCGAGATGGGGATGGTCCAGCCGGTGAGGCTGGCCAGGGCGTTGAGGTAGGCGGCGCCGAGGACGTTGCCCACCTCCTTGACGGCCGATGCGCCGAGGTCGTCGAGCCAGGCGTGACCCATGGAGCGGCGGCCCAGGAGCAGGTCCGACAGCTGCCGGGCGGCCGGCTCGGTGAAGGCGATCACCAGGCCGCCGCTGAAGGCGCCGCTGGCCCGGATGCGCGCCAGGATCATGGGCAGGTCGCTGCGGCCCATGACCTCGCTCAGCGCCCCGCGGGCCGCGACCGAAACCGTGGGCACGCCGATGGTGACGCTGCGGTTGGTCATCTCCGAGAGCGCCGTGGCCGCGTGGCCGGCCCCGATGTTGGCGACTTCGCGCAACGCGTCGAGCTGGCTGTGCACCAGGCGCGATACCAGCGCCGGCACCACCACGTCCCGGCTAGCGGAGAGCATCGCCGACCGCCGCCTTGAGCGCTTCGATCTTGGCCGGCTTCACCACGAAGGCGCGCGCACCAGCCGCAAGCGCCTCCCGGACCAGCCCCTCCTGGCCCATCGCGCTCTGCACGACGATGCGGGCGTCGGGGTGCAGGGCCACGATGCGGCGGATGGCCTCGGTGCCGCCGCACCGCGGCATCACCAGGTCCACCAGCAGCAGCTCCGGCTGGAGCGCGCAGTACTGCTCCACCGCGCCGAAACCGTCTTCCGCTTCGCCGATCACCTCGCAGCCGGCGGCGTCGAGCATCCGTCGCGACATCTGCCGGGCGAACATGGAATCGTCGCAGATCAGTACCTTGGTCACCATCACTCCTGGGTTGTGGGCGGTTGCCGTCAGCCGGCGAGGCTGGCCGGGATCATGGTCTCGGCGAACTCGGCGACGGGCGACGGACGGCCAAGGAGGTAGCCCTGCGCCAGGGTGATGCCCGCCGAGGACACGGCGTCGAGATCGCGCAGCTCCTCGATGCCTTCGGCGATCACCTGCGCGCCCGCGGCCGCCGCCTCTTCGGCGATGGCGTGCAGCAGCGCGCGCAGCCGCAGGTCGCTTCGCGCGCCCCGCACCACGTGGGCGTCCATCTTGAGGAATTCCGGCTTGAGCGACAGCACGCGCCGCACGTCCTCGGGGGCGCCGCTCACGTCGTCCACGGCCAGCCGTACGCCAAGGCCGCGCAGCACCTGGATGGTGGCCCGCAGCTGGCGGCACTCGCACTGACTGACCCGGGCGTGCTCCAGCAGCTCGATCGTAATCCGCTGGGGCGCGATGCCCGCCTGGGCGGCCTCGTTGGCGAGGAAGGCGGGAAAGCCGCAGTCCTGGCACAGCGTGGCGGGATGCACGTTCAGGAAGAGATCGACATCCGGCGGCAGCTGGCGCGCGGCCTCGAGCGCCGTCGCGATGCACAGCCGGTCGAGCTGCGCGACCTGGCCGGCCCGGCGGGCCGCGGCGAACAGCGCGGTGGGACTCTCGAGCGCCGTGAACTGGGGGCCGCGCGCCAAGCCCTCAACGGCGATGATGCGGTGTCGCTGGCCGGCCAGGTCCATGATCGGCTGAAACACCGGCGTGACGACGCCGGGACGCAGCAGGGGCATGGTGAAGTCCGTCAACGGCTTGCGCGTATTCAGCAACAGGTCCATGACTCTCCGGTGCGCGAAGCTCGCGCTTTGGGTGTATGCTTGGAATCGCGTTACGGCACCGGGTGCCGGCGACGCGCCAAGACTAACCGGCTCCCTCGGCAGCGGACCAATACTTCCTGCGAGGGCAACCCATACGCCCCGGGTATGGGCACCCAATTCTCCGTGGAGCTTCGCCACCTCAGGTACTTCGCGGCGGTCGCGCGGGCGCGCGGCCTGGGACGCGCGGCGAGCGCGCTCCACTTGGCGCAGCCCGCCCTCTCCCGGCAGATCAAGGACCTCGAGGATGAGGTCGGCGTCGCGCTCCTCGAGCGGACGCCGAAAGGTGTGGACCTGACCGCCGCGGGCGAGGTGTTCCTGGCCGGCGCGGCCCGCGTGCTTGGCGCCGTCGAGGCCGCGGTGGATGCCGGCCGCCGGGCCGCCCTGGGCCATGAAGGGCGCTGCCTCATCGGCATCGGGCGGATCGCGATGTCGACCCGCAGCATCGCCGATCCCGTCATGCGGCTGCACGACCTGCTCCCCGACGTGGACCTCGTCATCGAAGAAGTCTCGGCGTTCCATCAGCCGGCCCGGCTCCTCGACGGGACGCTCGATCTGGCGTTGTCCTTCTATCCCGGTGGCGAGGACCACCTGGCCAGTGAGCTATGGTCGATCGTGGAGTTCAATGCGGCCTTGCTCGCGGCCGACCATCCGCTGGCGCGGCGCGCCATCATCGAGCCCGACGACCTCGCCGACGAGCCGGTGGCCTTTCTCACCCCGGATATGTTGCCCGGACCGGTGGAGCTGTTGCGCGGCGCACTGGCCCGCGCGGGGATTCGCTCGCCGCACGAGTTCATCTACGCCAGCCCGCAGTCGGGCGTCATGATGGTGGCGTCGGGCCGCGGATGGGGGCCGATATCGATGGACCTCCAGACCAGTCCCCTGCAAGGCGTCGTGGTCGTGCCGGTGCGCGGGTTCGCTTTCCCCTTCCGGGCCGACCTGGTGTGGCGCCGGGACGAGAAGCGCAAGGTGGTGCTCAACGTTCTCGATGCCCTGCGCGCTCTGCGCGACGAACGCACCACCGCTCCACCGCCGAAACCGGCGCGCCGCAGCGGGGCCCACGGTCTCCCTGCCGGGCTGGAGCTGCGTCACCTGCGCTATTTCGCCGCCGTCGCCGACGACGGCGGATTCGGACGCGCGGCCGGCCGCCTCGGCCTGACCCAGCCGTCGCTGTCGCGGCAGGTCGGGGACCTCGAGTACCAGGTCGGCGCCCCGCTCCTCGAGCGGGAGGCGCGGGGCGTCGCCCTCACCGACTCGGGCCGCGCGCTGCGCGAGGGGATCGCCCGGGTGCTCGACGAGCTGGACGCCACGCTCGGCGCCGCGCGCCAGGCCCGGCGCGGGGTGGTCGGCCGGTGCGTCATCGGCACGGTGCCCACGGTGGCGGCCAGCCGCTTCTACGCCGCGGCCTCGCAGGCATCGGGCCAGCGGTACCCGCTGGTGGAGATCTTCCTCGAGGAATACCCGACGCCTCGACAGCCCGACGCCCTGCGGGAAGGACTCATCGACGTCGGCATCTGCCACGCCTACCTGGCGCTGACCAACGACCCACACATCGCGCACGAGCGGCTGCTCGAAGACGGCCTGGACTGCGCGCTCCTGGCCGCCGACCATCCGCTGGCGTCCCGCGAAGTGCTCCACGCCCCGGAGCTCGCCGACGTCCCCTTCCTGTTCATGCATCGCGCGTTCCACGCCCCGCTCTACGACCGGGTGTACGCGGCCTTCGCCGGCCTCGGCCTCCGGCCCCGGGTCGACGCCACCTACGACGCCCTGCACCTGGTCTGGGCCCTGGCGGCACAGCGCAAGGGGTGGGCCCTCGGCTTCGCGTCCCACCGCAGGTGCCCTCCCGCGGGCCTGGTCGGCGTACCCGTCGAGGGGCTGCACCTGCCCTGGGGCCTGGACCTGCTGTGGCGCCGCCACGAGGTCAATCCCGTCGTCGCCAAGGTGCTCGACGTCATGCGCGAGGTGCGCGACGGGACCGCCCGGTCCGCAGTCACCCTTCCCCGGAAACGACCCGCGCGAACGCCGGCGCGGCGCCCGCAGGCGCGCAAGACCGTCCACTGAGCCGTCGCACGACCGGTCGCGCCACCACCTTTCTCCCCCCGCACACCCGGTCATACCCGCGCGGCATGGCTTGCCCGCGCGAGAAGTATTGGAGGCATCCGCCCTCGCGCGTGTAGTCTCCCGCCCTCGGAAACGGCATGCCGCCGTTCCGCACTCAACGAGGAGCGGGATCAATGAAGCGCATGTTCATCGCAATCACGGTGGTGCTGGGCCTTCTCTCGGGGATGGCACGCCAGGGTCTCGCGCAGGAGGTCGCGCTCGTCGTCAACGACGCCGCGCCCAACACCAGCGTCTCCGCCAGCCAGCTGGCCCAGATCTACCAGAAGCAGCTGATCCGTTGGTCGAACGGCCTCTCCCTCGAGCCGGTGGACCTCGCCGAGGGCACGTCAATGCGCGAACGCTTCAGCCAGATGGTGTTCGACAAGACCACCGCGCAGGTGAAGGCCTGGTGGCAGACCCAGCTCTTCTCGGGCCGCTCCGTACCGCCGATCGAGCTGACCTCCGACGCCAGGGTCGTCGAGTACGTGCAGCTGCACGCCGGCGCCATCGGCTACGTCTCGAGCTACACGCCACTCCCCGTGGGCGTGCGCCGCCTGCGCGTCACGCGCTGACGATGCGAAGCCTCACTCGACTCAGCTTCGCCCAGAAGATCGGACTGCTGCCGGCCGTCGCGGCGGCCGGCTTCCTCGCGGTCCTGCTCGCCTCGTTGCTGCTCGGCCGGACCAGCCTCGGCCAGCTGGCGCGGATCGAGCGCGGCTATGCCCCGGCCATCGAGACCAGCCAGGGGGAGGAGCGGGTGCTCGCCTCCTTCCAGCGCGGTCTCCAGGACGCGGTCGCCGCGAAGGACGCCGCCACCCTCGACGACGCCCAGACGCTCGCCGCCGAGTTCCGGGCGCGCCTCGATTCGGCTCGCCGCAACCCGGTGCTCAGCGGCCCGGCCCTCGACAGCCTCGCCGCGCAGTTCGCGGCGTACGATAGCCTGGCGGTGGCCACCTCGCGCCGCCTCCTGGCGGGTGAGACCGGCGAAGCGATGACGGGCGCCCTCACCGGGATGTCGCAGCGCTACGCCGCGGTGCATCAGCGCCTCACGGAGCGCTCCGCGCAGAGCCGGGCCGCGATGGCCGACGGCTTCGCCCAGGCGCGCCGCGCCCAGCAGTCGGTTGTGGCGGTGACGGTGGCGACCACTCTCGCGGCGCTCGCGCTGCTGGTGGCCCTGTCGTTCGTCACGGTGCGCGGTGTCACCCGCTCGCTGGCGCGCTTCGCCGCGGGGTTCCAGCGGATGCAGGGCGGGGACTTTTCCGAGGACATCCCGGTGGAAACCGCGGACGAGTTCGGCGCGCTCAGCGTCCAGGCCAACGCCATGATGACGGCGCTCGCGGAGCTGGTCGGCAGCATGCAGCACACCGCCACCGCCGTCTCCGCCGTGGCCGGCCAGGTGTCGGCGACGGCGCAGGCGCTCTCGCAGGGCACCAGCGAGCAGGCGGCCTCGGTCCAGCAGACCACCGCCGGGCTGGAGCAGATGAGCGCCTCCATCACCCAGAACGCCGAGAACGCCGGCCAGACCGAGCAGATGGCCCTCCAGGGCGGCCGCGACGCCGCCCAGTCGGGCGAGGCC
>JBGOSS010000096.1:0-8102 GCA_041476105.1 Gemmatimonadota bacterium
ATCCGCTCGTCGCCATCCCGCTGCTCGTGGTCTATACGCTGCGGGCCATCGGGCTCACGCTCCCCGGTTACCTGCGAGCGCTGTGGCCCGCCTTCAGTGCGACTGTGGTCATGACCGCCGCGGTGCTTGGCGTCGGCCTCCTGCTGCCCGGGACCTGGGGCGGAGCCTCAACGCTGCTGGTCGAGGTGGTTGCGGGCGCCGCCGCATACGGAGCTTCGGTGTACTTCGGCCATGCGGGCCGGGTCAAGGCGTTCTTCGAGATGGTGCGCACCACGCGCCGCTAGCGGGTGGCCTGTGGCGCCGAGTAGACGGTAGACCGGCCGTACCCTGTGCACGGCCGGTGTTGCGGAGGTTCTACAGGGTCCGACAAGGCTGCAACAGAACTGCTCCGCGCCCTGCCCACGCACAACGACCTAAGTAATTATTCAACAACGGTTTAAGACATTCTGCAGCGTCGGTCACGACCTCGCACGGGACTTGCTCAGTCAGATGGCATCCAATGACTTCTTTCGAGTTGTACACGACCACGCTGGTACCCGGCGTCGAGGCAGGCGAGGCTTCAGGCGCTGCCTTCGTGCCCGATATGGGCGAGAGCAAGGCCCGCCGCGTGTTGAACGTCGTGGTGGCGGTCCTCGGTCTTATCGTCGCCGCGCCGCTCATGTTCGCCATCGCCCTCCTGGTGAAGCTCGCCTCGCCGGGGCCGATTCTGTATCGCCAGGTCCGCGTCGGGCAGGATCGCCGCAACCCGCGGCTCCCGATCGGCAACCACCGGCGCGCGATCGACTACGGCGGCGCCCCGTTCACGATCTACAAGTTCCGCACCATGGCGGCCGCGGCTTCGCGCAGCGACCGGCAGGTGTGGGCATCGCCGAACGATCTGCGGGTGACGACGCTCGGCCGCATCCTGCGCAAGTATCGCCTGGACGAGCTGCCGCAGCTGTTCAACGTGCTCCGCGGCGACATGAACATGGTCGGGCCGCGCCCCGAGCAGCCGACGATTTTCGCGAACCTGCGCTCGCAGGTGCACGGCTACGCGGAACGCCAGCGCGCCCGGCCGGGTATCACGGGCTGGGCCCAGATCAACCATCACTACGACGCGTCGATCGACGATGTGCGTCGCAAGGTGGCCCTGGACCTCGAGTACATCGCGCGGCAGTCGTTCGCCGAGGATCTCAAGATCATGCTCCGCACGGCGCCGGTGCTGGTTTTCAAGAAGGGGGCGTGGTAGTAGCTTACTCCGCGTGACCACCGCGGCCGCCGTTCTTCCGATCGCCGACTGGAAAAAGACGCCGGTTCCGCTCATCCTTACGGGACTGGCGTTTCTCGTTGGGTTCGGCGAGCCGATGGCCACGCTGCTGCGGGACTGGTGGAGCGCTCCGGAAGCCAGCCACG
This sequence comes from Gemmatimonadota bacterium, assembly GCA_041476105.1. Taxonomy (GTDB): domain Bacteria; phylum Gemmatimonadota; class Gemmatimonadetes; order Gemmatimonadales; family JACORV01; genus DASXPG01. Next base: position 1,393 of record JBGOSS010000096.1, read on the forward strand.
GCCTCCTGCTCTTTCCTCTCGCCATCTGGCTCGCGTGGAAACGAGGCATCGTGCCGGAGCGGCGGCCTCAGCCCGCGCTCGGCCTCGCGATCCTGATCGGCTCGGTGCTGCTGCGCTTCCTGTCGGGCCTCGCCGCCGAGCTGTTCACCATGCGGATGTCGATGCTGGGCGCCGCCGCGGGCCTGATCGTCTACACTGTGGGGGTCCGGCAGCTCCTGCGCTGGTGGCTGCCGATCCTGCTGCTGGTTCTGTCGGTGCCGCTACCGACGGTCGTCACCGGCTCGCTCGCTCTGCCGCTCCAGCTCAAGGCGTCGCAGTGGGGCGCGTCGATGCTCGCGGCCCGGCACATCCCGGTCCGCCTGGCCGGCAACGTGCTTTACCTCCCGGGCCAGGCGCTGTTCGTGACCGAGGCCTGCAGCGGCCTGCGGTCGCTCACGGCCCTCCTGGCGCTCGGCCTCCTGATCGGCGGCCTGTGGCTGCGCTCGCCGTGGGCCCGCATCCTCCTGGTCGGCGCGGCCATTCCGGTCGCCATGGTGCTCAACGCCGTGCGCCTGTTCATCACCGGCTTCTTCGTCTATTTCGTGAACCCCGATCTCGCCAAGGGCATCATGCACTACAGCGAGGGCTGGGTGATCTTCGTGTTCGCGTTCCTGATTCTCGCCTCGCTGGCGTGGCTCCTCCAGCGCGGTGAGGCGCGCCTGGGGAAACCCGCATGACCCGGTCGCTCTGGCCGCCGGCGATCGTCCTCGTCGCCGGGGCGCTGCTGGCCACGGTCGGCGTCCGGAGCCAGCGCAGCCTGTCGCTCCGCGGACCGCTGGCGACCGCGGTGCCGACGACGCTGGAGGGCTTCGGATCCCGGGACGTGTCGCTGACGCCGGAAGAGATCGAGGCAGTCGGGGTCACGAGCTATCTCTCGCGGCTCTTCGAGCGGCCCGAGGCCGGCCCCAGCGGGGCGCGCTTCTTCCTGCTGTACGTCGGGTACTACGATCGCCAGACGAGCGGCCGGACGATCCACTCGCCCAAGAACTGCCTGCCCGGATCCGGCTGGGAGCCGTTGACGAACCAACTGACGTCGATCGCGACGCCGACGGGGCCGGTGATCGTGAACCGCTACCTGATCCAGAAAGGCCGCGAGCAGGCGCTGGTCCTGTACTGGTACCAGGGACGCGGCCGTGTCGCGGCGAACGAGTACGCCGTGAAATGGAACCTGGTGCGCGACGCCGCGCTGCGGCGCCGCAGCGACGAGGCCCTGGTGCGGGTCGTGGTACCGATCGTCGGCAGTGAAGCGGCCGCCCTCGAGCTGGCCTCCCGGGTGGCGCGCCAGGTCGTGTCCGGCCTCGGCGCCGCACTGCCCGCCGCCTAGGCCGGGTCTTTGCCTCGTCCTTCTGCGCGCCTCGCCGCGTCATGGGCCGCCGCGGCGCTTCTGACGACGCACGCCGTGCTCGCCTGGCTGTGCCGAACTCCGGGCGTCGGCACCGGCTCGGACGAAGCGAAGTACCTGCTCCTGGCCAGCTCGCTGCGTCACGTCAGCTACCGCGAAATCTGGCTCGCCGATCTCCCCTTCCACGCCCAGTATCCGCCCGGTTTCCCCGCCTGGCTGGCGGTGCTGGGCGTCCTGCTGCCCCGCTTCGACTGGCTTCTCGCGGCCAACATCGCGCTATCGGTGGCGGCGCTCCTGCTCGCGTGGCACGCCGTCAGGCGGCGGTGGTCGGACGGTCTGGCGTTGTTCGTTCTGGCGGCGCTCGCCTTCAACCCATACTTGGTCGGCCAGGCCGGCGTGCTCATGTCGGAGCCGCTCTTCATGGCGCTCAGCATGGGCGCGCTGGTGCTATTGACCCGGGAGGATCGGGGCGCCCGCGCGATGGCGGCGGCCGGGGCGCTGGCCATCGGGGCCGCGCTCACGCGCAGCGCCGGCACGCCGATCATCGGTGCCGTGCTCGTCCTCTGGCTGCTCCAGAGGCGATGGAAACCGGCGGGGGCGATGGCCGTCGCCTCCGCGCTGTGGGTCGGTCTCTGGCTGGCGTGGACGGTCTACATGGCGGGCCACGCCGCCGAATCCTATGTGACCGGCGCGATTGGAGCCGTCCGGGATTCCGACGCGTCGGGCTCGGGGTTCTTCGGGCACCTGTCGAGCCGGATCGCCGACTACTTCGGCGTGATGATTCCCATGGCGCTCGGGATGCCGGGTATCGCGGGTACCCTCGTGGACAACGTGGTCACGGCCGCGGTGTCGTCGCTCGGCCTGGTCGCCGGCCTGATCGTCCTGTGGCGCCGCTGGCGCGTCGCGTCCCTCTACATCGCGGGGAGCATCGGCCTGCTCCTGCTCTGGCCGTGGACGGACACCCGGTTCATCACCCCGCTCCTGCCGGTGCTCGTTCCCTGCGTGCTGGCCGGTGTGGCCGCCCTGGCCGGCGCGCGGCACGGCGCCGCGGGTACGATCGGCGCGGCGGCCCTCGCGCTGATCCTCGCCATCAACGGCGCCGGCCACACCGCGCAGTTGGTGGAGCGCGGCCTGCGCTGCACCCGCGGCTCCTCACCCCCCGACGCCACGTGCGTGACGGTCGACCAGGCGAGCTTCTACGCCGCCGCGCGTTACATCGCCGGCCATCTGCCGCGCGGCGCGGTGGTCGCCAGCGCCAAGCCCGCACCCCTCTTCTACTACTCGGGTCATCCGTCGGTCCGGCCGATCATCCTGTTCGGGGGCAACGACGACGACCATCTGCAGGGGGTCCGGGAGGGTGGCGCCGAGTGGGTGCTCCTGGGCAGCCTGATGCTGAGGGAGGTCGGACTCCTGCACCACCGCCTGAGCGTCGCGTGCGACCGCCTGGCGCTCGAGGCCGCGTTCCCGCCACGCACCTACCTCTTTCGCATTGTGGATGGGGTTACATCCGACAGCACGGCATGCCGGACGCTCGATGCTTACCGCCGTGCCAACTGGGGCCGCAACCTCGCCATCGATCGCTGACCGTCACCCCGCGCCGATGGCCTTCCGGCGCGTGGGCTCCCAGATCGGGTTCAGCTCGCCGCGCAGCGCCTTCAGCCCCGCGTGGATCGCGGCCAGGTTGCCACTGACCGCGAAGGCCGGAACGGCGACGATCCTGGGAAGTGGCCGGTCTTCGGGCCAGAACCAGCCCACCAGCGCCAGCAGCAGCACCAGGGCGACGGCGGCCACCAGCGCCCTGCCCCAGGGCTGGCCCCAGCCGAAAAGGAGCACGGCCAGTGCGCCGGCGCCGAATGCCCAGGGCGCGACCCACCGGCACACCTTGTGACTGAACAGCATCCACGCGAAGACCGGATAGCGCAGCGGATTGAGCAGGTGGCGCTTGAAGTACAGCGTCTCCATGCCGCGCGCCATGGTGCGCACCTTGCGGCGGTACTCACTGCGCAGCCGTGACGTCCGCGGCACATAGCAGACGGCGCCGTTGACGCTGACGGCGCGGAAGCCCTTCTCGCGCGCGATGAGCGCCGCCGCGAAATCGCGGCTCAGCGCCTCCGGCACCAGTGACATGTGCAACGGCACCCGGCTGCCGTAGAAGCACCCCGATGCCCCGACGATGCCCTGGACCCGGGTCTCCAGATCGCGCACCCACATCTCGTAGCCGACGTAGCCGGACTCGCCGAGGTTGGCGGTGTCGTCGACGCGCGAGACGCTGATGTCCCGTCCCGACGCGACACCGACGGTCGGGTCGTCGAAGGCGGCGACCAGGCGCTTGAGGCCGTCGCGCGCGATGCGGACCGAGGCGTCGGTGTTGACGATGATCTCACCGCGCAGGAAGTGCCGCGCGGCATTCTCCGCCGCGGTCTTGCCGCCGCGCTCCGGCAACCGGTGCAGCTCGACGCCGCGGTCCGCGTAGGACGCCACGATGGCGTCGGTCCGGTCGGTAGAGGCATCCGAAACGACGAGGATCTGGCGGCGGTCGGCTGGATAGTCGCACGCCAGCAGGCAGTCGAGGGTCGCGGCGATCGAGGCTTCCTCGTTGTAGGCCGGGACGGTGATACTGATGAACGGCCAGGTCGCCCGCTCACCCCCCGTCGCGGCGCCCGCGCGGGCTCCCCCCGCGATCCGCAGCAGCGCCGGGTAGAGCAGGTACGCATAGACCATGAGACTGAGGCCCACACCGAAGCACCAGAGCACCAGGATCATCGCGCAGCACCGGCCCGCGCCACCGCGGCGCGGTACAGCTCCTCGTAGGCCCTCAGCCACGGCCCGGCGCCGAAGTGCGCATCCAGGCGGGCCTTCGCCTTCGCGGCCCTGCCGCGTGCTCCGGCGACGTCGTCGATCACCGAGCGGATTGCCTCCGCCAACGCCACGGGCTGCTCCTTCGGCACGAGGACGGCCTCCTGGGATGATACCACGTCGGGGATGCCACCGACCGCCGTCGCGACGATGGGAACGGACGCGGCCATCGCCTCGAAGAGCACGATCGGCGTGCCCTCGGTGCGCGAGGGGATGACCAGCGCGTCGAAGGCCGCGAGGAGGCTCCCCGCGTCGGGCACCGGGCCATGCCAGTGGACCCGATCGGCGATCCCGAGCCGCGCGGCCCGGGCCTCGAGCGCCGCTCGCTCGGGCCCCTGGCCCAGTATCGACACCATGATCCGGGAATCGGGGAGCCGGGCCAGCGCCTCGAGAAGGACGTCCGCGCCCTTTTCCGCCGTGAGGCGGCCCACAAACCCGATCCGCGGGCCCATGCCTTCCACGCCAAGGGTGCGCCGGGCCGCGGCGCGGTCCCGCGGTGCGCTGGTCTGACGCCAGGCGTTGACGATGGTATGCAGCAGGGCCTTCGGGATGCCGCGGCGCTCGAGCACGCCCGCCAGCGGCGCCGACACGGCGACCACGCCCTCGAAGCGACGGAAGGCCCGGATCTGGAGCCATTCGTAAAGGCGGTTCTTCCAGCCGCCGCCCGTGAAGCCGTGCACCGTGGTGACCGTGGCCGCTCCGGCGGACCGCGCGGCGGGGGCGTCCACCACGTCGGCGCGATAGCCGTGGGTGTGCACCACGTCGGGATGCAGCGACGCGCACAGCGCCGCGACGGCGCGGCGCTCGGCCCGATAGTCGCGGGGACCGATGCGAATCACGTGGACGGGAACCCCCTGGCGCTCGAGTGCGTCGAGCAGGGGCGGTCGGGCATCCGAGGTAACGACGGCGGCGACCCGGGCATCGAGCCCGGCGTCGTGGTGGCCGGCGGCCAGCGCCTCGACCACGCGCTCCAGCCCGCCGAGGCCCGGATTGCCGACGATGTGCAGGATTCTTACGTCGCCTCCTTGGCGCCGGGGCGCGTCCGTTCTACCTTAACCGTAATTGTGTCCGCGAGACCACACGGAACTCAAGGCCTGAAGCGCGCCGCACTCGCGCTCCTCTCCGCCCCCGGAGTCACGGCGCCGTTCTATCCGTTCATGCACGGCCATGCCGCGATCTTCATGCTGCACCGCTTCGCCATGCCCGACCTCGGCGTCGAGGGCACCGATCCGGGAGCCGTCCGCCAGGCCCTCGAACTGTTGCGACGCCGCAAGTTCAACTTGATCGGGCTCGGCGATCTGTTTCGCCGCCTGCGCGAGGGACCGCCGCCGTCGCGGGCCGTCGCCTTCACCATCGACGACGGCTACCTCGATCACGCCGAAATCGCGGCGCCAGCCTTCGCAGCGTACGACTGCCCGGTCACCACTTTCGTCACGACGGGGTTCCTGGACCGCACCGTCTGGTTCTGGTGGGACCGAATCGAATACATCCTCCGGGCCACCGCGCGGCGCTCGCTCCACGTCCCCGCCGGCTCGGGCAGCATCGATCTCGAGTGGAACGACGAGCCGGGACGCCGCCGCATCACGGCGTCGTTCACCGACCGCTGCAAGGCACTGCGCGAGAGTGAGAAGCTCGCCGCGATCGGGGCCCTGGCAGCCGCCGCCGAAGTCGATGTCCCCGCCGCCGCGCCGCCGGCCTGCGCGCCGATGAGCTGGGACCAGCTGCGGTCCTGTGAAAAGGGCGGCATGTCGTTCGGCGCGCACACCCTCACCCATCCCATTCTGGCGCGGTGCGACGACGACCAGTCGCGGCGCGAGATCGCCGGGTCCTGGGAGCGGCTGGGACAGGAAACGCGGCAGCCCATCCCCGTCTTCTGCTATCCCAACGGCGGGTGGACCGACTTCGGCCCCCGCGAGATCGCCACGCTCCGAGACCTGCGCTTCGACGGCGCCGTCGTCGGTGCCTGGGGTCTTGCCGATGCCGGCGCCGTGCGCCGCGACCCCGACGAAGCGTTTCGCGCTCGGCACTTCGGCTTCCCCAGCGACCGAGCCAACCTGATCCAGTACGTCTCGGGCGTGGAGCGGATCAAGATCGCGCTCCGGCAGCTGGCCTCGTGAGCGCACTCGGTGCGCTCCTGGCGATTCCGTCGACGGCGAAGCAGCGCCTGGACCGCTGGCGCCTGGAACGGCGGTGGGCCCGCCTGCGCGCCCTCGGCATGCACATCGGCGAGGGCGTGAACCTCCCCGCCTCCACCTGGATCGACACCAGCCACTGTTTCCTGATCAGCATCGGCGACTACTGCGGGTTCGGCGAGGAGTGCCACATCCTCGCGCACGACGCGCAGATGAACGAGTACCTCGACGCGACGCGCATCGGGCGGGTCCTCATCCATCCGTCGTGCCACCTGGGCGCGCGGACCGTGGTCCTGCCCGGCGTCGAGATCGGACCGCGCACCATCGTCGGGGCAAACTCC
>JBGOSS010000097.1:0-8088 GCA_041476105.1 Gemmatimonadota bacterium
GAGGAGGGCTACACCATCGCCGAAGCGCGCTGCGCGCCGGCGCCCGGCGACACCGGTCACACCTTGATGTGCGAGTACCTGGTCGATGGTGAAGCGTTCATGCGCCAGGTGACGGCCGACGCGCCGCTGCTGGGCCGGCCCCTGGAGGAGGTGGTCGCGTGGCAGCGGCGGCATAGCCCCTCCGGCTGCTACTGCACGTCGGAAGGCCGCGAGCACAAGTGGGGATTGGTTCTGGAAGTGGTACACTTCGCGCTGGCCAGGGAGGCCCCATGACGAAGCTGTGCGACATCGACCCGGCCGCGTCGCAGCGGTTGCCGCCGGGCTTCGCGGACAAGTCCGGCATCGGCGTGCACTACACCGATGCGTTCCTGAAGCCGATGAACACCAAGCTGCCGGACGGCACCCGGGTAGCGTGCAAGCGCAAAGGACTCCGCATCACGCTCACCGTCGGCACCCGGAAGGGTGACGGACTCATGCGCCGGATCGACGTGAGCGCGGACCCGGTGGTCATGCTGCGCTCGGCGCTCGAGGAGGCGGCGAAGGCGGCGGGTGTCGGGCTCCAGATCACCGAGCGCGAGATCTTCGTCTCGACGGAGGCCTGAAGCGGCGCGGCCGGCGCGTCAGGTGCCGGCCCAGATCTCCATGACCGCTTCCGCCTGGCGGAACCCCGCGGTTTCGCGGTCTTCGCCGGCGGCGGCGCGTCCCTGGTCCAGCGCATGGCGCAGGCGGGTAACGACCTGGTGGTCGTCGGGCAGCGGCGCCGGGCCGTGGTCGGGATTGGCGATCGCATAGTCCAGCCCCGCCGCCGACGCCAGCGTCAGGTAGGCCTTCTCCAGGTCGTAGCGGATGTGCTTCGGCGTGCCCCACGCGAAATTTGACAGCCCCACCGTGAAGTGCACGCCCGCCAGGTCCGGGTCCTTGCGGATCAGCCGCATCGCATCCAGGCCGATGTTCACCAGGCCATAGGTGTCCGCGCCCACCGGTGCCAGCCCCGGGTCGATGAAGATCTGCCCGTTGGTCCGGCCCGCGCGGGTCGCCAGCAGCTCGACGAAGTGTCGCGCCGCGGCGTGCACGTCGCGGGCGTCGAGGCACTGCGCCGTCCCACCCTCGACGAACCGCTCGGAGGCCATGACCACGACCCTGGTGTCGTGGGTCTTGATCAGCTCGATCATCTCGTCGAGCCGCTCACGGGAGGCGGCCACGGAGTTGACGATGGGCGCGCCGCGGGAGCGGTCGTAGTGCGCCAGCGCGACGCGGTGATAGTCCACGGACGGATTGTCGATGCACAGCGGCAGCGGTGAGGCCTCCTGGAGGGCCGGGATGAGCTCGGGCAGGAAGTCGAGCATCTCGCGTGGCCGGACCTGAATGTTCTGGGTGCCGTCGAGGTTCACGTCGAGGAATGCCGAGCCCTGCGCGGTCTGGCTCCTGGCCAGCTCCTGGTAGCCTTCCAGGCTGCGCGCCTGGAAGGCCTTCCGCGCGCGGGCGTAGGCGTTGTTGATGAGGTCGCCGATGATGCCGACGGTCCGGTTCATGCCGGGTGTTCTCCGGCGCGTCTGGAAGTATGGTCGCGCCCCAGCCAGCTGTTAGCCCAGGCCGACGTGCCTCGCAGGCCCTGGTTCTGCACGACGGGGGCGTGGTCGAGCAGCGCCTGCTCCCCGCCGTCGCGCTTCAGGCGCTCGTAGGCCGTGAGCCAGATGCAGTCGCCGTAGCCGTCGACCTCGCAGCGCCCGCCGCGCGTGCCGCCGCAGGGCCCGTTGCGCTGGTTCTTGGCGCACCGCGATTCCGGACAGAGGAACGCGATATCGGGCAATGAGCAGTCGCCGCAGTCCTTGCAGCGGTACAGCAGCGCCTTGCTGAGGCGCTCCACCGCGCGCAACGGGGCCGGTCCCTGCCGGGGATCCGCGGCGCGTCCCGCGAGCGTCGCACCCCACCGGCTCAGCCCCCGTCCCGGCGTGAACAGCAGGCGGTGGACCCACTTCGAGACCAGGTACACCAGCCTTCCCCGCGTGCGCGTCGTGGCGCGCCGAGCGGCCGGCGCCGGCGCACCGGGCGATCCGGCCGCCTGGTCCGGGTAGGAGAAGAACTCACCCGGCCGCGAGTACGCGATCTCGCGGTCGAACGATTTCCAGTCGTCGGGGGAGAAGCCGCGCTCGATCTCCAGCACCCGCTCGATGGTCGCCAGGTCGTGCACGCCCCCGAGGTACGCGCCCCGGTAGCCGAGGCCGCGGAAGACCGCGACCTGCTTCGCGGCCAGCTCCCGGAAGAACGCCGCCCCGGCGTCGGCCGAGCGCGCCTGGCGCTCGCACTCCGCGAGCAGCGGGGGCGTCACCACCACCCCCGGGATCCGCCCCTCGGCGAACAGCCGCGCGGTGCGCGGCGCCAGAACGAAGACGTTGCCGATCAGCGGGGTGGACCGCATGCCGTGCTCGTCCATGTAGCGCCGCAGCTCGCGCGCCTTGCGGGCGTCGTAGCCGACCTGGTTGATGATGAACTGCGCCCCGCACGCGACTTTCTTGCGCAGCTTGAGGTACTGCGGGACGACCTCGCCCTCCAGCAGCTTGGAGTTGGACGTCACGGCGCCGATGCAGAACTGGGTCTGGCGGTTCCGGTCGCCGAAACCGCGGTTCATCTTGTCGAGCAGGGCGATGAGGCCGACGGAATCGATGTCGAACACCGGCTTGGCCCGTCCGTCGTTGCCGCCGCTCGGGTAGTCGCCGGTCATCGCCAGCACGTTGTGGAAGCCTTCGCTGTTGAGCTGCCAGGCGGCGCTCTCCAGCCCGTTGCGGTTCAGGTCCTTGCAGGTGAGGTGGATGACCACCTCTTTCCCGGCGTAGAGCACCGGCTTGCCGAGCGCCTGGGGGGCGAGCTGCGGGTGCCCGCCGGCATTGTCGGTGATGGAGATCCAGTCGATGGCGCTGGCCGCGGCGAGCTGGCCGGCGAAGTGCCGCACTTTGACGGCGCGGTCCTCGGCCATCGAGCCGCGGATGGAGACCAGCTCCACGCCGAGCAGGAAATCCGGCGTCTCGTACAGCTTTTCATGCAGCGTCCGCATTAGGCTCCGCTCTCACGCGCCGGCCGTCGCCGGCGTGTGGTACGCGTCCACGGCCGCGCGAATGGCGGCCGTGTGCTCCGGGGTACTGCCGCAGCAGGAGCCGACGATGGCCGCGCCGGCGGCGAGGACGTCGCCGACGGAGCGGGCCATGTCGTCGGCCGTCTGGAGGTAGACGGCCTTGCCGCCCCGCAGGACCGGGAGCCCGGCGTTGGGCTGCACCATCACCGGAAGAGTGCCGTGCTGCCGGTAAAGGCGCACGATCGCGGGCGCGGCGGCCATGTCGACGCCGGTGCCGCAATTGAGCGCCGCGATGTGGGCGCCACGTTCCACGAAGAATTCCGCGGCCCGATCCGGGAGGACCCCCATCATGGTGACGTGGAACGTCTGGTCCGCCGACAGATCGTAGGCGAGTGAGGCGATGATGCACGGCGCGCCGGCGGCTTTCGCGGCGTCGATGGCGAGGCCGGTTTCCTCGAAACCGGTGTGGGTCTCGATGATGATCGCGTCGGCGCCCGCCTCGACCAGGGCGGCGGCCTGCTCTTGGTAGGCTTCCAGCGCGTCGCTCTGCGGGAGGTCGCCGTACGGCTCCACGATGGCCCCGAGCGGGCCGATGTCGCCCAGGACGTAGCCGTCCCGGCCGCCCAGGGCTTCGCGCGCGATGCCGACCGCGGCCTGGTTGATGGCGCGCAGATCGCCGGCGTGGCCGTGCCGCTGGAGCATGAGTCGGCTGGCGCCGAAGGTGTTGGTGATCAGGCAGTCGGCGCCGGCGCGCGCGTAGCGCTGCTGGATCTCCAGGATGCGGTCGGGATGGAGGAGGTTCCAGTATTCGCCGCAGCCGCCGGGTTCGAGCGCGGCGGCCATCAACTGGGTCCCCATGGCGCCATCACAGACCAGGCGGCGCGCTCGCGCCGCTTCGTGCAGCAGGGGTTTCACGGCCCGCCGGACGTCCCCTCCTGCTCCCGCCGGACGGCCTCGGCGACCTCGTCCGCGGTTCCCTCGCGCTCGACCGGCTCGCCCCAGCGCCATTGCGCCAGGTAGTCGTCGGAAGACGTGAGGCCCAGTTGCTGCGCGGCCTGGTCGATGCGCGCGACGAACCGCGCCGACAGCTCGACGCGGACCTCGTCGAAGTCGTCCCAGGCCTTGATCTGCGAGGGGAGGTCCTGCCAGTACAGGACCTGGTAGGTGGCCATGGTCAGGCGGACGCCTTCTGGTCCACGAAGCGCAGGAAGAGGTCCACCGCGCTCGACGCATCGGCGCCGTACCCGTCGGCGCCGATCTCCTCGGCGTACATCTGGCTGATGGGCGCGCCGCCGATCGCCATCTTGATGTGCCCGAGCCCGCGCTCCTTGTACCCGTCGATCACCACCTTCATGTAGGTCATGGTGGTCGTCAGCAGGGCGCTCATGCCGATGATGTCGGGCTTGAACGCCTCGGTGGCGGCGAGGAACTTGTCGATGCTCTGGTCGACGCCGATGTCGTGGATCTCGAAGCCGGCGCCCTCGGCCATCATGCAGACCAGGTTCTTGCCGATGTCGTGCAGGTCACCGCGGACCGTGCCCATGAGCAGGACGCCGGCCGGCTTCACGCCGCTGTCCTTGGCGGTGAGCAGCGGCTTGAGGACCGCCATCCCGGCCTTCATCGCCCGGGCGGCGATCAGCACCTCGGGCACGTACAGAATGTTGTGCTTGAAGTCCTCCCCCACCACGCTCATGCCGGCGATCAGCCCGGCGGACAGGACTTCCTGCACGGAGCGGCCCTCGGCGAGCGCGTCCTTCGTCATCTGCTCGACGTCCTTGGCCTTGCCCTCGTACAGGCATTGATTCATCAGCGCGTAGTCTGGCATGCCCTCGCCTGGTGGTGGTGACGACCTACGACGCGACGCGACTGGCGTTGAACTCCTCCAGCGCCGCGAGCATCGCGAGGATGTTGCGGCGCGGCATGCCGGGGCTGGTGCCGCCGCCGACCGACAGGATGATGCCCTCGCCGCCGCTCTTCTCGAGCACGTCCAGCGTGGCTTCGCGCACTTCCTCGGGGGTGCCGCGCACGCCGATCTCGAGGGGATTCACGTTCCCCATCAGGCACATCCGGTCGCCGACGCGCTCCTTGACCTCGGCGATATCGGTCTGCTTGCCCCAGTTCAGCACGTTGAAGCCGGCATCCGGCAGGTGGTCGAGGCAGGCGGTGATCTCGGCGTCGTTGTGGTAGATCTTCACCCAGTCGGCCGGGAAGGCATCGCAGATCCGCTTGAGATAGGGGTGCGCGAATTCCTGGTAGTGGTCCTCGTTGATGAATCCGACGATGTCGTCGAGGATGAAGATGCCCTCGACGGTGTCGCCCAGCGCCCGCTGCTGCGCCTTGAGCCAGTCGATGATCAGGCTGGTGCAACGGTCGATCAGCTTGTGGGCCCACACCGGATTCTCGACGATGTCGATCATGAAGTCGGTGGTGCCGCGCACGAAGCCGGCGGTGCAGAGCGGCCCGCGCGAGGTGACCAGCGGCAGGATCTCGCCGGTGTCCAGGATGCGCTGCCGCTGCTTGCGCATGCGGTGCAGCGTCATCCCCATGAAGGCGTCGGCCTCGACCTCGTAGTCCGGCCACCGCTCCATGTCCTCGATGTGATAGAGCGTGTGGTACTCGCTCGGCGTGTTGTCCTGCCAGAACTTGATCTTGGCGCCCAGCGCCGAGGGCTCGGCCGCCATGCCGTATTCCAGCCACCACGACGGCACGAAAATGATGTCGGGATACTCCTGGTGGATCTTCAGGTTGGACTGGAACCACAGCTCCGGATCGAGGAAATAGTCCATGTGGTTCAGGCCGAGGTAGCCGGGGATCCACGGGCTGTCGATGATCAGCGCCATGGGGACCCGGTCGAGGTGCTCCATCCGGGCCGCTTTCTTGAAGACCGCCCATTGTTCAGGACGCATCCGCACCCTCCTTGCCGAGCCGATAGGTGTCCTTCGCGAGCTCGTACGCCAGTGCCCGGGCCATCTCGCCCGCCTCGGCGCGATCGACGATGTGACGCACCACCAGGCCCGCGAGCCAGTTGGCGTCCACGCGTCGCGCCAGGTCGTGCCGCGCCGGAATCGAGCAGAACGCCCGGGTGTCGTCGTTGAAGCCGGCGGTGTTGTAGATCCCCGCCGTCTCCGTGGTGCGCTCCCGGTATCGCGTCATGCCTGCGATGCTGTCGTGGAACCACCAGGGCGGCCCCAACCGCACCGCCGGATAGTGGCCCGCCAGCGGGGCCAGCTCACGCGCGTAGGTCGACTCGTCCAGCGTGAACAGCACCAGCCGGAACCGGGGGTCGTTCCCCCATGCGTTGAGCAGGCTGCGCAGGTTGCGGGTGTACTCGGTCGCCACCGGGATGTCGGCGCCCCGGTCCGGGCCGAACCGCTCGTACAGCGGCTGATTGTGATTGCGCAGCGACCCGGCGTGGAGCTGCATCACCAGCCCGTCGGAGGCCGCCATGCGCGCCATCTCCATCAGCATGTGGGCTTCGAAGTGACGCTGGTCCTCGGGCGTCGCGTCGCCCTCGCGCGCGGCCTGGAAGATCCGCTCGGTCTCGGCATCGGGCAGCAGCGCGGTGTAGGGCTCGGTGACACCGTGGTCCGTCGCCGTGGCGCCCATGGTCCTGAAGAACGCCCGGCGCGCCTGGAGCGCGGCGACGAACTCTCTGAAGCTGTCGATCGCGCGGCCGTGGACCCGCGCCAGGTCGGCGAGGGCGCCGGTCCATTCGTCGGCGGCGATCTGGAACATGGCGTCGGGCCGGAAGGTGGGGATGACGCGGCCCCGCCACCCGGACGCGCGGATCCGCGCGTGGCTCTCGAGGGAGTCGGCGGCGCCGTCGGTTGTCGCGAGGACCTCGATGCGGAACCGCGCGAAGAGTGCGCGGGGCCGGAACTCGGGCGAGCGCAGTTTTTCGCTGATCTCGTCGTAGATCGTGGACGCGCTCCCGCCGTCGAGCTTCCGGCGCACGCCGAAGACGTGATAGAGCTGGTAGTTGAGCCAGGCGCCGGAGGGCGTGCCGCGGAACAGCCGGTAGTGTTCGCCGAGGAGCTGCCACACGCGGCGGGGGTCGGCCTCGGCGGCGCCGCCGCCCCGGGGCGCGATGCCGAGCCGCTCCAGTGGAATGCCCTGGGAGTACAACATGCGGGTGAGGTAGTGGTCGGGGATGACGATCAGCGCCGCGGGCTCGGGGAGGGGCCGGTCGTCGGCGAGCAGCCGCGGATCGACGTGTCCGTGCGGACTCACGATGGGCAGGTCGCGCGTGCCGTCGTACAGCTCCCGGGCGACCCGCCGCACGGCGGGGTCGGGATCGAAGAAGCGATCCTCGTCGAGGAGGAGCGGGACCTCAGACACCACTGAAGACGCTGAATCCGCCGTCCACGGGGATGACCGCGCCGGTGACGAACGACGCCGCGTCGCTGCACAGCCAGCGTACCGCGCCGACCAGCTCCTCGGGCCGGCCGAAGCGGCCCATCGGCGTATGCTCGATGATGGTGCGCGCGCGCTGGGTGTGGCTGCCGTCGGGATTGAGCAGGACGCCGCGGTTCTGCTCGCCGATGAAGAAGCCCGGCATGATGGCGTTCACGCGAATCCGGTCGCCGTACTTGCGGGCCAGGTCGACGGCCAGCCAGCGGGTGAAGGTGTCGATCCCCGCCTTCGCGATGGAATACCCCATGATGCCGCTGATGGCCCGGATGGCGCCCATCGACGAGACATTGACGATCGCGCCCGACGCCTGGCGGCCCATGACTTCCCCGAAGGCGAGGGACGGCGTGACCGTGCCGTGGAGGTTGAGGCGCAGCACCTCGTCGAAGGCGTCGGGCGTCACCTCGAAGATCGGCCGGTCGTCGCTGCGGGCGCGCGCGACGTTGCCCCCCGCGGCATTGACCAGGATGTCCACGCGCTGCCGGGCGCGCAGCAGCTCATCGCGCGCGGCGCGCACCTGTCCCTCGTTCAGCACGTCGGCGACCAGGGTGAAGGCGTCGCCCCCGCGGCCGCGGATCTCCTCTGCCATCCGCTCGGCCGCGTCGCGC
>JBGOSS010000098.1:0-7503 GCA_041476105.1 Gemmatimonadota bacterium
CAAGAGGCTCCGACAACCGCAAATAGCGCTGAATAAAGCAGATAGCCAAGCAGGAAGTAAACGATGGTGATCGCCAGGAGCTCCGTGCTGATGGTCGGCATCCGGAACGCGGCGATGGCTTCCGGAGAGACGTGGAAGCTCCTCAGGATCGGCACCCGGTAGCGGACCATCAGGATGCCTGCCAAGCTCCAGATCGAGAACTGGAGCAGGCCGACGCTCCCCACGCCGATCACTTTTCCCATCATCAACTGGAACGGCTTGAGGCTGGAGACGAGCACTTCGATAATGCGCGTCTGCTTCTCCTCGATGACACTGCGCATGACGGCGATGCCATAGACCAGGATAATCATGTACTGAACGATGGCGACCCCATAGCCGAGGAAGAAGGACGCCTCGCCGGACTCGCCGCCGGCGCCACGGCGCGAGATCCGCTGGGTCCGCAGCTCGATCCGCCGCTGGGCCTCCTGCACAGTGGCGGGGTCGATACCACGCCCGATGAGCCGCTCCACCACGACGCTCTGCCGCAGCGTGCCCTCCAGGGCACCCATGTCGCGCAGCGAGGAGACATTTCGGCCCCGGTACTCGGCCGTTCCCTCCTCGATCGTCGCCCGGCCGAGGATGAGGTAGCCGTCGACGCGATCGTCGTTGGCAAGCGAGTCCGACCGGGTGGAGACCTGTTCCGGGCGCGTGGGTAGAATGAGCGCCTTGAACCGGCCGGTGCGCTCGAGCTGCGTTCGCATCCGCTCCGCCAACGTGCCGCCGGCGTCGTCCAGGATGACGATCTGATTCACCCTGCCGCCCCCGGTCATGAGTACGCTCGGCAGCACCGCTACCCCGATCATGAAGACGGGCGCCAGCAGGGTCGTGATCACGAACCACTTGTTGCGTACCCGTTCGAGGAACTCGCGGCGGATCACCGCCCAGACCTTACGCATGGGCCGCCTCCCGGCGTTCTGCTTCGGCGGCCTCGGGGCCCGCCTTGTCGAGGAAGATCCGCTGGAGCGAAGGTTCGATGCGCTCGAAGCGCCGCAGTCGAATGTTCTGCCGCATCAACCGCTCGAGCACCAGCTGGGGGTCGGTGCCGTCCTTGAGCTTCAGCTCGGCCGAGAGCCCGGAATCGTCGGCGGCGGCTACGAGGTCGGCGATGGCGCGCATCGCCGTGGCGCCGTCGGTCGAGTCCTCGAAGGCAACCGCGACGTGCGTGCCGCCGTGAACTCTCTTGACCTCCGCCAGTCCGCCGTCGAGCACCTTCTTCCCGCGGGCGATGATGCAGACGTGGTCGCAGATCTTCTCGGCGACATCCATCTGGTGGGTGGAGAAGATGATCGTCGTGCCGGCGCGCGAGAGCTGCACGATGGTGTCCTTGAGCACCTGCGCGTTGATGGGATCGAGGCCCGAGAAGGGCTCGTCGAGGATCAGCAACTCGGGCTCGTGCAGCATCGTGCCGATGAACTGCACCTTCTGCTGCATGCCCTTGGAAAGCTCTTCCACCTTTCTCGCGCGCCACTCCCCCAGGCCCAGACGGTCCAGCCACTCGTCGGCCTTCTGCGCCGCCCCCGAGCGCTGGACGCCCTTCACTTCGGCGAGAAAAACGAGCATGTCGCGCACCTTCATCTTCTTGTAGAGCCCGCGCTCCTCGGGGAGGTAGCCGATCCGCGCGCTATGGTGCCTCCCGCCAAGCTCGTCGCCGAACAGCCGGACGACGCCCTCGTCGGGCATCGTGATGTTCATGATCATCCGGATCGACGTCGTCTTGCCGGCGCCGTTGGGGCCGAGTAGTCCGTAGATCGCGCCACGCGGAACGACGAGCGAGAGACCGGTCACCGCGACGTGGCCGGTGAACCGCTTGCTGATGCCCTGAATCTCGATGACGGGTTGGTCGCTCATGGGCCCAGGAGTGTTGTGAGCGTAGCGCCGAACGCCGCTGCGGCGTCGGGCCCGCTCCCGGTGACGATCGTGCCATCCTGCACGACCGGTTGATCTATGTAGATCGCCCCACCGCGTTTCAGCTCGACGATGGCGAGCGCGTCGGGGAAGGTGGTGGCGCGCTTGCCGGCCAGCACGCCGGCGCGCGCCAGCACTGGCGGCGCGAGGCAGATCGCGGCGACCGGCCGCGCGGCCCCGTGCATGGCCAGTACCAGGGAGCGTAACGGCGCGCTGTCCCACAGGTGCGCCGGCGCACCGGCGCCGCCGACGATAACGAGCGCATCGTAGTCGGTCGCATTCATCTGCGCGAGTGACGCCGCGACCGGCTCGCTCGCGCCCCGCATACCGTGCGCGATACCGGGACGCGTCGAGGAAACCGTCACCGCGTGTCCGGCCGAGACGAGCGCCGCGCGCGGCAGCTCGAGCTCTTCGTCGCGGAAACGCTCCGGTGCGATGACCATCAGGACGCGGCGGGCCGGGCTCACACCCCTATTCTATCAGCCGGCTGCGTCGAGCGCCCCGCCGGGTCGGCGCGCGGGTCACACCTATGGAGCAACTTTGTGATGGGCGGCGGGGGAACGCACGGCCCGCAATTCCCGAAGCACCGGGGCCAGCTGCTGCGCGACCCACTGGTTGCCCTCGGGCGACAGGTGGCCTCGGGTGTCGGCGAAGCCCGGATTCGCCTGGGTGATGAAGAGCCGCATGGCGCTCTCACGGGGCAGCTGGCGCAACCGCTCCACAGCGTCGACGAACGGGATGTCCATGTCGCTCGCGGCGCGGCGAACCTGAGCCCGGACGCTGTCGGTGGCGCCGAAACCCGCCGCGTAGTCGGCGGGGATGGGGAGGTAGACGAGGATCAGCGTGCTGCCGCGCGCGGCGTTCGCCTGCCTGAGCGCTTCGAAAATGTGCCGTGTGACCGCCTCCGTCGGAGGCACCGGCGCGGCCCCTTGGGGGGCGCCACCCAGCCGCAGGCGGAGCCGCTCGAGCAGGCTCCACGCCCGCATGTCGCGCGCGGCCGCCAGGAGGCGCAGACGCAACCGCGACAGCGCTCCCGCCCGTTTGCGCGTCACCGGCACGCCTTCGAGCAATAGCGAATCTTGACGGAGCACGAGTTGCGGCTTTCCGAATCCCCACAGCCCCGTGCTTTTCGTCATGCGCCGGAAATCGTCGGTGATGAAGGAGAGTATCTCGAACCGTTGGCCGAGCCCCAGGCCATCGCGCATGAACCAGAGGTACGCCTGATCGACGCCGTAGCCGCCCTGGCCCATGTTGACCGTCTCGAGGCCGGGCTCGAGCACACCGAGGAGGGCGCACCAGGCCTCCTCGTCGCTCACGCCATACCCAAGCGTGAACGAGTCGCCCGAGCAGACGACGCGCGTGGTCCCGGCGGGTACGGCACCGGTCTCGCGGCTGCCGCGGAACCCGCGGCGGTTGGTATGCAGGCCGATACCGGGACCGTACAAGTCGGCGATGGCGACGCTCGGCCGGCTCACCCATCCCAGCAGCGAGTCGTATTCGACGTAGCGCCCCTCGGCGAGCGGGGGGGGCGCGGAGTCGTGCAGCACCACGACCAGGCTGGACACGCCCTCGATCAGGATCAAGCCGAGGAGGCCCCCGCCCAGAACGAGCGCGGCTCTGCCCAGCATGTCCCGCAGCCGCGTCTTCATGTGCTTCGATCTCCCGGAGGGACGTGCACTACTCGGTCGAGACCGACTCCGCCTCCGGCTCGGCGAGTGCGGCGTGCAGGGTGTGCCAGGGAAGGTTGGCGCACTTCACGCGGGCCGGAAACTGCTTTACGCCGCCGAACGCCGCCAGCTTGCCGAGTGCCGTGATATCGGGGGCGCCGTTCTCGCCAGTGACCATGTCGTGGAAGCCGTGGAAGAGTCGTTCGGCCTCCTCGACCGTCCTGCCCTTGACGGCGCCGGTCATCAGTGACGCGGAGGCCTGGGAGATGGCGCAGCCCTTGCCCTGAAAACCGACGTCGCTGATGACGTCCCCGTCGAGTTTCACGTACAGCGTGATCTTGTCCCCGCACAGCGGATTGTCCCCGCTGATGACGCGGGTGGCGTCGTCGATCGGCTTCTTGTTCCGCGGGTTCTTGTTGTGGTCGATGATGACCTGCTGGTACAGATCGCCGAGCTCCGCCATCAGCCGAAGACCTGGCGGACCTTGCGTACCGCGGCGACCAGCGCGTCCACGTCGGCGCGCGTGTTGTAGAACGCGAACGACGCGCGCGTCGTGGCCGCGATGCCGAGGAAGTCCATCACCGGCTGGGTACAGTGGTGCCCGGTGCGGACCGCCACGCCTTCCTGATCCACGATCGTCCCGACGTCGTGCGGGTGGACGCCATCAAGGGTAAACGAGACCACGCTGGCCTTGTGGCGCGCGGTCCCGATCAGGGTCAGGCCGGGGATCTCCGACAGCTGCTCCACCGAGTAACGCAGCAGGTCCTGCTCGTGCGCCGCCACCGCCGGCCAGGGCAGGGCCATGAGGTAGTCGATCGCGGCGCCCAGGCCGACGACGCCCGCGATGTTCGGCGTGCCGGCCTCGAACTTCGCCGGGATCGGCGCGAAGGTCGTCTTCGCGAAGGTAACCGTGCGGATCATGTCGCCGCCGCCCTGGTAGGGCGGCATCGCCTCGAGCAGCGCGGCGCGCCCCCACAGCAACCCGATGCCGGTCGGGCCGAAGGTCTTGTGCCCCGAGACGGTGTAGAAGTCGCAGCCGATGTCCTGGAGATCGAGGCGCATGTGCGGGGCCGCCTGTGCGCCGTCGAGCAGCACCGGCACCCCGCGCGCGTGAGCGAGCGTCACGATCTCTTTCACGGGATTGATGGTGCCCAGGGAGTTCGAGACGTGCGCGAGAGCGACGATCCTGGTGCGCCCGGTGATGAGCTTCGCCGCCTCGTCCAGCAGCAGCTCGCCCGCGCGGCTCATCGGTATCACCCGCAGCTGCGCCCCCCGCTCCTCGCAGATGAGCTGCCAGGGGACGATGTTCGAATGGTGCTCCATCGCGGAGACCAGCACTTCGTCACCCGGTCCCAGGTTCGCGCGACCCCAGCTGCTCGCCACGAGGTTGATGGCCTCGGTCGTACTGCGCACGAAGATGACTTCGCGCGGGTCGGGGGCGCCGAGCCAGTGCGCCGCCTTCGCGCGCACCCCCTCGTAGGCGGCCGTGGCCTGCTCGCTCAGGAGGTAGACGCCGCGGTGGATGTTGGCGTTCTGCTCGGCGTAGTAGCGCGACGTGGCGTCGATCACCTGCCGCGGCTTCTGCGAGGTCGCCGCGTTGTCCACGTAGACCAGCGGCTTGCCGTGTGCCATGGTGCGCAGAATCGGGAAATCGGCGCGCACCTTTTCGACCTCGAAGGGCACATCGGTGCCGGTCACCCAGGCCGCAGGCGGCGGCGTCACGGGGCGCGTGGAGATGCTCACGCGGCCGATTCGGCGCCCAACAGGCGCCGCCGGATGAGGCGGTCGAGCTGGGCCTGGAGCGGGGCGATTTCCATCCGATCGATGATCTCGGCGCCGAAGCCGTACGTCAACAGGCTGCGCGCTTCGGCGGCCGGGATGCCGCGGCTCGCGAGATAGAACATCGCCTTCTCGTCGAGCGGACCGAGGGTCGCGCCGTGCGTGCACTTGACGTCGTCAGCGTAGATCTCGAGCTGGGGCTGGCTGTCGGCGCGCGCCTCTTCGGAGAGGACGAGGTTGTTGTTGGTCTGCTTCGAGTCGGTGCGCTGCGCGCCCGGGCGCACGATGATCCGGCCGTTGAAGACACCGTGCGAGTGGTCGTCCAGCACGCCGTTGAAGTACTCGTGGCTCTCGCAGTGCGGTTGCGCGTGGTCGATCGTCGTGTGGTGGTCGGCGTGCTGGCGGCCGCCCAGCACGTAGAGGCCGTTGAGCACGGTCAAGCCGTTGGTCCCGTCGAGGACGACGTGGATATCGTGCCGCGTCAGGGCTCCACCCAACACGACGGGATGGACGTGCACGATAGAATCCCGACCCTGGCGCGTGTAGGTGGCTGCGACGTGGAAGGCCTCGGTGCTCTCGCGCTGGACGCGATAGCAGTCGGCGCGGGCGCCGTCTCCCGCCACGATCTCGGTGACGGCGTTGGTCCAGTAGAGGCCGGCACCGATGCCGGCGTAGGTCTCGACGACCGACGCCCGGCCGAGCCGCTCAACCACTACCAGGCTCCGCGGATGGGAAACCGTGGGCGCCGCTCCGGGGACCGAGAGGTAGAGGAATTGCACCGGCTCCTTCAACTCCACGCCCGCCGGCACGTAAACGAAGGCGCCATCGTCGAGAAACGCCGTGTTGAGCGCCGTGAATGCGCTGTCGCCCGGCGCGTGGCGGCCCAGGTAGCGGCGGAGCAACTCCGCATCGTTGACCAGCGCCTCGGCCAGTGATCCGACCCGCACGCCTTCCGGAAGACCCGCCACCGACGAGAGGGCAGGCGCATACACGCCGTTCACGAACACCAGGAGGTGGCGATGCGCCTCGCACAGCTCGTGCGCATGCACCTCCTTCGCCGAAGGAACCGCGCCCGGCCCGTGCGGCACCACGAACGGCGCGGAGGTGATCGGCTCGACGCTGGTGAAGCGCCAGTCCTCGAGCTTCGTCGTGGGAAAACCCTTCTCGACGAACCGCCCCAGCGCCTCGGCCCGAAGGTCCCGGACCCACGTGGCCGCGCCGCCGCCTCCGTTCCTCACGAAAGCGGCATGCAGCTCGACGTAGCGGCTGGTGGCGCCCGCGGTCATACGGCGGCCGGCTCCCGGAGCCACTCGTACCCCCTGGCCTCGAGCTCCAGCGCCAGCTCCTTGCCGCCCGACCGCACCATCCGCCCGTCGGCCAGCACGTGCACAAAATCGGGCGTGATGAAGTTGAGCAGACGCTGGTAGTGCGTCACCACGATCTGCGCGTTGTCGGGACGCTTCAGCTTGTTGACCGCGTGGGCGACCGTCTGGAGGGCGTCGATATCGAGACCCGAATCGGTTTCGTCGAGAATCGCGAGACGCGGCTCGAGGACCGCCATCTGGAGGATCTCGTTGCGCTTCTTCTCCCCGCCCGAGAACCCCTCGTTTACCGGGCGCTGCATGAAGCTGTCGTCCCAGCCGATGGTCTTGAGCTTCTCGTCGAGGACGTCGAGGAAGTCCACGGGGTCGAGCTCTTCCTGCCCGCGCGACTTGCGCAGCGCGTTGAGCGCCGACCGCAGGAAATAGGCGTTGGTGATGCCGCGGATCTCGACCGGGTACTGGAAGGCCAGAAAGATGCCCGCCTGCGCGCGTGCCTCCGGGGCCATGTCGGCCAGGTCCTTGCCGTCGAAGGTCATCGTGCCGGCCGTGATGGTGTACGCGGGATGGCCGGCCAGCACCTGTGCCAGCGTGCTCTTGCCGGAGCCGTTGGGGCCCATGATGGCGTGGACCTCGCCCGCGCGCACCGTGAGGTCGATCCCCTTGAGGATTTCGGCCCCGCCGACGGTGGCGTGGAGGTTCTTGATCTCGAGCATGGCGTCCTGGGTCGTCATCCTACGCTGCCTTCCAGTGAAATGCCCAGCAGGTTTTGCGCTTCCACGGCGAACTCCATC
>JBGOSS010000099.1:0-7292 GCA_041476105.1 Gemmatimonadota bacterium
CGCGGCAGGTGCTGTTCGATGTGACTCTCGACGTGGTGCCCAACAGCATCACCGCGCTCATCGGCCCGTCGGGCTGCGGCAAGTCCACCTTCCTGCGCTCGGTGAACCGGCTCCAGGAGCTCCTGCCCGGTACCCGCCACACCGGCGACATCACCTTCGACGGCGAATCGGTGTTCCGGCGCTCCGTGGACCCGGTCGCGCTGCGCCGGCGCATCGGCATGGTCTTCCAGCGACCCAATCCCTTCCCCAAGAGCATCTTCGACAACGTCGCGTACGGCCCCCGGGTGGCCCAGGCGGCGGGCCGCGACGCCCTCCCGCCGATCGTCGAGCGGTCGCTGCGGCAGGCGGCGCTCTGGGACGAGGTGAAGGACCGGCTCGACGATCCGGGCACCTCGCTTTCGGGCGGCCAGCAGCAGCGGCTGTGCATCGCGCGCGCCCTGGCTAACGAGCCCGAGGTGCTGCTCATGGACGAGCCCTGCTCGGCCCTCGACCCGATCGCCACGCAGCGCATCGAGGAGCTGATCGTCGAGCTGAAGAGCGACTACACCATTGTGGTGGTCACCCACAACATGCAGCAGGCGGCGCGCGTGTCCGACCGCACCGGCTTCTTCTACCTGGGCCGGCTGGTGGAATGCGGCCCGACGGAGCAGGTGTTCACCAGCCCGTCCGACGAGCGCACCGAGGCCTACATCACCGGGAGATTCGGATGACCCAGGGACAGCGCCACTTCCACGAGGAGCTCGCGCACCTCAAGCAGCGCCTGATGGCGCTCTCGAGCGAGGCCGAGGAGGCGACCGGCAACGCCGTCGACGCGCTGCTGCGCCGCGACCGCGCGCTTGCCCAGGAGGTGATCCGGGGCGACCGCACCATCAACACCCTGGAGAGCGCGATCGAGGAGCAGGCCTTCCAGCTCATCGCGCTGCACCAGCCGATGGCGCGCGACCTCCGGCTCATCTTCAGCGCGATCAAGATCGTCCACGACCTGGAGCGGGTCGGCGACCACGCGGTGAACATCGCCCAGTCGGCCGAGCGGCTGCTGGCCTTCCCGCACGTCGTGCCGGAGCCCGAGATCATCGAGATGGCCCGGCAGTCCCGCCAGATGCTGGCCGACGCGCTGGGCGCCTTCGTCCGGGGCGACGCCCCGCTGGCCCGGGAGGTCTGCCGCCGGGACGACGCCGTGGATTCCCTCAACGACTCGGTATTCCGGATCCTCCTGACCCACATGATGGAGGACCAGCGCAGCATCGGGGCCTGTATGGAGCTGCTCCTGGTGAGCCGGAACCTGGAGCGGGTGGCCGACCTCGCCACGAACATCGCCGAGGATGTAGTTTTCGTGGCTGAGGGGAAGACCATCAAACACCACGCCGAGGACGGGCTTCCGGAAGCGGAGGCTGTGCCCAGGCCGTAGCAGGATCCGATGCCCATCCGCGAGCCGCACCCGTTTCCAGGTCGCCTGATCGTCGTCGAGGGAATCGACGGGTCCGGCAAATCGACGCAGCTCTCGCTGCTGCAGACCTTTCTGCAGTCCGAGGGTTACGACGTGTCGTTCACCGAGTGGAACTCGTCTCCCCTGGTGAAGGACACGACCAAGCGCGGCAAGAAGAAGAACCTCTTCACCCCGACCACCTTCTCGCTGATCCACGCCACCGACTTCGCCGACCGGCACGAGCGCTCGATCCTCCCGCCGCTCCAGGCGGGGCTGATCGTGCTCGCCGACCGCTGGGTCTATACGGCCTTCGCCCGCGACGCGGTGCGCGGCTGCGACCGCGACTGGCTGCGCAACCTCTACGAGTTCGCCACCCGGCCCGACCTGTCGCTCTACTTCCGTGTCGACATCGACACCTCGGTCGCGCGGATCATGGGCGGCCGCATGCGGCTCAAGTACCACGAGGCCGGCATGGACCTCGGCCTTTCGACCGACCCGCTCCAGAGCTTCCGGCTCTTCCAGGGCAAGGTGCTGGAGGAATACGACACCGTGACCGAGGAGTTCGGGCTGACGGTCATCGACGGCAAGCGCAGCGTGGTCGAGCAGCAGCGCGAGGTGCGCAAGCTGGTGCGGCCGCTCCTCAAGGGCCTGCGCCGCACCGGCATCCCGCGATCCCCCGTGGTCCGCGTGGGCGCCGAGGCCTAGGTGGACCCGAGATTCTACGGCGCCGGCCTGCCGAAGTGCGACGTCTCCAACATCCCCGGTCACCTGATCGTGATCGAGGGCGCGGACGGCGTCGGCCGTTCCACCCACACCGAGCTGCTCCAGGGCTGGCTCGAGGGTCACGGCTTCGCGGTCGCGACCACCGGCCTCACCCGCTCGGCGCTCACCGCGAAGGTCATCGAGGACGCGAAGGAAGGACACAACTTCGACCGGACGACGATGGCTCTCTTCTACGCCACCGACCTCGCCGATCGGGTCGAGAACGAAATCATCCCCGCCCTGCGGTCCGGTTTCGTGGTCCTGGCCGACCGCTACATCTTCACCACGATGGCGCGCGGCGCCGCCCGCGGCCTCAACCGCGAGTGGCTGGCGAAGCTCTACGGCTTCGCCCTCGCGCCGCAGCGCATCTTCTTCCTGCGCCTCGATCCCGACGAGCTGATCCGCCGGACGCTGCGCCGGGGAGGCGAGCTCGACTACTGGGAGTCGGGCCGCGACATCGGTCTGGCCCCGGATCTCTACACCTCGTTTCGGAAGTACCAGGCGCTCATCGTCGAGGAGTTCGACCGGATGAAGGAGCGCTACGACTTCACGACCTTCGACGCGTCGCGCTCCGTGGAAGAAGTGCAGAACGACCTGCGCAAGGAGCTGGCGCTGATGCTCGACCCGACGCTCTTCGCCGGCGACGGGTCTCCCGATGCCGCAGACTGAGCGCTTCGCCGCCATCGACGTCGGGTCGAACTCGATCCGCTGCCTGATCGCCGAGCGCGGCGAAGACGGCCACCTCCACGTCATCGACGATCTCAAGGACCAGCCGCGCCTGGCGCGCGGCCTCGCCGCGACCGGGCGCCTCTCGCCCGAGGCCATCGAGCGCGCCGTGGAGGCCATCGGCCGCATGACCCAGGCAGCCGAGCGGCGGGGCGTCACCAAGGTCGCCCTGGTGGCGACCAGCGCGGTGCGCGACGCCGCCAACGGCGCGGAGCTCACGGCGCGGGTGCGGCGCGAGATCGGCGTGCCCCTCGAGGTGATCGACGGCGAGACCGAGGCGCGCCTGGCCTTCCTCTCGGTTCGCGAGCACTTCGCCGTGGTGCGGGGCCGGACCATCGTCGCCGACATCGGCGGCGGCAGCCTCGAGCTGGTGCTCGCCATCGGCGGCCTCGTCGAGCATGTGGTGTCGCTCCCCTTTGGTGCCGTCCGGCTCACCGAGCAGTACCTGAGCGGCGCAACCAGCGCCGAGGAAGGGGTGCGCCGGCTGCGCACCGCGGTGCGGCGGCGCCTCAAGAGCGCGGTGCCGGCGCGCGAATGGTCGGGGGCGAGGTTCTTCGGCTCCGGCGGCACCTTCACCAACGCGGCCCGGGTGGCCGCGATGCGCGAGAAGGGCGCCGTTCCGGCGGCCGGAGTGCACGGCGCCAGTCTCAGCGCCCCCGACGTCCACCGGATCCTGGAGTGGTTCACCGCGATGACGGTGGAGGAACGGCGCCGGGTACCCGGCCTCAACCCCGAGCGCGCCGACATCATCCTGGCCGGCGTCGCGGTCGCCGCCGAGGTGCTCTCGCACTTCGGCGTCCCGGCGGTGACCGTCTCGGCCTTCGGGCTCCGGGAAGGCCTGCTCCTGCACCTCGCGCAGCCCACCGACCGCAAGGAGCCGAGCCGAGCGGTGGCGCTCAGGCGTTTCGCCGATCGCTGCCGCACCGATCGCCGCCATGTCGAGCAGGTCCTCGCGCTGGCGCGCACCCTCTACGACGCACTGGGCAAGCGGCTCGGCTGCGGCGCGGAGGACTGGGAGATCCTCGAGGCGGCGGCGCTGCTGCACGACGTCGGCCAGCTGGTGTCGTACAAGGGTCACCACCGCCACAGCTACCACCTGATCCTGCACGCCGAGTCGCTGCCGCTCTCCCCCCACGACCGGTTGCTGGTGGCGATCGTGAGCCGCTACCACCGCAAGCGACCGCCCACCAAGAAGCACCCCGAGTTCGCCGCCCTCGAGAAGGCGGATCGCGACCGGGTGCGGCGCCTCGCCGCGTTGCTCCGCGTGGCCGACGGCCTGGATCGCGGGCACGTCGCCGCGGTCGAGAGCCTCCGCCTCCGGTTCGGCGCGACGCGCCTCACCATCGAGGCGACACCGCGCCTCGCCACCACCGACCTCAAGCTCGAAATCTGGGGCGCAACCAGGAAGTCGGACCTGCTGGCGAAGCTGCTGGGCGTCGAGACGGAGATCAAGGCCGCCGAGATGGCGGAGGCGAGGCCGGGGAAGAAAGCTTCATAGGGGATCCCCTAGTACTGAGATCCACCACCGCACTTCCCGCTGGTGCAGCTCGCCGCGTGGGCATGCGGCTGCTTCAGCAGCTCGGCCAGGGGCAGCGGCCCAGGGCCGAGGCAAGTGATGAAGCCGACGCCGCTCGACGTCCCCAGGCGGTTGGCTCCCGCGGCGATCATCGCCAGGGCGGCCTGACAGTCCCGGATCCCGCCTGACGCCTTCACGCCGAGACCGTCACCGACCACCAGGCGCATGAGGCGCACCGCCTCAGCGCTCGCGCCGCCCGAGGCGTGGAACCCGGTGCTGGTTTTCACGAAATGGGCGCCCGCCTCCTTCGCCAGCGCCGAGACCTTCACGATCTCTTCGGGCGTCAGCAGCGCGCTCTCGATGATCACCTTCACGATGCCGGGGCGCGACGCCTCGACCACGGCGCGGATGTCGTCCTCGACGTACGCCCATTCCCCGCTCTTGAGGCGACCCACCGCCGCGACCATGTCGATCTCCCTCGCGCCGGCCGCGACGGCTTCCCGCGCCTCGGCCGCCTTGGCCCGCGTCGTCATCGCGCCAAGCGGGAAGCCGACAACCGATGCAACCGCGACTCCGGTACCCCGCAGCTCCTGCGCGCACAACTCGACCCAGCTGCCGTTCACACACACCGCGGCGAAGCGGTGCTGCTTCGCCTCGGCGCACAGCTTCACGATCTCGGCGCGCGTCGCCTCGGGCTTCAGCAGCGTGTGGTCGACGAAGTCCGCGACCCGCCGCGCCCCCGACGCCGGCGTCCACGCCGCCGTCTGCACGTTCGGCCCCCGCCAGGCAATGTCGGCCGCGCCGGTGGGATCCGCCTTCAGCGCCAGGTTCCCGCGCGTCACGGGAGCGCGCGCACCCGACTGCTTCGAGCCGACACCCACTCCGGCCTCCGGCCTGCGGCCTCCCGGCGACCTCCGACCTTCGACCCGGGCGACGATGTCATCGGCGAGCGCCTGAAGCTCGGCTTCCGTCACAGGACCCTTCCTCCCTCGAGATCCACCCGGTCCAGCACCCCCACGATGACCGCCTGCACCGGAATCCACTGGTCGTCGAAGATCTTGCGCGCCGACGATCCCTCCTGGACGACGAGCACGTTGTCACCCACGCCCGCATCCACCACGTCGAGCGCGATGGTCTCGACCCCCTCCGGCTGCATCGCGAGGGTGAGCCGCCGCACCAGCAGCAGACGCTTCCCCACCAGCCGCTCGTTCTTGTGGGTCGAAACCACCTCGCCAACTACCGTGCCCAGGTACATGGACCCTTGCCTCTGGAGTCGACAGTCGACAGTCGATAGTCGACAGTCAACAGTTCACTGTTCGCTGTCGACTGCTGACTGTCGACTGTCGCCTGGCTCGGCCAGGTCAATCCGATCCACTTTCCCGACGACCGCCGCATCCACCGCCACATCGAGCTTCCACAGGGCGATCGAGGCCTCGCGGGCCGTGATGTAGTAGCACAGCTCGCCGGGGCCCAGGCCATAGGTGTCGGCGGCCACGATGGCTCCGCCTCGCGCCGTCCCCGCCGCGTCCACGGGCTGCAGCCACTGGAGGGGAATGGCGTGCAGCGTGTCCTGCTTCTGGGTACTCACCACCCGGCCGATGATGCGGGCAAGAAACATCAGCGCCACCCGCTCCGGTCGAACCCCACGCGCCGCGGCGACCATTGCCGTGCGCGATGCTCGGTGAGGTACGCGGGACGCGAGAAGACCTTGATCAGGGTGGCGCCGGCCAGAAAGCCGCCGACATGCGCCCAGACCGCCACCCCTCCCTCGCCCGCGCCCGGCACCAACCCGCTCACCACCTGGAGCAGCATCCAGTATCCGAGCATCACCCAGGCCGGCAGCGCGATCGTCGTGATGAAGAAGCCCAGCGGCACCAGCGTGAACACCCGGACGCGGGGGAACAGAATCACATAGGCTCCCATCACGCCGCTGATCGCGCCGGAGGCTCCCACCATCGGCACCACGGAGGCCGGCTCGGTCAACACCTGGGCGGCCGCCGCGGCGACCCCGCACAGCAGGTAGAACGCCACGAAGCGCCCGCGCCCCATCGAGTCCTCGACGTTGTTTCCGAACAGCCAGAGGAACCACATGTTGCCGAGGATGTGCATCCACGATCCGTGGAGGAACATCGAGGTGAAGATGTGCAGGGGAGCGCGGCCTGAATCGACCAGGCACGCCATTCCGTTGCCCATGTCGAAGCCCTGGCCCACCTGGGCCCGCAGCGTCAACTCACCGGGGATGAGACCGAGATTGCAGACCGACGCCGCGAGGCCGGGATCCGTCCCGGCGCCCTGTACCAACAGCCACACCGCGACGTTGAGAGCGATGAGCCCGAGGGTGACAACCGGCGTTCGGACGGTCTCATTTTCGTCGCGGTACGGGAACACCCCCTGAAGCTAACCGCTGACAGCCAAAGGTCAATAACGACAAGATGTTAGGTCGCTGTCAATGTGGCAGTTGCACTGGGCACGGAGGTTGCTTTGCGACCTTATGGTATGCTTCGCACATCTACCCCTACGAACGTGAGTGCTCACCATGGCTGAGAAGATCATCGGTATCGACCTCGGAACCACGAACTCCGTTGTCGCCGTCATGGAAGGCGGCGACCCGGTGGTCATTCCGAACGCCGAGGGGGGGCGCACCACGCCGTCCGTCGTCGCCTTCACCAAGGACGGCGAGCGGCTGGTCGGCCAGGTCGCCAAGCGTCAGGCCGTCACCAATCCCGTCAACACCGTTTTTTCGATCAAGCGCTTCATGGGCCGCCGGATGGCCGAGGTGGTCGAGGAAACCAAGCGCGTCCCCTACAAGGTCGCCGCGGGCGCCAACGAGCTGTCGAGCATCGAGATCAGCGGCAAGAAGTA
>JBGOSS010000100.1:0-6606 GCA_041476105.1 Gemmatimonadota bacterium
CGCGATCTCATTCATCACGGCCTTGAGCCGCTCCTCGAACTGGCCGCGGTACTTGGTGCCGGCGATAACCGCCGCCATGTCGAGCGCGAGCACCCGGTGGCCCCGCAGCGAGTCCGGGCAGTTGCCCGACGCGATGAGCTGCGCCAGCCCCTCGACGATCGCGGTCTTCCCCACGCCCGCCTCGCCGATAAGCACCGGATTGTTCTTCTTGCGCCGCGACAGCACCTCGATGACCCGCTCGATCTCCTTCTGGCGGCCGATGGTCGGGTCGAGCTCGTTGTTGGCCGCGAGCTGCGTCAGGTCGCGGCAGAAGTGGTCGAGCGCCGGCGTCTTGGACTTCTTCTCGCTCTTCTGCTGCGGCGGGGCGGGCTGCTGCCCCGCGGCCGGCTGCGGGATCTCGCTCCCCAGCAGCCGCAGCGTCTCGGCGCGCGCCTGCTCGAGGTTCACGCCCACGTCGGTGAGCACCTGCGCCGCGATGCCCTTCTCCTCGCGCAGCAGCCCGAGCAGCAGGTGCTCGGTGCCGACGTAGGAGTGGTTCAGCTCGCGCGCCTCGCTCATCGCCAGCTCGAGCACCTTCTTGGCGCGCGAGGTGTAGGGCAGGTCCGGCCCGGCGGCCGCGGCCGCCTTTCCCTTCTTGACCGAGTCCTCGATCTTCTGCTGGATCTCCTCGAGGTCCACGTTGAGATTCGAGAGCACGGCGGCCGCCACCCCTTCCCCCTCGCGGATCAGGCCGAGGAGGATGTGCTCCGTGCCGACGTACTCGTGGTGCAGACGGGCCGCCTCTTCGCGGGCCATCTGGAGAACCTTCCGGACGCGGTCGGTGAAGTTGTAGCCGTTCATGCCGGTTCCTCGCTCCTCCTCGTGCGCATCGACTGCCGGTCCGCCGTTACGCCTGCGCCGCTTCCTGATCGAGCGAGCGACGCACGTATGCCGCGCGCGTGGCGCGCAACTCGGAATCGTTGGGGAACCGCGCCTCGAGCGCGGCCAGGTGGGCAGGCTGCGTGAAGATCAACAGCTTGTTGAGCGTGTATACACTCAACCCGGGAATCAGTTTCAGCCCGACCCCCAACCGCACACCCGACAACAGATTCATCGACTCCTCGAAGGACAGGCTCCGCGCGTGCCGCAACAGTCCGTACGCGCGCCAGACCTTGTCCTCGATGATGGTCGGCGCATCCCGCACCAGCACCTGGCGCGCCTGCTCCTCGTATTCCACGACCTGGCGCACGATCTTGCCCAGGTGATCGAGCAGCTCCTCCTCCGACTTGCCCAGCGTCGTCTGGTTCGACAGCTGAAAGAAGTTCCCGACGACCTCGCTGCCCTCGCCGTACAGTCCGCGGAAGGTCAGACCGACCTGCGCCAGCCCCTGGAGGACCTTCGAGATCTCCTTCGTCAGCACCAGCCCGGGCAGGTGGATAAGAACCGACGCGCGGAGCCCCGTTCCCGCATTGGTCGGACAGGCCGTAAGATAGCCAAATTCACGGTGGAAGGCGAAGGGAAGCACCGCGCCCAGCTCGCCGTCGAGGCGGTCCAGCGCGGCGTACGCCGGCTGGAGCGCGAAGCCCGAGTGCAGCGTCTGGAGCCGCAGATGGTCCTCTTCATTGACCATCACCCCCATCGGGCCCGCCAGGAACACGGCGCTCGCACTGTGACCCGGGCGCCCGTCGGCCGAGGCCATCAGCTCCTTGCTCACCAGGTGCCGCTCGTGCAGCACCTCCCGCTCGCCGCCGTCCAGCTCGTCGAGCAGGATGCGTACGCCGCCCCGCGCGCTCGCGCAGCGCGGCCAGGCCCCGTCGACCGCCTTCAGCACCCGGCGCCGCTGCTCCGCCGACGCCCGGCCGGCGAAGACCGCGCGCTCCAGGTTGCGCGCCAGGCGGATCCGGGTCGACAGCACCACGTGCGCCAGCGGGCCGCTGGCCTCGAGCCACGCCAGCCCGCCGTCGGGAATGAGAGCAAGGTCCATGCCTACTCCAGTACCCGGATGCGGTCGCGCAATTCCGCCGCCAGCTCGAAGTTCTCCGCCTCGATGGCGCGGCGGAGCGCCTCTTTCAGGTCGTCCAGGGCGCGCCCCTGGGCCACCACGCCGGCCGGCACGGGCGCCGCCAGACGGTCCACGGGCACCACGCCGGCCCGGTACGACTCCCCCTCGTGCCGGGTGCTGCCGTGGAGCCGGCGCAGCAGATCGCGCAGGTGCGGCTCGAACGCCGCGTAGCAATCCGCACACCCCAGCCGCCCGGTCTGCCGGAAATCGCGCAGCGTCGCCCCGCACGCCGGACACGGCACGTCGAGCCCCGCCTCCCCGGCGGGCTCGCTGCCGCCCTTTCCCAGCGACGCCAGGAAATCGCCCAGCGGAAACTTGGCGACCGTCGATCCCGTCTCGACGCCTTTCTCCGCGGCGCAGGGCTCGCACAGGTGCATCGTCGTCACCGAGTTGTTGACGATCTGGGTGAGGTGGATGACCGCCTCACGCTCGCGGCAGTTTTCACACTGCATCAGGGCAGCGCCTCCACTTCCCTGACCGGCGAGAGCCGGCCGTCGTCCAGCATGAGCACCCGGTCGGCGAGCGCGGCGAGCTGCCGGTTGTGCGTCACGATCACCACCGCCGTTTCCAGCTCGCGGGCGAGCCGGAAGAGCAGGTCAGCCACCATGATGCTGTTCTGCTGGTCGAGGTTGCCGGTCGGCTCGTCGGCCAGCACCACCGCCGGCTCGTGCACCAGCGCCCGGGCCACCGCGCAGCGCTGCTGCTCGCCTCCCGAGAGGGCCGCCGGCCGGTGGGTCATGCGCCCCGCCAGGCCCACCTCGGCCAGCATCCACTCGGCGCGCGAGCGCGCCCGCTCGTCCGGCCACCCGCCGATGCGCAGCGGCATCATCACGTTTTCCAGGGCGTTGAATTCCCTCAGCAGGTGATGAAACTGGAAGACGTAGCCGATCCGCTGGTTGCGCAGCGCGGCGAGCTGCACCGCGTCGCGCTGGGCGTACGACTTGCCGTCGAGCGCGATCTCGCCGGCCGTGGCGCGGTCGAGGGCCCCGAGCAAGTGGAGGAAGGTGCTCTTCCCCGACCCGCTGGCCCCCACGATCGCGATCACCTCGCCGCGGCCCAGCGTGAAGTCGACGCCGCGCAGGACGTCGAGCCAGCCGGCGTCGCCCGAGCGGTAGCGCTTGCGCAGTCCGCGCACCTCGAGGAGCGGCGTCATTCGTGCCGGATGGCGTCCACCGGCTCGAGCCGCGCCGCCTGGCCCGCCGGGTAGACGGTGGCCGCGGTCGCGATCAGCAGGCTCGCCACCACGATCGCCACCACGTCGGTGAGCCGCAGATCCACCGGCAGGTGATCGATGAAGTACACCGAGGCGTCAAGGGGAATGAGCCGGTAGCGGTCGAGCAGCACGCCCACCAGCAGTCCGCCCGCGAGACCGATCGACGTCCCGACGGTGCCCACCACCAGCCCCTGGGCGACGAAGATCCGCCGGATCTGCGCCGCCGTCATCCCCATCGCCTGGAGGATGCCGATTTCCTTGGTGCGGTCGCTGACCGCCATCGTGAGCGTGCTCACGATGTTGAATGCCGCCACCAGGACGATCAGCAGCAGGATCACCGCCATGGCGAGCTTCTCGAGCTTGAGGGCCGAGAAGAGCGACTGGTTCTGCGCCTTCCAGTCGAGGGCCCGGTAGGGAAAGCCGAGCGAGTCGACCAGCATCCCCGCCACCACCTCGGCGTGCCAGGGGTCGCTCACGCGCGCCTCGATCCCGCTCACGGCCGAGTCGAGGCCGGCGAAGCGCTGGGCGAGCTCGCGCGGCATGATGACGTAGGTGTTGTCGTACTCGTACATCCCGGTGTCGAAAATCCCGGTGACCTCGAGTTTCCAGTACCGGGGGACGATGGCCCCGATGGAGCGGTTAAAGCTCGACCCCGCCGGCGAGATGAGCGTCAGCACGGCGCCCGGGAAGGCGCTGAGCCGGTCGGCGAGGCGGCGCCCCAGGACCACGCCGCCGTCCACCGAATCGTGGTGCGTCAGGAAGCGCAGGTCGCCCGAGGTGAAGGAGCGCGCCAGCCCGGTGACGGCGCGGGTCCCGGTGTCGGGTTCGATGCCGATCACGGCCACGCCTTCGGCGTAGTCGTGGGCCGCCGAGAGGAGGCCCTGCGAGAGGACGAAGGGCGCCGCGGCGATGACGCCGGGCTGGCGGCGGACCACGCCGAGGACGCGGTGCCAGTCGTCGATGCGCAGCCCCTCACCGTAGGTCAGCACGCGCACGTGGGCGTTGGCGATCAGGATCTTCTCGCGCAGGTCCTTCTGGAGCCCGCTCATGACGCCGGTGACGACGATCAGCGCCATGACACCCAGCGCCACGCCGGCCGTCGCGATAAAGGTGATGAGCGACACGAACCGCGAGGCGCGGCGGCTGCGCAGGTAGCGCGAGGCGATCCACAGCTCGACGCGCTTCACCGTCCGTCACCTCCGTCGCTTCCGTCACTTCCGGCTCTCTCGGTCCGCATGGCGGGATAGAGCAGCACGTCGCGGATGCTGCGCTCGCCGGTGACGAGCATCGTCAGCCGGTCGATGCCGAGCCCCAGGCCACCGGTCGGCGGCATCCCGTACTCGAGGGCGCGCAGGTAGTCCTCGTCCACCGCCTGCGCTTCCTCGTCTCCTGCCGCGCGCAGCGCCGCCTGGGCCTCCAGGCGCCCGCGCTGGTCGTCGGGGTCGTTGAGCTCGGAGAAGGCGTTGGCCATCTCCATGCCGTCGATGAACAGCTCGAAGCGCTCGGCGAGCTCGGGGTCGCCGCGCTTCGGCTTGGCGAGCGGCGAGAGCGCGATCGGGTAATCCAGCAGGAACGTCGGCTCGGTGACGTGGGGCTCGACGAAGTGGCCGAACAGTTGATCGATCAGCCGGGCGCGGCCGAGCGCCTGGTCGGGCTCCACGCCACGCCCCCGGAGCGCCGCGGCGAGCGCGGCGTCGTCGGCGGTACGCACGTTCACCCCGCTCTGCTGCTCGAGCAGCTCGACGAAGCCGACCTGCCGGAAGGTGCCCGCCAGGTCGATCGGCCCGTGCCGGCCCGGCACCACGGTGCCGCCGGTGGCCTCGCGCACCGCCGCCCGGATGAGCCCCTCGGTGAGCGCCATCATGTCGGTGTAATCGGCGTAGGCCTGGTAGCACTCGAGCATCGTGAACTCGGGGTTGTGCGCCCGGTCCATGCCCTCGTTGCGGAAATCCTTGCCGATCTCGTAGACCCGCTCGATGCCGCCGACGATGCACCGCTTGAGATACAGCTCGTCGGCGATTCGCAGGTAGAAGCGGCTGTCGAGGGCGTTGTAGTGCGTCCAGAAGGGCCGCGCCGACGCGCCGCCGTACTGCGGCTGGAGGATCGGCGTCTCCACCTCGAGAAACCCCAGGCTGTCCAGGTGCCGGCGCACCGCGCGCACGATCGCCGCGCGCCGCACGAACGTCTCGCGCCGCTCGGGGTGCACCGCGAGGTCGGCGTAGCGCTGCCGGTAGCGCAGCTCGGGATCGGCGAAATCGGCGTGGCGCTCCTCGGTGCCGTCGGCGTGCCTGGTCACCTTCCCCATGGGCAGCGGCCGCAGCGCCTTGGCCAGCAGCTCGAAGGTGCGGACCTGAACGCTGACCTCGCCGCTGCGCGTCTTCATCAGCGTACCGTGCACGCCCAGGTGATCGCCGTGATCCAGCAGGCCCAGCAGCTCGTAGGCCTCCAACCCCAGGTGGTCCTGCTTGCAGTAGAGCTGGATGCGCCCCGACGCGTCGGCGAGATGCACGAAGGTCGCCTTGCCATGACCGCGCGGAACACCGAGCCGCCCGGCCACGCTCACCGGCGTCTCCTTGCCCTCCTGAAACGCGGCCACCGCCTCGGACGCCGTGTGGGTGCGGACGAAGCGGTAGCCGAAGGCGCTCACGCCCCGCGCCTTCAGCGCCTCGAGCTTGTCGCGCCGCGCCTGCTCCACGAAGCTCCGCTCGCCGGTCTCGGTCACGCCGCCCGACCGGTCCCGCTCACGCCGCCCGGGCGCGAGTGCTTCTTGAGGTAGGTCTGGATGAACTCGTCCAGGTCGCCGTCCATCACCCGGTGCACGTCCGTGAGCTTCAGCTCGGTGCGATGGTCGTTGACCATGGTGTAGGGCTGGAACACGTACGAACGGATCTGGCTGCCGAAGGTGTTCTCGGCCTTGGTGGCCTCGAGGGCGTCGCGCTTCTTCTGCTGCTCGTCGAGGGCCCGCTGGTAGAGTGCCGCCTTGAGCATCTTCATCGCGGTGTTCTTGTTCTTGCCCTGCGAGCGCTCCTGCTGGCAGGCAACCACGATGCCGCTGGGCTCGTGGGTGAGCCGCACCGCCGACGAGGTCTTGTTGACGTGCTGCCCGCCCGCGCCCGAGGCGCGATAGACGTCCATGCGGATGTCCTCGTCGCGCAGGTCGATCTCGATCGTGTCGTCCACCAGCGGATACACGAACACCGAGGCGAAGGAAGTATGCCGCCGCGCCTGGCTGTCGAAGGGCGAAATCCGCACCAGGCGATGCACGCCTTTCTCGGACTTGAGCCAGCCGCAGGCGTAGTCGCCGCGGAACTCCATCGTCACCGACTTGATGCCCGCCTCCTCACCCGGCTGC
>JBGOSS010000101.1:0-6484 GCA_041476105.1 Gemmatimonadota bacterium
CCGAACTACAGCCGAGCGCCGCCTCGATAGCAGTATACGGCAGCCCATCCGCCAGCATCAACATCATGCGGGCTCGCCGCGCCTCATCCGCCCGGACGCGCTGCGACCGACCGCGACGTTCGAGCTCAGCGCGTTCCTCAGCGCTGAGCCGTACGGCAACAGAGGTGTCCATGCCGACCAAGCTAGCACTTTAGAACCTATGATTACAAGCCACTAGGTGGCCAACTTCGACCGCGGCTGGAAGATCGTCAACCAGGTCTGCCTCGCCGAGCGGCGCTAAGGTCGGCAGCGCCTCCACCACTCCCGGGCCGGGCAGCGCTCGGTCGCCGGCTCGACGAGCACGCCGCCGGGCGCGCGGAACGTTCCCACGCCCCCATCTTCGCACTATCATCTTTCCCATGCCCCTGCCCAGGAATCCCTACGGCGTGCATCCCGGCGTCCTGATGATCCAGCAATGGACCGCGACGTGACCTCGACGCCTGGATCTCCCGGCAGCTGGCAGCCAGCGGTTGGCAGTCAACAGGCGACTGTGGACGGCACGCGCATCGACGTCGAGCGGGCCCGCGCGGAGACCCCGGGCTGCGGCGAGGTGCTGCACTTCAACAACGCCGGCGCGGGTCTGATGCCCCAGCGCGTGCTCGAGGCGATCAAGGCGCACCTCGACCTCGAGGCGCGCATCGGCGGCTACGAGGCGGCGAACCGCGAGCAGGCCGCCTGGGAGCGCACCTACGACGCCCTCGCGCGTCTCCTGGGGTGCGCCCGCGACGAGGTCGCCCTGGTCGAGAACGCCACGCGGGCCTGGGACATGGCGTTCTACGCCGTCCCGCTCGCGGCCGGCGACCGGATCCTGACGGCGCGGGCCGAGTACGTCAGCAACTATCTCGCCTTTCTCCAGGCCGCGAAGCGGACGGGTGCCGTCGTCGACGTGGTGCCGAGCGACGACACGGGTCAGGTCGATGTCGGTGCGCTGCGCGCGATGATCGACGGTCGGGTGAAGCTGATCGCGGTCACCCATGCGCCGGGTAACGGTGGGCTGGTGAACCCGGTCGAGGAGATCGGCAGGGTCGCGCGCGAGGCGGGCGTCCTCTACCTGGTTGACGCCTGCCAGTCGGCGGGCCAGATGCCCCTCGACGTCGAGCGCATCGGTTGCGACATGCTCTCGTCGACGGGCCGCAAGTTCCTCCGTGGCCCGCGGGGCACCGGGTTCCTGTACGTGCGAAAGGCCGTGCTGGAGCGCCTCGAGCCCCCCTTCGTGGACCTCCACTCCGCCACCTGGACGTCGGCGAACGCCTACGTCTGGCGCGACGACGCCCGCCGGTTCGAGAACTGGGAGACCAACTATGCGACGCGGATCGGGCTGGGCGTCGCCGTGGACTATGCCCTGGGCTGGGGCCTGGAGGCGATCCGGGACAGGACGTTCGCGCTGGCGGCGCTGCTGCGCGAGGCGCTGGGCCGCGTGCCGGGTGTCACGGTGCGCGACCTGGGCCGGGTGCGGAGCGGGATCGTGACCTTCACGGTGGACGGCAAGGACCCGCTGCGGCTCAAGGCGGACCTCCTGGCGCGGCGGATCAACGTCACCGTCTCACAGGTCGAATTCGCCCGGCTCGACATGGAGGCGCGCGGGCTGGATCGGCTGGTGCGCGCTTCGCCGCACTATTACAACACCGAGGACGAGGTTGCCCGGTTCGTTGCGGCGGTGAGCGAATTGGCAGTCTGATCGCCCACCTGGACCAGGATGGCGAGGCGGTTCAGGGCCCACTCGCTGTCGAGTCCGAGGATCTTCCGGATCCGCGTCCGGTGGAAGGTGATGGTGTTCGGGCTCAGGCCCAACTGGGCGCCGATCTCCGCCGAGGAGAGTCCGTCCCCCATCAGCCGGACGATTTCATGCTGGCGCGGCGTCAACGCCGCGAGGCTGGCGTGTGTCGCGCCGGAACTCCGGGGATTCGGTGGCACGCGCGGCGAGAGGTAGCTGTTCCCGGCGAGCACCTGCTCGATGGCTTCGCCGAGCTCCTCCACGCCCGAGTCCTTGGGGATGAAGCCGCTGGCCCCCGCGTGCATGACCGCGTCGGCCAGCACCCGGTCCAGGTGCATGGTGACGATGAGCACTTTCATTTCCGGCCGCAGCGCTCGCACGTCGGGCAGCAGCTCGAGTCCGCTCCGGCCCGGGAAGGCGAGGTCGAGCAGCAGGCAATCGGCGCTCGTGGCGCGGAGCAGCGTCAGCAGCTGCTCGCCATCATATGCCACGCCGACCACGTCGAACCGTGTCGACAGCATGGCGCGCAGGCCGTCGACCAGGATCTGGTGGTCGTCGGCGAGGATGAGGCGGGGCCGGATCTTCGTGGGTGCGGGGTTCATGAGGCTCCTTGTGCCGGGCTGGCCGATCCGTCGCCGGATCCGGCGCCCTGGCCCATCCGGAACAGCACGGCCTGGCGGGCGAGGCCCAACTCGCTGTCGATGCCGAGCGTCTTGCGGATGTTGGTACGGTGGAAGCCGACGGTGCGCTGACTGAGGCCCAGTATGCTGGCGATGTCGGCGGTGGTCTTGCCGTCGCCGATCAGCTGCACGATCTCCTGCTGGCGTGGCGTCAACTTGGAGAAGGCGGGGTGGGAGGCGGCGAGCCCCACGCTCTGGGTGTGCGGCGGCAGGCGGGGCGACAGGTAGCGTTGGCCGGCCAGCACCGCGGTGATCGCGGTTTCGAGCTCCTCGAGGCCGGAGTCCTTCGGGACGAAACCGTTCGCCCCGGTCTGCATGGCGGCGTCGGCGAGCGAGCGGTCGAGGTGCATGGTCACGATCAGGATCTTGAGGGCGGGCCGGAGCCGCCGCACCGCCGGGATCAGCTCGAGGCCGTTGCGGCCCGGAAGGCTGAGGTCGAGCAGCAGGCATTCGGCCTCGGTCGTGGGTAGCAGCCCGAGCAGCGCATCGCCGTCGTAGGCCACGGCGGCGACCGTGAAGCGCTTCGAGAGCGTAGACCGCAGGCTCTCAACCAGCAGGTGATGGTCGTCGGCGAGGATCAGCCGGGGACGCGCGTCGAGGCTCATGCGCCCCCGGGGAGCGGAAGGGTGGCTTCGACGGTGGTGCCGGCGCCCGGGCGGGTCTTCACCGCGACCGATCCCTTGACGAGCGCGGCGCGCTCGTTCATCGAGGCCAGGCCGAGGCCGTGCCGCCCGTTGGTGTCTCCGGAGAATCCCCTTCCGCCGTCGGTAATCCGCATGATCAGGCCGGACGGCTCGACGGCCAGCCGCAGGGTCGCCGCGTCGACGCCGGCGTGTTTCGCCACGTTGCGCAGGGCCTCCTGCGCGATACGATAGGCCGCGTGCGCGACCGCGGACGGAATCGAGGCCGCCTCGGGAACGGTCACCGCGACGTCGAGCCCCCCGCGCTGGAACTCGCCCGCCAGCGCTTCGAGGGCCTTGGGCAGGCCGACCTGATCCACGATGGTGGGGTGCAGCCGGTGCGCGACGTTGCGCAGCGCGACACCGAGGTCCACCAGCTCGGCGTTGAGCGCCCGCAACCGGTGCGCCTCGTCGGGCGTGGCGGCCGAGGAGAGCGTGGCCCACAGCGAATCCAGCTCATGCCGGACCATGGCGACGCGCTGGAGCAGATCGTCGTGCAACTCGCGCGCGACCCAGGCGCGCTCTTCCTCGTGCGCGCTCAGGATGCGCTGGGCATAGTCGCGCTGCATCGCCAGGCGCCGCCGCTGGGCGTTCACCAGCGCGGTACCGAAGGCAGCCAGCAGAACCGCTACGCTGACTGCGGCAACGGCGAAGATGTTCCAGAGAACCTTGGCGACGTCGGACACAGGATGCCTATCGAGAGAGCGGACATGGCCAGCACGTGAACGACGAGCCGCACCTGGTAGGCGCGGCGCACCACCTCGGGATGGGAATCGACGAAGGCGAACGCCAGGGGCGTGAGCGTGGCCGTCGCGCCGTACGCCATGGCGACGCCGATGCAGATCCAGAACCAGTCCTGCCGCATCAGCGGCTCGGTCGCCTCGCTGCTGAGCACCGTCAGCGTGTACAGGGCGACGAACAGGGTCACCATCGACAGCAGGGGCTCGGTGAAACGGCTGAAGCTGTCCACGTTCTCGAACAGGTTCATCCCCAGGACCACCAGCAGGACGAGCGGGATGCTGTTGCGGATGGCCAGGCGCGCGACCGGGCCGCGCTGCCAGAGCATCATCGCCCACAGGACCGCCAGGGCCTGCAAGGGCGTGAATACGTAGCTGACCCACCGGTTGTTGGCGTGCCGGATCGCCAGGTAGAGGGCGATCCAGTCGGCGATCAGCAGCAGGCCGAGCCAGACGAGGATCCACGCGCGTGGCCCCCGCGGCCGCTCGCGCCGCACCAGCGCCGCGACGATCGGGAGGAACTGGCTGAACGAGCCCGCGTGCAGGTACCAGGGTCTCGTCATGCCACCGCCGTCAGCGGAGCAGCGGGCTGTCGGGATCGCAGAACGGCGGACACGGATACCACTCCTCGAGCACCATGTTGCTGGGGCCGACCATGTCGGCACCCTTGCCGTCCACGCCGACCAGGATCGCGGAGCGCTGGCCCTTCTCGTCGCGCCCATGATAGATCCGCAGCGCCGAGCACCCCGCCTGCTTCAGGATGGCCATCACCTGGTCGGCGTGAAAGGCGCCGGCGTGGTCGCCCGCCGCCGCCCGGCCCTGGATCGCGCCCCGGTGGCGCTTGGTGTGCGCAGCGGCGTCGGCGAGCGAAATCCGGTGGTCGCGTGGCTCGAGTGGCGGCATCAATCACCTCATCGGCTGGGTTCCTGGGTGGCCGGCGGACGATCCGCGTCCGGCTCCAAGGTGCATGGTTGGCCGCGCTTCGGAAACCCTGTCAAAGCTGACAGGGGGCCCCCCCCTGTCAGCAATGACAGTCTTTCGAGATTCGGTCCGTTCCTTACCCTTGAACCTGCGCCGCAGTCGGCCGGGCTCCCCACCTCCTTTCTGGCCCGCCCCTGCCGGCGCAGTGACGCCGAGGCCGGCCGGTACCGCTTTCCCGCAGCAAAGCGGAGGTCACGGCGGGTTGATTCGAACCCGACGCCGTCGGCTCGGAGCGCGCTCCCAGGCGCGTCTCAGCACGGGCTGACGGCGGAGGTCCGAGGGAGCGGCAACGACCGGCAACGAGGTCCGACGATGGAGCGACGGATGCGGGTATGGAGATGTTGAACATGACCGACGACGATCTCGCCGGAGCCTTGGAGCGGGTACCGGGTCTGCGCGATACGGCGAACATGCCGGTCGCGCGGCCGCCCGCGCGCGTCTCGGCGGTCGCCGACGACCGGGTGCTGCGCTACGCGCCACTGCTCCGCTTCTCGCGAAGCGAGTCTCACTTTCCCATCGATCCCGCGGCCTTCGTGGCCCGCGCCCGGTTGCGCCGCTACGGCTGGTCGGAGGAGCTGCGCGACGCGGTCTGGCACCCGCGGCGCGCCTGCTGGGAGGCGGTGGTCCCCGACCTCCCGCCCTCGGCCGGCGCCGTGGGTCCGGACATCGGCGAAGCGTGCCGGCTGATCCAGTTCGAGGCGCGCGCCACCAGCGGCGACGCGCGCAACCGGCGTCCCTGCGACGCGCGCAACCTCTGGTACGGCCGGCGCGCCGGCTATGCGCTCGAACTCGGCGAGCCGCCGGGGGGAGACCTGCGGGGCGAGCGCGGCGCGTCGCCGGCGCTCTTCTTCGACCGCTACAGCGTCCCGACGCACGCCGGCGTCTTCGACGTCATCAGCTTCTGGTTCTTCTTCGCCTGCTGTCCCCAGGGCATCGCGCACGAAGGCGACTGGGCGTCGGTGAGCATCATCCTCCCCGGGGGCGGCGGCGCGACCCCGCTCATGCGCTTCGCGTCGCCGCGCGGCGGGCAGACCCACGTCTTCGACGACGTGGAGCTTGCCGAGCGCGCGCATCCGGTGGTGTACGTCGAACCGGGGAGCCACGGCATGTTCCGCCGGGCCGGCGAGCTCGAGGGGGCCGAGGGGACGATGGCGATCGACCTCCCCACCTGGCAGCTCGAGCCGAAGCGCGTGCCGACGCTGAGCTGGTCGTCGTTCGACGGCGCGTGGGGAAAGGTCGGCGCCGGGCCGCGCACCACGGGGCCGCTGGGGCCGCTGTTCCGGCGGGAGGATGCGGCGGCGATGGAGCCGGCGGGGCGCCGGGCCGACTGACGCCGCCGGACACACCAAGGGGCCCGCACCGGGCCCCCTGGACACTCGAGCGCCGCCCCGGGCGCTCTACACGTCGAGGTTCTTCACGAACACCGCGTGCTCCTCGATGAACTTCCGCCGCGGCTCCACCTCGTCCCCCATCAGCTTCTCGAAGAGTCCGATGGTCTCCGAGTCGCTTTCCATGTTGACCTTGAGGATGGTCCGCGTCTCGGGGTCCATCGTGGTCTTCCAGAGCTGCTCGGGGTTCATCTCGCCCAGGCCCTTGTAGCGCTGGATCATGATGTTCCCGCGGGTCCCCTCGCCGTTGCCGAGACGCTTGGCG
>JBGOSS010000102.1:0-6070 GCA_041476105.1 Gemmatimonadota bacterium
GTCCGTTGCCATCGAGGTCGTCCAGCTGTTCCTGCCGGGCCGCTGGTCGAGCCTTGCCGACGTGATCGCGAACACGCTGGGCGCCGCGCTTGGCGTGCTCCTGGTGCGCACCGCGGCGCGCTGGCTCTCGCCTCCGCCCCGGCGCGCCGCGTGGCTCGCGTTTGCCGGCGCGGTGGGCGCCGCCCTCGCGCTCGCCGCGACCACGGCGCTGGTGCGGCCAGCGCTTCCCGACTCCCGCTACTTCGGCCAGTGGACGCCTCGGTTTGCCAGCATGGCCTGGTATCGGGGATTCGTCGACAGCGTCACCCTGGGGGGCCAGACGCTCCCGGATGGGGAGATTCCCGCCAGCGGCCAGGCCCGCGCCGGCCTGCTCGCCGGTTTGCCACTGCATGTGCGCGCGTCCGCAGCCCGTCCGACCGAGGCACTCGCGCCGATCTTCGCCATCGCCGACGACCGGCAGCGCGGGATCCTGCTCATCGGCGCCGATCGGGACGACCTGGTGCTGGTCTATCGCACCCGCGCCGCCGCGATGCGCTTCGACCAGCCGGACTTCAGGCTCGCCGGGGCGCTGCGCGCCATGCGCCCGGGCGAGCGCCTCGACATCGTCGTGGACCGGATCGGTCCGCATCCCTGCATCACGATCAACGCTCGGCGGACGTGCCCGAGCCTGGGACCGCTGGTTGGCTGGGCCTTGGTCTGGAATCCGGGACGATTGACCCCCGCGGCACATACCGCCGCGAGTGTCGCGTGGCTGGCCATGCTCCTGTTGCCTTCGTGCTACTGGACGGTCTGCATGAGCAGGCGGGCACGATGATTGCGCCGGGAGCGGGCCTCCAGCTACGTTTCCTCGACCGCACACCGCCACCCGGAGCCCCGCGCCTGGCCTCGACCCGCCATCAGCAGCGTGTCGCACCGTTCCCCAGTCACGCATCGGCGTCCTGTCTCGTCATACTCGTTTGCGCCCTGATCGCCCGCCCGGCCGGGGCGCAGAGCCTGGCCGCCGGTTCCCTGCTGGGTACGGTGCGCAGCGAGGCCGGGCTGAAGTTGGGCGAGGCGGACGTGACGCTCAACGACGACGTCACCGGCGCCCGTCGCAGCCGCCTGACGCCGCGCGACGGCGCGTTCGCCTTCGATCTGCTGCTGCCCGGCGAGTACTCCGTGCTGGTCGAGCGCTTCGGGTTCCGTCCGACGCTGGTGCGCGCCGTCCCGGTGCGCGCCGGTGCCCAGGTCCAGCTCGACATCGTGCTCAAGGCCGGCGAGGCCGGGGGGGGCATCGACACGGTCGCCTTCCCGGGCGTGCCCGCGGGCGGCCCGCATCTCGCGCTCCATGGCGGCGGCAGCACCGACGACTTCGGCGCGCTCGCCGATCAGCGGCAACTCCCGACCGGCGTTGCCTCGCTGCTGCCCGGGGCCGATGGCGAGCTGGGCGCGGAAGGCCTTCCCGGTCGTCTGGGCGCGGTGGCCGCGGACGGCCTGACGCGCTGGAGTCCCCGCCACCCACGGCTGGCCGCCGCCGACCTCGACGCCATCGCCTTCCCGATGGCCGCGCTGCGAGGCCTCTCCATCCTGCCGGGCGGAACCGATGCCGAGTGGCCAGGCGCCGGCGGCGGGCTGCTCTCCGCGACCACTATTCCGGGTGCCCGGAACGTGTCGGCGGGGCTCACGTTGAGCGGCGGTCCCGATGGGCAGGCCGGCTCCGCCGTGCTGAGCGGCCCGATCGTCCGGGACACCGCCAACTTCACGCTCGGGATCGCCGCGGTCCGGCTCAATCCGGAGCTGCCTTCTCCCTGGCAAGCCGACAGCGCGGGTCCGGCCGCGGCCAATACCATCGCGCAGGACTCCTTCGCGACCGACTTGTCGCGATACCGCAGACCCT
Organism: Gemmatimonadota bacterium; assembly: GCA_041476105.1. GTDB lineage: Bacteria > Gemmatimonadota > Gemmatimonadetes > Gemmatimonadales > JACORV01 > DASXPG01. The sequence goes on from JBGOSS010000102.1 coordinate 1,877, forward strand.
ACAAGCCGGCCACGATGATCGTCTCGGGTTTCGGGCGGCTCGACTGGTCGCTCGCCCGGGACCACCGTCTCAACGTCCGCGCCTCGGCAGCCAGCGCCACCATTGACGACCCGGATCTCGGCCCCGACCAGCCGCCGGCACTCGGCGCACGGCTGACCGCGCGCGATCTCTCGGTGGCCGCGCTGCTCACCTCGGTGATCAGCGTGCGCTTTGGCAACGAGCTGCGCCTCTCGCTGGATGCCGGAAACCGTGACTATACCGCTGCGCCGCTGGCCGGCACCGTCTTCGCCGACGGAGGTTTCGCCGCCGGGACCACGGCGCTCCAGCCCGGGACCTTCAAACGAACGACCTTCCGCATCGGCGAGACGGGGCACCTGCGTTTCCGTTTCGGCGGCTTGAAGTTCGGCGTCCAGGGCATCTTCTCGACATTCGACCAGACCTTCACCGATGGACGTGCCGGCACCTACTACTTCGGCGACACGACGGGGTTCGCGTCCCGCACCGGGGTGTTCCGTCAGACGGTCGGCACGCTCCCCACGGCCAGCTTCAAGACCACCGCCCTCGGCTTCTTCGCGCAGCTGCGACTGGCGCCCTCACCGGGGCTCGAGATCCTGCTCGGCGCGCGCCGCGATGCGGAGACGGTGCCGGTCAGCCAGATCCGTCTCAACAGCGAATGGCTCCGGCTGACGGGAATCGACAATCGCACGGTGCCGAAGCAGCGGGCGCAGATCTCGCCGCGGCTGACGCTGACCTGGACTCTCGGCGCGACGCGCCGCTGGCAGGTGGAGGCGGAGGCCGCCCAATTCGCCGAAGCGACCGATCCCGGTGAGTTCGCCGAAGCCCTGGTCCATGCGACGGGGACCAGGGTCCGGCGCGGCAACGGCGCGCTCGGGGCCTGGCCCGGCGTCCCGGACTCGACCGTGGCGCCGGTGCAGGGCGAGGCGCTCACGCTGCTTGGCCCGCAGTACACGCCGCCGCGCACCGGCCGCGTGCGGCTGGGTCTGACCGGGAACCTCGGCGGCGCGCTCATGCACCTCCAGGGATCCTACCGGCACGCCGACTATCTCCCGGTCCGGCTCGATCTGAACCTGCGGCCCGACCCGCGGTCCCGCGACCAGTACGGCCGTCCGCTTTACGGGACGCTCACCCAGTTCGGCACCGTGCTCGCGGCCACGCCCGGCAGCAATCGCCGCTTCGCCGGGTTCGACGAAGTGATCAGCATCGACCCCTCCGCCTACTCCGACTACTGGGGCCTGAGCCTCGGGATCGAGGGCCGGGTGAAGCGGAGTCTGAGCCTGATGGTCACGTACACCTATTCGCACACCACCGACGACTGGTTCGGCGCCCGTCTAGCCGCCGGGCTGCCGCAGCCCTTCGCCGATACCAGCGGCTGGACCAAGGGGCGCTCCGACTTCGACGTGCCGCACCGCCTGGTCGTCGGAGCGGAGGCACATCTCGGCGCCCGTGCCCGGCTCGCCGCGTTGTACCGGTGGCACTCGGGGTATCCCTTCACGCCCGGCTTCCGCGACGGCGTCGATGCCAACGGCGACGGGTCCGCCCGGAACGATCCGGCCTTCGTCATCGATACCGTCGCCGGCGCCGCCAGCGTCATTGCGGCCAATGCCTGCCTCGGCAGCCAGGTCGGACACCTGGCCGAGCGCAACTCGTGCCGTGACCCGGCCGCGGGCGAACTCGACCTGCGGCTCGCGATCGTGGTAGCCCACCTGGGAGGCGCGGCGACCGAGCTGACCTTCGACGCGTTCGGCCTCGCCCGGAGCGGAGCCGACGTGATGGATCACGCCCTCTACCTGGTGGATCGCACCAGGGCGCTGACGACCAATGCCCTGACCGGCGTCACCAGCGTGCCCCTCGTCGCCAATCCGGACTTCGGCCAGATGCTGATCAAGACCGATCCCGGAGTCGCGTTCCGGGTCGGCCTGCGGGTGGGGTTCTGATGCGCCGCGCCCTGCTCCTGGCCGCATGTGGCGCCGCCTCGGTCGCGCTGGCGTGCAGCAACGCGGGGGAGAGCCGCATCCTCTCGGTGGGCGCGACCGGTGTGGTGCGCGGCACCGTCTACTTCGACCGCGATGGCGATCGCCAAATTGGCGCCCCCGACACCAGCCTGGGCGGCATCCGCGTCCGGCTCCTCGCGAAGAACTCCAACGATACGATCGCCTCGGCGGTGTCGGCGGCCACCGGGCTGTACCTGATCGCCGACGTGCCGGTGGGCACCTACCTGGTGCGCGTCGACACCACGCCCCTGATCGACACCGCGATCGTCGCCAAGATCGATTCGGCCGAGATAACCGTGCTGCCGGCGGACTCGGCCAGCATCAACGTCGGCATCAGCTATCCCCACGTCACGATCGCGGCGGCCCGACTCCTCGCTCCGGGCCGCAAGGTCTTCGTGGAAGGCATCGTGCTGAACCGGCCGAGCGGCTTCAGCGACACCACCATGCACGTGCAGGACGTGACCGCCGCGATCCGCACCACCCGGGTGCGCTCGACCCTGGCGGTGGCCTCCGATAGCGTGCGCCTTCGCGGCACCACCAGCCGGCGCGACGGCCTCCCGACGCTCGACGACATCACCACGTTCATACTCCTGCCGAGTTTTCTGCCTCCGGCCACCACGGTGACCACTGCCCAGGCCGTTTCGGCGGTGGGCGGCACGCGCGACGCGCGGCAGCTCCAGGTGTTGCTGGCCACGGTGACCGATACCCTGACTGTCCCCGGAATCGGGGGAGTCGATATCCGGCTCACGGTCAACGATGGATCGGGCGCCCTCGAGGTGCTGCTCGACCATGTCGCTGATCCGGCGGCGTTTCACCCGCCGCCGCCACCAACCCTGTTCATCCCGGGCAACAAGTTCGACATCGTCGGGATCGCTGTCCCGACGGGCACACCCGGCCTCTGGCGCCTCAAGCCCACATCGTCGACGGCGCTCATCAAGCGATAGGTGGCGGCAGCGCTGACGCGCCACCGCAACAGCCTGTCACAGGACCGATACACGTTTTCGCTGGTAAACCAAGCGCCATGCATCGTCAAGTGATTGAAAATCAACGACTTACGACTTAACTTGAACGGTCACTCGTCGTTGGCTTCATACATGCAAAAGGAATGACGATGAGAGAGCCTGTACTCGGCATTCGTACAGACGACGGAACAGCGCCCGACCCCTTGTCGGCGTGGAGTATGCTGTTCTTCGTCGGCCTCGCTCTGGCGGCCCTGGGGATGGTCGATCTGGCCCTCCTGTTCTACCCGGCCCAGTGGGCGAGTCTGGAATGGGAATTCGCGACGTTCAGCGGCGTCATCGATGGTCTACCGCTGGTGACGTTCGGACTGGGCGTGATGACGGCCTCCGCGGCCGCTCGCGGCTGGGTGGCGGGACGAAGGCTGATGGTGGTGGTCCTGCTGCTGATGGTGGTCGCGGTGTTGGCGGCCACGACGATCTTCGAACTGGATGTGCCCGCGGTGTTGCGGGCCGTGAATGTGACGGTGCGGCCTTCGTTGAAAAAGGCCGCGGTGAAGACCGGCATGATGGGGTTGATGCACGTCGGGACGTACGCGACGCTGGGCTTGTGGACCTGGCGGCGGCTCAGAACGACAGTGAAAGGAGTCTGATGGATGAGACACTTCAAGGTTCTTTCAGCTGTCGCGCTGATCTCCGCGGCCTCGGCATCGGGGCTCCGCGCAGATTTCAGGGATTTCTCGAACCGTTGCAGTTTCGGCGCGATGCACACCTGCGCGAGCCTTCAGCTGTGGACCACGCTGAACGGGTCGGGCGGCACGAGCGTCGTGATCCGCGTCCGCAACCTCCAGGGGTGGTCGCCGTGGGATAACACCGGCGGCTCGATCATCTCCCGCATCGGCATCGTGACGCCGCCCATCAAGGGCTTCTCCGGTGCGCTGGGTGTGAACGCCATCACCGGCGCCGGCACAGCCGGCAGTCCCGGCGGCAACTGGTCGCTGCGTGCACCGGGCGGCCTGGGCGGCCCGATCGAGCTGACCGCGGGCATCACTCCCGGCACGAGAAACGGTGGCATTATCGGCTGCGGGGCGCCCTCGACCGGCATTCCCGTCGACTTCTTCCAGACCTGCGGGTCCGGCTGGGTCGAGTTCACCTTCACGACCACCAACGAGTGGTCGGCCGAGAACGCCGAGGTGGCGTGGCTCTCCCAGGATTTCGCGGCCAAC
>JBGOSS010000103.1:0-6033 GCA_041476105.1 Gemmatimonadota bacterium
AGCTTCACCGAGATCGTCGGCGCCGGCCCGTCGAAGGACTTCGACATCCTCGGCATCAAGATGTTCGACTCGGCCGAGATCCGGGTGCACCCGACCGGCAAGGCCACCGCGCGCTTCGGCACCAAGTCGCAGGGCCAGGCGCACGAGACGACCTACGCGCAGATCGTGGCGGAGGAGCTGGGCATCCCGGCGGCCAACGTCCAGGTCGAGGAGGGTGACACCGATACCGCGCCCTACGGGCTGGGCACCTATGCCAGCCGCTCGACCCCGACGGCCGGTGCCGCGGGCGCGATGGCGGCGCGCAAGATCCGCGACAAGGCGCGCAAGATCGCCGCGTACCTGCTCGAGGTGAGCGAAGACGATCTGGAGTGGGAGCCGGGCAAGTTCTCGGTGAAGGGTGCGCCGCAGAAGTCGAAGACGATCCAGGAGATTGCCTTCGCGGCGTACACCAATCACCCGCAGGGGATGGAAGCGGGTCTCGAGGCGGTCCACTACTACGATCCGCCCAACCTCACGTTCCCCTTCGGCAGCTACATCTGCGTGGTGGACATCGACCGCGGAACCGGAATGGTGACGGTCCGGCGCTTCCTCGCGGTCGACGACTGCGGCAACATCATCAACCCGATGGTGGTCGAAGGCCAGATCCACGGCGGGCTGACGCAGGGCCTGGCGCCGGCCTTGTTCGAGGAGATGACCTACGACGAGCAGGGCAACAACCTGGCCGGCAGCTTCATGGACTACCTGGTGCCCACGGCCGTGGAAACACCGGCGTGGGAGACCGACAAGACCTGCACGCCGTGCCCGCACCACCCGCTTGGCGCCAAGGGCGTCGGTGAGTCGGCCACCGTCGGTGCGCCCCCCGCCATCGCCAACGCGGTCGTGGATGCGCTCGCGCATCTTGGCGTGACGCACATCGACATCCCGATCACGCCGGAGAAGGTGTGGCGGGTGCTGAAGGAGAAGGGCGCGGCGCTGTAGAGAATGACGCGCTTCCGCCTGCCCGCCGCCGGACGACTGCTGCTGTACCGGGCCACGCCCCGGAACTACCCACACCCTGCCGAGCCGCGCTACGCGGGAGGCCGGTCTTCCGGCCATCCCGGCACCGGCACGCTGAAGGTCGTGACCTTCAACGTGAAGTTCGCCCGGCATCCCGACCGGGCCGTGGCCCTCCTGCGGGAGACGGAGGCGCTGCGGGATCCGGACCTGCTTCTGCTCCAGGAGATGGACGCGCCGGGCGCCCGGGCGATCGCCGGTGCGCTGGGGCTCGCCTACGTCTACTATCCTGCCGCCGTGCACCCCATCCCGCTGCGCGATTTCGGCAATGCCATCCTCTCGCGCTATCCCATCGAGGACGATCGCAAAATCGTGCTGCCCCACCTGGCGCGCTTCCGGCTGATGCAGCGGACGGCGGTCGCCGCGACGGTCCGCGTCGGCGAGCAGCGCCTCCGGGTCTACTGCGTCCACCTGGCGACCATGGTCGACAACGGGCCGAAACAGCGGCGCGAGCAGCTGAAGGCAGTGCTCGAGGATGCCGAAGGCTTCCAGAAGGTGCTGCTGGCCGGCGACTTCAACAGCGACCGGGTGCCGGCCGTGGCGCTGGCGCGCGGGTTCACTTGGCCGACCCGCCGCCTGGGGCCGACTAACGCCATCTGGGCGCTCGATCACGTCCTCCTGAAGGGGCTGAAGCTCGAGGGCGAGCGGGCCTACGGCTCGGTGCGCGATGTGCGCCGCGCCAGCGACCACAAGCCGGTATGGGCTCGGGTCTCGCTCGACGGGGGGTAACGCTGATCACACGTTCCAAACCCCAACGCGACCCGGCCGCCCGCCTTGCCTCTCCGGAGCCGGGCCGGCGATACTAGTCCATGCGCCGAATCGCCGCCGCCACCGTCGTCCTCATCCTGCTCGCGTGCAAGGCGGTCGAGCCGCCCTATACGATACCGGCCGGCTATGAGGCCTATCGCTTTGCTCCCCTGCTGCTGAACTACGATTTCATCGACACTACGACGGGGACGAATACCCACTACGTGTGGGCAGCCGACCCCCTCTACCTGGGTCTCAACTGCCTCGCGCTCTCGCCGCGCACCAGCCCCGACACGACCGGCCAGTTCGTCTTCGTTCGCAACGGATTGAACCAGGGCCTCATGGCGCAGTACATCAATGGCGTACTAGGCGACTCCGTCATCGCCAGCTTCTTCGCGCCGCTCCCGCCCGGCACCAAGGGCAACTACGCGGTCACCTCTACGGGGCGCTTGAATCTGTTCTGGGCCGACGGGACGCAGTCCCGGTACTTCGATCCCACCGCGGTGATTCGCCTGTTGGGCGACACCATCTTCTCCGACGTGGACCTGCGCGACAACGGCGACTCAGTGCGCGCCCAGTGGAACGTCCGCTGGCTGCGCAACCCCTGCTGATCCGCCCGCGGCGCGCCGGCGCCGTCGTGTAGTGCCCCGACCCACCGCCGAAGCCTTCAAGCGCGCCGCCGCGGCGGGCGCGGTCCTGCGTATCCGCAGCGGCACCATCGTCGGCCTGGGCACGGGCTCCACGGTGCGCCCGCTGCTCGAGCTCCTCGCCGAGCGTCTGGCGCGCGGCGAGCTGCGCGACGTCATCGCGGTGCCCACCTCGAACGACACCGCCGCGCGCTGCCGGGCCCTGGGCATCCCGCTCACGACCCTCGACGAGCAACCCCGCCTCGACCTCGCCATCGACGGCGCCGACGAAGTGGGCCCGCGCCTCGCGCTCATCAAGGGCCTCGGTGGCGCGCTGCTGCGCGAAAAGCTGGTTGCCCTGGCCGCGCGCACCTTCGTCGTCATCGCTGATGCCTCGAAGCGCGTGCGTCGGCTGGGGACACGCGCACCGCTGCCGGTCGAGGTGGTGCCCTTCGGCTGGACGACCCATACCGATCTCTTCGAGCGCCTGGGCGCCGAGCCGGACTTGCGGATGACCCCGAGCGGTGAGCCGTATCGCACCGACGGCGGGCACTACATCGTGGACTGCCGCTTTCCGCGGGGCATCGCCGATCCCGCGGCCGTGGCACGGGCCCTCGACAAACGTCCGGGCATCGTGGAACACGGCCTCTTTCTCGGTATCGCCGACGTGGCGTTGATCGCCGACGCCAGGGGTGTGCGGGCGATCACCCGCTAGCTGTCATCCGGTTGTCAGCATCCTGTCATGATGTGTCAATTGGGGCGCCACGGGCGTCTCCCAGGTTGGACAGGCACTCCAACCGGGAGGCATCATGTTCGCGCTCATCGAGTCGTGCCCCGAACAGCGGCCGAGCATGGGCTGGACGGGCAAAGTGGTTTCGCTCGCGATCCATGCCTTCGTGATCTCCGCCGCGGTGGCTGCGAGTCGGGCCGTGGTCGAGCGTCACCCCACCATCCTGAACGTCGACACCACGCTGGTCTGGAATACCCCCGCACCGCCGCGCGTGCCCGACGGCCCGGTTGTGACCGGGCAGCGACTGTCTCAGCCGATCCTCTTTCCGCCGGCGCCCCTGGTGATTCCGGTCGAGCTCCCGCCACCCGAGCCCGCCGCCAACTTCAACCCCGGTGTGAGCGACCCGGGCCCGCTCGTGTCACCCTCACCGGGCCCCAGCATGGCGCCGGTCGGCCTTCCGGGCGCTGGGACCGACGCGCCGCGTGAGCTGCGCTACGTCGAGGAGCTGCCCCAGCTGCTCTCGCATCCGCCGATTCGGTATCCCGAAGTGCTGCGACAGGCGGGGATCCAGGGACGGGTCCTGATCGAGACGGTGCTCGACACGCTGGGCCGTGCGGAGCCGGCCGAAACGCGCGTCCTGGGCAGCGTGAACGGGCTCTTCGATCGGGAGGCGCTCGGCGTGGTGCTTGCTTCGCGGTACCGCCCGGCGCGCGCGCAGGGCCGGGCGGTGCGCGTGCGCGTGCAGATTCCGGTGAACTTCGCCATCAGGCCGTAGCGACGCTGCGACGCCCGACTACCTTTCGGGCGTGAGACAATCGCTTCGCCTGCTGCTTGCCGGGACGGGCTTGTTGTCCCTGCCGGGCCAGGTCGGCGCCCAGGTCGCGCGCATCACGCCCCAGCTGATGGCGCGGCACATCGCCGCGCTCGCCGACGACTCGATGCGTGGGCGGGCGACCCCCAGCCCGGAGATCGAGCAGGCGGCGGTGTACGTCGAACGGCTGTTCCGCCAGGCGAATCTGCGACCCGCGGGCGACAGCGGCGGCTACGCGCAGCGCTACCCGCTTGCCAATGGCGCGAGCGCGCCCAACGTCGTTGGCGTGCTGCCCGGAAGTGACGCGGCGCTCGCCGGTGAATTCGTCGTCGTGGTCGCGCACCTCGACCACATCGGCATCGGCCGGCCGGTGAACGGCGATTCCATCCGCAACGGTGCCGACGACAACGCCTCCGGGTCCGCCGGGCTGCTCGCCATGGCGGAGGCGTTCGCTGGTGCGCCCAGGCCGCGCCGGTCGATCCTGTTCCTGTCGGTGAGCGGTGAGGAGCGGGGGCTGCTGGGTTCGACCTGGTATGCCGGGCATCCGACGGTGCCCTTCGACAGCATCGTGGGTCTCATCAACCTCGACATGATCAGCCGGAACCGCCCCGATTCCGTCTTCCTCAACGGCTGGAAGAAGAGCACGCTCTCCGACCTGGTCTGCCAGCTCGCGGAGGCGCACCCGGAGCTGGGTCTCGCCGTCGGTCCGGACATCGAGGACCGCCCGGTGACGCCTTCGGACTCCGACCATTTTCCGTTCCAGCGCCGTGGCGTGCCCTACATCTTCTTCTATACCGGCGAGCATCCCGACTACCACCGGGTGGGTGACGAGCCGTCGCGCACTGACGCCGACAAGGCCGCCCGGGTTGCGCGCCTGGCCTTCCTGACCGTGAACGCTGTCGCCAACGACCGGACGCCGCCCGCGTGGGATCCCGAGTCACGCCGCGTGAACGTCGCCGGCCCACGCTGAAACGCGCCGCCGCCCTCAGGTTGCTCGCCGCCGTGCCCGCATGGCTGGCGGCGTCTTCGGGTCATCCGGACCGCCCCGCTAGGTTCGCACCACGCCCCGACGAATGCCGGCCGCGGCCGGCCGCGTCTCCGTCGGCCGACAGCCTCGCGAGGGCAGGGCGATTCTGGCATGCCTCGCGCGTCCTGCCGGCATTGCGCGGGACCCGCGCGATTGCGGCCGACAGTATCGTGCTCCCCGCGTTGGTCGCGGAGGGACTCGGGCGCTTCAATGATGTCGAGGCGCTCCTCCAGCGTGCTCGGGGTGGCGAGTCCAGCGTGGCGTTCCTCCTGGTGGCCGCACGCGCCGACGAGCGCGCCGAGCGCTGGCGCGCGGCGGAAGGGAAATACCGCCGGGTGCTCTCGCTGCCGTCCGCCGCGGCCCACCCCGCGGCGCCGCGCTTGGCGTTCGTGCTCGAGCGCCAGGGCCTGCGAGATTCGGCCATCGCCGCCTGGCGCCGCGCGGCGCAAACCTATCCCGACATCGCCGACTGGTTCGCCATCCGGCGCGCCGCGCTCGAGCGTGACACGGCCATCGTTATCGCCGCGGTCTCCGGCTCGCGGACCCCTGGGGCGCTCAAGGCCGCGCAGCTCCTCGTCGCACAGGAGCGCCTCGACGCCGGTAACCCGCTCGGCGCGCGCGAGCTGTTCGAGCGGTGGGGCCGCCCGCTCGACATCGCGCGTGTGGAATACGTCCTCGGCCACCGTGGGCTGGCCCGGGTGCTCGCCGACTCCGAGTTGTTCCACGATCCGGGCAGCCTCATCAACCCCAACCCGCTCCTCGCGGCGACATTCCTGACCGAGCGCTTCGACACCCTCTCGGTGGCGGAGAACCTCGCGGCAAGCCAGGCCTACCGCGCACGCGGCGACCTGATCGCGGCCGAGCGCTTCGCGCGCAATGCGACCCGACGGGGCCGGGCGATGCGGCCGGATACCGGCGTGAGCGCCTGGCTCGAGTTGGCGCGCATCGAATCGGCCAGGCGCAGCCTGCCCGCCGCGCTGCGCGCCGTGGACAGCGCGGGCGCCCGCGCCGGCCGGCGCACGCCGGGGATCATCGCGGC
>JBGOSS010000104.1:0-5730 GCA_041476105.1 Gemmatimonadota bacterium
CGACCTCACCGGACAGCGCGGCACCTTCATGCGGGACAGTCTCGGGCGCGTGCCGATCCCCTGAGGGCCGATCAGGGCGCGCCGGGTTCGTTGCCGATCAGGTCGTCGCGACCGCGCCGCTGCGGCCGGCCGAAGGTCCAGCTGGCGCTGAGCACCAGGCCTCGGATCAGGGACCGCCGCTCCTGTACCTGGTTGAACCGCGGATCGGCCGCCGTGAACTTCTCGCGAGAGGTATTGAACGGGTCGATCACCCGCAGCGTCATGCTCAGCCGGTCGCGCACCAGCTTCTTGCGCGCGGCAATGCTGAACCGGGTCCGGCTGGCGTTCCGGCCCTGCTCGACCGTCAGGGCCGCCTGATAGCTGACCAGCGCCTGGACGTCGAGGGTACTCGAGGCATGGAGCGACGCGTTGGTCCGGACCGTCCAGCCGATGCCCGCGGCGTTGAGACCCGGCGCCAGGCCGGCCCCGTTGCTCACCTGCCGGAAGGCGCTGGCGCTCACAAACCCGCTCAACCGTCCCCCGTTCCGGGCGATGGTCGCGTCGGCACCATACGCATCCCGCGAGCCGACGTTCGCAAACGTCCGGGTCAGGACGCCCGCGGTGTCGATGGTCCGGAACGTGACGACGGCGTCGCGGGTGTGCCGGAAGTACGGCGTGAGCTGAAGCGTCGTCCGGCCCGCCGCCCGCTGGAATCCGAGCTCGAACGCGGCGGCGTACTCCGGCTTCAGGTAGGGATTGCCGCGAACGAGGTTGAGCGGGTCCGCATACCGGATGGTCGGGTCGAGGACGTCCGGGTCGTTGGGGCGCCGGATGCGGCTCGAGTAACTCAGCTTCACCTGGTTGGCATCGTTGAAGTTGTAGGCGACGATCGCGCTCGGGAACACGCTGGTGTACGGGTTGTCGTACGTCGCACCCGTCGTCCGGAGCTGAAACCGCGTGGTGGCGCGCTCGATGCGGACACCGGCCTGCATCTGGAACCGGCCGGGTTGGACATCCAGCATGCCGTAGGCGGCATGGACCATCTGGTGGTACGTGAAGTCGCTGATACGGGTCGAATCGGGCCGGTACACGGCCTGGGCCGTGTCGAAGACCTGCGTCCCGAGCGTCGTGTGAAAGCGCTGGAGCGATCCTTGATACCCGGCCGACAGGTGGACGACGCTCGAGAGTGGTCGCGTGTAATCCACCCGCAACGAGTTCTGGTCGGGGTACTCCCACCCCGCCTGGGTCTCCAGCGCCGATGTGTCGGCCGGCGAGCCGGCGAGGGTCAGGTCACGCGCCAGGACGCTACCTGGCCCGCCTTCATTCCCCCGGACGAAGCGCAGCTCGCTGGACAGCTTGTGCCCGCGGCCGTCGAAGGTGTGCTTGTAACCGAGCGTCACCTCGCCTTCGGATTCGTGTCCGGTGCTCTGGGTCAGCCGGTCGCTCAGCCCGGTCAGCGTGCGCGCCGAGTTCAGGTCGCGGTACACCAGGCCATAGGACTCGGCCTGGCGGCGCGTGCTGAACAACAGGTCCAGCGAAAGCTCGTCGTGCGGCCCGGGCTGGTACCCCACGCTGCCCGTCAGCGAGTGCGCCAGGGGCACGCGCCGGCGGGCGCCGGTCTCCTCGAGGTAGGTCAACGGGGCGAGATAGGTGTTTTCGCGGAACAGCGATTCATGGCGAGACTGGTGGTCCCGCAGGAAGCCGTAGTTGCCGAACAGCGACCAGGGCTCGCTCTGGTAACCGAGGTTGCCCCCGACGTCCGCGTGGCCGGTGGTTCCCCCGCCGAGGGTGAGGCCGCCGCTGGTCCCGGCATCGGCACTCTGCTTCAGCACGATGTTGATGATCCCCGCGTCGCCTTCCGGGTTTTCGCGCGCCGACGGGTTGGGAACCACTTCCACCTTGTCCACCATTTCCGCGCGCAGCTGCGCGAGAAAGGTGCCCAGCTGCGCCGGCTTCATCGGGCTGGGCCGGCCGTTGATCTGCACGATGACGCCGGTATTGCCGCGCAGGCTCACGATGTTGTCGATGTCGACGTCCACCGCCGGCACGTTGCGCAGCACGTCGAGCGCCGTGCCGCCGCGGGTGTTCGGCATGTCGCGGACGGTATAGGTGTTGCGGTCGGGCGCCAGATCCACGTCGAGCTGCCGCCGCTCCGCGACGCTGATCTCCTGCAATGCGATGGGCGCCCTGGTGAGCGTCACCGTTCCCACGTCGACGCCCGGCGATAATGCACCGATCGCGATCACCGGAAGGCGCCGGGCGGCGTAGCCGATCGCGCGGATGCGGACGCGATAGGTTGCCGGCCTGAGGCCCCGAACGCGGAAGGCGCCGTTGGCGTCGGTTGTTGTAATCGCCGCCGGGGCCGTCGCGCCGGAGTCGGAGACATCCACGATGGCCCCGTGGATGGCCGTCTGGCCGGCGGCGTCCACGACGCGGCCGCGGATTTCGCCTCCGCTTGTGGTGGTGGTTCCCCTATTGGCGGGAGTGCCCTGCGCCGCGGCCGAGGAGCAGGCCGCGAGGACGGTCAGCATCGCGAGCGCGACGGAGCGGGCCGGTGCTGTCAAGAGCTCTCCAGTGCCATCAGGATGTCACCGACAGTAGATGCCGAACCTGACAGGAGGATTACAGGCGAGAGCGATCCTTCGTACCAGCGGCCCTCACGGCACCGGCTGCGCGCGGGCCGCCGGCTGACCCAGAATCCCGTGCGGACCCAGCCAGGCGCTCCGCAGCGCCAGTTGCCGCGCCGTGGCATTCGAGTCCGGTTGGAAGCGCAGCGGCAATCCACGATCGTCGTCGACCTCGGTGAACCCCAGCTTCGCGTAGTACTCCCGTAACGGCGGATGCTCAGCGCCCTGGATGTACCGCCGGACAAAGTCGGTCACCTCGGGCGCGGTGCGCTGCGCCATGATGGCGAAGAGCGAATCTTCCGGGAAGGCGCGCCGCTTGCCGTACACGCTGGTCAGCTCGCCGATCAGGTCGCGCAGCCCGTGCTGGCCGTCGCTCAGCTCCAGCAGCCGGATGTCGAGCAGCCCCGCCACCACCGCGCCCCGCTGGTAGATGTTGCCGTACTGCCGCTGGCCCGAGTCGCTGAAGGACGTCAGCGCCAGCTCCGACAGCGACCAGGTCGAATCGTAATTCCCCCGATCCGTCCGGAACTTCTGCGCCACCGTGATCAGGTAGTCTTCGGCCGTCTCGAGGCCCGACTCCAGCTGCATCTTCTGGGCCGCCCACTCGGTCGTTCCCTCGTAGAGCCAGAGGTGCTGCGACGGAACCGGCGTCACGAAGTTGAAGTGCTCGATGATCTCGGAGTGCAGGTTCAGCGGCGTCACCACGTGGAAGAACTCGTGGGCCGCGATGTCGGTCACCCGCTTGCCGACCCGGGGCGTGAACGGGACGTTCTGCAACACGTACTCGGAGCCGAACGAATGCTCCCACGCGCCGAAGCTCTGCGGCCCGAAGTAATAGAGGAAGGTGTAGCGATCGACGGGGAGCCGGCCCAGGAACGATCCGGCGGCCAGCAGCATGGCGCGCATGGACTCCAGCAACTGCGCCGAGGTGATCTGCGACCCCGCGGAGTAGGTGTAGATCTCCACCGGGACCCCGGTCACCAGCAGCGACGAGCGGGTCAGCGGCCCCAGAAGAATCGGCGAATCCACCAGCCGGTCGTAGCTGTCGGCCTGGTAGACCGCGCCGCGGCGCTGGAGCGGCGTCCCGATCACCCAGTCGCTCGGCGCCAGCAGCCGGACATCGATGGCCTCGGCCTGCATGCCGCTCGGGAAGCCGAAGACCGCCTGCCCGTTGATCAGCGCGTGATCCGCGCGCAGCGCCGAGCCGCACATCGGGTACACCCGATGCACCGTCAGCGACGACCCATTGGTCTCGCCGATGGCATATCGAATCTCCCGGACCCGCGCCGGCTGGCTGATGCGCCACTGGTTGGTGTCGACCCGCTCGGTCGTGATCTCGCGGCCGCGCGCGTCGTAGGCTGTGAAGCGGCGCACGAACCGGCCGATGTCCATCACCTGGTAGGTGCCGGGCGCCGTCGCCGCGAACTGGAAGACCGCGTTGGCGGCGGTGAGGCCGCTGACTCGCAGGGATACCTTGAAGACCGAATCGGCCCGGTCATTCAGGTTGACGGTGTAGTGGAGTCGCGGTGTGGTGGCGGCCGCGGGTGCGGCGAAGGCCAGCGAGAGTGCGACCAAGCAACGCGGGACGCGTTTCAGATGGGGCATGCGAAACCTCAGGTAGGCGTTGACACTTTCCTGCGCGCTGCTTCGTCAGGACGCCGGTTCACGCCGCCCGGTTTCAACGCCGCATACGCCCCGCATGAAGGACAACCATGAACCACCGCACCGCAGCCATCGTCCTCGCCGCCCTCATTCCCGCGGCAGCCGACGCGCAAACCACCAACGTATCGCTTTCACCCGAAGCCTGGATCGCGACCGACAGCATCCGGTTCGAGTCCTACCTTGGCCGACCCTCCCTGTACATCAACCGGGGCGTGGCCCTGGTGCGCGGTGCATCGATGGAGAATGGCGTCCTGGACCTCGATGTTGCCGCCAGCGATCGGACGACGTTCCTCGGGGTGGCTTTCCGGGCCGCCACGCCGCGGTTCTCCAACGTGCTGTTCCTGCGACCCCGAAGCAGCGGCACCGAAGAGGCTGTCCAGTACGGACCGGCATTCAACAACCTGGGAGTGGCCTGGCAGGTCTACCATGGCGACGGCGCCAACGCGGTGGCGGTTGTGGAGCGCAATCGCTGGATGCATCTCCGGGTCGAGCTGGATGGGCCCCTCGCGCGACTCTACCTCGATACCGCGACGGTGCCCACGCTCGTGGTCCCGCGCGTGGTGACCTCGGGTGGCACGGGCCTGGGTGTCTGGACCGGCGCCTTCGGCCGCGGCGCGTACTTCTCCAACATCCGCTACACCGCTGCGCCGGGATCCCCGGCCGCGAGGCCCGCCACGGCGCCCCCCGTGGGCACGATCCTCGGCTGGGAGATTTCCAACGCGATCGAAGCAGCAGACTTCGCGCCGGCCGCCCTCCCCGACCTCGCCCAACTCACCTGGCAGCGCGTTGAAGTGGAGCCCGAGGGATTCGTCCTGATCAACCGCTACCGTGAGGCCCCGGCGGCCGGCGGCGTGCCGACCGACAGCACCGGGGCCGTCCTGGTCGATAGCGTCATGACGGGCAAGATCGCGGGTTCGCGGATCGTGTACGCGCGTACCACCATCACCGCGGCGCACGATGAGATCCGACGGTTGCGGTACGCCTACAGCAACGGTGTCGTCATCTACGTGAACGGCCGGCCGCTCGCGTTCGCGATGAACCCGGGCGGTCTGCGCACCACACTGGCCGTCATGGCCAGGGTCGGCGACGCCGTCTATCTGCCCTTGAGACGCGGGCCGAATCAGATCGTCTTCGCCGTCGTCGATCTGACCGGCGGGTGGGCGTTCTCGGCGAGGCTCGATCCACCGTGATCGCGTGCCGATGCCGGACTCACCGGCGCTCGAGCGCCTCCCGGTCCCAGCCGCCGAGACCGTCAGTCTTTCCTCGTAGCGGGCCTTAGCGCCGCCTCCACCTCGCGCCGCGACTCGATCGCGAGGTCGATCTCCGCCTGGAGATCGCGGGCCGCGTCGAGGTCCGCGGTCAGCTGGTCCACCGTGCCGACCCCGGCCTTGAGCCGCAGCAGGTCGAGCCGGATGTTCTCCAGCGCCGCCACGGAGACCGCGAGCCGCTGAACCGCCCGCTC
>JBGOSS010000105.1:0-5699 GCA_041476105.1 Gemmatimonadota bacterium
ACCTTGGCAAGGTTGTGCTCTACCAACTGAGCTATTCCCGCGTGGTGGAGGCGAGGGGGATCGAACCCCTGACCTCTTGAATGCCATTCAAGCGCTCTCCCAACTGAGCTACGCCCCCACGGCTTTTGGTGCCCCGGCGGATGCCCCGCCGGGAGGGGGGCTTCCATTGGGAGCCCGGAAACGTATTTTGGTGGCCCTACAGAGTCAATCGCAGTGGGAGAACTTTGGAGCCCGCGGCGGGTAAAGAGTGGCGAGGCCAAAAAGACCGCCCCCCGGGTTGCCTTCGGCCGTACCCAATTGAGGATAGAGATGGACAAGCCGACCACCGTCCGTAAACGCCGCCGGCCCAGCAAGCCGCTGCTCCCGCTTTCGCCGGGCGAATCGGATCGGGACATCCTCGACCAGTACCTCTATGAGGTGTCGGTCACCCCGCTCCTCAAGCCCCACGAGGAGATCGAGCTCGCCAAGAAGGTGCGCTCGGGTGACCACGATGCCATGCAGGAGCTGGTCCGGCGCAACCTGCGGTTCGTCATCTCGGTGGCCAAGAAGTACCAGAACCGGGGCCTGCCGCTCACCGACCTGATCGGTGAGGGAAACGTCGGGCTCATGACCGCGGCGCGGAAGTTCGATCCCGACCAGGGCGTCAAGTTCATCTCGTACGCCGTCTGGTGGATCCGGCAGGCCATCCTCGCCTCGCTGGCCCGCCAGGGACGTACCGTCCGGGTGCCGCTCAACCGTACCGCCGATCTCTCGAAGATCGTCCGCACGTCCGAAGTGCTGCGCCAGAAGCTGCGCCGCGAGCCGACTCCGGAAGAGGTGTCGCAGGCCACCGGCCTCTCCCTCGAGGTGGTGCAGTCGCTCGCCGCCCTCAACAGCGGTGAAGTGCGGCTCGACGCGCCGCTCGATCCCGACGGCGACCGTTCGCTCATCGAGCGCTTCGTCGCCGACGAGGGTCCGAGCGCCGAAGACCAGGCCATGGACCGGTTCCTGGCGCAGGAAATCGAGAATGCGCTGGCCACGCTGCCGCCCCGCGACGCGAAGGTGCTGCGGCTCTATTTCGGCCTCGACGGCGGGCGCGAGCACACCCTCGAAGAGATCGGCGGCATGCTCGGCGTCACCCGCGAGCGCATCCGCCAGCTGCGCGATCGCGCGCTGAAGCGGCTGCGCGAAGGCACCGTCGGAAAAGCTCTCGCCTCCTTCGCCGCCTAGGTCACAAACTTTACCTGCGACAGCACGGGGCGTATCTTCGCTCCGTGCTGGCGTTTATCGGCCGTCGTACAACCACCGGACTGTCGGGATTCGGCCGCTTCGGCCTCTTCCTGGCCGACACGGCGCGCGCCCTTCCCGACGTGCAGACCTGGGGCCGCGTCCTCGCCCAGCAGATGCGCAAGATCGGCGTGGACTCGCTGCCCATCAGCCTGTTCATCGCCGCGTTCACCGGCATCGTGCTCGCGCTGCTCGCCTCTTACACTTTCACGGGGGCGGTGCCGCTGTACCTGGTCGGCACCCTGGTCGGCAAGACGCTGATGCTGGAGCTGGGTCCGGTGCTCACGGCGCTGGCCCTGGCGGGCCGCGTCGGCGCGACCATGGCCGCCGAGCTCGGCACCATGCGCGTCACCGAGCAGGTGGATGCCCTCGAGACGATGGCCTACAACCCCTTCGCCTACCTGGTGCTGCCCCGGGTCATGGCGGGGGTGCTGATGTTCCCGGTCATCGCGGCCTTCGCCATGGCGATGGGGCTCTTCACCGGCTGGATCGGCGCCACGACGATGCTGCCGGTGACCAGCGCGGAGTTCATGCGCGGCCTGCGTCTCTTCTACTCGAACTTCGACTGGCAGTACGGGCTCATCAAGTCGTCGTCCTTCGGCTTCGTCATCACGCTGGTCGGCTGCTACCTCGGCTTCCAGACGCGGGGCGGCGCCGAGGGCGTGGGCATCGCGACCACCAAGACCGTGGTCTACAGCGCGGCGCTGATCCTGGTGCTCGACGCCTACTGGGCGGTCACCCTGTTGCGGCACGCCCCCGGATGATCGAGTTCACCGACCTCCACAAGGCCTTCGGGCCCAACCAGGTGCTCCGCGGCTTCACCCTCACGGTGAACGACGGCGAGACGATGGTCATCATCGGCTTCTCCGGGACCGGCAAGAGCGTCGCGATCAAGCACGTGGTCGGGCTCCTCGATCCCGATGAGGGCCACGTCGCCGTCGACGGCCAGGTGGTCGATGCGCTGGACCGCCAGGCGCTGGGCGCGCTGCGCTCGCGGATCGGCTTCGTCTTCCAGTTCGCCGCCCTCTTCGATTCGATGACGATCTACGAGAACGTCGCCTTCGGGCTCCGGCGGCGCCGCGGGATGGCCGAGGGCGAGATCCGCGACCGGGTCGCTCACGCCCTGGAGCTGGTGGACCTGCCCGGCGCCGAGCAGCAGATGCCCGCCGAGCTGTCGGGCGGGATGCGCAAGCGCGTCGGCCTGGCGCGCGCCATCGCCATCCAGCCGAAGTACATGCTCTACGACGAGCCGACCACGGGGCTGGACCCGGTGACCAGCGCCGTGATCGACGAGCTGATGGTGCGCACCCGCGAGGCGCTGGGCGTGACCAGCATCGTCATCACGCACGACATGCGCTCCGCCTACCTGGTCGGCGATCGCATCGCCATGCTGTACGAGGGGCAGGTGCGGCAGGTCGGCACGGTGGACGAGATCCGGCAGAGCGCCGATCCCGTGGTGCGCGGTTTCGTCGAAGGGCGGCCGGAAGCGCGAGCGCCGGGCGCCGTGCCGCTTTCGGCGCGGCAGGAGATCGCGCTGGACGGTGCGGCCGGATGAAGCGCGCCAACGAAACGCTGGTGGGCGCCGCGGTGCTCGGCGCGCTGGCGATCATGGTCGCCGGCTCCATCTGGCTCAGCCAGGCGCGGCTCGGCCGCAACGACCAGATCGCCGAAGCGCGGTTCCGCAACATCGGCGGCCTCCAGACCGGCAACCCGATCTTCGTACACGGCGTGCGGATCGGCCGCGTGGAGGCGATCCTCCTCGGCGAGCGCAACTGGGTCAACGTGCGCTTCCGCATCAAGGGCGACGCGCACCTGCCGCCCCATCCGGCGGCCATCATCTCGTCCACGACGCTCTTCGGCGACTGGGGCGTGGACGTCGTCCCGCAGGAGGAGCTCCCCGACGACCCCGAGGTCCGCAAGGAAGTCGCCGACGCGCTGGCCGCGGGGCGCGAGCGCTGGCCCGGCGCGTCGCTGCCCGCCATCGGCGAGCTGACGGCGCAGGCGGGGCGCATCGCCGGCGACATCGCCACCATCGCCGGCCGCGTCGAGGCGGCCTTCGACACTACCTCCGCCCGCCGGCTCCAGGGCGCCTTCGTCGACCTGTCCAACCTCTCCCGGCGCATGAGCCAGATCGTCCTGCACCAGCAGGAAGCGCTGACCACGATCGGCGCGAACCTCGACACCGGCACCGCCTCGCTGGCACGGGGCGCGGCGTCGCTCGAGCGGACGCTGCGGCGGGCCGACTCGGCGACCAGCCACGAGCAGCTCCAGCGCATCCTGAGCCACACCGACAGCGTGACGACCGATCTCCAGCAGGTGGCCGCCAACCTGCGCGCCGTGTCGGGCGCGGCCGCCGCCCAGTCGCAGTCGATCGGGCGCATCCTCAGGAACACCGACAGCATCCTCGGCCGCGTCGAAGCGGGCGAAGGGACTCTCGGCCGCCTGACCCGCGATTCCACCCTCTACACCGAGTCGGTCCAGGCGGTGAGGTCGCTACGCGAGATGCTCCAGGACATGCAGCGCAACCCGCGCCGCTACTTCTCCTTCTCGGTCTTCTAGATGCCGAAGCCGGTTCCCGTCGAGGAAACCTCCGCCGGTGGCGTGATTTTCCGCCGCACCGCCCAGGGCCCGATCGTGCTCCTCATCAAGGACGCGTACCGGAACTGGGGCTTTCCCAAGGGCCACCTCGAGGAGGGGGAGGACGCCGCCGCCGCCGCGCTGCGCGAGATCGCCGAGGAGACCGGGCTCACCGACCTGGTCCTCCATGGGCACATCCGCGACATCGACTGGTACTTCCGCTTCCGCGGAAAGCTGATCCACAAGACCTCCGCTTTCTTCCTGGTGGAGTCCCCCACCGGCGAGCCTTCGCCGCAGCAGGACGAGGGCATCACCGCGTGCCGCTGGCTCGCGCTGGAGGATGCCGTGCGCACCCTGTCGTACGCCAACGCGCGCGACGTCCTCCAGGCGGCGATCAGCCAGATGACGCAGCTCGCGCGCACATGAGCGCGCCGGCCATCGCCCTCCTGCTCGCCAGCCGGCCGGCCCGGGCGGCCGTGCGCCGCGCCCTGCCGCGCGGCCGCGCGCGCCTCGTCCACTGCCGCAGCGCGGCGCAGCTCGAGCGCACGCTGCACGCCGCCCTCGCCGACGCCGTCATCGCCGACGTGCGGGCCCCGGGGGCCCGTGAGGCGCTGGCTCGATGCCGGACGGCCTTTCCGCACCTGCCCCGTTTCGCCTACACCGCCTTCCGGCCCGACGACGGCGAGCTGCTCCGGGTCTGCGTCGTCGAGTGCGGGGCGGTACCGATCGTCGAGGGCGTCGAGGACGCGGTCATCGCCGAGCTGCTGCTCCCGCTCACGGCGAGCGCCGCGCGCGAATCGTTGCTGGCCGCGGCCCCCAGGCTGCTGCGGCTCGTCGAGCCGCTCCAGGAACGCGCCTGGCGCGAAGTGCTCCGGCGGGTCGGGAGCCCGATCCGCGCCGCCGACATCGCGCGCGCCCTCAAGGTCTCGCGCGAACACCTCTCGCGGCAGTTCGGCGCGGGGGGCGCCCCCAACATCAAGCGCGTGATCGACCTGGCTCGCACCGCCACGGCCGCCGACCTGCTGGGGAACCCCGGTTACTCGGTCCGGGCCGTCGCCCGGATTCTGCGCTTCTCCTCGGCGAGCCACCTCTCGGGCTCCGCGCGGCGGGTGGCGGGCGTCACCGCCGCCGAGCTGCCGGCCCTCGGTCCCAAGGGCGTGCTGGCGGCGTTCCTGCGAGGCCGGACCCGCAGTCGCCTTGCCCTGCCTTCGAGATAGTGATTAATTTCACAAGCTTCGCTCGCGCCTGAGAGTCGACCCACACTCTTCCCCTGCGTCATGGCCAACGACACCGCGCTCCGCCCCGGCGAACTGAAGGCTGTCCTGCTTCGCGAGATCGCGTCCGCGAACCTCTCGGCCACCGATCTCGAGGAGGTCGGGACCATTCTCGAGGTCAAGGACGGCGTCGCGCGCGTCTACGGCCTCACCAAGGCGCTGTCGGGCGAGATGCTCGAGTTCCGTTCGTCGGGCGGCGAGAGCGTGACGGGGCTGGCGCTGAACCTCGAAGAGGACAACATCGGCGCGGTCATCCTCGGCAACTATCTCGACCTGAAGGAAGGCGACGAGGTCCGCCGGACCAACCGCGTCTTCGAGGTGCCGGTGGGGCAGGCGCTGGTCGGCCGGGTGGTGAATCCGCTGGGCCAGCCGCTCGACGGCCGGGGGCCGATCGAGAGCACCGAGATGCGGCGCGTGGAGCTGGTGGCGCCGGGTATCATCGTGCGGCAGCCGGTGAAGGAGCCGCTCCAGACCGGCATCAAGGCGATCGACTCGATGATCCCGATCGGCCGCGGCCAGCGCGAGCTGATCATCGGCGACCGCGGCACCGGCAAGACGGCGATCGCGATCGACACGATCATC
>JBGOSS010000106.1:0-5217 GCA_041476105.1 Gemmatimonadota bacterium
ACCGCGGACGACAACCAGACCACGGTGGAGATCCACGTGCTCCAGGGTGAGCGCGAGATGGCGGTGGACAACCGCACCATCGGCAAGTTCCAGCTCACCGGCATTCCGCCGGCACCGCGCGGCATGCCGCAGGTCGAAGTGACCTTCGACATCGATGCCAACGGCATCCTGCACGTGAGCGCCAAGGACAAGGCCACGGGCAAGGAGCAGAAGATCCGCATCGAGGCCAGCTCCGGCCTCTCGGACAAGGAAATCGAGAAGATGGTCCGGGACGCCGAGGCCAACTCGGCCGCCGACAAGGCGCGGCGCGAGGCGATCGAGACCCGCAACCGGCTCGACGCCAAGACCTACGAGGTGGAGAAGAACGCCAAGGAGTGGTCGGATCGGCTGGAGCCGGCGATGAAGGAACGGCTCGAGAAGGCGGTCGAGACCGGCAAGCAGGCGCTCCGGACCGGCGAGGAAGCGGGTATCAAGACGGCGTACGAGGAGCTCCAGGCCGCCTACAGTGAGGCCGGGCGCTCCCTCTACGAGAAGGCGCAGGCCGCCGGCTCTCCCTCGGGCGAGCCGGGTGCCGACGGCGGGGCGCAGACGCCTCCCTCCGACGGGCCGAAGAAGGAAGACGTGGTCGAAGCCGACTACGAAATCGTGGACGAGAACAAGAGCTGAACGACAGGTGTAGCACAAGTCTACACCTGCACACCAGAGGGCGGCATGTCATCCAGAGCACGTGACCTGATCAAGCTGACGGGCGTCATCGCGATAGCGTTCGGACTGGGCCTCACCTTCGCGCAGGCCTTCAACCTGCCGAGGTCGGGCGTGGCCGAATCGCAACGTCCCCTGGCCGGCGCGTCCACCGTCGCCGCGACGCGGGGAATGGGGAAGACGAGCGACCTCCCCAGCTTCGCCGACATCGTCGACCGCGTGAACCCCTCGGTCGTCTACGTGCAGACCACCGCACGCAGCCGCGCCCAGGAGCAGCAGGTGCCGCCGGAATTCCAGGACTTCTTTCGCCGCTTTCAGCAGCAGCAGCCGCCGCGGCTGCGCCAGGGTTCCGGCACCGGCTTCATCACCTCGCGGGACGGCTACATCCTGACCAACAACCACGTGGTCGCCGACGCCGACCGGGTCACCGTGAAGCTGCTCGACAACCGCGAATTCAACGCGCGGGTCGTGGGTCGCGATCCCAACACCGACGTCGCGGTCATCAAGATCGACGCCGACAACCTCCCGGCCGTCAGCTTCGGCAGCTCCGAGGCCGCGCGGATCGGCGACTGGGTCCTCGCCTTCGGGAACCCGCTCGGTTTCACCTTCACCGTGACCAGCGGGATCGTGAGCGCCAAGGGCCGCCAGCTGCGCGGGCTCCAGGATCCCGACGTCCAGTATTCCATCCAGGACTTCATCCAGACCGACGCCGCGATCAACCCGGGCAACTCGGGCGGGCCGCTGGTGAACATGAACGGCGAGGTGATCGGCATCAACAGCGCCATCGCCTCCTCGACCGGCCTCTATGCCGGTTACGGATTCGCGATTCCGATCAACCTCGCCCGGCGGGTGATGGACGACCTCATCAGCAAGGGCCGGGTCGACCGCGCCATCCTCGGCATCGGCATCTCCGACGCGCGGCCGGAGGATGCGGAGTACGCGGGCCTGCGCGAGATCAAGGGCGTGCTCGTCGGCTCCTACAGCAGCGACGACTCGCCGGCGCGCTCGGCCGGGATCCTCCCCGGCGACATCATCGTCGCCGTCAACGATACCTCGGTCGACCACGTCGCCCAGCTCCAGCAGATGGTCGGTTTCCGCCGGCCCGGCGAGCACGTGCGCGTCACCGTGGTGCGCCATGAAAACGGCCGCAGCGGCGTGCGCCGAACCTTCGACGTCCGGCTCATCGCCGCCGACGCCCGGACCGCGCGCACCGCCTCCAACAGCGACAGCAGCGCCGCGCCCTCCGAGATGGAAGGTCGCCTGGGCCTGCGGATCGACGCCCTGCCGGCCAATTACATCACCCGGGCACGGCTCACCGACGCCGAGCAGGGCGTCCTGGTGACCGACGTCGAGGACGGCGGTCCGGCGTTCCAGCGCATCGCCTCGCCCGACGAGGGCGGCCCGGAAATCATCCTCCAGATCAACGACATGCGGGTCCGCACGCCGGACGATTTCAAGCGCGCCCTGCGGGCCGCGCCGGCCGGCAGCGTGGTCCAGCTGCGCGTCATGAACCTCGCGGCCAACGCCAAGCCGACCCGGATCGTGAACATCCGGTCGCGCTAGCCCGGTTCCCCCGGGCTCGGCACGGGCGCCCGCTCCGGCGGGCGCTCGTCGTTTTCGGGCGGCCCGCGCGTTATCTTTCCCGGGTAGCGCGAGAGTGGCGGAACTGGCAGACGCGCGGGCCTTAGGAGCCCGTGGGGCTAATCCCCCGTGGGGGTTCGAGTCCCTCCTTTCGCACCTGAGGGTGGACGGTGGATGGTGGATGGTGGATCGTGGATGCACCCACCACGCTGTTTGCTACCATCCACCGTCCACCATCTACCATCCATTTGGAAAGCAGCATGGCTGAAACGACCACGCAGCCCGACATCGAGATCACCATCTCCCAGTCCGACGCCGCGAGCCGCACGCTCACGGTCACCGTCCCGGTCGAGCGGGTAAAGGCCGCCGAGGCGAAGACCACGCGGTGGTACGGCCAGCGGGCCAAGGTCCCCGGCTTCCGCCAGGGCAAGGTGCCGGAGCCGGTGGTGCGCCGCCGTTTCGCCGAGGCGATCCGCCAGTCGGTGCTCGAGGATCTGCTGC
Organism: Gemmatimonadota bacterium; assembly: GCA_041476105.1. GTDB lineage: Bacteria > Gemmatimonadota > Gemmatimonadetes > Gemmatimonadales > JACORV01 > DASXPG01. Next base: position 2,785 of record JBGOSS010000106.1, read on the forward strand.
GCGAGAGCTGGGACCGGGCGCGGACCGAGCAGGACCTGAAGCCGGTCGCCGATCCCCGGGTGCGCATCCTCAAGTTCGAGGACGGCGCACCGCTGTCCTTCGAGCTCACCATCGACGTGCGCCCCGAGCTCAAGCTCGACCGGATCGAGGGCTTCAAGCTCACCCGGCACATCAAGAAGGTCACCGACGAGCAGGTGGACGCCCAGCTGCTCGCCCTGCGCGAGCAGAAGGCGCCCTGGGTGCCGGCCGAGGGGCGCGCCAAGGAGGGCGACCTGGTCGAGGCGGCGATCGCGAACCTGGACGGCGAGAGCGCCGAAACCGGCGAGCCGGTACGCTTCGTCCTGGGCCAGGGTCGCGCCCTGGCGGATCTCGAGGCGCAGCTGATGACGCTCGATCCAGGCGGCTCGTGGGAGGGGAGCATCCGCTTCCCCGACGACCACCCCGACGAGGCGCGGCGCGGGCAGTCGCGGAAGGTGCGCGTCACCCTGCACGAGGTAAAGCGGCAGGCGGTGCCTGACCTCACCGACGATTTCGCGAAGGAACTCGGCGCCTTCGAGACCGTGGACGCGCTGCGCGTGGCGGTGCGCAGTGACCTCGACGCCGAAGCGCTGCGCGAGGCGGACGCCGCCCTGCGCGGCGAGCTGGTGGACCAGATCGCGGCCGCGAACAACATCAGCGTCCCGCCCTCGCTGCTCCACCGGGCGCTGCATGCGTACGCCAGGGCCTATGGCGTCCCGGAGGAGCGGCACCACGATTTCGAAGCCGAGTTCCGGCCCATGGCCGAATCGCAGGTGCGGCGCGATCTCATCATCGAGGCCGTGGCCGACCGGGCCTCCCTGCACGCCACGCCGGAAGCGGTCGAGGCCCGTATCGCCGAGATCGCAGCGCGCCGGGGCGAGAGCCCCGCGGCGGTGAAAGCGTCGCTCGAGCAGGCCAACCGCCTGCGTGAGCTCGAGCGCGCCATCACCGACGAGAACGTCTTTGCGCATCTCCTCGGCAAGAGCGCCGTGGACGATGCGCCAGCCGCCCGCTGAGACGGGTACACTGATTCGAGGGCACGTGGACGTTATGGCGACGATCTATCCTCCCTACATCATCGAGCGCTCCAGCCGGGGCGAACGGACCTATGACATTTTCTCCCGGCTCCTCATGGACCGCATCATCTTCCTGGGCGTCCCAATCAACGACGACGTCTCGAACATCATCATCGCCCAGCTGTTGTTCCTCCAGGCCGACAGTCCCGACAAGGACATCTACCTGTACATCAACTCGCCGGGCGGCATCGTCTCGGCGGGCATGGCGATCTACGACACGATGCAGCACATCACCGCGCCGGTGAACACCATCTGCATGGGGATGGCCGCTTCGATGGGCAGCTTTCTCCTCGCCGCGGGCCGCAAGGGGAAGCGCAGCGCGCTGCCCCACGCGCGCATCATGATCCACCAGCCCTCCGGCGGCGCGCAGGGCACCGCGGCCGACATCGAGATCCAGGCGCGCGAAATCCTCTACCTGCGCTCGGCGCTGAACGAGCTGTATGCCCAGCACACCGGCAAGACGCTCGACCAGATCGAGAAGGACATGGACCGCGACCGTTTCATGTCGGCCGACGAGGCCAAGACCTACGGGATCGTGGATAACGTGTTGGCAGTCAACACTTTCCCGAAGCTCGACTCGGCCACCCCGAAAGGCTAAGCGCTTGACTGGCGCCCCGGCCGCTCCCATGTTGTCTGGAGACGGCCGGGACCCGGCAACCATCTAAAATGAGCAACGACCGACACTTACGCTGTTCCTTCTGCGGCAAGTCGAAGGACGCGGTCCGGAAATTCATCTCCGGACCGTCGGTCTACATTTGTAATGAGTGCATCGCGCTCTGCAATGAAATCCTCCAGGAGGACGAGGAGCGCGAAGTCGCCGAGGCGATCAAGGAGGTCCCGACTCCGCCGGAGATCAAGGAGATCCTGGACCAGTACGTGATCGGGCAGGAGGCGGCGAAGAAGACCCTCTCGGTGGCCGTCTACAACCACTACAAGCGCATCAACTCGCAGTCGCTGAAGGACGGCGACGTCGAGCTCGAGAAGAGCAACATCCTGCTGATCGGCCCGACCGGCGTGGGCAAGACGCTCCTCGCGCAGACGCTGGCGCGGATGCTGGACGTGCCGTTCACGATCGCGGACGCGACGACGCTGACCGAGGCGGGCTACGTCGGCGAGGACGTCGAGAACATTCTTCTCAAGCTGATCCAGGCGGCCGACTACGACGTCAAGAAGGCCGAGACCGGGATCATCTACATCGACGAGATCGACAAGATCGCCCGCAAGGCCGAGAACCCGTCGATCACACGTGACGTATCCGGTGAGGGAGTGCAGCAGGCGCTGCTCAAGATCCTCGAGGGCACCACCGCTTCCGTGCCACCCCAGGGGGGCCGGAAGCACC
>JBGOSS010000107.1:0-4612 GCA_041476105.1 Gemmatimonadota bacterium
AACACGACCGGCCCCGGCAGGGCGCGACCGGCCCGCGCGCTGTGCGGGGCGCCGCCCGGGACGACGTTCGCCGGGTCCAGCGGATTCGCCCTCGCGCTCACGCGCGCTGGCATCCCCTCGCCCGTCCGCAGCTCCAGAAGCTGCGGACCTGCCTCGCGGCCCAGCGTCCAACGCAACGACACGCGGCCCCGTCTATCGGCGACCAGCAGCGTCTCCGGCACGCTCCCGCTCGCGGCGACTGCGCGCAGCGTCGCTCCCGCGGCGACGTTGCCGTCGCGATCGGTGAGCCGCACGACGATCGGGTGGCGCAGCACCGCGCCCACGCTGCCGTCCTGGTCGCCGCCGCTCTCGACCGTGACTGCCGCGGCCTCGCCCGACAGCGCGGTCGCGGTGACCGTGAACGGCGGCATCGTCCGCGGGTTGCCCACCTGCACCTGCACCCTTTGGGACCCCGCCCGTCGGCCCAGCGTCCAGCGGGCCCACGCCGCGCCGAGCGAGTCGGTTCTCGGCGCGAGCGCCTCGACCGTTCCGCCGTCCAGCGCCGTCCACACTACCGGCACATCGGCGACGGCGGCCCCGCTGCTGTCGGCGACGCGGATCCCGACCGGCGAGGCGAGCGCCTCCCCGCCCGGGCCCTGGGGCGCCGCGCCGGCCAGCTGTATCCGCGTGTTGGCCGGGACCGGGTCGGCTTCGGCCGTGACGACCAGCGAGCTGTCGAGCCCCGCGACGGTGACGACCAGATGCTGCCGCCCCGCCTGCGGGCCCAGCGACCACGCGACGCGTGCGCGGCCGGCGCCGTCGGTCGACGTCGCCTCCGGCTCCACCCTGCCCTGGGCGTCGAGGGTCGCGAAGGAGACGGCCGCCTCCGGCACCGGTCGCCCGCCGCTGGACAGCACTTGGACGGTGACGGCCCGCGGCAGCCGGCGGCCCGCGGCGGCGCGCTGATCGCCGCCGGACAGCAGGCGCACCGAGGCCGGGGCGAGCGCCACCTCCGCCGGAATGCTCGCGGAGAGACTCTCGCTCACCGCCGTGAGCAGCGTCCGACCGGGCGCCCGCGCACTCGCGGCACCCGAGGGGCTGATCGCGACAACCGCGGTGTCCGCCGAGTGCCAGGAGACGGCGCGCCCGGCCACGAGGCGCCCCCGCGCATCGAGCGCGCGCGCCAGCAGCTGCATGCTGGCCCCCTCGAGGAGCCGCACGGCGGTATCCCGCACCACCGCCACCGTAGTCACGCGCTGCGCGACGGTGACCCGCGCGCGCGCCGCATGGTCGCGCACGGTGGCGATGACGGTGGCGGCGCCGGGCCCCCGCGCCACGACCCCGCCGGACGAATCCACCGTCACGACGGCGGAGTCGTCCGTGGTCCAGACGAGCGTTGCACCCGAGACGATCGCGCCGTGCGCATCAATCACGGTGGCCGCCAGCTGGAGCGTGTCGCCGAGGGCCGTGAGCGTATCGCTGCGTGGGGCAAGCGTCACCCGCCGCGCCTCCAGGTCCGCGAGACTCACGCCTCCCAGGCCGAGCCACGGGGTGAGGCCGAGGTTGCGGGCGTTCACCAGGAACCCGATGCCGGCGGCCGCCGTGGTGAGCGCCACCACGACCCACTTACCCGCCTTGGTGAGGTGCCCGACGCCGGTAAGCAGCTTGCTCATGGACAACTCCAGTATGGCACCTCGGGGGGCGCTCTGGAAGGTCCGCACCTGGGAGCCGGGTCCGCCGTGCCGCAGATCACGTCTCCCCCGCCGGCCAGCAGCTCTTTCAGGCGCTCCACGCCCGACCCCGCGCTCGAGGGCCCCACGCCGGGCGGACCGTGTCCCCACGACTCTGGACACGCAACACTCTGGTCTTGATCGTTACGTTGGTGCCTGGCACACCCTGAGTGAGTGCGGCACCGGTAGGAACACCATGATGCCGATTGCGGGCAGGGAGCGCATCACTGGCCTCCGAGGACTCGAAGGTGGAAGTGGGGCTGACTCGTGTTGGTTTCATCGAGGAAGGCCCGCCGCCGCGCCAAGTGCGCGATCAGCGTGAGATCGCCGAACGCCTATTCATGGACGTGGCGCAGGCGGCCCCGGGGAGGGGCAATCTCCGCCGGCGCCCGGCGCGCACCGCCCGGGCGGCGGCGGCGCGGCGCAGCCCGCTACAGCACCCGCGCCCGCCGCACGCGGAAGTCCACGATCTGCTCCATCCAGCTCCACACCGAATCCTGACGCTCGACCGGCGCATCCGCGACGAAGTGTCGCTGCCAGCCCTGCATGACCTGCTCGTCCTGCGTCCAGATACCCACCCGGCTCCGCTTGACGAGGCGTTCCCAGTTCTGCGCGATGCCCGGCGTCGCGTACAGCAACCGCACCGTGACGCTGCGGGACAGGTATTCGAGCGGGTCGAGATCGACCTTCCCGTACAGCTGCGCGGGGCTCATGTTGCGGGCGCCCGGGATGTCGGGGAGCCCGTCGGAGAACATCACGATGTTGAGCGGCGCGAGCACCAGGTTCTGGCGCTTGATGTGCACCGCCACCCGCTGAAAGAACGCGTTGAAGTCGGTGAGCGGGTCGGTTTCCGGGAACCAGGCCCGCAGGTCGGCCGCGATCTGCTGCGGCGACTTGCCGCTGAAGTCCTGGATCGGGTGGAAGCTCTTCGGCTCGCCCACCCGCTCGCCGCCCAGCGTTCCGACGAACAGGTCGGTGACGGGGCGCAGTCCCCCCAGGCCGTTCAGATGGCCGTAGATGTACAGCGACGCGAACTGGATCGATTGGTCGAAGTACCGGCCGTCGCGGAACGAGCCCGACACATCCAGCCCGATCACGAGGGTCGAGCGGGGCGGCGGCGCGTTGGCGGCGGGCTTGCAGCTGACCAGCGCCGCCAGCAGCGCCGCCGGCACGAGGATCGCGCGGCGCATCAGCGGCCTCCCTCAGCCGCGGCCTTGCCGGTGAACGGCGTGCTGGCCAACACGTCGTCGAGCGAGTGGAAGGGCAGCGTGAAATGGGCCCGGCCGGTGAAGATCACGAAGCCGAAATTGAAGCCCGCCGCGACGAGCTGGAGCAGCGGCAGCGACATCAGCTCGAACAGCTCCCGGCCTTCCTTCCGGAACCAATCGCGCTCCGCCTTCAGGGCGCTGATCGGTCCGTGCCAGAAGTCCGGCTCGGCCGGCCCCCCGACGGGGGCGCCGTGCGTCTGGCCGAACGCCTGCCGCCCGAGCAGGCCGAGCATCGCGGGCGCGCCGAACCGGCCGAACAGGAACCACGTCATGCCGCGGACGCCCACCCAGGCGAAGAACGCGAGCCCCAGCGTGCCGACCACGCCGAGCATGACCCCCTGCTGCGCGAGCCACGGCGTGATCGCGTCGACCAGCTCCCGGTAGAGGAACAGCACTTCGAACATCGCCACCGTGATCTCGACCAGCACCATGAAGACGATCTGCCCGACCTTCCGCGCCTTGATCGCGTCGTTCAGCACCTGAATGCACGCGAAGCTGCCGGCGATGAGCACCCACAGGAAGAGCCAGAGGATCAGGATGAGCAGGACGGCGTTGACCTCGCGGCCCGTGAGGTCCGCCAGCAACTCGGTCATCGTGGGCTTGAGCGTGAACGTGAAGATGGTCGCCTCGATCGCCGACCACACGATGAGGAGGAAGAACGCCGCCCACGGCACGCCCGGCCGGCGCGCCGTCGCATCGAGCATGGCGAGCGGCGAGGTCACGACGCCCTTCATGGTGCCCCAGACGAGCTGCACCGCGAGCTTGAGCAGCCCCCACGCCCAGCCCGCGAGCATGACCAGGAGGCGCACGATGCCGGCCCAGTAGAACCAGGCCATCCGGGCCGCGTCCCACCACGACATGAGCAAGCCCGTCAGGAGCGTGCCGGTGCGCCCGAGGCGGAAGGGGATCGTGTAGAGGGAGACCATCGTGCCCCACACGCCCGCGATCAGTACCGCCGCCGGGGGCAGGAGGATCAGGACCTTGAGGACGATGACCCAGAACGAGTCTCCGCCGAGCAGCCACCCGAACACCAACGCCTGCCAGGCGATGATCCACGACAGCCCCGCCCAGGCCCAGTTGACGAGCTGCGCGAGCAGCGAGGTCCACTGCGCGGTCTGAACGGAGCCTGCGGACTGTTGCATCGACAGACTCCCTCGTTGAAAGGGGACGACGGATGGCCTCCCGCCCGACACATTGATAGTAAGCAGCCGGCAGGAGTCAAGCGCGGCGCGCGTGAAAGTGCCCTCGCGCTCCTCAGTGGTCGCCGCGCTCGTCGTCTCCCCGTCTTCCCTCACCCGGCCCGCGCCGGTGACCATACGTGGCGTGCCCCAGTGGCTGTCGGGGTGCGTCGTCGTCGGGCCGACCGTCTTCCCGTGGTGGATCACCGCAACCCGCGCTACCAGGCACTGCTGCGCCGGATGGGCCTGGAGTAGCACGACCTACCCGGGCAGCAGCTCCTCCAGGGCCAGCCGCGTCTTGGGCGGGAGCTGTGCCTCCTCGAAGTACCGGGTCACGATCGACAGGGCCTCGGCCGCGGTGGTGATGTTGAGATAGCGGAGCAGGTAGCGCACGTCGTCGAGGTCATGGAATTCCTCACCCAGGCGCATCGCGGCGCACTTCATGGCCAGCAGATAC
>JBGOSS010000108.1:0-3953 GCA_041476105.1 Gemmatimonadota bacterium
ATTTTCGAGTTCCGGCCTTTGCACAAGCCTCGCTTGGTAACAAAGTTGAAAATCCCGCCCCGGCCCTGCTCGTCCCCGGGATACCAGTTCTGCACCGTGCTGTACTTGATCTGGGCGTTGTCCTTGGCGATCAACTCCACGACGGCGGCGTGGAGCTGGTTCTCGTCGCGCATCGGCGCCGAGCAGCCCTCGAGGTAACTCACGTAGGCACCCGCCTCCGCGATGATCAGCGTGCGTTCGAACTGGCCCGTGGACGACGCGTTGATGCGGAAGTACGTCGAGAGCTCCATCGGGCAGCGCACGCCCTTCGGGATGTAGGCGAAGGAGCCGTCGCTGAAGACCGCGCCGTTGAGGGCGGCGAAGTAGTTGTCGGTGTAGGGCACCACGGTGCCGAGATACTGCTCGATCAGCCCGGGGTGCTCCTTCACGGCGTCGGAGAAGGCACAGAAGATCACCCCCTCCTTCGCCAGGGTCTCCCGGAAGGTGGTGGCGACCGACACGCTGTCGAAGACGGCGTCCACGGCCACACCGCTGAGCCGCTTCTGCTCGGAGATCGGGATCCCGAGCTTCTCGAAGGTCTCGAGCAGCCTGGGGTCCACCTGGTCGAGCGAGTCGTACTTCTTCTGCTGCTTCGGCGACGAGTAATAGCGGATCGCCTGGTAGTCGATGGGTGGATACTTCACGTTCGCCCAGGTCGGCTCCTTCAGCGTGAGCCAGTGGTGGTACGACTTGAGGCGCCACGCGAGCATGAACTCGGGCTCGCCCTTCTTCTGGGAAATGAGGCGGATCACGTCCTCGTTGAGACCGGCGGGCATCGACTCGGAATCGATGTCGGTCACGAAGCCGTACTTGTACGGCTGGAGGACCTGCGCTTCGATCGTGGAGCTCATTCGTGTTCCCGGTGCGCGGCCAGGCCGAAGTTGATGGCGTACTCGCACGAATTGCAGCCGTGCGCGATGTGCGCGAGACGTTCGACGTCCGCGCCCAGAACGGCCTTCAGAAAACGCTCCTCGACGGCGCAGATCTCGGGAAACCGTTCCACCACCGCCCGCATCGCGCAGTTGTGCTCGGCCAGGCGGAAGACACCGTCGTCCTCGCGCCAGTCGGCCATGTAGCCTTCCTCGGTCAATACCCGCGCGACGATGCCGAGGCGCTGGTCCTGCGGGCTCGCCTCGATCTCCGCCTTGAGCCGCCGACCAAGCTGCGCGTAGCGCTGTTCGAAGATCTCCACCACGGCGCCGCGACCGTCCTTCACCGCCACCTGGTCGAGGAGCTCGGTCAGCGCGTCACGGTAACCGTTGGGGAAGAGCGCCTCGCCCTGCTCGGTGAGCTGGTAGGCGAAGGCTGGAGCGCCAAGGCCGTTCTGCTCGCGCCCGAAGCCGACAAGGCCCTCGATCTCGAGCTCTTTGAGGTGACGGCGAACCGCATTCGCCGAGACTCCGAATATCGAGCCAAGTTCTTTGGCTGTAATAGGTTGAGCCTTCTTGAGCTCATGCAGAATCTGGCTGCGCAGTCCCCGGTGGCCGGGGATGAGACCCGAGGCGTTGGTCATCCACCAATCTACGTCCAAAAAACCGGCTTTGGCAACTTCGTCAATGGTTTTGTTCGCGAATGCCGTTTCGGAGCTCGGCGGCGGCCTGCTCACCGATCTGGGAGAGGAAGGCGTCGAGGGCCGGGGCGCCACCCCGGCTCTCGACGATCAGGGCCCGAATCGCCTCGCGGAATCGCGCCTCGCCTGCGGCCCGCCGGGCGCGGGCCACCGCGGCTGCGGCGGCGCCACCACTCGACGCATCGCCAGCGGGGGTCGCGCCCGGTACGACGAGGCTCGCGGACCAGGCGGGCAGCGCGTCGCTCACCAGCGCCGTGGCCGGGCCTTCCGCGCGCACTACGCCTCCCCACCAGGATCGCGCCAGCTCGCGCCGCAGGATGAAGGGCGCCGCTTCCGCGGTTCGCACATCGGCTCCGATGAAGATCGCCGCCGGCGCACCGCGACTCACCGGCCATGCCGTTTCGATGAGCGCGACCTCCGCCGTCGGCACGGGTCCGAAGTCCAACCAATAGACCGCCCACGCTTCCGCGACCTGCGCGATCATGTCGTCGGTCACGTGCGTGAGAGCGGAATCCGGCGACACGTTGCGCCACAGGCGCACCGTGAGCCGGCCCACCTGTCGGCTCTCACTCCGGAAGCGCCCGATGGCGTAGAGCGAAGTGTCGGGAGGCCCGATCGTGGGAGTCCAGCGCATCATGCGCCGTCCTCCCACCGTCACTTCCGACGAGAGCCAGCCGGGGGCGATGGCGCGGTATTCCTGGGGGAGGTCGAAAAACACCAGGCCACGGTCGATCGCGACGTCCCAGACGACCTCGGCTCGGCGAGCGGGGGCGCGCGACCGCGCGCGCACTCGCAGGCCGGCGAGCGACTTGAGGTAGCCGGCCGCGATGGAGTCGCGAGGCTGGCCGCGCGGGTACCGGAACTGGAGCGCGATGAGCTCGCTGTCGCGCGCGACGAGATACTCCTCGACATCGAGGGCGGCGCGATTGATGAGCCCGGTCATCACGATGTGGATCGCGGGCAGGCCGGCGACCTCGAGCGAGTCCCTCGTCAAGAGCCGGAAGGAAGCGCCCAGCGTGGAGCGCCAGGTGGTGGTGATTCGACGGTCGGCGACCTCACCGAGCGGAACGATGCGCCCCCACGACGAAAGCACGAGGGCACCCCAGAGCTGGTCGCTCAGCGAGCCCGCCCTCGGCTGGAAGATCACCGTCGTCGTGCCGCGCGCGGTGGCCGGCGCGAAGATCCAGTCGTCAAAGGGGCGGGGCATCGATACGCCCCACTCGGTGCTGGTGTAGGTGGGGATGTCGAGGACCGTCGAGTCCTGCTGCAACGCGAGTGCCAGTACCAGGGCCGCGAACACGGGGAGATGGTACAACGCGGCGACGCCAGCCGCGAGTCCGGACTTCAGTCCACGCGTCCCGCCCGCTACGTTGGCTCCATGGCGCTTTCCGCGTTTCTTGCCGGGCTCGTCGGCGGTTTTCTCTATTGCATGCCGGTCAGCGCGGTCAACGTCGAGATCATCCGGCGCGGACTCACGAACGGGTTCGTCGCCTCCCTCACCGTCTCTCTGGGTGCCCTGGTCGGCGACGCCGTCTGGCTCACGCTGGCCGTGGTGGGGGCGGAAGCGATGCTGCGGCTTCCCGCGCTGCGCCTGGCGATCGGCATCGCGGGGACGCTGTTGCTGCTCTATCTCGCCTGGCACGCGTGGCGCCACGCCCAGGGTGAACCGGGACTCGAGCCGGCCTCGCCGCTCAGCGCGCCGCGCGCATTCGGCCTGGGCGCGGTGCTCTGTCTGGCGAGCCCCTTCGCCGTGCTGGTGCTGCTGGGAATCATCGGCTCGATCGGAGCGCCCTACGCCGGCAGCCCCGCGACGACCAGGGCCGCCCTCTACCTTGGTGTCCTGGCCGGTGCGATGTGCTGGGGCATCGCCGCTGCCGCCATTTCATCGGCGGGACGGCGTGTCGTCACGCAAGCCATGCTGCGCCTGGTGGACCGAACCGCCGCGCTCCTGTTCGTCGTGCTGGCGGCGCTGCTCGCCTGGCAGTCGGCGGGGCGGTGACGCCGTGTTGACGGGCCGCGCCCACATTCGCCGTACGCTCCGCTCCCGGTCGGTTGCGCGGAGCAGCGAAAACAACGAAGCCCCGCCGCGACTCACGGCGGGGCTTCGCTCTTTGGAACCATCGCCGCTCAGCCGCCGGAGGATCGCGTGGCGCAGAAATGTCCCTGGGCGTCCTGGGTGACCAGGCCGGCAGTCCCCCCCGAACTCGCCCAGCCACCCGCAAACCCATCGGTGCCGATCCGGCGCAGATACAGCGCGAAGTATCCGGCGTCGATCGCCGCCGGCCCCCGCGTGTTGGAGGCAGAGCCGACCCGCCCAAGCACGCCGGTCACCTCACCGCCGCGG
>JBGOSS010000109.1:0-3398 GCA_041476105.1 Gemmatimonadota bacterium
GCCCCGGGCAGCGAGCCGGTGTCGAAGCGGTGTGTGAAGGGGTCGTAGGCGATCCAGCGTCCCGCGCCGGCGAGCCAGGCGGTGTCGTCGTTGGGGTCCGCGACCATCGCCGTCACCGTTCCCGCGGGAAACCCGTCGAGCGCGCCCACCGTTCGCCGCCAGCTGCCCAGCGCACGGTCGTAAACCGCGAGACCGTTGGGCGTCGCGCCGTACACCACGCTGCGCGTCGCGGCCACCGCGGTCACGTACGAGAGGTCGGTGAGGAGCACCCGCTCCTCGGGGCGCCAGATACGCGTGGCCTGGGCGGCGAGTGGATGGAGGATCGAGGACAGCAGGACCGCCACGACAAGCGCGAGCGTCGTCTTGACCATCCTCGATCCTCGATCATCCAGCTTCTGCTCCAGTCGCTTCTTCAGGCTCCGCCACCGGTCGCGGCTCGCCGGCACGACGACCTCGCCCCGCAGCACGACGACGGGCCTGCCCTCCTCGTGGCGCAGCGACGCGATCCGCTCCACGCTGACGATGGCGGAGCGGTGTACGCGCGCGAACCGGGCGGGGTCCAGCCGGGACTCCAGGCTGTTCAGCGACTCACGAATCAGATGGCGCCGGCCCGCGGCGTGCACCCTCGCGCAGTAGTTGCGCGCCTCGATCCAGTCGATCGCCTCCACCGGCACGACGTGCATACCGGTGGCGTCGCGTACCACCAGGTGCGAGGCCGGTTCCGAGGCGCCGGCATTCCGATCCGCGCCGGCCTTGGCCCGCCACCCGGCGGCAAGGAAGAGTCCTCCCGCGATCGCCCAGTACGCGAGGACGTCGAACAGATAATGGAAGGCCAGCAGCCCGGCGATGCGGGGCAGGAGCGGCGAAGGGTCGCCCAGCAGCTGGTGCAGCATCGCCAGCGCGCCCAGATGCACCACCGGGAACACCAGCGACGCCGCGGCATGCACCGCCAGGGAACGAGCGCGATCCGCGGAGAGCGGGAATCGCCGGCAGAGCCAGGCCACGGCCGGCACCAGCGCGGCCAGCAGCAGCCACGGCGGCAGCATGGCCCACACCATCCAGGAGAGGTGGTCGTGCCACGGCTGGGCGCGCTGTTCGACCCAGGTCTGCACGGCTTCGAGCTCCGCGAGAATCACGGCGAGCCCGATCACCAGCAGCGCCGTGCGCCAGCGTGGTACGCGCGTTTCAACAGCGGACGAGTCGGCCGGGATCACCATCGTGGGTCTCCAAGCTTAACCATGGACGCCGGGCATTCAACGCCGCCACTCGCTGCGCCGTGCGGCGCGTTCGCTGCGGCGCGGTTTCCCCAGGGGTGTCGCACGGTCTAGCGTGGACCGGCTACGCCATTGAACCCTGGAGGACCAGCGCATGCGCTTCATTGGTCTCGTGTCGACGACACTCGCCGTCTTCGCCTGTTCCTGCAGTAACAACGTCCAACCGCCGGCCCCGCCGCCCGCGCGCCTGGAGCACGCCATGGTCTATGATGCCGCGCGCCAACAGGTCCTGCTCTACGGCGGCATGGCATCGGGCGTCGCCCTGGGCGATCTGTGGGCCTGGGATGGTACAACCTGGACGCAACTCGCCACCGGCGGACCGCCCGCCCGCTTCGGCGCCGTGCTCGCCTGGGATCCGACCGCGTCGCGGGTGCTGATGTACGGGGGGACGGCCAACGGCACCCATCTGACCGACCTCTGGTCGTGGAACGGCACCACCTGGACCCAGATCGCCGCATCGGGTGGGCCGGGACTCGGCCACGCCGCCGGCGGCTGGGATGCCGCGCGGGGACGCCTCGTCATTCACCGGGGCTACTCGGGCACCGCGCCCGAGCGCGACACCTGGGAATGGAATGGCACGCAATGGACGCAAGCGAGCACGACTGTTCCAACCCTGTTCGGCGTGCCCCTGCCCTCACCGATGGTCTACGACCCCGGCCGGCAGGCCCTGCTCATGCTGATCGGCGATGCGACCTCGCGCGCGTCGGACCTCTGGCAGTGGGACGGCAGCGTGTGGACGATTGTCACCTCGCCGCCGTCGGCGGACCCGCCCAACGGCGTCGCCCTGCTGGCGACGAACGACATCCTCATCCTGGATGGGAGCGCGGCCGCCGGAGCGACCATCGCCACGTGGCGCTGGAACGGATCGACGTGGACGAATCTCGGCATCACCGGGCCGCCGAAGCGGTTCGCCACCCACATGGCCTACGACGCGAGCCGCAATCAGGTGGTGATGTTCGGAGGAATGACGGCCAGCGGAGGCGCCCTGGGAGATACGTGGGTCTGGGACGGGGCGAGCTGGAGCCAGAAATAGTCAGGTAACCGCCGGCATCTCCAGCTCCGCGAGCAACGGAGGATTCACCTCGGGCGTGTGGGTCGCCAGCTCCCGCCAGAGGGGGCTGAGGACGCCGAGCAGGTCGTCAGGGCGTATCGAGCGCACCGAGCGATGCCGCGCGACGTCTTCGGCGGTGCGGCCGTGAACGTGCGCCGCGGCCGCCCCGGCGATCTGGGGCGGCGTGCCGCGCGCCAGCCATGAGGCCGCCATTCCCGAGAGAATGTCGCCCGTGCCGCCGGTCGCGAGGCCGGGGTTGCCCGACGCGCTCACCAGCAGAGGCAGGCCGGGCGACGCCACGACCGTCGGCACACCCTTGAGCAGCAGCGCCTGGCCCACCCGCTCGGCCGCCGCGCGCGCGGCGCCGAAGGGATCACGCCGCGACGCCTCGGCGAAGTCCGGGAACAGCGTCGCGAATTCGCCCCGGTGCGGCGTCAGCAGCGCGCGCTTGCCGGCGAGCAGCCCCTTCAGCTCGTCGGTCGCGCCGCGGAACGCCACCAGCCCGTCGGCATCGAGGAGGATCGGCACCTTCGTCCGCGCCAGGACGAGCCGCACGAACGCATTGCGGGCGCTCCCCCGGCCCAGGCCCGGACCCAGAACCACGGCGTCGGTCCAGGCGATCGCCTCGTCCAGGGGCTCCTCGATCGCTTCGCCGAGCGCGGTGGTGACGCACATGATGTCGGGGTTGTTGGCCTGACAGGCGGCGACGGTGGCCGCGCTCCCCGCGAGGCGCGCCAGGCCCGCGCCGGAGCGCAACGCCGCCTTGGCGGCGAAGATCGCGGCGCCGGCCATTCCCTCCGCGCCGCCGACGACCAGGATCTTGCCCCGCTCGCCCTTGGCCATCTCCGCCTGGAAGGGCGCCAGCACCGCGGCGAGCCAGGTGTCGGTAACGACCGACGGCCAGGTGGGATCGGCCGGCGGAAAGCCGAACTCGACGACCTGGATCTTGCCGCAGACGGTGCGCTGGAGCAGGTGGCCGCGCCGGAAACCGCCGAAGGTCACGGTGAGCGCGGCGCGCACGCACGGCGCGTTCACCGCGCCCGTCGTGAGATCGAGACCGGTTGGGCCGTCCA
>JBGOSS010000110.1:0-3190 GCA_041476105.1 Gemmatimonadota bacterium
ACGTCATAGGGCAACGCGCGGGCATCGCGCGACAACGGCGTGAGCCCCAGCGGCCCCGCGGCCAGCGCGACCGGCTCCTTCTCGACGATCGACACCGCGAGCGTCGCCGGCAGCCGCCGCCTGACCCGCGCCTCGAGCAGCGACCCGGTCCGCATCAACCGGTCCTCGACCACCCCGAGGTCGTCGAAGACGCTCGCCGCGGGCCGGAGCTCCATCGCCTGCACCACCGCGTCGGGCGCCAGGTAGTGCGCGCCCATCACGTCAACGCGTCGCACGCCGAAGAACGCCATCGGCCGGAGCGCCCGCGGGACCCACCAGTACGCGAGCACCGCCGCCAGCGCGAAGGCGCCGAGCACGATCCGCCGCGCCCGGATCACGCGCGCGCGCCCCGCCCCGCTTCGAGCGTCGCGATCAACTCCCGGCCCACGCCCGTGATGTCGCCCGCGCCCATCGTCAGCACGACGTCACCACTCTTCACCAGAAGGGCGAGCCGCGCGCCCAGCTCCTCGCGCCGCTGCACCCACGTCACGGCGGCACCGGCCGCCTTCGCCGCGTCGGCCACCAGCTGCCCCGTGACACCGGGCAGCGGCTGCTCCCTGGCGGCGTACACGTCGGTCACCACCACCAGGTCGGCCCCCGCGAGCGCGCGACCCATCGCGGGCCCATGCGCCGCGGTGCGCGAGTAGAGGTGCGGCTGGAACGCGGCAACGAGCCGCCGTCCCGGATACGCCTGCCGCGCTCCCTCGAGCGTCGCGGCGATCTCGCCCTCGTGGTGCGCGTAGTCGTCCACCACCACGACCCCGCGCGAGGTCCCCACCACCTCGAACCGCCGACCCACGCCCCGGAAGGTGGCCAGCGCCCCCAAGGCCGGTTCCAGCGCCGCTCCCAGCTCAGCGCATACCGCCAGAGCGGCCGCGGCGTTCCGGACGTTGTGGGTACCAGGCACCCGGAGCCGCAGCTCGACGGTCTGCCCAGTCGGCAGGGACACCCTGGCTACCGTCCCTCCTGCCGACCGATCCACGACCGTCACGTTCACATCCGCCGACCCGCTCAGCCCCACCGTCCAGATCGGCCGCCCGCTCGCCCGGGCCACCCGGATCGCCGCCGGGTCGTCGCCCCCGACGATCAGCCGGCGGGCCGGCCGGGCGAACTGGGTGAAGGCTTCCTCGAGCGCGGCCACGGTTCCGTAGCACTCGAGATGGTCAGCTTCAACGTTGTTGATAACAGCAACTTGTGGCGTCAGCGCGAGAAACGACTTGTCGTACTCGTCGGCCTCCACCACGAACAGGTCGTCCCCGCCAATTCGAGCATTTCCGCCGCCATCCCCCCAACTGGAGACGCGGCCGCCAGCGATCCCTGTGGGGTTCCGCCCGGCGGCCGCGAGAGCTTCGGTCGTCATCACCGTCGTCGTGGTCTTGCCATGTGTCCCGGCGACGGCGACGACTTCTCCGGGAGAAACCGCGGCTGCCAGAGCTTCGGCGCGCCTGACCACCGGGAGCCCAAGCTCCCTGGCGCGCACCAATTCAGGGTGGTCCGGTCGCACGGCAGAGCTGACCACAACTGCCCGTGCGCCTTCGACATGGCTCGGGTCATGCCCGGCGAGCACCGTGATCCCAGCCCGCCGCATATCCGCCGTAGCCGACGCCCCTCCTGCCTCGGCGTCCCGGTCGCACCCACTCACCGCCACACCCCGGCGCCTGGCGACGAGCGCCAGTCCGCTCATCCCGGCGCCAGCAACCCCCATGAAGTGCACGGGGCGGGGCTCATCCGGGGCGAAAAGCCGCATTGTCTAAGCGGCTAATCTAAAATCCTGCCTATGGTTGCGAAAGAGTGAGTTACTTCTTCGACACCAGTCGTAGGGCCTTGTGAGCGATTTCACGAGCCGCGTCCGGGCGGGCCCGGGCACCTATCGACCGGGCCAGGTCCGCCATTCTTGCAGGGTCGGCCAGGAGGTCCCGGACGCCTCCGGAGAGGGTCTGCCCGGTCAGGTCCCGCTGCTCCAGGAGAACCGCGGCCCCCCCCTCCGCGAGCGCCCGGGCGTTGGTGAGCTGGTGGCCGGCGGCCGCCGTGGGAAGCGGAACCAGAATGACCGGCAATCCCCAGGCGGCGAGTTCTGCCGACGTTATGGCGCCGGCGCGCGCTACCACGAGGTCCGCGGCGGCGTACGCCGGAGCCATCGGATCGATGAAACCGACGACCTTCCGGCCCGGCCCTGCCAGGTGCGCCAGCGCGTCCAGGTTGGCCGAGCCCGTCTGCCACAGCAGCTGCGCCCGCTCCGGCCACACGCCTGCCGTCACGGCCTCCGCGAGCGCCTGGTTGATCGCGCGGGCTCCCTGGCTCCCGCCCAGAACGAGGACCACGGGTCGGTCGGGATCGAAGCGCAGCATGGCCTTGGCTTCCGCCCGCAGCCCTGCATCACCGAGCGCGCGCAGCCACAGCTCGGGCGGCGGCAGGATCGGATTCCCGCTGTCGAAGATCTCGGTATGCGCGCCCGGCTGGAGGTAGGCTCGCGCCTCCGGGAAGCCCAGGTGAATCTGCCGCGCTCTCCGCGCGAGCCGCCGCGTGGCGAATCCCGGGAATGCGTTCTGCTCCTGGATGACGGTCGGGACGCCACGCAGCGACGCGGCCCACAGCGCCGGGCCCGACACGTAGCCGCCCGTACCGACCGCGAGCACCGGGTTCTCGCGTGTCAGCACGCGCCGCAGCTGGCGCAGCGACTGATAGACGCTCCATGGCAGCCGCACGTTCTTCCACCACTGGCGGCGGTAGATCGGTTCCATCGGAAGCAGCACGTGGCGCCACGGGCGCTGCGGCAGCACCCGCGCCTCGATGCCGCGCTGCGCGCCGACGAAGAAGGGCTCGACGCTCGGGTCCGCCTCGAGCATCGCGTCGGCGATGGCGAGCGCCGGCATGAGGTGGCCGCCGGTGCCACCACCGGCGAACAGGACGACGCTCAGGCCGCCGCCTGGCGGCGGTGTGTGCCGAGGTTGATCAGCAATCCGGTCGCGCACATCGCGACGATCAGCCCGGAGCGGCCGTAGGAGATGAACGGCAGCACCAAGCCCGTCGTCGGGACGATGCCGACGCCGACCATCATGTGGAGGAACGCATCCGTGCCGATCATCACCGCGCAGCCCACGCCGAGCAGCTGGCGGAACGGATCGCTCGCGGCGCGCGCCAGCCGGATGGC
>JBGOSS010000111.1:0-3048 GCA_041476105.1 Gemmatimonadota bacterium
AGCACTGCCTCGCGCTCAAGCTGAAGGCGCAAGGGATCGTCACGCGCGACGTCACAGTGTCGATCGACGCGGTCATGTCGCTGGTGGAGAAGGAGCGCCCCGACCTCCGGCGCCACGCCGCCCCCGACGGCACGGTGACGATTTTGTTCACGGACATCGAGGGCTCGACCGCGCTCACCGAGCGCCTGGGCGACCGCCGCGCGCAGGCGGTGCTCCATGCCCACAACCGCATCGTCCGCGACCAGATCCGGACCTACGGCGGCTTCGAGGTGAAGTCACAGGGCGACGGCTTCATGGTTGCCTTCCAGAGCGCCCGCCGCGCGGTCCAGTGCGCGATCGCCCTCCAGCAGGCGCTCGCCGCCTACGGCGCCGCGCACCCCGAGACGCCGCTCCGCGTGCGCATCGGCCTCCACACCGGCGAGGCGATCAAGGAGGCCGACGACTTCTTCGGCAAGGCCGTGATCCTCGCCGCCCGCATCGCCGCCGAGGCGAAGGGCGGTGAGATCCTCGTCTCCTCGCTGCTGAAGGAGATCACCGACAGCGCGGGCGACATCTCCTTCGGCACGTGGCGCGAGGTCGAGTTCCAGGGGCTCTCCGGCGCCTACGGCGTATACTCGGTCCCCTGGGGCGCCGGCACCTGACCGGTCGCGAGCTCGACGGTCGCGCACGACGCCACCGCCGACCCGCCAGCCTACGCTGCTCCACTTGAGGGTGTGGCGTCAGGCACCGGTCGTCCTCACGCGACGGCATCTCTGCCGTTCGTCACCGCAGCCCTTGCCAACAGGCCCCGTGGATTGGGGACCGTGACCGAGATGGTATCGCGTCCGCTTCTCGATGCTCGTCCATGGGGAGAGGGACGTCCGATCAGCGTGCTTAGGTTCGATCGGGGCTACTCTCCACTACGCGCTACGAGAGCGGGTGACCGGGGTCGAACCAGCGACCTTGTGCTTGGCAAGACTGCTGGCTCACGTCACCTGCCCTGCTCTGCGCATCTGAGCCGCGTCTTTCCTGCGCCTCTCGTCTTCCACGACGGGCTCAGATGGGGCGCGCGACGAACGAGCCGCGGCCACCCTACGGACACCCGGGTGGGCCGACGCTTCCCATCTCGCGACGCTTCTCAGTCGCACATCGCCAGGCCCCTCGTACGCCGAATAAAAGGCTTGACAGCTTAAACCTGCATCGACTAGAGGAAGATTGGTCGTCGGCCGAGTTGACCGATTGCCTAGCCAGCAAGGGGGGAATCCGATGGCACGACCGGCTTACGGTTGGATGCGCGGGCGGCTGATGGCGCTCGGCGCCCTCGGGGCCTTGGTGGCCGCCGGCGTGGCGCCCACGGCTCGCGCGGCGGAACCGGTGGAGCACGTCCTGCCTCTGGCGGGAACCGTCGCCGCACCGCAGGCGAGCGGTCCGCCCGCGCCGCTGGGTGCAGCGGGCATGGATATCTACCGGGATCCGGCCACCGGGCAGATCGGCACACCGCCGCCGGGGAGCGTACGTCCCCGCGCCGTGCAGCGGGCGGCGGACGCGGTGGAGCGACCGGGCACGACGCCGGCGGGGGGTGTGATGCTCGAGCGTCCCGGCGGCTTCATGCACTCGATGAGCGCGACCCGGGACGACAGCGGCAAGGTGAAGGTCGGCTGCGAGCCCGGCGTCCCGGGCGAGAAGGAGTAGGGCCATGCGGCGCACGTCCATCCGTGTTGCCGCCCTGGCAGCTGGCCTGTGCCTGACCGTCCCGCTGGTCGCCTCCGCCGCCACGGTGACGGTCGTGAACAACGACGGAGCAGGCGAGGGGTTCAACGACACGACGTCGGTTGCGCCGGTGGGGGGCAACACCGGCACCACGCGCGGCGCGCAGCGGCTGATGGCCTTCCAGTTCGCCGCCAACCTCTGGGGCGCGGCGATCAGCAGCGCGGTGGAGATCCGGGTCGGGGCGACCTTCGACCCGCTCTTCTGCGACTCGTCGTCCGCCACCCTTGGGCAGGCCGGGCCTCACACCTTCTTCCGGGACTTCGCCGGGGCGCCGCTCGCGTCCACCTGGTATCCGGTCGCGCTCGCCAACGCGCTGGCCGGGGTCGACCTCGACCCCACGTTTGACGACATCGACGCCCAGTTCAACAGCGTCTACGGGGCTGGCTGCGCGTTCGCGGGCAGCTTCTACTACGGGCTCGACGCCAACCCGCCCGGCGGCGCCACCGACTTCGTGGCCGTGATCCTACACGAGCTGAACCACGGCCTCGGCTTCGGGACGATCGTCGACCTCACCACCGGCGCCAAGGCTCTCGGCTTCGACGACGTCTTCATGTTGAACCTGGAGGATCACAGCACGGGCAAGACCTGGGACATCATGACCAACACCGAGCGCCTCACCTCGAGCACGGACCACGGGGACCTGCACTGGGTCGGCGCCAACGTGGTGGCGAACAGCGGCTTCCTCACTGCCGGACGGCACACGAGCGGTCACGTCCAGATGTACGCGCCGACATCACTCAATGCCTCGTCGGTGAGTCATTTCGACACGGCACTTACACCCAACGAGATCATGGAGCCGTTCTACACCGGCCCGCACGACCCGAGTCTCGGCTTCTACGTACTGGCCGACATCGGCTGGACGGTCGGGACCCCGCCCACGATCACCAGCTACAACCACCCGTCCACTGCGAAAGCGTTCTCGATATCCTTCGTCAAGGCGTTCAACCAGTGCACCGCCGGTACCTTCACGCACACCGCGCCGATCACCGGCTCCGCGTGCACACCGACCGCACCGGCCGCGGCGGGCAACTTCGGTGCCAAGGGCAGCGGCAAGGCATCGGGTGCCCTGAAGGTCAACTCTCTGAAGCAGGCCACGGACGTGATTCTGAAGACGAGTTTCGGCGACGTGCGTACCGCCGCGAACGCTCTGTACAACGGCAACCTGCTCGTCAGCGGTACGATCCGCATCACCGACGACGATTGCGTCGGCACGCCGAATGGCGGTTGCACCGTGGCGGAGTATCCTTTCCCGATCATCGTTCCCTGCGGGACGGTGGCATCGCCGCCGCTGGCCGCCGG
>JBGOSS010000112.1:0-2828 GCA_041476105.1 Gemmatimonadota bacterium
AGACGTGGGGCTCGCCGTTCCTCCTGGTGGTGGGCGCCGCACTGTTCGCCTGGGCGTGGCACCGGGCCGGGGGGCTGGCGCCGATGCTGGCGAATCCGGTCGCCCAGACGCCG
The DNA here is from genome assembly GCA_041476105.1 of Gemmatimonadota bacterium. Classification (GTDB taxonomy): domain Bacteria; phylum Gemmatimonadota; class Gemmatimonadetes; order Gemmatimonadales; family JACORV01; genus DASXPG01. The sequence continues at coordinate 114 of JBGOSS010000112.1, forward strand.
GGCCGCACGGCCGGCCCGTCGACCGGCGGCATTCTCGGCGCCGGCCTCACCAGCGCGGTGGCCTTCTGGGGCACGATGGCGCTGTCGATTCCGGATTTCGCCCGCTTCGCGCGTAGCCAGAAGGACCAGGTGCTGGGACAGGCGATCGGCCTGCCCGCCACGATGGCGCTGTTCGCCTTCATTGGCGCGGCGGTCACCAACGCGACGGTGGTCATCTTCGGCGAGCGTATCGGCGACCCCATCACGCTGCTGACCCGGGTCGGGGGGGTCGGCACGGTGGTCGTCGCCATGGCGGGGCTGATGATCGCCACCCTGACCACGAACATCGCGGCCAATGTGGTGGCGCCCGCCAACGACATCAGCAACCTCCGGCCGGGGGCGATTTCCTTCAAGACCGGGGCGATGGTCACCGCGGTGATCGGCATCCTGATGATGCCGTGGAAGCTCTACAACGACGCCCAGGCGTACATCTTCACCTGGCTGATCGGCTACGGCGCGCTGCTGGGTCCGGTCGGAGGGATCATGATCGCCGACTACTTCGTCATCCGGCGGCAGCGGATCGACGTCGATGCCCTCTACCGCCGCGGCGGGCCGTACGAGTACACGCACGGCGTGAACTGGATCGCGATGGTCGCGCTGGCGGCGGGCGTGGCGCCGTGCGTCCCGGGCTTCCTCGGCGCGCTGGGGGTCATGCAGGTCGGGCCGGTCTGGACCACGATATACAGCTGGGCCTGGTTCGTCGGCTTCGGGGTGGCCGCCACGTTGTACCTGGGCGGGATGATGGTCCGGGGCCAGGCCGCGACACCGATGGAGCGCGCATGACCGCCCACGCAACCCGACCCGCCCACGACGGACCGCCTGACCCGTTCGCCGAGATCGCCCCGCCGCTGACCCGCGACGCGGCGCTCGCCGAGGCCCACCGCTGCCTCTTCTGCTACGACGCGCCCTGCACCAAGGCCTGCCCCACGCACATCGACGTGCCGGCCTTCATCAAGAAGATCGCCAGCGGCAACCTCACCGGATCGGCGCGCACCATCCTCGACGCCAACCCGATGGGCCATTCCTGCGCCCGCGCCTGCCCCGTCGACGTGCTGTGCGAGGGGGACTGCGTGATGAACGCGCGCGACGAGAAGCCGATCAACATCGCGCTGCTCCAGCGCCACGCGACCGACTATGCACTGTCCCGGAACCTGACGCTCTTCCATCCCGGCCCCGACACCGGCAAGCGGGTCGCGATCGTCGGCGCGGGGCCCGCCGGTCTCTCGTGCGCGCAGGACCTGCGCCGGAAGGGGCACGCGGTCACGATCTTCGAAGCGCGCGGCGAGCCCGGCGGGCTCAACACCTCCGGCATCGCCGAGTACAAGCTCCGCCCTCCCACGGCGCTGGCCGAAGCGAAGATGGTCCTCGACCTCGGCGTGACCCTCAAGACCGGCGTCCTGATCGGACGCGACATCACCCTGGACAAGCTGCTGCGCGACTTCGACGCGGTGTTCGTGGCGATCGGTCTTGGCGCGACGCGCAACCTCGGGATTCCCGGCGAGGACCGGCCCGGCGTAGTGGACGCCCTCTCCTTCATTGAAACGCTCAAGCGGCGGCGGTCGGAGGTGCGGGTCGGCCGGCACGTCGTGGTGATCGGCGCCGGCAACACCGCCATCGACGCCGTGACCCAGGCCAAGCGGCTGGGCGCCGAAACGAGCACCATCGTCTACCGGCGCGGCGAGGCGGAGATGCCCTGCTACGCCTACGAGTATGAGCTCGCCAAGGCCGACGGGTGCGCGTTCCGGTTCCACTGTACGCCGGTGGAGATCATCGGTGGACTGTCGACAGTCGACAGTCGACTGTCGACAGTCAACGGCATTCGCGTGAAGACGCCGCAGGGCGAAGAGACCATCCCCTGCGACATGGTGATCAAGGCGCTCGGGCAGGTGCCCCGCACCGACTTCGTCATCCCCACGGACAACCCCAAGGTCTTCATGGGCGGTGACTGCGCGAACGGCGGCGCCGAGATCGTGAACGCGGCGGCCGAGGGGAAGGCGGCGGCGGCGAAGATCACCGCGCTGCTGAGCGGTACGGCTGCGGCGTGACGCGGGTGCTGGTGCTGGTCCTGGGCTGCGGCCTTCTCGCCGCGGTCCTGCTCCGCGGGCGCTTCCGACCAGTCTATTCCGCCGCCGGCCTCATCGTCCTCAACGTGCTGGTGCTGCTGGCGGCCCTCGAAGTCGCCGCCGGCGTCGCGCTCTGGCTCCTACCGCGCCCCGCCGAGCTTCCCGCGCTCTCCTCGCGCAACGCCGAAGTCTCCTGGTACCGGTCGAAGCCCTGGGGCGCCGCCTACTGGCGCGAGTTCAGGGTCGGCGAGGCCGGCCGCCGCTACGAGCCCTACGTCCTCTGGCGCAAGGCGCCGGCCCGCGGGCCGTACATCAACGTCGACTCCGCAGGCCTGCGCGCGACGCCGGGCGCCGATTGCCGCCCTGGGTCGTACACCGTCTTCGTTTTCGGCGGATCGGCCGCCTGGGGCTGGGGTTCGCCCGACTCGGCCACCATTCCCGCCTATCTCCAGGCCGAGCTCGGCGGGCGGGCGCCCTCGTGCGTGGTGAACTTCGGCCAGCTCGGGTGGGTGTCGTCGCAGGAAGTCGTCGAGCTGACGCGGCAGCTCCAGGCCGGCCACGTCCCGGCCCTGGCGATCTTCTACGACGGCTACAACGACATCGTGGTGAGCCG
>JBGOSS010000113.1:0-2762 GCA_041476105.1 Gemmatimonadota bacterium
CGCGTCGTCGGTCCACAGGGCGAAGTGCGCGTAGCGCGCCTGGATCTTCTCCCGCTCGACCGCGGGCCGCACGAGCTGGTCGTTCAAGATGATGTGCAGCGACAGGCCGCCGCCCAGGCTGTACCAGATGCCGGGGAAGTCGAAGGCTGGGCGCGCGATCTCCTCGAGCCCGAGCAGGCCCGTGTAGAACTCCCGCGCCTTCGTGACGTCGGTGACGGTGATGCTCACGTGGTTCAGCTCCTTGAACAGGCTCATGGCGACCTCCTCATGGCGACCTCAATGGGTCCACGGCTTACCGGCGGGTATCCTAACACGGACCGGCAGCGTGGCTGGCACGCGCCGCGCGCCTGGCTGCCTCCGCCCACGACCCGGACTTGCGGCTCTTCCAACTGTCGGGTAAGGTCGCCGTGGCCGATCCTCGTGCCGGAGGCTGCCGTGCAGATAGCCGTAGCCCTCGCCCTCGCTGTCCTCGCGCTCGGCGCCGCGCCGCCCGCCGCCGAGGCGCAGAAGGCCGGGAAGGTGCACCAGATCGGCTATCTGGGCAACTCGTCACCGTCGATGGAGCCCGGGCTGCTCGAAGGGTTCCGGCAGGGGCTGCGCGAACACGGATACGTCGATGGGCAGAACATCGTCATTCACTACCGGTGGGCGGAGGGCAGAATCGATCTCTTTCCCGGCCTCGCCGTCGAGCTTGTTCGGCTGAAGATGGATGTGATCGTGACGTCCGGGACGCCGGCGACCTTGGCCGCGAAGCAGGCGACGATGACGATTCCCATCGTAATGGCGGCATCGGGCGATGCGGTCGGGGCCGGCCTCGTGCAGAGTCTCGCCCGGCCCGGGGGCAACGTCACGGGCATGTCCACGCTCTACCCGGAGATGGAGGGCAAACGGCTCCAGATCCTGAGAGAGCTGGTGCCGCGGGCGAGCCGCGTCGCCGTGCTCATGAACCCGGGCAATCCCTTCACGGCGGTGGCGTGGAAGGAGACCCGCGCCGCCGGAGAGGCAGCGCGGATCACGCTTCTGCCGGCCGAGGTGCGGACGGTGGACCAGTTCGAGGCTGCGTTCGCGGCGATCGCGAAGGCGAAGCCCGACGCCTTGATCGTGGTCGCGGACCGTCCGTTCCTCTTCTCGAACCGGGCGCGAATCGTGGGCTTCGCGGCCCAGCAGCGGCTGCCCTCCATCTATCCCTTCCGGGAGTTCGTGGATGAGGGCGGCCTGGCTGCCTTCGGTGCGAACTACGTCGAGATGTTCCGGCGCGCAGCCATCTATGTCGACAAGATCCTCAAGGGCGCGAAGCCCGCCGATCTGCCGCTCGAGCAGCCCACCAAGGTCGAGCTGATCATCAACCTCAAGACCGCCAAGATGCTCGGCCTGAAAGTCCCGCAGCCGCTCCTGCTGCGCGCGGACGAGCTGATCCAGTAGAGTGCATGCCCAGGGACGGCGGGTCCGCAGGACCACATCGAGCTGAGAGCGCGATCTTTCTGACGGAGGGCGCGATGGAATACCGGATCATTTCCGCGGACGATCACATCGACATGCAGTGGCTGCCGAGGGACCTGTGGCGCAATCGCGTGCCGCAGTCGTGGCGTGACCGCGCGCCGAAGGTCGTCGAGACGGCCGACGGGCCGTATTGGATGTGCGGAGACGACCGGTGGGACCCGTGGGGCGGCCGCAGGGGCGCGGCGGGGGCGATGGGCGGCCGCAGGCTGGCGCTCGAGCGGGGCGGGGTCCTCGAGCCCGGCGTGCTCCGCCCGACGACGACGGAACTCCGGCTGGCGGACATGGACCGCGACGGTGTGGACGCCACGGTCATGTACGGGCCCATCGTGCCGCTGCTGATCAAGGATCCGGAGCTGCGTCAGATGTGCTATCGCGCCTACAATGGCTGGCTGGCCGAGTTCTGCGCGACGGCGCCCAAGCGCCTGGTCGGCGCGGGCCTCATCCCCATCGACGATCCCGCCGCTGCGGCCGAGGAGGTGCGCCACCTGAAGCGCCTCGCGCTCCGGACCGGCATGCTGCTCGCCGCCAGGGTCGAGCTGCCGCTGTGGGACCGGGCGTGGGACCCGCTGTGGGAAGCCGCCGCCGAGACCGGTATCGTCCTCGGCTTCCACCTGGGCGGCGGGCTGCGCACGGTCGCCTTCAGCGGGCCCAAGGCGGCCGACGCGGGCAACATGGGCGTCCGCGTGTCGTGCAGCACGCTGCAGATGGACGAGCCGTTGGCCGCCGTGGTCTTCTCCGGCGCGCTCGAGCGCTACCCGGCGCTCCGGATCGTGCTGGCCGAGACCGGCATCGGCTGGCTGCCGTACATGATCGAGCGGATGGACGACACGTACCAGAAGTTCCTGGACGCCGGGGAGTACTGGCGCGCCCACGGAGGGCTCCGGCTCACGATGGAGCCGAGCGCGTACTTCCGGCGGCAGGTCTGGGCCACGTTCCAGACCGACTACGCGGGGCTGCGCCTGCTCGACGTGCTCGGGGAGCACCGGGTGATGTGGGCCTCCGACTACCCGCACGCCGACAGCACCTGGCCCGACTCCCGGAAGGCCGTCGAGGACAACTTCAAGGACGTCCCGCCGGCGGCGCGCCGCCGGATCCTGTGCGACAACGCGAGAGAGCTCTACGGGCTGTAGGCGGGTGGCTTCGGGGCGCGCTTCGGTATAAGATGACCCCGCTATGACCCGCGCGCTCATTGCCCTCTCCGCCGTGCTGGCGCTCCTCGTGGGGCGCGACGCCGTCGCCGGCGTCCCCACCGATCAGCTCCG
>JBGOSS010000114.1:0-2609 GCA_041476105.1 Gemmatimonadota bacterium
AACATCCTGCTGCACGACGGCCGGGCGCAGGTGGCGGATTTCGGGATCGCCCTCGCGGTGAGTACGGCCGGCGCCGGCACCCGGATGACCGAGACCGGCATGAGCCTCGGCACGCCGCACTACATGAGCCCCGAGCAGGCGATGGGGCAGCGCGAGATCACGGCCCGGAGCGACGTCTACGCGCTGGGCTGCGTGCTGTACGAGATGCTGAGCGGCGAGCCGCCGTTCAACGGGCCGAACGCGCAGGCGATCATCGCCCGGGTGATGACGGAATCGCCGCGCTCCCTCACCTTGCAGCGCAAGTCCATCCCGCCACACGTCGAAGCGGCCGTCAACGCGGCGCTCGAGAAGCTCCCCGCCGACCGGCTTGCCACCGCGGCCCAGTTCGCCGACGCTCTCAGGCGGCCCGGCGCGCTGCCGCCCACCGCGAGCCACACCGCGGCGGCGCCGGCCGTGGCGCGTCGCGGCCGCGGCGCGATGCTGATCGCGTGGGCGTTTGCGGCCGTCGCGATCATCGCCGCCGCCGCCGGCTGGCTGCGCCGTGCGCCGGAACAGCCGCTGCGCCGGTTCGACCTGGCGTTCGGCGCCGTCACCCCGGCGCCCAACTCCGAGGTCGTGATCTCGCCGGATGGGTCGATGATCGCCATCACCGGCCGTGTCGGCAACGAGGATGCGATCTACCTGCGCCACCTCGACGGCGATCCGGATTTCCGCAAGCTGGCCGGTACGGAGACGGGGATGCAACCGGCGTTCTCACCCGACAACCAGTGGATCGTCTTCCGGAAGCAGAGCGATCGCTCGCTGGTCAAGATTTCGGTGGGTGGCGGCGGCGCCGTCACGCTGGTGACGGGAGGAGGCGCCGTGGAGGCCTTCGCCCCACACTGGGGCACCCAGGACCAGATCATTTTCACCGGTCCCACCGGTCATTTCCGGATAGCTGCCACAGGTGGCACGCCGGTACCGATGCCCAAAGTGTCAGGTCGCCTGGGATTCCTTCTGCCCGACGGCAGCGGCGTCCTGTACAGCGCGGCGGGCCAGGCCATGCTCTACGACTTCAGGAGCGACTCATCCATCGCGCTGATTCCCGGTGGCGTGAGGCCCACGTATGTACCAACCGGTCATATCCTCTACACCACCTCGGACGGGGGGCTCTTTGCGGTGCCGTTCAACCTCGCGCAACACCGCGTGCAGGGACCTCCCGTCCGCGTGCTGGAGCGTGTAGGAGTGCAGTTTACGACGCTCGGATACTCCGTGTCGGACAACGGCGTCTTCGTTCAGTACGATGCGGAGGGTATTCGGAATGTGGCGCCGAATCGCCTGGTGATCGTCGATCCGGGGCATGGCGCCGACACCGTGCGGCTGCCACCGGCCCGCCGCGCATTTCCGCGGTTTTCCCGCGATGGAAAGAAGATCGCCATGGAGGTCTTCGCCGACGGGCGCAACGGCCAGACCGACATCTACACCCTCGACCTGGTCACCGGCACGTATACCCAACTGACGTTCGACGGCGACAACGACGAGCCGGCATGGTCCCCGGACGGCCGGCGGATCCTCTTCGACAAGTCGACGACCAATCCGACGGGCGAGGACCCGTTCATCAAGCCGGCCGACAACAGCGCCGCGGAACGACGCCTGACGACCCTTGGCTCGCAGGAAGTCCAGGTCCAGCAGTGGATTGACGACAAGACACTGATCTTCAACTCGATTGTGCCGGGCCGGGCGTACGACGTGTTCACGGCCACCACGGACTCCGGGAGCACACCGGTGCCGTACCTCCAGTCGCCCTTCAACGAGGCGGAGCCGCAGCTCTCGCCCGACCGGCGGCTGCTCGTCTTCACCTCGAACGAGACGGGCGTCAACCAGGTCTGGATGCGGGACTTCCCGGTGCCGCAGGGGAAATGGAACATCTCCCGCGGCAGCGCCTCGGCACCTCGGTGGTCACCGGATGGCCGGTACGTGTACTTCTGGCGAGCCGGCGCCCCGCTCGACACCCTGTTCCGTGCCCGCATCGACCGGACGCCGACCATCGTCGTCAACGCGCCGGAGGTGGTGACCACGATCGCCGCCAATGGGGTGCAGAACTGGGACATCCACCCCGACGGACGGCGGTTCATCGTCGCGGTTGCTGCCACCGAGTCGGCCGCGACCGCCACCGCGGCCGCGCCATCGCGTTACCTCCTCCTCCAGAACTGGTTCGGCGAGCTGCGACGGCTCACGGCCGTGAAGCCTCGATGACCGACGCCGTACAGCGTTTGTCGGCGGCTCTGGCCGACCGCTATGTGATCGAGCGCGAGCTGGGCGCCGGCGGCATGGCGACCGTCTACCTCGCCCACGACGTGCGCCATGATCGCAAGGTGGCGCTGAAGGTCCTGCGCCCCGAGCTCAGCGCCATCCTGGGCGCCGAGCGGTTCCTGCACGAGATCAAGACCACCGCCAACCTCCAGCACCCGCACATCCTCTCGCTGTTCGATTCGGGCGAGGCCGACGGCCTGGTCTACTACGTGATGCCGTACGTCGAGGGCGAATCGCTGCGCGATCGGCTGACCCGTGAGAAGCAGTTGCCGGTGGACGACGCGGTGCGCATCGCACGGGAAGTGGCCGACGCGCTG
>JBGOSS010000115.1:0-2544 GCA_041476105.1 Gemmatimonadota bacterium
CCCACGATGGGCACGGTGCCATACAGCCCGTGCTCACGGTCGATCAGATGCATCGAGCCGCCCATGCCGCGGGATGCTCCGGTGTCCTTGCCGAGCACTTCGGCCATGAGCTTCCGGATCGAGCCGCCGAGTGCCAGGTAGTGCCCGTGGGACCGGTGGGCTCCGAAGACGCGATCGCCCGGGCGAACATGGCGCGACACGCCGACGGGCGGCGCCTCTTGCCCGATCGCGAGATGACAGGGGCAACGGATCTTCCCGGCGCTGACCATGTCGCCGATGCGCTCTTCCGCCGAGCGGATCTGCACCATCGCGCGAAGCGCAGCCTCCAGCCAGCTACGATCGCCGACCGGGAGGGTCACCGGCTCCTGACAGGCAGCCGGATCCGCTAGAGGCCCCAGGGCCTGCAACGCCGTGTCAGCTCGCATTCCCGTAGAAGCGGCGGATGCTCGCGCAGATGTACCCGACCTCGTCGTCGGTGAGCGAGGTGTTCATCGGCAGCAGGAAGCAGCGCCGGAACAGCCGGTCGGTGTTGGCCAGATCGGTCCGGCGCACTCCAGGGAGGCCGGCGAACTGGTGCACCGGCGTTCCCGCCCACTGGATGATCGTCCGCACGCCGTCGGCTTCCAGGTGCGCGCGCAGCGCCTCGCGCCGATGCGATTCCACCTCGTAGTTCTGGTACACATCGTAGTGATGTGGATCGTTGTCCGGCCCCGGTGGCAGCGTCATGTCCTCCAGATCCTGGAGCCCCTCGCGGTAGAGCCGGGCCAGCTCCCGCCGCCGGGCGATCTCGGACGACAAGTGCGCCAGCCGGACGTTGAGGATCGCGGCCTGGAGGTTGTCCAAGCGCGAGTTGAGGCCCCACGTCTCCACCAGGCCGTCCTCGTTCCGCCCGTGGTCGCGCAGTAGCATCATGCGGCGCGCGATGGCGTCGTCATTGGTAGTGACGATGCCGCCGTCGCCGAAGCAGCCAAGTACCTTCGCCGGGTAAAGGCTGAATTCGGCCGCGGCGCCGAACGTCCCGGCGGGCCGGCCCTTGAACTTGGAGCCCAGGCCCTGCGCGGCGTCTTCGACAATAAACAGCTTGTGCCGGTCGGCGATGCGCTGCAGCGCGTCCATGTCGCAGGTGCGGCCATTGAGCTGGATGGGCATGATGCCGGTGGTCTTCGAGGTGATCGCCGCCTCGACCGCATTGGGGTCGAGCAGGTGGTCGGGGCCGCACTCGACCAGGACGGGCGTGGCGCCGGCAAAGTGAATCGACGCAGCCGAGGCGACGTACGTGTGTGACGGCACGATCACCTCATCGCCCGGCTTCACACCGGTGGCCCGCAGCGCGATGATCAGCCCGTCCGTGCCGTTGGCGACGCCCCAGGCATGCTTCACGCCCAGAAAGTGTTCGATACCCTCCTCGAACACCTCCAAGTCCTTTTGCAGGATGAAGGCGCCGCGCTCCATGACGTCCATCAGTGCCGCCAGTGTTTCGTCGCGGTACTGATTCAGGAGATGGGGATAGCGGAAGAACGGGATGGACATCTTCGCGGTAGACGATGCTGTCACGGAGCAGTCCCTCGACGTACGCTGGACTTCTGTGGGGTCAAACATATAGAATACAGCTAAGGAACTTAGCCACCCGCCCCGTGTCTCACAAGTCGTTACAGGAGTGACCTTTACCAACCCTCCACGAGTCTCAGGAATGACCCTCAAGCGGGCTGCCCCGCGGTTTGAGGACCTGACCGAGACGACCGGCATCCCGCTGACCGCGGAGGGGGCGTCCATGATGTACACCCGCTACGCCCACGCCGCCCGGCTGGCGGCCGGTCGGCGTGTCCTCGAACTGGGGTGCGGGTCGGGACAGGGGTTCGGCCTCCTCGGAGCGCGCGCGCGCTCCATCGTCGGCGGCGACCTCTCACTGCCGCTGCTCCGCGGCGGACGCGGGCACTACGGGGCGCGGTGGCCATTCGTGCGCCTTACGGCCGACGCCCTGCCCTTCCGCGCGGGTAGCTTCGATCTCGTGTTGTTCTTCGAGGCGTCGTACTACGTCCCCGACATGGAGCGCGCCTTCGACGACATCGCTCGCGTGCTCGCGCACGGAGGCCTCTTCCTGATCGTGAACGCGAACCCCGAGCGGCCCGACTTCATTCGCAGCCCGCATAGCGTCCACTATCACGGTGCCGACTCGTTCCGTCAGGCCCTCGAGCTCCGTGGGCTGAGGGTCGAGGTCGCGGCCGCTTTCCCCGTGGATCCGCCAGCCAGCGGCGCCGCTGCACGCCTGAAAGCCGCCGCGTTCTCGGGCGCGCGCCGCGTGCTGGAGACGCTTGGCCTAGTGCCGAAGACGTTGCGCGGCCGAGCTCGCCTCAAGCGCCTGGTCTATGGCCGCCTGCTGGAAGCGCCGCCCGAGCTCCCCGAGGACTTCGCGCCTGCCGCTCCGCTCACTGGAGTGGCGCCGGGTCCGGTGACCGGATTCAAGGTCCTGTACGTGACCGCCGCCAAGCCCGGCTGAGTGCGATGCTCGTCTGGCTGGTGACCGTCGGCGAGCCGCTGCCGCTC